>DYFV01000001.1 GCA_020725025.1 Azoarcus sp.
TAGATCTTGCGCGAATTGGGCAGGGGCGCGACGGCCGCTTCGTCCACGTGGGCCTCGGCGGCGATGAAGTGTTCGTTGGCGTTCATGGGGTTCTCCGTTGCTGCGGGGGCGGGCGGCCGGGTGCGCCGCCCGGTTGTGGTTATGCGGAAGCGCGGGGCCACCAGGCGTGGAAGTGATGCACCGGCCCGTGGCCCTTGCCGACGGCGAGACTGCCCGCGGCCGCGATGGCGTGGAGGAGGTAGTTGCGCGCATCGCGCACCGCGGCCTCCACCGGGTTGATTGCGCCGCGCCGTTGCGGCAGCAGGGCGGCGACGGCAGACGACAGCGTGCAGCCGGTGCCGTGGGTGTTCTTGGTGTCGATGCGCGCGGCGGGCAGCTCGATCATGCGGTCGCCGTCGAAGAGGAGATCGACCACCTCGGAGCCGGGCAGGTGGCCGCCCTTGAGCAGCACCCAGCGCTCGGACGAGAGCGGCAGCATCTCGCGCAGGCGCTCGGCGGCGCGGTACATCTCCCGCACCGTGTCGGGTGCGCGCTGCTCGAGGAGCACGCCCGCCTCGGGCAGGTTGGGGGTGATGAGGAAGCTCCGGGGGAAAAGCGCCTCGCGCACCATCGCCACCGCGCTCTTTGCGAGCAGATGGTCGCCGCTCTTGGCCACCATCACGGGATCGCACACAACGAAGGGCGCATCGAAATGCGCGAGCCGGTCCGCCACGGTGGCGACGATCTCGGTGCTCGCCAGCATGCCGAGCTTCACCGCGTGGATAGGCACGTCGGCGAAGAGGGTGTCGATCTGCAGGCGCAGGAAATCGGTGGGCGGGACATGCACGCCGGTCACCGCCTGCGTGTTCTGGGCGGTGAGTGCCGCCACCACGCCGCAGCCGTAGGCGCCGAGGGCCGAGAAGGTCTTGATGTCGGCGAAGACTCCCGCGCCGCCGGAAGGATCGACCCCGGCGATGGACACCACGTTGGGCACGGCGCGGCTCATGCGCACCTCGTGCACGACGGACGGAAAGGACGGAAGAGCGGACAGGAAGGAAGCATGAAGCGCGTTTCCCTACGCCGGTACGAGCCGGATCAGGTTCAAAGGGTCTATCTCAGCCAGCCGGAACCCCGGGCAGGCACCCCCAACGGATGCCGTGCAGGCTACCGGATGGCGGCGGGTGAGGCAAGGGGCCGGTACGGCCGTCCTGTTAGTCCGAGTCAATCGAGCCCGATGCCGGTGAGCGCCGCGACCCCCAGCACGGCGAAAAGGACGGCCGCCACGCCATGCACCAGCCGCACCGGCATCCTCTTCGCGATCCGGTCGCCCGCGACCACCGCCGGCACGTTGGCGATCATCATCCCCAGGGTGGTGCCGCCCACCACCGCCACGAAGGCGTCGTACTGCGCGGCGAGCGCCACCGTCGCCACCTGGGTCTTGTCGCCCATCTCGGCGAGGAAGAAGGCGACGATGGTGGTGCCGAGCACGCCCAGCTTGGGCGTCGCGAGCTCGTCCTGGTCGAGCTTGTCGGGGATCAGCGTCCACACCGCCATGCCCAGGAAGGAAAGCCCCAGCACCCAGCGCAGGACGTCGCGTCCCAGGACGTTGGTGATCCAGGTGCCCACAGCGCCGGCGAAGGCGTGGTTGGCGAGGGTCGCAACGAGGATACCCAGGATGATCGGCCAGGGCCGGCGGAAGCGCGCCGCCAGCATGAAGGCGAGCAACTGCGTCTTGTCGCCGATCTCGGCGAGGGCGACGATGCCGGTGGACATCAGGAAGGCGTCGAGGGACAGGTTCATCGGGTTCTCCGGGCCGGCTCATGACCGATGACCGCACGGCTGCCCGGCCCGAAAAGCGGCAGCGCATGCGGTCAAAGGTCTCGCCAGGTCCGAAGACTGGCCACGCCATGCCCACGAACCGGGCAAGTCTGTTGACGTGACCCCCGCGCGGGGCGCGCGGGCGGCTACTCCCCAATGACGGCGCGCATTCTACCGGGATGCGCGGCGTGCGCAAAGCGGGGGCGGGTCCAGGCCGCCGAAGCAGGCCTGCGCAAGCGCCGTGCATTTGCGGAAATGCCCTCAAGATCCGCCCCGCCCTGCCGAAGACAACGTACCGGTCCCGAATCTCCAGCCGACATGAAACCCGGATTCCTCTTTCGTCGCCTCACCCCCCTGGCGGCGCTGGTCCTCGCAGCCGGCGCGTTCGCGGCCGACTCGTGGGAGGTCGTGGTGCGCGACCGCGACCGCGTGGTGGAGCTCGACCGATCGAGCATCATCCAGTCGGACGGCGGCACCAAAGTCGCCTGGGGGCGCATCGTGCTCACCCCGGAGGAGGCCGCCAGGACCGGCTACGCCACCATCAAGGCGCTCAACCGCTACGACTGCTACAACCGCAGCTTCTTCACCATCAAGCGGGTGTACCTCGATTCGCGTCAGGTCGTGCTGCGCGAGGAGGCGGTGATCGACCAGAGCCCGATCCTCGTCGCCCGCAAGGGCGTGGACGAGCGGCTGTGGAGCGAGGTATGCCGCCCGCCCACGACCAGCGAGTTGCAGAAGGTCGCAGCCGAGGCCGGCAAGTCGGCCGAGACGGCGATGCCCGAGGCGCCCGCCGGCGAGGCGGCCAAGCCCATGCCGGCGAAGCCGGACGCCGGCGCGAAGGCCGATCAGGCAGCGCGTGCCGAGCCGCCCAAGGCGGAGGCCCCCGGGAAAGAGCCGCCCGCAGCCCGCTCCGCGCCGGCACCGGCACCGGCACCGGTGGCGACGCCGCCGCGCCCGCGCCCGGCTCCCGTGGCGGTGGCACGGACCACGCCTGCCGCGCGAACGGCCGCCGCCAAGCCCGCCAAGACGACCGAGCCGCCCGTAGACCGCAACCGGCGCTGGAGCTACGAAGGCGAAACCGGTCCCGAGAACTGGGGGCGCATGCGGCCCGAGTGGGCGTTGTGTTCCGACGGCCTGCGCCAGTCGCCCATCGACCTGCGCGACGGGGTCGCGGTCGACCTCGAGCCGGTGCGCTTCGACTACCGTCCCACCCGCTTCCGGATCACCGATACCGGACACACGCTCAAGGTGGACGTGGGCGAGGGCATGGGCGTGGAGATTCGCGGCCGCCGCTACGAGCTCACCCACCTGCAGTTCCACCGTCCGTCCGAAGAGCGCGTGGGCGGCCGTGCCTACGACATGGTGGCGCACCTGCACCACCGGGACCTGGACGGCAACATGGCCATCGTCGCGGTGCTCCTCGAGCGCGGCGAGCGCCCGCATCCGCTCATCCAGACCCTGTGGAACAACCTGCCTCTGGAGCGCGGCACCGGCTACATGCCGTCGGTCACCGTCGACCTGGCGAGCCTCGTCCCGGCGAGTCCCGCCCACTACCTCTACATGGGCTCGCTCACCACGCCGCCGTGCACCGAGGGCGTGCTGTGGGTGTCGATGAAGGAGCCGCTCATGGTCTCCGACGAGCAGCTGCGCATCTTCGCGCGGCTCTACCCGCGCAACAGCCGGCCCATTCAGCCGCACAACGGGCGCCTGGTGCTCGAGTCGCGCTGACCGGTCGCTCTCCCGGACGTCGGCGGACCGGCGTCGAAGGAGGGTAGGGCTCAGAATATTCCCATCGCAAGGCCGGCCGCCATCGCGGCCCCCAGCTCCTCGCAGCGCGCGATGTCCTCCGCCCCGATCCGCTTCGGCCGAAGGATCTCCTCGGGCGTCTGGGCGTGCGTGCACACGATCAGCGGCGGCGCGGCCGGCTTCAGCCGCCAGCCGGTCGCGATGCGCTCGATCTGGCGCGCCGCATTCGTGCCGTCGCTGCCCGCGCAGACGAGGGATGCGTACGACCGGCCGTTGATGCGGTCCAGGACCGGGTAGTAGGTGCGATCGAAGAAGTCCTTCATCTGCCCCGAGATGGCGGCGAGGTTCTCGGGCGTCGCGAAAAGGTAGGCGTCCGCGGCCAGGACGTCGTCGGCACCGGCCTCGTGCGCGCGCAGCAGTCGCACCGCGATCGAGGCATCGCCGGCCGCGCCGTCGGCGGCGGCGCGTGCCATCTGCTGCGTGCCGCCGGTCATGGTGTGATAGACGATGAGCAGGGTCTTCATTCCGGGAGCCTGTTCGAGCCCGCCATCGGGCTCACGGCGCCCAGCTTATCAGCCGCTCGGCGGGGCTTCACGGACGGCAACGGCCGATCGGTATCGCCAACGCCTGAAGCACCTCCCCGGTATCCAGGTCTTCGACGAAGGCCGCGGCACCAGATTCGCGGTGTTCCGGTCCGGCTCCGGCGCGACGCTCCCGCGCAGGTGCTGCGTCTCTCTGCCCGGCCCCAGCGTCAGCGGCATCCACTCGCGCACCACGCGGTCGTGGTGGAGCGTGACGCCGCGGTTCTCGCCCCGGCGTACCTTGGACACCAAGGCGTCCTCGCAGGGCACGACCACGCCGCGCAGCCTTCGGGTGCGCTCGGCCGGCGGGGGGGAAGCCCACCTCGATCTCGAACTCGCGGCGGAGATCCAGCGTCGCCGGATCGCCCCTCGGGCCGTTCAGCCGGACTGGCCTAGGAACGCGAGCAGCAGGCGATTCACCACTTCCGGCGCATCCCGATGCACCCAGTGGCCCGCGTGGCGAATCCGGTGGATGCGCAGGCGAGGCGCATAGCGTTGCGTACCCTCGAGCAGGAAGCTGCCGAGGGCCGGGTCCCGTTCTCCCCAGATGATCGATACCGGCGCGTCGGTTCGTGCCGATCGCGCCCCCGCCAGCCCATCGGCGCCGATGTTCGCGCGGTAGTAGTCCAGGGCGGCCGTGAGGGCGCCGGGATGCGACAGGCCGCGGACGTAGGCGTCGATCTCGTCGTCGCCGAACGCGTCCCTGCGCACCGCCAGTAACCGGAAGGTCTGTCGCACCGCGAAAAAATTCCCGAAGGACAGGGCCCACTCGGGGAGGTAGGGCAGCCGGAACAGGCCGATATAGGCGCTGCGCAGGAGCTGGGAGGTCCGCCAGACCTTCTGCGCATACACCCCCATGTGCGGTGCGTTGAGGATGACCAGCTTGTCCAGCAGGTCCGGGCGGGCGCCGGCGAAGGTCCAGGCGATGATGCCGCCCCAGTCGTGGCCCACCACGCTGGCCCGTCCGTAGCCGGTTGCGGCCACCACGGCCGCGACGTCATCGACCAGATGGCGCAGGTGGTAGTCGCTGCGGCGCGGGGAGATTTCCGAGGGCGGGTAGCCGCGCAGGTTCGGCACCCAGGCGGAGAACCCGCCCGCCACGAGTGCGGGAACCTGGTGCTTCCAGGACCGGCCGTTCTCGGGAAAACCGTGCAGCAGCACGACCGGCGGTCCCGTTCCGGCGCTCTGGACGTGCAGGTGCAGGCCATCACCCTCGATGAGTGCTTGTCGCATCGGCGGTCGGGTCACCTTTCCATGCTGTCGAAGACGTTCCGGATGCAAGGGGCGGACCCGGCTCGCCTGGCGCCGGGTTTCCCTGGACGGCGTACAGTCGTCGGAAATATTCCAGGGTCACCTGGCGACCATGCCTTTGGTATGATGCTTGGGCCCCGCTGCCACCGGAGAGCGGGCGCCCGGACAACTGCGCGGAGCCAGCGTGGATCAGCACCAGACCGCCAAGGAGGGCAGCGACGCCTTCTACCCGTCGGAGCACAGCCGACTCGGCAGGGTCCGGCGATGGATGTGGATGGGTGCGGCCTTCGGGATGATAGGCGCCCTGGCGGGCGCGAAGGCGTCGCTGGCGGGGGCCGTCTTCGCGGCGACCTTCGTGCTCGCCGTCGTCGGCACGATCGACTGGTTTCTGCGGCGCAGGCTGGTCACCGATCGGGCCGCGGTGGTTCTGGACGGGGAGGGGATCCAGTCGCCGCTCTTCACCGGGCGCGCCAAGCGCCACCTCTGGCGCGACGTCGCCCAGGTGAGCGTCGAATCGGACTATGGCGCGCCACGCCTTCGGTTTCGCCTGGCCGGGTCGTCGGGCTGCCGGGACCGGCGCGACTTCTGGACCGGCATCAACCCGTGCCGCCCGGCGATTCCGCTCACGTCCTTCGACCCCCTTGCGCAGGAGCGGCTGGTCGAGGCCGTGAGCCGCCACCTGCATCGGGTGCGCGGCGATCCGGATATGGCCGCCGGTGGGCTCGCGGCGCCCCTCCTGGAGGAGCGCGAGTTCCAGGCGCGGCTGAAGGGGCTCGCGCCCATTCCGTGGGTGACCTGGCTGCTCGTCGCGCTCAACGTCATGGTGTGGGGCGTTGCGGTCGTGAGCGGCGCCGAGGTTCGGGCGACTCCCGCCCATACGCTGTTCGCATGGGGCGGCAACGCCGCCTCGGCCGTCCAGCAGGGCGAGTGGTGGCGCCTGCTCACCGCGCTGTTCCTGCACGGCGGCGTCGTCCACCTGACCATGAACATGCTCGGCCTCGCCGGGGCCGGCATCATGGTCGAGCGCATCTACGGCCACCGGCTCTTCGCGCTGATCTACCTGGGAACCGGGCTGGTCGGCGGCGCGGCGAGCCTCCACTTCTCGGCGCAGCAGGCGGTCTCCGTCGGCGCTTCGGGCGCCGTGTTCGGCATCACCGGCGCCCTGCTGGTGGGCGTGTTCCAGCATCGTCGTCGCCTGCCGAAGGCATTCGGCAGGCAGACCCTGGTCGGGATCGGCTTCTTCGTCTTCTACTCGCTCATGCAGGGCTTCGCCCACAAGGGCGTGGACAATGCCGCGCACGTCGGCGGCCTGCTGGCGGGCGCCATGCTCGCCCTCGTCCTGCCCGAGCGCTTCGACATGGCGCACTTCGCGCGGAACCTGCAGCGCCGCGCCGTGGCCGCCGGCGCGCTCGTGCTCGTGACGGTCGCGGCGCTGATCGCCGCTTCGCCGCCCGCGGCCCTGGACATGCAGCGGCTCTTCGACGGTCACGCCGCGTTCGTCCGCGGGGCGAGCGAATTCGATGTCGCCGTGAAGGCCCTCCAGAGGGAGCATGAGGCCATCGAGGCGGGGCGGATCGGCGTGCGGGAAGCCGACGAGCGGAGCCGGACGGTCTATGCGCCGATGTTCGCAAGGGTCGTCGAGGAGCTGTCGCGGGCTGCACTTCCCCCGTCGGATCCGCGCACGGCCCTGCTCGAGGACCTCAGGCGCATGGCCGAGCTGATCCACGAATCGTTGGCGATGGAGTCCGTCTTCAGGCCCGGGAGCGACGAGCCCGAGCCGATCGACCCGGTGCGCGCCGAGGAGATCGAGGCGGAGCTCATGGAGATCGGCGCACGGCTCGAACGCCTGCGCCGGCATGCGAGCGAGGCGCGATCCGAGCGCTGACGCACGGGTCGCAGCGGACTCAGTCCAACCGGGCCGCCGGGGTGATCTGCAACGGATCGACGCACAGCTCGATCAGGGCCGGCACGCCCGCCGAGCTCGCGCGGGCGAAGGCGGCCGGGAAGTCGCCGCTGTGCTCGACCCGCTCCCCGTGAGCCCCGAAGGCCCGTGCGAGCGCCGCGAAATCCGGATTGCGCAGCCCGGTGGCGATGGGGCGGCCCGGAAATTCGCGCTCCTGGTGCATCCGTATCGTGCCCAGCATGCCGTTGTTCACCACCACGACGACCACCGCCGCGCCGTGCTGCACCGCGGTGGCGAGCTCCTGCGGGTACATCATGAAGCAGCCGTCGCCGGCGAAGCACACCACGGTCCGCTCCGGGTGGCGCAGCCTCGCGGCGATGGCGGCGGGCAGGCCGTAGCCCATGGCGCCGTTGACGGGGGCGAGCTGGGTGCCCGGCCGGCGGTAGCGGAAGAAGCGGTGCACCCACATGGTGTAGTTGCCCGCGCCGTTGGTGAGGATTGCGTCCTCGGGCAGGGTCTCGTTCAGCCAGCCCATCACCTGCCCCAGGTCGACGCCCGCCATGGCAGGCGCCGGGGCCGGCGGCGTCGAATGGGTCTCGTAGTCGGCGCGGGCCTCGCGCGTCCAGGCGTGCCATGCCGGGGAGGGGACGGGCATCAGCCCGGCCAGGGCCGCGGCCGCCTGGCCCATGCCGGCAGCGATCGGCAGTGCCGCGCGATACACGCGGCCCGTCTCGAAGGGGTCCGGATGGAGATGGATCAGGGGCTGTCGCGGCTCCGGGCTTTCCACCAGGGTGTAGCCGGCGGTCGCCGCCTCGCCCGGGCGGGCGCCGACGACGAGCAGCAGGTCGGCCGCGCGCACCCGCTCGGCGAGCCGGGGCGCGACGCCGAAGCCGAGCTGGCCGACGTAGTGGCGGTCGCGATTGTCGAACAGGTCCTGGCGGCGGAAGGAGGCGGCCACGGGCAGGTCGTTCGCCGCCACGAAGCGGGCGAGCGAGGCGCAGGCGGCGGCGTCCCAGCCGCTGCCGCCGACGAGGACGAGCGGGCGCTCGGCGCGGGCGAGCAAGACACGCAGCTCGTTCATGGCGGCCGGGTCGGGGGCGGGGAGGGCGATGCGCACCGGCGGCAGGTCGGCGCAGGGGGCGGTGGCGAAGAGGACGTCCTCCGGCAGCGCGACCACGGCCGGTCCGGGCCGGCCGGAGAGCGCCGCGGCGAAGGCCCGCGAGACGACCTCCGGAATGCGCTCCGGCCGGTCCACCGCTTCGACGTACTTGGCCAGGCCGGCGAACATCTGCCGGCAGTCGATCTCCTGGAAGGCCTCGCGGCCGAGGAAGCGGGAGTCGGCCTGACCGACGAAGAGGATCATCGGCGTGGAGTCCGCCCGTGCCGTGTGCACGCCGTTGGCCGCGTGGCACGCGCCCGGGCCCCGGGTGACGAAGCAGACCCCGGGGCGGCCGGTGAGCTTGCCGTCGGCTTCGGCCATGTTGGACGCGGCGCCCTCGTGGCGGGCGACGACGGTGCGGATGTCCGGCGCGTCGTGCAGGGCGTCGAGCACCGGCAGGAAGCTCTCCCCGGGGACGCAGTAGACGGTATCGACGCCGTTCTGCCGCAGCGCCTCGACCAGGATCCGCCCGCCGCTGCGGGCCTCGTCCGCGGCCGTCACGACCGGCCTCCGCCGCTCCCGATCCCGGGGAGCGTGAGCGTGCCCCGGTCGGTGAAGCGCCGCGTCCCGAAGGCGCCGCCACCGAGCTTGCCGCGCAGGACGTAGGGCAGGCGGTCCACCCGCTCGCTCTCGGCGAATCGGAAGAGCTGGCGCACCGCGGCCACCGCCGAGACGCTGATCGGCACCGCGATCACCGTCTCCCCGAAGCGCGAAACCGTGCCCTTCCGGCTGCTCACGCCGGTGGCGAAGGGCTTGTCGTTGAGCTCCAGCTCGACGGCGATGCCGTCGTAGTCGATGGGTGTCTCGTTCGGGTTCTGCAGGCGGAGCTTGAGGTTGAAGCGCATCTCCAGCCCCTGGCCGGGCAACGGCTCCAGGCCGACGACGCCGATCCGGACCGGGTCGCGCACGGTCACGCCCGCGCACCCGCCCAGGGTGAGCGCGAGGCATGCGCTTGCGGCGAAGAGGAAGAGGCGGATGGAAGCCGTTCCGGAAAGCGCGCGCATGGGCTGCCTCCTCTGCAGGGTGCGAGGGTATTGTAGTCCCCCCGTCAGGCGGCGAGGGCGCTCACGATCCAGCCCACGAACAGGGCCGAGAGCATGCTCATCAGCACCACGAGCAGGACCACCAGGGCGAGCACCAGGAGCACGAAGCGCCGGCTGCTGCGGGCGGTCTCGGCCGGATCGCCCATGTGGCGCTCCAGCAGCCGGACGTTCCGCTGGTTGGCCTTCCACGCCGCGTCGAAGACGTCGCCCGCCAGGGGCACGAGGCCGACCAGGCCTTCCACCGCCACATTGAGGATCATGCGCATCAGCACCGCGCGCGGCACGCCCAGCTTGGCCGCCTGGCTCACGATCCAGGCCGACAGCAGCACGCCCGCCGCGTCGCCGAAGAAGGGCACCAGGCCGATCAGCGCGTCGACCCCGATACGGAAACCCCCGGGCAGGCGGATGGAGCTGTCGAGCAGCCAGGCGAGCGCCTGGAGCTGCTCGCGCGTCCGGGCGTCTCGCTCCGCCCTGCGATGCTCGCTGTCGTGATCCCGCCTCATCGGTCGATTCCCGCAGTGCCGTCGGGGATTCCGAGACGAGCGGGGGGCGGAAAGTTTCCCGGCCGCCCTCGGGCTCAGCTCTCCTTGAAGGCCCGATGCAGGCTGTCGAGGACGGGATCGAAGAGGTAGCGCAGGGCGCTGCGCCGGCCCGCCTCGACCTCCACCTGGGCCAGCATGCCGGGGATGAGCTCGGCGCGCTCGACCTCGCCGAGGGCGTCGGCGCCGATCTCGACGCGGGCCTTGTAGTAGGGCTGTCCCCGGGATTGCTCGTCCCGGAAAGTGCTGCCGGAGACGTGCACCACCGTGCCCGGGAGGCTGATGTGGGAGCGTGCCTTGTAGGCGGTGAGCCGCACCCGGGCGGGCAGCCCCTCGCGCACCACGTCGATGTCGTCGGGCTGGATGCGCGCCTCCACCTGCAGCGACTCGGCGACCGGCACGAGGTCGGCGACCGCGCCGCCGGCGAGAACCACGCCGCCCACTGTGGTGGTGCGGAGGTTGTTCACGATGCCGTCCTGGGGAGCGCGGATCTCGGTGCGGGCGAGCCGGTCCGCGGCGACCGCGGCCCGCTGGCGGGCGGCCGCGGCGGCCTCCTGGGCGCGGGCGAGCTCTTCGAGGAGCTTGCTCATCCAGTCGTTGCCGAGCCGGGCGATGGCGATCTCGGTGTCCGCGATGCGCTGGCGCACCCGCGCCGCCTCGGCGGTGTTCTCCGACAGCCGCGCGGCGCTGTCGGCCCGCTGGCTCTCGAGCTGCAGCAGGCGCGGGCGCGAGATGAAGTTCTTCTCGTAGAGCTGCCGGTTGATGCGGTTCTCCTCGGCCGCGTTGGCGCCCAGCTCGGTAAGGGCGCGGCCTTTCCGCTCCCAGCTCGCGAGCTCCTGGCGCAGCCCGGCGAGCCGGGTCTCGAGGCCGGCGCGCTCCTTCTCCAGCGTTTCCCGGCGCGACTCGTGGAGGCGCAGCTGCGCGAGCACGCCGGGGGAGGCGAGGTGATCGGAGAGCGGCGCGAAGGGCCGGCCGTCGCGCTCGGCCTCCAGTCGCGCGACGAGCGCCTCCCGGGCGGCGCGCTCGGTCTCGGCGATCGCGAGGGCGGCGCGCGCCTCGGTGTCGTCGAGCCGCACGAGGGTCGTGCCGGCGGCCACCGCCGCCCCTTCCTCCACCGCGATCTCGCGGATGATCCCGCCTTCCAGGTGCTGGACCGTTCTCACCCGGCCGGCGGGGATGAGCTCCCCTTCGGCGATGGCGCCGGCGTCCAGCCGGGCGAAGGCGCCCCAGGCGAGGAGCACGCCCAGGAAGCCCAGCGCGATCAGGTAGAAGAGGCGGGATTCGAACCGCGTGTCCACCGGGATGGCGGGCTCGGTCGCGTCAGACACCGACACGTCGGACTCCTGCGAAGCAGAGGGGCGCCGGCCGCGCGGGCGCCTTCGGTTGCGGCTGGATCCTGGCCAGCACCTCCTCGCGCGGCCCGAAGTGCTGGAGCTGGCCGTCGACCATCACCGCCAGCTGGTCGGCGCCGGCGAGCGCCGAGGGGCGGTGGCTGATCATGACGATGGTGGAGCCCGCCTCCCGCGCCCGGCCGATCGCCTGGGCGAGCGCGAGCTCGCCCTCGTTGTCCAGGCTCGCGTTGGGCTCGTCGAGCACGATGAGGCGGGGCAGGCGGAAGAGCGCGCGGGCGAGCCCGATCCGCTGGCGCTGGCCCCCCGAGAGTGTCGCGCCGCCGGTGCCGATGGGGGTGTCGTAGCCCTTGGGCAGTTGCAGGATCAGCTCGTGGCAGCCGGCCATCTGCGCGGCGCCGATCACCTCGGCGTCCTCGGCCGGACCGAAGCGGGCGATGTTGTCCCGCACCGAGCCGGCGAAGAGCTCCACGTCCTGCGGCAGGTAGCCGCAGTGGCGGCCGAACTCGGCGCGCTTCCAGCTGTAGACGTCGGCGCCGTCGAGCCGGATCGAGCCGGAGCGCGCCGGCCACACGCCGCAGATGAGGTGGGCGAGGGTCGATTTGCCCGACCCGGACGGCCCGACGAGGCCGAGCCAGGTGCCCGGCTCGAGGGCGAAGGAGACGCCCTTCACCGTCTGACGCTCGCTGCCGGGGGGCGCGAAGCACACCCGTTCGAGGGCGAGCCGCCCCGCCGGTGCGGGGAGCGAGGTCGCCGTCTCATTGCGCGGGAAGCGGACGAGGGCGAGCTCGATGCGCTCGACTGCGGCGCGGGCCGACACCACGCCCTTCCAGGTGGCGATCAGCGCCTCCAGCGGCGCGAGCCCGCGCGCGGCGAGGATGCCGACGGCGACCATCGCGCCGATGGTGATCTGGTCGTGGATCGCGTACCAAGCGCCCACCCCGGCGAGCAGGACGTTGAGCATCAGGCGCACCGCCTTGGCGAGGCCGGCGAGCTGGGCCGCGCGGTCGCCGGCCCGGCTCGCGTCCGCGAGCGACGCGGCTTGGGCGCGTTGCCAGTGCTCGCGCATGGCGCCGCGCATGCCCATGGCCTCGACCGCCTCGGCGTGGGGCAGGACGCCGTCGATGCGCCGCTGGGCGGCGATCGCGGCTTCGCCCGCCGCGCGCAGCAGCCCGCCGGTCGCCGCCTCGGTGCCGATCGCCAGGGCGATCAGCGCCAGCACGCCGGCGAGCATGGTGTGGCCTAGGCCGGGGTGGATGGCGTACACCGCGAGCAGGAAGACCGGCACCAGCGGCGCGTCGAAGAGGGCGACCAGGCCCTGTGGGCCGGTGACGAAGCCGCGCACCGCCTGCAGGTCGCGCAGCGGCTGCCCGCTGGGGTCGGTCGAGCCGGCGGCGTGCGCGATGGAGGCGTCGATGAGTCGCGGACCGAGGGCGAGGGCGTAGCGGTTGCCGATGCGCACCAGCATGCGCGCGCGCAGGGTGTCGAGCACCGCGGAGACGAGCAGCGTCACCGCGACGATGGCGGAGAGCAGCCACAGGGTGTCCACGCTGCGCGAGGTGAGCACCCGGTCGTACACCTGCAGCGAGTAGAGCGGCAGGGCGAACAGGAGCACGTTGATGACCAGGCTGGCGACTCCGACCGTCGCCAGCGCGCGGCGGTCGAGATCCGTCAACGCGGGCGAACGGAGGAGGGCGGAGAAGGCCTTCGGCATCGGAAGCTGGCGCTCGTGGGCCGCCGCCCCGTCCGTGCGGGCGGAGGCGGACGGCGGGTGGGAGGGCGGGTCAGATGACCGAGAAATCCGCGTTGGTGACCGCGGTGCCCGGCGTGAGCTGGGCGAACTGCTGCGCCGCGCCCGCGCCACTGCCGTCGGCGTCGAAGTAGAGCGCGCCGCTGGTGCGGTCGTAGACGATGCGATCGGTGGCATCCAGCGCCGCGGTGCCGGCGCGGAACGCCGCGGCGGACAGGGTGCCGGTCGGCAGGCCGGCGAAGACCGCGTTCTCTAGCAGGACGGTGTCGTACACGGAGGAGAAGTCGGTGATCGCGTCGACGCCGCTCCCGAGCGCATCGCTGAACACGAACTTGTCGTACCCGCTGCCGCCTACCAGGATGTCGGCGCCGGCGCCGCCGAACAGCCGATCGTGGCCCGAGCCGCCCTCGATGCGGTCCTTGCCGGCACCGCCCTTGAGCACGTCGTTCCCGCCCAGCCCCACGATGTAGTCGTCGCCCGCGGTGCCGGTGATGCTGTTGGCGGAGGAGGTGCCGGTGTGCGTCGGCTGGGGCGCCGCCGAGGCGACGCTAGGATCGACCAGGTCGAGCTTCACGTTGCGGCTGCCGATCGTCACCTGTTGCGTGGTGGTCGCGAGGCCCTCCCCGGTGAAGGTGACGGTATAGGTGCCGGAGGCGAGCGCGAGGTCGTAGCCGCCCGCCGGCTGGGTGGTGGTGCTGAACACCGAGCCCGTCGAGTTGTTGCGCACGCTCACGGTGATGCCCGAGAGCCCCTCGCCCACGTCGTAGCGCACGTCGCCGTCCTTGTCGTCGAAGGCCACGCCGGTGAGGAAGCTCGCCGTGCCGGTCCGCGCGAAGTTCTGGGTCACGAAGGCGCCCTCGTAGCCGCCGTACTGGCCGACTTCCAGCCCGACACCGATCTCCCGATAGGTGTCGTTGAGCAGGTTGGCCCGGTGCCCGGACGAGTTCATCAGGTTGTTGTGCAGCAGCAGGACTTCGTCCTGCAGGCCGGCGGGGGCGCGCGTGGACGCCCAGGCGATGTTCTCGGCCCAGGCCCAGGAGCCGGTGAACACGTAACCGGCGGCGGCCATGCGGGCGCCGGGGCTGGAGCCGCCCGAGCCGGTGTGGGAGAAGGTGTCGGTGGCGATCATCCAGGCGCTGTGCTTCTCGGCCGCCTCGTTGAGATCGCCGTCGAAGGCGAGCGGCTGCGCGCCGACCTTGGCCCGTTCCGCGTTGATGAGTTCGAGCATGTACTGCTCGTAGCTGTTGGCGAGCGACATGGGTACCCCTTTGAGAGAGACGAAGCATGACGATGCGGACGGCGCGTGCCGCCCGCCCCGAACCGCGGTGCTCGGGCTTTCTTCGCTCTTCTTGTCGCCCACCGGGTGGCGCGCATCCTAGCGGCGGATGCGCCGTGACCTCTTACCGCGCGGCAACTGAAGCAATGTGTTACACGGCGAGGGCGCGCGCGTACCGATGGCGTTCAGACGCTTCCCCGCGGCCCGTCGGCGGCTCTCAGGAGGCCGTCTGCAGCGCCTCCCCCAGGAAGCGCTCGATCTGCGGATGGTTGGCGAAGGCCACGTTGAGCCGAAGCCAGGGGCTCGCCTGCATCTGCGGGCGGAACACCTTGCCGGGGGCGAGCATGATGCCCTGTTGCGCGGCGGCCGAGGCGATCTCGGCCACGTCCTCGATGCCCGGCGGCCGCACCCACAGGAAGACGCCGCCCTTGGGCTCCAGATAGGGCTCGAGGCCGACCCGCTCCACCATCCGCAGCGCCGCGTCGGTCGCCTGGGCGAGGCGGCCGTGCAGGCGTTCGATGTACTTTCGATAGTGTCCGTCAGTGAGCATCTGGTAGGTGAGCTGCTCGGCGAACTCGGACGAACACACCGCGGTGAGGGTCTTGACGTCGGTGAACTCGGTGACGAGATCCGGCCGCGCGGCGAGAAAGCCGACGCGCAGGCTGCCCGAGAGCGTCTTCGAGAAGCTGCCGACGAGAATCACCCGGTTCAGCTGGTCGAGGTTCGCCAGTCGCGTCGTCGTGTGCGGATGCAGGTCGCCGTAGGTGTCGTCCTCGATGATGTGGAAGTCGTGCTTCTCGGCCAGTTGCAGGATGCGGAACGCGACCGCCGGCGACAGGTTCGTGCCGGTCGGATTGTGCAGCACCGAATGGGTGAAGAAGGCCTTCGGCCTGTGGTGCTCCAGCAGCGCCTCGAGCTCGGCGACATCCGGGCCGTCGTGGCGGCGCGGCACGCCGACGAGCTTGGCGCCGAGCAGGCGCAGGTTCCCGAAGAAATTGAAGTAGCCGGGGTCGTCGACGAGCACCGTGTCGTCCGGCTTGAGCAGGTGGCGGGCGATGATGTCGAGCGCCTGCGTCGCGCCGCTGGTGAGCACGATCTGCTCCGGCGGCGCGCCGACGCCGAATTCGGCGAGCTTCACCTGCAGTTGCTGGCGCAGCGGCAGATAGCCCTGCGCGGTGCCGAAGGCGGTCAGGCGCGCATCCTGCCGGCGCGACAGGGCGCGCATGTGGCGCCGCACGCCATCGTCGTCGAGCCAGTCCTCCGGCAGCCAGCCGGCACTGGCCTTGATCTGCCCGGGGCGGTCGTCGAGCGCCTGGCGCATCAGCCAGGCGACGTCCACCGCGCGGTCGATCGGTGCCGGCGGCCGGTTCTCCCCGCGCTCGCGCCGCGGTGCGACGAAGAAGCCCGAGCCGCGCCGCGAGCGCAGGTAGCCCAGCGCCACCAGCCGGTCGTAGGCCTCGACCACGGTGAAGCGGCTCACGCGCTGGGTCTCGGCGAGCTTGCGGATGGGGGGCAGCTTCATCCCGGGACGCAGGATGCGGTCGTCGATCTGGCCGCGGATCGCGCCCACGATCTGTTCCACCAGCGGCACCGGCTGGCTGCTGTCGATACTCACCTGAAGCATGTGCGGCCTCCTTCCGGGTGCATTGCCCGGTCGATGCGAAAGGCATCGTCTCGGCGTTTCGTCGGTCCCGTACCGGTCGATCGGGCAGTACGGACGCGGCGGTCGGGCGTTCGAGTGTCCCTTCGCCGGCAGGTAACTGTCCGGTAGTGTCTGCTCACTGTCGTGCAGGTGTCAAGGAGGCGGATATGAGGCGCACTGGTTGGAAGGGGTGGTTCGCGGCGTTGGTGCTGGTCGCGATGGCCGGATGCAGCGATCTCGCCTGGGAGCGCGGCCGCGTGCTGCTGTGGTGGGAGGCGCACGAGATGCTCTTCGCCCTGTCGCCGCAGAGCGGCCGGGTCGATGGTTACCGGCTGCACGGCGGGGTGCTGCACACCGGTGGTGTCGTGCTGCCCGCCGGCGCCTGTTTCGACACCCTGCGCTTCGATCCGCGCTCGGCGCGGTTGTGGGTGCTCGGCGCCGATGGCGGGCTGCTCGTCGACGCACGCCGCATGAAAGTGCTTGCGCAGTGGCAGGGCGCCGAAGCGCCGGCTCCGCCGCCGGAGACCGCCCTTGCCGGTCGGGCGGAGGAAACGGTCGCCGCCGTCTGCCCCGCGCCGTGGCTCGCCCGCTCGGGCGCCTTGTAGGGGCGGAAGGCGCGATAGGGCGCTTATCCGGTGCGCCGCGCGATCGGCAGGCGGCGGCGTTCGCGGCTGGCGCCGCTCCTACAGCGGCGCAGGCGCCTCAGCCGAGGGGTGCCAGCACCACGTCGAAGCGGCCGCTGACCACGCCGTCCGGTCCGGCCTGAAACTTCACCCAGCGGCAGGCCTCGACCTCCCGGTCGACCAGGTCGAAACGCGCCCGCGCACCGCCGCGCTCGTCCTCCCAATAGGACTGGGTGGTCAGCGGGCGATGGCCGGGGGCGGCGAATTTCCAGTGGATGTGACGGCGGCGCACGCCGTAGTGGCCGGGGACGATGCTCGCGAAGGCGAAGTGACCGGCCTTGTCGGTGGCGGCGAGGCCGCGCAGGTTGATCGACTCCAGGGGCCAGGCGGAGATGTCGCCGTTGCCGGCCGGGTGGTACGCGCCCTCGTGGTCGCAGTGCCAGATCTCCACCACCGCCCCCGGCAGCGGACGCCGCCCGTCCGGGCCGCCGTACACGGTGCCCTCGATGCGCATCGGGATGCCGGGTGCGCCGAGGATGTTGATGTCCACCAGCCGCGGTGCATTCGCCACGTAGAACGGGCCCTCGGTCGCGGCGCCGGTGACGCCGCAATTCGCCGCTGCGGCCGGGAAGGCCCGCGCCAGCGCAGCGGCGCCCAGCGTCAGGCCGGCCGTTTCGAGGAAGAGGCGGCGCGGGGGCGGGGACGGCGTCTTCGTCATGGCGGATCTCCGAGGGCAGGGTTCGCCGGGCGGCGTGGGGGTGTGGTGCCTGGTCGCGTCGACCATGCCGGAGTGCGCGCGGTTCGCTTTCCAGTCGGCTGGGGAGGCTCGATCCGATTCTTGATCTGGATCAAGAAAAGTGGAAAGCAGCTTATCGGTTTTCTGCCGCTCTCAGCCGGCGCGTCCCCTCGCGTGACGTGCAAGTGTTTGATCTGGATCAAATGGGGGAATTCACCCAATCTGTTTCCGGGTGGTAACAGGGTTTTCAGTCCAGTGATCGCAGTGAGCTCGGAGTTGTCGCGGCAGCTACGGGGCGCTCTTGTACAAGCCCTTGATGTGTCGAATAAAACTCCCTCTTCCGGTACTCGGCACGGTTCTTGAGAGACGGTCGCGCGGAGTGCGCAGTCGAGTGCACCCGCCATCGGACGAGAACAGGGGGAGTGCATGCACGACGATCTGAAACAACTGGCCGCGGCCTGGGCCGCCCGCCCGGCCGAGGAGCGCCTGGGGATGAGCCGGCGCGGCTTCATGCAGTTCTGCGCCACGCTGGCCACCACGCTGGGCCTTTCCAAGGGCGCGGACGCGGCGGTGCAGCAGGCGATCGAGAGCGCGCGGCGCCCGTCGGTCATCTGGTTGCACTTCCAGGAGTGCACCGGCTGCACGGAATCGATGCTTCGTGCCGAGCACCCGACGCTCGAGAAGCTCATCCTCGACGTCATCTCCCTCGACTACCACGAGACGCTCTTCGCCGCTTCTGGTCACCAGATCGAGGCGGCGCGCAAGCAGGCGATGGCCGAGAACAAGGGCAAGTACCTGCTGGTGGTGGAAGGCGCCATTCCGACCCGCGATAACGGCATCTACTGCAAGGTCGGCAACCAGACCGCGATCGAGCTCACGAAGGAGTGTGCGGCCGACGCGGCGGCGGTGATCGCCATCGGCTCCTGTGCCTCCTGGGGCGGCATGCCGGCGACCGATCCCAACCCCACCGGCGCGGCGGGCGTCCAGAAGATCATCGACAAGCCGGTGGTGACCATTCCCGGCTGCCCCCCCAACCCCTACAACTTCCTCGCCACGGTGGTGCATTTCCTCACCTTCGGCAGCCTGCCGGCGACCGATCCCCTTGGCCGTCCCCTGTTCGCCTACTCGCGCCTGGTGCACGAGCACTGCGAGCGGCGCGCCCACTTCGACGCGGGCCGCTTCGCCCTGGAGTTCGGCGACGAGGGCCATCGCCGGGGCTACTGCCTGTACAAGCTGGGTTGCAAGGGGCCGGAGACCTACGCCAACTGCCCGACCATCCTCTTCGGCGATGCCGGCTCGGGCACCTGGCCGGTGGGCTGCGGCCACCCCTGTATCGGCTGTAGCGAGGAGGGGGTGGGCTTCACCAAGCCCATCCACATGCTCGCCAAGGTGAAGAACGTCGAGCCGCCCGCGGGTTACCCGGGGGTGGCCGAGGCGCAGGGCGAGGGCATGTCCCTGGGCGCGGCGGCAGTGCTCGCTGCGGTGGCCGGCGCGGCGGCCGGGGCCGGGGCGATGGTGGCGAAGAATCTCGGACGCCAGGCCGATGCCGGCGCGCCGCCCGCCGCGGGCAAGGGCGCCGGCGAGCAGGGGCCGGGGAGCGCGGCATGAGCTCCCGGCGCGAATTCCTGAGGCACGCGCTGGCGGGCGTCGGCGCCGCGACCGGGCTCGCCGCGAGCGCCCCGGCGGCGGCGCGCGGCAATCCCGAGCGCCTGCCGGAGGCCGTGGGCCTCCTCTTCGACGGGACCCTGTGCATCGGCTGCAAGGCCTGCGTGGCGGCGTGCAAGCGGGCCAACGACCTGCCCCTCGACTATCGGACTCCGATCGAGTCGCAGTGGGATCTGCCGGTCGATACGACGGCGCGCACCTTCAACGTCATCAAGGTGTACCGGGACGGCGCGGCGGTGAACAAGGACGTGCTGGAAGACGGCTACGCCTTCAGCAAGACCTCCTGCCTGCATTGCGTCGATCCGTCCTGCGTGTCGGCCTGCCCGGTCTCGGCGATGACCAAGGATGCGGTCACCGGCATCGTCCAGTACGACCCGGATGCCTGCATCGGCTGCCGCTACTGCGTCGCCGCCTGCCCCTTCGGCATCCCCAAGTTCGACTACGAGTCGGCCACCGGCAAGATCGGCAAGTGCGAGCTGTGCCGCCACCGCATGGAAGACGGCCACTACGCGGCCTGTGCCGAGGTGTGCCCGACCGGGGCGACGCTCTTCGGCAAGGTGAGCGACCTACAGGCCGAAGCCCAGCGGCGCCTGTCGCTGATTCCTGGCGCCACCACCGTCTATCCGCGCGGCTACCTCGGCAAGAACGATCAGCCGTCCTGGGAGGGCCCGGTCGCGAGCTATACGCCCCACCTCTACGGCGAGAAGGAGCTGGGCGGCACCCAGGTGATGCACCTCGCGGGCGTGCCCTTCGAGCGGCTGGGCTACCCGACGCTGCCGGAACGCTCCTTCGCTTCGCGCTCGGAGACGCTGCAGCACACCCTCTACGGGGGGCTCGTGCTGCCCATCGCGCTGTTCGGCGCGATGACCTGGGTGGCGAGGAAGAACAGCAAGCAGCATGACGAAGCCGAGGGGGGCGACAAATGAGCGGACATACTCACGCGGCGCCCGCGCCGGTCGGCGGGCGGCTCCTGTCGCCGGTGACCTTCATCTGCGGCGTGCTCATCGCGGCCGCGCTGGCAGTGCTGGCGGTGCGCTTCTTCTACGGGCTGGGGGCGGTCACCAACCTCAACGACGGCTATCCCTGGGGTCTGTGGGTGGTGGCCGACGTGGTGATCGGCTCGGCCTTCGCCTGCGGCGGTTTCGCGGTGGCGGCCCTGGTCTACATCCTCAACAAGGGCGAGTACCACCCGCTGATCCGCCCGGCGCTGCTGGCGAGCCTGCTGGGCTATACCCTGGCGGGCGTGGGGGTGATCTTCGACCTCGGGCGGTGGTGGAACTTCTACCACATCTTCACGCCCGGCTATGCCTCGCCCAACTCGGTGATGTTCGAGGTGGCGGTGTGCATCACCCTCTACATCATCGTGCTGTGGATCGAGTTCTCGCCGACCATCCTCGAGAAGTTCGGGCTGGAGAACGCCAGGAGGAAGCTGGTGGGCACGATGTATGTGTTCATCGGCCTGGGGATGGTGCTGCCGATGATGCACCAGAGCTCCCTGGGCTCCATGCTCATCGTGTTCGGCACCCAGATCCATCCCCTGTGGCAGACGATGCTGTTGCCGCTGCTCTACCTGATGACGGCGGTGGCCATCGGCTACGCCATCGTGCTCTTCGAGAGCTGCCTCGCCTCGGCGGGCTACCGGCGCGAGATCGAGCTGAATCTGCTCACCCCGCTCGCCCGGGTGATGCTGGTCGTGCTCGGCGCCTACCTCGCGGTGCGCTTCGTCGACCTCCTGGTGCGCGGTGCCCTCGGCACGGCCTTCGAGCCCACCCTGCAGGCGGCCTTCTTCTGGCTGGAGACGATCGCCTTCGCGCTGCCCTTCTGGCTGCTGCGCAACCGCGACGCGCGCAGCAACCCGGCCAACCTGTTCCTGGGCGGCATCGCACTCATCGCCGGCGGCGTGCTCCTGCGCGTCAATTCCTTCCTGATCGGTTATCAGACCGGCGGCAACTGGAGCTACTTCCCGTCGCTGGGCGAGATCGTCGTCACCGTCGGGATGTTCGCCATCGAAGTGCTCGCCTACATCGTCATCACCCGCCGTTTCCCGGTGCTGCCGCGCGAAGCGCGCGCGGCGGCCCATTGAGGAGAAGCTTCCATGACTCAGCGCATCACCATTGACCCCGTTTCCCGGATCGAAGGCCACCTGCGGGTCGACGTCGACGTCAAGGACGGCCGCGTCGCCAAAGCCTGGTCGTCCGGGCAGATGTGGCGCGGCGTGGAGAACATCCTCATCGGCCGCGACCCGCGCGACGCGTGGGCGATCACCCAGCGCATCTGCGGCGTGTGCACCACGGTGCACGCCATCTGCTCGGTGCGCGCGGTGGAGAACGCCCTCGACCTGGAGATCCCGGTCAACGCCCAGTACATCCGCAACCTGATCATCCTGGCGCACGCCATCCACGACCACATCGTGCACTTCTACCACCTGTCGGCGCTCGACTGGGTGGACGTGGTCTCGGCGCTCAAGGCCGACCCGGACAAGGCCTCGGCGCTCGCGGAGAGCCTGTCCTCGTGGTCGGGGAATTCCAAGCACGAGTTCCGCAAGGTGAAGGAGCGGCTCGCCGGCTTCGTGTCCACCGGCCAGCTGGGCATCTTCACCAACGGCTACTGGGGCCACCCGGCGATGAAGCTGCCGCCCGAGGTGAACCTCATCGCCGTGTCCCACTACCTGCAGGCGCTGGAGGTGCAGCGCTATGCCAACAAGATCGTCTCCATCCTTGGCGCCAAGACCCCCCACATCCAGAACGTGGCGGTGGGCGGCGTCTCCAACCCGCTCGCCACCGACTCCCAGGCGGTGCTCACCATGGAGCGCCTGATGGCGGTGAAGGAGTGGATGGGCAAGCTCGACGACTTCGTGAAGAACGTCTACCTGGTCGACGTGGCGGCGATCGGCGCCTTCTACGCCGACTGGACCCAGCACGGGCGCGGCATCGTCGATTACCTCGCCGCGCCGGACATCCCCCTCGACGGCAAGGGCACCAAGTTCGCGCTGCCGGGCGGCCACGTCGCCAACGGCGATCTCGGCCAGTTCAGCGAGATCAAGAGCTTCGGCGACGCCTACTTCCGCGACGGCGTGTCCGAGGCGGTGAAGCACTCCTGGTACGAGTACAAGGACGGCGACGGCGCGACCCTGCACCCCTACGTCGGCGAGACCAAGCCGAACTACACCGACTTCCAGGACGAGGGGAAGTACTCCTGGCTCAAGTCGCCCACCTTCTACGGCAAGCCGATGCAGGTGGGGCCGCTGTCGCGCGTGCTCACCATGCTCGCCGCCGGCCACGAGCCGACCAGGCAGTACGCCACCGCGACCCTGGAGCGCGTCTCCGCCATCGCCGGAGCCAAGGTCGGGCTCGACGCGATGCACTCGACCATCGGACGGCACGCCGCGCGCGCCATCTCCTGCGCGGTGCAGGTGGACGAGATCGGCAAGCAGTGGGATCTGCTGGTGGCGAACATGGCCGCGGGCGACATGAAGACCTTCAACCGCCCGGTCTTCCCCAAGGGCGAGATCCGCGGCGTGGGCTTCCACGAGGCGCCGCGCGGCATCCTGTCCCACTGGGTGGTGATCGACGACGGCAAGATCAAGAACTACCAGTGCGTGGTGCCCACCACCTGGAACGCCGCGCCGAGGAACGAGCAGGACGCGCCCGGCGCCTACGAGGCGAGCCTCCTCGACAACCCGGTGGCCGACCCCGAGCAGCCGCTGGAGGTGCTGCGCACGGTGCACTCCTTCGACCCCTGCCTCGCCTGCGCGGTGCATGTGCTCGACAAGGAGCAGGAGAAGTCGGTGCAGGTGAGGGCGGTATGAACGCCCCGGCTCGCCGCGCCGTTCTGCTGGGCGTCGGCAACATCCTCCTCTCCGACGAGGGGGTGGGGGTGAAGTCGGTGCTGCGCTTCGCCGAGGAGAACCTGCTGCCCGAGGGCGTGGAGGTGCTCGACGGCGGCACCTGCGCGATGGAGATGCTGGAGGAGCTGGAGAACCTGGACCTCCTGGTGGTGGCCGACTGCGTGCGGGTCGGCAAGCCGCCTGCCTCGGTGGTCGTGCTCACCGGCGAGGAGGTGCCGGCCTTCTTCCGCCAGCGCCTGTCGCCGCACCAGGTGGGGCTCTCCGACGTCTTCGCCACCCTGCTGCTGACCGGCCGCGCACCCCGCGCCATCGTGGTGATCGGCGTGCAACCGGTGGCGATCGAGACGGGCATGGATCTCAGCCCCGAGGTCGAGGCCGCCGTGCCCCAGGTGCTCGCCGCCATCGGCGGGGCCTTCGCGGGCGAGGGCTACCGGGTCGCGCCCCGCGCCCTGCACAAGGCGGCCGCCTGATGTGCCTCTCGGTGCCCATGCAGGTGGTGGCGCTCGAAGCCGGCGGCGACATCGCCGTGGTCGAACGCCACGGCCGGCAGGAGCGGGTGAACATGCTGCTGGTCGGCCCGCAAGACGTCGGCAGCTGGGTGCTGGTATCGCTGGGCTTCGCCAAGGAGGTGGTCGAGCCCGAGGAGCTCGCGCTCATCGAGGACGCGCTCGCGGCCCTCGCCGCCTCCCTCGACCACGACTACTCGCCCGAGGCGCATTTCCGCGATCTCATCGACGCGCGGAGAGAGTCGTGAGCACCGTGCTGCCGCTGGTGCGCGTGCCCGCGCTGCGCCCGATCGTGGGCGAGGCCGCCGCGCCCTGGCCGGAGGATCCCTCCGACGCCCTCGAGCGCCATTTCGCGCGGGTCGCCCGCGAGCGCATGGCCGGCCTCGATTTCCTCAATCCCCGGGTCGAGGTAAGCGTGGCCGAGTGCCGGCGCGTGGCCGGCGACTGGCTCGCGGCCCTGGTGACGCCCTGGTCCATCCAGCTCGTCCTGCTGCCCGGCGGCGGCAGCCTGTGGGAGGACTCCGCCCCGGGGCTGCGCCGGCGCGTCCGGCTGCCTGCCGGTGAGCTGGTTTTCATCGGCGACGCGGGCGAGGCGGCGCTGCCCGCTTATCAGTACTGCCCGCTCGTCGCGCCGCTCGATGCCGCGCTCGACACGGCCGCCGCGTGCGCGATCGCCAGCGATGCGCTTGCTGCGGCGCTCACTGCTGCCGTTCCCACGACCGCCCCGTCTCCTGCCGAGGGGCCGCCGTCTCCGTCCCGCCGCGCATTTCTCCGCGGCTCGCGCTGACAGCTCGCTGGCGCGCGTAATCCGCCCGCGCCGGGGGGCGCATCGAGGCCCTCGCGACGGCGGCGGATGGAAGCCGCTTTCAACTGCGACGGATCGAAGCCCCATCCCGCGGGCGCAAGGCCGTCCGCCGTCATCGCACTTTCGTGCCTTTACGCCAAACCGGTAAGCCGCTTTCCACGCCAAATCCGGCCGAGTTCTTGATCTGTCTCAATTTTCAGATTGGCACACTTCTTGTGAGGTGCTCCCCGTGGCTCACGTCCCGAGCGGACGACACAAACGAGAACCCGGAGACGCCCGATGACCGAAACCTTCTATGAAGTCCTGCGACGCCAAGGCATCACGCGGCGCAGTTTCCTCAAGTTCTGCTCGCTCACCGCGACCTCGCTCGGGCTGGGCTCGGCGGCGGTGCCGAAGATCGCCCACGCCCTCGAGACCAAGCCGCGCACGCCGGTGCTGTGGCTGCACGGCCTCGAGTGCACCTGCTGCTCCGAGTCCTTCATCCGCTCGGCCCATCCGCTGGCGAAGGACGTGGTGTTGTCCATGCTCTCGCTGGACTACGACGACACCCTGATGGCCGCGGCCGGCCACCAGGCCGAGGCGATCCTCGACGAGGTCAAGAAGAAGTACAAGGGCAACTACATCCTCGCGGTGGAAGGCAACCCGCCCTTGAACGAGGACGGCATGTTCTGCTTCCAGGGCGGTCGCCCCTTCATCGAGAAGCTCAAGGAGACCGCGGCCGACTGCAAGGCGATCATCGCCTGGGGCTCCTGCGCCTCCTGGGGCTGCGTGCAGGCCGCCAAGCCCAACCCGACCCGCGCCACCCCGGTGCACAAGGTCATCTTCGACAAGCCGATCGTGAAGGTGCCGGGCTGTCCGCCCATCGCCGAGGTGATGACCGCGGTGGTCACCTACATGCTGACCTTCGAGAAGATCCCCGAGCTCGACCGCCAGGGCCGACCGAAGATGTTCTACGGCCAGCGCATCCACGACAAGTGCTACCGCCGGCCCCACTTCGACGCCGGTCAGTTCGCCGAGGCCTGGGACGACGACAACGCCAGGAAGGGCTACTGCCTCTACAAGCTCGGCTGCAAGGGGCCCACCACCTACAACGCCTGCTCCACGGTGCGCTGGAACGAGGGCGTGTCCTGGCCGGTGCAGTCGGGCCACGGCTGCATCGGCTGCTCCGAGGACGGCTTCTGGGACAAGGGCGGCTTCTACGACCGGGTGACCGACATCCACCAGTTCGGGGTCGAGGCCAACGCCGACAAGGTGGGCGGCACCGCCGCCGCGGTGGTCGGCGCCTCGGTGGCCGCCCATGCCGCGGTCACCGCGCTCGCCCGCGCCCGCAACAAGACCGGCATCGATACGCCGAGCCAATCGCAACAGGGAGACAAGTGATCATGGGCGTGTACGAGACGCAAGGCTTCAAGCTCGACAACACCGGCAAGCGGGTGGTGGTGGATCCGGTGACCCGCATCGAGGGCCACATGCGGGTCGAGGTGAACCTCGACGAGAACAACGTGATCCGCAACGCGGTATCCACCGGGACCATGTGGCGCGGGCTGGAGGTGATCCTCAAGGGACGCGACCCGCGCGACGCCTGGGCCTTCACCGAGCGCATCTGCGGCGTGTGCACCGGCACCCATGCGCTGACCAGCGTGCGCGCGGTGGAGAACGCGCTGGGCATCGACATCCCGGAGAACGCCAACTCCATCCGCAACCTGATGCAGCTCACCCTGCAGGTGCACGACCACCTGGTGCACTTCTACCACCTGCACGCCCTCGACTGGGTGGACGTGGTTTCCGCGCTGAAGGCCGACCCGAAGGCCACCTCCGAGCTCGCCCAGAGCATCTCCAGCTGGCCCAACTCCTCGCCCGGCTACTTCCGCGACATCCAGAACCGGCTGAAGAAATTCGTCGAGTCCGGCCAGCTCGGGCCCTTCACCAACGGCTACTGGGGCAACCCCGCCTACAAGCTGCCGCCGGAGGCCAACCTCATGGCGGTCACCCACTACCTGGAGGCCCTCGACTTCCAGAAGGAGATCGTCAAGATCCACACCATCTTCGGGGGCAAGAACCCGCACCCGAACTGGCTGGTGGGCGGCATGCCGTGCGCGATCAACGTGGACGGGGTGGGCGCGGTCGGCGCGGTGAACATGGAGCGGCTCAACATGGTGTCGCACATCATCGACCGCTGCATCGAGTTCACCGACCAGGTGTACCTGCCCGACCTCACCGCCATCGGGAGCTTCTACAAGGACTGGCTCTACGGCGGCGGACTGTCGGGCATGAACGTGATGTCCTACGGCGACATCCCAGACCGGGCCAACGATTACTCCGCCGGCAACCTGCTGATGCCCCGCGGCGCGATCATCAACGGCGATCTCTCCACGGTGCACGAGATCGACCTCGCCGATCCGGCCCAGGTCCAGGAGTTCGTCACCCACTCCTGGTACAAGTACCCGGACGAGAGCAAGGGCCTGCACCCCTGGGACGGCGTCACCGAGCCCAACTTCGCCCTCGGCCCCAACACCCGCGGCACCAAGACCCGCATCGAGTCCCTCGACGAGGAGGGCAAGTACTCCTGGATCAAGTCGCCCCGCTGGCGCGGAAACGCCATGGAGGTGGGGCCGCTGGCGCGCTACATCATCGGCTACGCCCAGAACAATCCCGAGTTCAGGGAGCCGACCGAGAAGCTGCTGCGCGACCTCGATCTGCCGGTCGGTGCGCTCTTCTCCACCCTGGGTCGTACCGCCGCACGCGCACTGGAGTGCTCCTGGGCTGCGCACAAGATGCGCTACTTCTTCGACAAGCTGATGGCCAACATCAAGGCCGGCGACACCGCCACCGCGAACATCGAGAAGTGGGAGCCTGCGAGCTGGCCGAAGGAAGCCAAGGGCGTGGGCTTCACCGAGGCCCCGCGCGGTGCCTTGGGGCACTGGATCAGGATTCGCGACGGCAAGATCGACAACTACCAGGCGGTGGTGCCCACCACCTGGAACGGCAGCCCGCGGGACGACAAGGGCCAGATCGGGGCCTTCGAGGCCTCGCTCATGAACACCCCCGTGGCCAAGGCCGACGAGCCGCTGGAGATCCTGCGCACCATCCACTCTTTCGACCCCTGCCTCGCGTGCTCGACCCACGTGATGAGCCCGGACGGGCAGGAGATGGCGAGGGTGAAGGTGAGGTGAGGTTTTCTCCCTCCCCTTGAAGGGGAAGGAACCTCCTAATTCGGGGAGGTGGTTCGTTAGACGCTGCCTGCCCCCCAAAGCAAGGAGAATACCCATGCTAGCCGAACAAGACGCCTTCGAAGCCGAGCGCAGTGCGCGGATGGTGAAGGCGGTATACGTCTATGAAGCCCCCCTGCGCCTGTGGCACTGGGTCAATGCCCTGGCGATCACCGTGCTGGCCGTCACCGGCTACTTCATCGGCAAGCCGCTGCCGAGCGTGCCGGGCGAGGCGAGCGAGCAGTTCCTGATGGGCTACATCCGCTTCGCCCACTTCTCGGCCGCCTACATCTTCGCCATCGGCTTCCTGGCCCGCATCTACTGGGCCTTCGTGGGCAACCACCACGCGCGCCAGATCTTCCTGCTGCCGGTGCTCGACGCGCGCTGGTGGCGAGAGGTGTGGTACGAGCTCAAGTGGTACCTCTTCCTGGTGAAGGAGCCGAAGAAGTACGTCGGGCACAACCCGCTCGCGCAACTGGCGATGTTCCTGTTCTTCACCGTCGGGGCGGTCTACATGATCTGCACCGGCTTCGCCCTCTATGGCGAAGGTCTGGGTCAGGGCAGCTGGGCCGATGCGATGTTCGGCTGGGTGATCTCGGCGGTCGGCGGCAACAGCATGCAGGTGCACAGCTGGCACCGCATGGGGCTGTGGGTCACGCTGATCTTCGTGATGGTGCACGTGTATGCCGCCATCCGAGAGGACATCATGAGCCGGCAGAGCCTCATCAGCACCATGATCAGCGGGTGGCGGATGTTCAAGGACTAGCTTTCCGCGCCCAGTGCCGCCGCCTCGTGGGACGGTGCCGCGCGTGCCTGCGCACTACTACTAAGGACATACGTCACGCGGTCCATGCCGTTCGGCTGGCGAAGGTCCGTCGGGCTTGGTAGAGTTCCGTCCGGAGACAATCCCGGATGGGAAAAAACATCGACAGGCTGCGTACCACCTTCGCCGAGCCCGTGATCGCGGTCCTGCTCGCGGCGGCGGGTTTTGCCCTGCTCGGATGGCCGTTCGTCGAGTCGGCGCGCGCAGCAGGCGACGGCGCCCTGTTCTGGTACTACTTCCTGGTCTGGGCCGTCATCGTCGGGTTCGCCGGCCTCCTCGCCTGGGCGGCCGGTTCCGGCGAGGAGGACGGCGATGTTTAGCCCGATCCTTCTCGTAGGGGTGCTGGGCGGCTATCTCCTGCTGCTGGCCGCGCTCGCGGTCTGGGCCGAGCGGCGTGGCCCGATCGCCGAGCGGCTGGCCGACAGCCGCTTCGTCTACGGGCTCGGCGTCACCGTCTACTGCACCGCGTGGACCTACTACGGGAGCGTCGGCGTCGCGGCGCGCTCGGGCTTTCTCTTTCTCGCGGTGTTTCTCGGGCCCACCCTGGTGTGGCTGCTGGGCTGGACCCTGATCCGGCGCCTCGCGCGCTTCCGCGCCGCCCACGGCGCGAGCAACCTGGGCGACCTCCTCGCCGCCCGCTACGGCCACTCGGGCGGGCTCGCGGCGCTCGCCACCGTGCTCGCCCTGGTAGCGATCAACCCCTACATCGCGCTCCAGTTCAAGGCCGTCCTCACCTCCTTCGAACTCATGGTGCACGACGAGCTCGCACGGCATTGGCCTAGCACGGGATGGGTCCTCGAGATCCTGCTGGTGGGCTTCGTGATGGCGCTCACCATGCTTTTCGGCCTGCGTCATCTCGACCCGGGACAGCGCCAGCGCGGGGTGATGGTGGTGCTGGCCGCGGAATCGCTGGTGAAGCTCGCGGCCTTCGCCGCCGTGGGCGTCTTCGTCACCTGGGGCATGTACGACGGGCTCGACGACCTGTTCGCCCGGGTGGCGACCTTGCCCGCGGAGTCGGGGCTGCGCCACGACGGCGGCGCCGACTGGTATCTCACCTTCTTGAACTGGATGATCCTGTCCATGGCGGCGGTGCTGTTCCTGCCGCGCCAGTTCCACGTAACCTTCGTCGAGCTGCCGCGTGCCCGGCACTTGCGTACGGCGATGTGGTTCTTTCCGCTCTACCTGCTGGCGATCAACTTCTTCGTCTATCCCATCGCGGCGGGGGGGGTGCTGGCGGGCCATCCGACGGCGAACGCCGACAGCTTCGTCCTCGGCCTGCCGCTGCAGCACGGCAATCCTGCCCTCGCGCTCTTCGTGTTCCTGGGGGGCGTATCGGCGGCGGTCGGCATGATCATGGTGAGCGCGCTCACCCTGTCGGTGATGGCGGCCAACAACCTGGTGATGCCGCTCGCCGACCGCGTCCCGGCGCTGCACGGGCTGCGCCGGCGGATGCTGGGGGTGCGCTGGGCGGTGGTGGGCGTGATCATCGTGGCGGGTTACCTCTTCTCGCGCAGCGTGGGCGCCTCGCAGTTCCTCGCCAGCATGGGGCTCATCGCCTTCGCCGGGGTGGCGCAGTTCGCGCCGGCGGTGCTGGGCGGGCTGCTGTGGCCTCAGGCGAGCCGTACCGGGGCGCTGTGGGGCTTGTCGGCGGGTTTCGTTCTGTGGGCCTACACCCTGTTTCTTCCTGCCGTGGTGAAGAGCGGCGCGCTGCCGGCCGAGCTGCTCGCAGCGGGCCCCTTCGGCATCGCGGCGCTGCGGCCGGAATCGCTGCTGGGGACCGGCGGCCTCGATCCGCTCGCTCACGGGGTTTTCTGGTCCCTGTTCGTCAACGTGGTGCTCTTCGTGCTGGGCTCGTGCTGGCGGCCGGCGAGCGACGCCGAGCGGGAGGCGGCAGCCGCGGGAGACAGCGGATGTCCGGCAGCGCTCGGCAGCGCACTGCCGCGGACCATTCCGTTGGCCCCGAAGCTTGCGGCAGTCCGGGAGGTACTCCGTGCCTATCTGCCCGCGGCGGAGCTCGACGCAGTCGTTTCCCGCGCAGTGGCCCCGCTCGGGTCGGACGCGCTGCCGTCGAAGATTTCGCCGCTCGAGCTGGTATGCGTTCTGGCCGGCGCGGAGAAGGCCTTGGCCGGCGCCATCGGCGCCGCGTCCGCCCACGTCGCCATGCGCAGCGCAGCCCTCGTCTCCGCCCGCGAGTCCCAGGAGGTGTCGCAGGTGTATGGCCGCATCCTGGCCAAGCTCAAGCTCTCGCCGGAGGAGTTGAGGCGACGCGTCGACTTCCACCAGGAACGCCAGCGGATTCTCGAGGAGCACGCGACCGAGCTCGCGGACAAGCTCGAGGCCCTGCGCCGCGAGATGAGCGCGCGCGGCGAGGCGGAGGCGGCCCTGCGCGAGAGCGAGGCGCGGTTCCGCAGCCTCGCGGATTCCGCACCGGTGATGATCTGGATGAGCGAGACGAACGGCGACCGGGTCTATTTCAACCAGGCATGGCTCGCCTTCACCGGTCGCGGACTGGCCCGGGAGCTGGGCGGCGGCTGGCTCCAGGGGATGGCCGAGGAGGATCGCGAGGCGTGGCGTGCTGCGGTCGCCGCAGCCGAGGGCGAGGCTTGTCCGTATCGGGTGGAGTACCGTCTGCGCCGGGGCGACGGCGAGTGGTGCTGGGTGGTGGAGCAGGGCTCGCCGCGGATGTCGGCAGGCGGGGCGCTGGTAGGCTTCGTCGGCTCCTGCGTCGACGTGAGCGACATGAAGGCCGCCGCCGAGACCTTGCGCCGCTCCCGGGACGAGCTGGAGCAGCTGGTGGCCGAGCGCACCGCGGAGCTGCGTGCCGAGGTCGAGCAGCGCCGGCAGGCAGAGGCGTCGTTGACGGCGAGCAACGCCGAGCTCACCGCGATCAACGAGAAGCTCGCCGAGGCGCAGAGCCAGCTCCTGCAGTCGGAGAAGATGGCCTCCATCGGCCAACTCGCCGCCGGGGTGGCGCACGAGATCAATAATCCGATCGGCTTCGTGAACTCCAACCTCACCACCCTGTGGGGCTACGTGGAGGACCTCATGCGGCTGCTCGAGCGCTACCAGGCCGCCGAGTCCGGGTTGCCCGATCCCGGGCTGCAGGCGTCGCTGCAGGCCCTGCGCGACGAGATCGAGCTCGACTTCCTGCGTCAGGACCTGCCCACCCTCCGGCATGAGACGATGGACGGCATCGCCCGGGTTCGCCGGATCGTGAAGGACCTGAAGGATTTCTCCCACGTGGACGAATCGACCTGGCAGGAGGCCGACCTCCACGCCGGTCTGGACAGCACCCTGAACGTGGTGTGGAACGAGCTGAAGTACAAGGCGAGCGTCGACAAGCGGTACGGCGAGCTGCCCCTCGTGCGCTGCATCCCCTCCCAGACCAACCAGGTCTTCATGAACCTGCTGGTGAACGCCGCGCAGGCGATCGACGGTCGCGGGGTGATCACCATCCGCACCGGCCGCGACGATCAATGGGTGTGGATCGAGATCGAGGACACCGGCCGCGGCATTCCGCCCGAGCACCTCGGGCGCGTCTTCGAGCCCTTCTTCACCACCAAGCCTGTGGGGCACGGCACCGGGCTGGGGCTCTCGGTTTCCTACGGCATCGTGAAGAAGCACGGCGGGCGCATCGAGGTCCGCAGTATGCCGGGGGAGGGCGCCTGCTTCCGCATCCGGCTGCCCCTCGCGCCCGTGGAGGCGCCCGACGCGAGCGACGCGCAGCCGGCCTGACGGGGCATCCACCGTCCGGCTGGAAGAGTTGTTTTCGATGTGGAAAGACACTAACCATTCGCTTCGCGGGGCCGTGAGGGCAAGCGACGGATTCGGCGGGTTTTTCTCGCGCGGCGCATGCTGGCATGGTCCCTGCACAGGGGAGACCGTCTGCCATCTTTCCACTTCGCGTCATGGATGCCACCACCTCTTCCGTGCTGGTCCTTGGTATCGGCAACCTGCTGTGGGCCGACGAGGGCTTCGGCGTGCGCTGCGCCGAGGCGCTTGCGGCCGGCTGGGAGCTGCCCGAGTCGGTGACCGTGATGGACGGCGGGACCCAGGGCCTGTACCTGTTGCCGCATGTGACCGCCGCGCAGCGGCTCATAGTGTTCGACGCGGTGGACTACGGCCTGGCGCCGGGTACGCTGCGTCTGGTGGAGGGCGGGGACGTGCCCCGCTTCCTCGGCGCGCGCAAGATGAGCCTGCACCAGACCGGCTTCCAGGAGGTGCTCGCCTCGGCCGAGCTGCTGGGGCAACTGCCGGCCGAGATGCTGCTCATCGGCGTCCAGCCGGAGGAGCTCGAGGACTACGGCGGGAGCCTGCGCCCGGTGGTGCGCGCGCGGCTGGACGAGGCGGTCGGCCACGCCGTGGCACGGCTGCAGGCCTGGGGCGTGCCGCTGCGGCAGCGCAGCGGAGGCGATGTCCGGCTGAACGATCGCGCCCTCGCCATCGAGGGCTACGAGGCGGCGCGGCCTAGCGAGACGGAGGCCTGCCGCCGTGGCGATCTGCGCTTCGTCGAGGCGGAGCGCTGAGATGTGTCTGGGAGTGCCCATGCAGGTCGTCGAATGCGAAGGACCGATGGCGGTGTGCCGCGACCGGCACGGGCGGCTCGCGCGGATAGACGTGTTGCTCACCGGCGAGCGGCCGGCCGGCACCTGGTTGATGACCTTCCTCGGCGCCGCGCGCGCGGTGATCGACGGCGACGAGGCGGCGCGGGTGGGGCAGGCGCTCGACGCGCTCGATGCGCTCGCCGCCGGCGGCGCGCCGGATCTCGATGCCGCCTTCGCCGATCTTGTCGGGCGCGAGCCCACCCTGCCGGATTTCCTCAAAGGAGAGCGTGGATGATCGAATCCGACCTGACGCCGGCCGAGCGTTTCGAGGCGCTGCTGGCGCGGCTCGAGAGCCAGCATGGCATTTGCCGCGTCGCCGCGGACCGCGTGGACCGCTTCGCGGCGGGGCCGGGAGACAGCGTGCTGCTGCTCACCGATGCACCGAACCGTTGCCCCGAAGCCTGGGACATGGCGGTGGTCCTGCCCGAGGCCCTGCGCGCGATGCCGGGGGAAGTGCGCGGCGGCATCGCCGATCCCCAGGCGAGTACCCCGGTCGCGGCCCGCTTCGGCGTCGCCCGGCTGCCGGCGCTGCTCTTCCTGCGCGACGGCGGCTACGTCGGCGTGCTCGAGGGCATGCGCGACTGGGCCGATCTGGTTCCTGCGGCGCGGGCCATGCTCGACGCCCCCGTCGGGCGCGTTCCCGGCATCGGCGTAGCGGTGCGCGCCGCACCCGCCGGCTCCTGCCACTGAGGTGACTGCCATGCGTTCCGATTTCCCGATTCCCGTGGTGGCCATAGGCCCGGGCTCGCAGGCCCTGCCCGAGGACGAGGCGCCCGACTGTCCCGCCCTGCCGCAGGGCATGCACACCTACGCCCCGCCGCCCCTGCCCGAGGCGGCCGACCCGGCGGCGCGCGAGGAGGCGCTCGGCCTCTTGCGCGGCCTGCGGGCGGCGATGCAGGGCATCGCCTTCGGCAGCCCGGACTACCCGGTGATCGAGCTCGGCGAGCTTTCGGCCGGCGCGCGGGCGCTGGTGAACGACGCGCTCGGCCAGGGCGAGGTGAGCGCCGTGGTCGAGGGCGAGCCGTCCCTGCGCATCCAGGAGTCGGTGTTCGCCGGCGTTTGGCGCGTGCAGGCGCTCGACGCCGCGGGCCGCGTGCGTGCCGACCGCATCGAGGCCTGCCCGATCCCCGCCGCCATCGCCCGGCGCGCGGCGGCGCACGGACGAGTCATCCTCGACATCCCGGAGCCGCCGGCCGGCGTGATGAACGCCCAGGCCCTGCTCGCCGAGCTGCGCGACGTCGCCGCGCGCTACAGGGCGGGCGACGCGGCCCACGTCATGAACCTCACCCTGCTGCCCCTCGTCCCGGCCGACCTCGCGCACCTGATGCGGACCCTCGGCAGCGGGTGTGTGGTCGTGCTGGCCCGCGGCTACGGCAACTGCCGCATCACGAGCACCTCCCTCGCCGACACCTGGTGGGTGCAGTATTACAACAGCAACGACAGCCTGATCCTCAACACCATCGAGGTCGCCGCGGTGCCGGAGGTGGCGTGCGCGTCGGCCGAGGACTACGCCGACAGCATCGAGCGGATGGGCGAGTGGATCGAGGCCCTGGCGGCTGCATAGTCTAGGAGTCCGGCCATGTTCGAAGGCAGCTTCCTGGGAGACCCCTCCCGCATCGAGGCGGATGCGCGGCTCGAGTGCGGCATCTGCTGGTGGGTGTACGATCCCGCCGTGGGCGATCCCGCGTCGCAGATTCCGCCCGGCACGCCGTTCGCGGCCCTGCCGGCGCACTGGACCTGTCCGGAATGCGATGCGCCGCCCCACAAGTTCATGGTGTGCGGGGACCGTTAAACAATGCCCGAGGACAGGCGAGCGGATCCGATGCGGGACAACGCCGAGGCGCTTCCGGACGAAGGCCATCATCGCAATCCGCGCTCGCGGGTGGAGGCGGCGTTCCGGCGCATCGCCGGCACACGCATGGCCGACGTGCCGCTGTGCAACCCGGCGCTCGTCGTCGAGGCGGTGGGTTTCCGCCGCTGGCAAGACGAATGGCTGGGGGTCCTGATCACCCCGTGGGCCCTGAACCTCATGCTGCTGCCGGGCGGTGGAGGAGGGTTTCGGGCGATCTGGCCGGGCGACTCCCAATGGTGGCAGTTTCCGTCCGGCGCCTACGAATTCCTGGGGAACCGGGAGCCGGGGCTCGGGCCTTACCAGGTGTGCTCGCTGTTCTCGCCGGTGCTGGAATTCGCCGACCAGGAGGCCGCCCGGGCCACGGCGCTGGCGGCGCTTGCGGCGCTGCTCGAGCCGGCGCCGGTGAGCGCGCCCGATGACGCAAGCTCGTCCCAGGCGCCGCTCACCCGGCGCGGCTTTCTGCGCAACCTCCTGCCGGGGGCGCGCGAATGAGAGTCGGCGTGTTCGAGGTGGCGCGATGAACGCCGGCGGAGCGCTGCATCTGACGGGCCGCTGGGACGGCCGGCGCGTCTCGGCGGTGGCGGTCGCCAACGCGCGCCCGCTCGCCGCCCGAGTCCTGGGCGGGCGTCCGGTGACGCAAGTGCTGCAGCTCGTGCCTTCGCTCTTCAGCCTGTGCTCGCGAGCCCAGGGCCTGGCAGCGCGGGCGGCCTGTGCCGCGGCGGGGGCGCCCGGCGTGGCGCGTGCCGAGGCCTGGGCCGAGGAGCGCGCCATCGCCACCGAGGCGGCCCAGGAGCACCTGTGGCGGCTCATGCTCGATTGGCCGGCGCTTTTCGGCCACGAACCGCGCCGCGAGCGCTTTGCCATGCTGCACCGGCGGCTCGCCGCGGCCCACGACGCGCACGCCGCCCACGAGATGGGGGGCGAGCTCCTCGACCTGGTGGCGGTGGAGCTCCTGTGCGGCATCTTCCAGTCGATGCGCGAGCCGCGTTCGCTCGCCGAGCTGGTCGAGCGCGCGCGGCGCGGCGGCAACATCGGCGCAGCGCTCGCCGACCTGGTCGAGATGGGGCCATGTGCGCCGGAGGGCGAGCCGGTGCCGCTGCTGCCGGCGCTGCCGGCCGGCGCCTGGGCCCACGAGCTTGCCGGCGTGCCTGCGCAGGAGTTCTGTGCCGCACCGACCTTCGCCGGGCGGGCACACGAGACCGGCGTGCTCGCCCGCCACGCGGATGCGCTCCTGGTGCGGGTGCTGCTCGAACGGGGTCATCGGACTGCCGCGCGGCTCTTCGCCCGCGTCGTCGATCTCGCCGACTGCGCGAGCCGGCTGCGCCACCCGCTGGCGAGCGACATGCCGCCCCTGCTGGATGCGGCATCGCTCGGCAAGGGTGCGGGGCTCGCCTGCGTGGAGACGGCCCGCGGGCTGTTGATGCACGCGGTGCGCGTCGAGGACGGGCGGGTGGCGGACTACGCCATCGTGGCGCCCACCGAGTGGAATTTTCATCCGCAAGGCGCCTTCGCGCACGAAGGCGCGGGCTGGGAGGCGGCTACGCGCGAGGCGGCGCTCCTGCGGCTGCGGGCGTTGGCGCTGGCGCTGGATCCCTGCGTGGACTTCGACGTGACGCTCGAGGAGGAAACCGTCGATGCATGAGATGTCGCTCGCCGAGGGCGTACGGGGCATCGTGGAGGACGCGGCGCGCGCGCAGGGCTTCGGTCGGGTGCGCACCGTGGTGCTGGAGATCGGGGAACTCTCCTCGGTGGAGGTGGAGGCGTTGCGTTTCTGCCTGGAGGCGGTGCTCGCCGACACTGTGGCCGAGGGGGCGCGCATCGAGGTCGAGGAGGTGCCGGGAATCGGCTGGTGCATGATCTGCGCCAAGGAAGTGGCGGTGCACCGACTGTATGATCCCTGTCCGCACTGTGGTGGCTACCAGGTGCAGCCCACCGGCGGCACCGAGATGCGCGTGAAGGAACTCGAGGTCGATTGACCCGGGAAGAGGAGCGGAACGATGTGCACGGTTTGCGGTTGCGGCGGTGGTGAGGCGACGATAGGCGGGATGCGCCGGCAGCAGGCGGCGCGCCCGGCGGCGGGCGAGACGCGGGGCTGGAAGCCGGCGGACCACGCCCACGGCCATCACCACCACCACGAGCACCACGACGAGGCGGCGCATGCGCCGACCGCGGGCGACGGCCATCTGCACTTCGGCCACGGCCCGGCCCACGCCCACGCACCCGGCCTGTCCCAGTCGCAGATGGTGAAGATCGAGCGGGACATCCTGGGCAAGAACGACGCCCTCGCCGCTGCGAACCGCCGGCATCTCGCCGAGCGCGGCATCTTCGCGCTCAACCTCGTCTCCAGCCCCGGCTCGGGCAAGACGACGCTGCTCGTGCGCACCATCCGCGAGCTCGCCGGACGGGTGCCGGTGGCGGTGATCGAGGGCGACCAGCAGACCGAGTTCGACGCCGAGCGCATCCGCGCCACCGGCGCCCCGGCCCTGCAGATCAACACCGGCAAAGGCTGCCACCTCGACGCCGACATGGTGGGGCGGGCGCTGCGCCAGATGCCGCTTGCCGACGACAGCCTGTTGCTCGTCGAGAACGTGGGGAACCTGGTGTGCCCGGCGGCGTTCGATCTCGGGGAGGCGCACAAGGTGGCGATCCTCTCGGTGACCGAAGGCGAGGACAAGCCCCTCAAGTACCCGGACATGTTCGCCGCGGCCGACCTGATGCTGCTGAACAAGGTGGACCTCCTGCCCCATCTCTCCTTCGACGTGGAGCGCGCCATCGACTACGCGCGCCGGGTGAATCCCCGCCTGGCGGTGATCCGTACCTCGGCCACCACCGGCGAGGGCTTCGGCGAGTGGCTCGCATGGATCGAGGCGGGTCTCGCCCGCGCGCGCCGGGGAGCCGCGTCATGAGCGGGCGCACGGTTGTGCAGGGCGAGGCGCCGGCCGGCGTCGAGCTGCGCCAGCCGGTCCCCTTCGCCTGTCGGGCGCCCGCGGTGCTCGCCTTCGGCGCCTATTTCAAGAACGCGCTGTGCCTCGCCCACGACGGGCAGGCGGTGCTCACCGAGACGGTGGGCGACCTCGACACTCCCGGGGCCTGCGCGCTGGCGGAGGTCGCGGCCGAGGCGCTGCAGCAGGTCACCGGCTGCCGCCCCCAGGCCATCGCTCACGACCTGCATCCCGATTTCCATTCCAGCCGCCTCGCGGTGGCGCTCGCCGCCGAGCTGGGCGTGCCTGCGATCCCCGTGCAGCATCATCACGCCCACGTGGCGGCGGTGCTCGCCGAGCACGGCGAGACGCGGCCGGTGCTGGGGTTCGCGCTCGACGGAGTGGGCCTGGGCACCGACGGCCGCGCCTGGGGCGGCGAGCTGCTGTGGGTGGACGGTCCGCGCTTCGAGCGCCTGGGGCACCTGCGCGAGCTGCCGCTGCCCGGCGGCGACCGCGCCGCGCGCGAGCCGTGGCGCATGGCGGCCGCCGTGCTGCATCTGGCGGGGCGCGGCGACGAGATCGCGGTGCGCTTCAAGCATCAGCCGGCCGCGGCGATGCTCGATGCGCTGCTCGGTCGCGAAGGCCTGTGTCCGCCCACCTCGAGCCTCGGGCGCTGGTTCGACGCGGCTGCCGGCCTGCTGGGCATCTGCGAGGTGATGCGCTTCGAGGCCGAGGCGGCCATCGCCCTCGAGCGGCTCGCCGCCGAGTACGGCGCGGTGGCGCCCGAGCCGGACGCCTGGACCATCGATGCCGAGGGCCGGCTCGACCTGCTGCCGCTGGCCCTGCGGCTCGCCGACGAGCCCGACGCGGCGCGCGGCGCGGCCCGCTTCCACGCCACGCTGGTGGCGGCGCTGGCCGACTGGGTGCGGCGCGCCGCCGCGAAAGCCCCCGCCGAGGGCGGCGTGGTGTTCTCCGGCGGCTGCTTCCACAACCGCATCCTCGCCACCGGCCTCGGCCGCACGCTGCGCGAGGCGGGCGTCACCGTGCTCGAGACGCGCCACATCTCGCCCGGCGATGCCGGGCTCGCGCTGGGCCAGGCCTGGGTGGCCGCCCGGCGCATGACCGAAGGAGTCTGAAGCATGTGTCTCGCGATTCCCGCCCGCATCGTCGAACTGCTGGAGGGCGACGCCTGCCGGGTGGACCTGGGCGGGGTGCGCAAGGAGGTCTCCCTCGCCCTCGTCGACGACGCGACGGTGGGCGACTACGTGATCGTGCACGTGGGCTTCGCCCTGTCGAAGCTCGACCCCGAGGAGGCCGAGCGCACCCTGGCGCTCTTCGCCGAAGCCGGCATCGACCTCGCCGCAGCCGCCGAGAACCCGGCATGAAGTACGTGGACGAGTTCCGCGACGGGGCGCTGGCGAAGAAGCTCGCCACGGCCATCGCCCGGGAAGCCGACACCGGCCGCAGCTACGCCTTCATGGAGTTCTGCGGCGGGCACACCCACGCCATCTCGCGCTACGGGGTGTCGGATCTGCTGCCCGGGAACGTGCGCATGATCCACGGCCCCGGCTGCCCGGTGTGCGTGCTGCCCATCGGGCGCATCGACATGGCGATCAAGCTCGCCACCTCGCGCCCGGAGGTGACTCTGTGCACCTACGGCGACTGCCTGCGCGTGCCGGCTTCCGAGAGCCTGTCGCTGCTCAAGGCCAAGGCCCGCGGCGCGGACATCCGCATGGTGTATTCGGCCGCCGACGCCTTCGCCCTGGCCCGCGCCAACTCGGCCCGCGAGGTGGTCTTCTTCGCCATCGGCTTCGAGACCACCACGCCGCCCACGGCGCTGCTCATCCGCCAGGCGCGGGACGCCGCGCTGCCCAACTTCAGCGTGCTGTGCAACCACGTGCTCACGCCTTCGGCGATCTCCACCATCCTCGAGTCGCCCGAGGTGCGCCGCTACGGCACCGTGCCCCTGGACGGCTTCGTCGGCCCGGCCCACGTGTCCACCGTGATCGGCAGCCGCCCCTACGAGTTCTTCGCCGAGGAATACCGCAAGCCGGTGGTGATCGCCGGCTTCGAGCCGCTCGACGTGATGCAGGCGATCCGCATGCTGATCAGGCAGGTGAACGAGGGGCGCGCCGAGGTGGAGAACGAGTTCACCCGCGCGGTGAGCCGCGAGGGCAACCTCAAGGCGCAGGCGCTGGTGAGCGAAGTCTTCGAGCTGCGGCGCAGCTTCGAATGGCGCGGCCTGGGCGAGGTGCCGTATTCCGCGCTGCGCATCCGCGCCGCCTTCCGCGAGTGGGACGCCGAAGCGAAGTTCGGGCTGGAATTCCGCTCGGTGCCCGACAACAAGGCCTGCGAGTGCGGCGCGATCCTGCGCGGGGTGAAGAAGCCCATCGACTGCAAGCTCTTCGGCACCGTGTGCACGCCGGAGAATCCCATGGGCTCGTGCATGGTGTCCTCCGAAGGCGCCTGCGCCGCCCACTACAACTACGGCCGCTTCCGCGACGTCGAGGCGGCCTGACGAGGAGGTAAGCCGACGTGCCGCACCGCACCCCCCTGGCCCTCATCGAGCGGGCCGCCACCGAGATCCTCACCCTCATCGGCGAGATGGAGGAGCACGACTTCTTCGCCACACGCCTCACCCGTGCCGAGGCAGTGAAGCGGCTGGGCCGCATCGCCGAGGCGGTGGAGGCGCTGCCGCAGACCATCCACGCGGCGCTGCCCGAGATCGACTGGAAGGGCTGGCGCGAGCTGGGCCAGTCCCTCGCGAGCGCGGCCGCGCCCCAGGCCGCGGTGTGGCACGCCGTGTCCGATCTCACCCCGGCCACCCTGCAATGGTTGCGCGTCTATCGCGACGAACAGCCCCAGCTCTTCGCCCCTGCCCCATGAAAGCCAACTACGTCCGTCCCCTCGACCTCAAGCGCGGCGCGATCGACCTCGGCCACGGCGCCGGCGGCCGCGCCATGGCGCAGCTCGTCTCGGAGCTCTTCGCCCGCGCCTTCGCCAACGATTTCCTCGCCCGCGGCGACGATGGCGCGGTGATGCCGGCGCTGGGCCCCGGCGAGCGCCTGGTGATGGCGACCGACGCCCACGTGGTGAGCCCGCTCTTCTTCCCCGGCGGCGACATCGGCTGCCTGTCGGTGCACGGCACGGTGAACGACCTCGCGGTGATGGGCGCCCGCCCGCTCTACCTGGCCGCGAGCTTCATCCTGGAGGAGGGCTTCCCGCTGGCCGAGCTCGCCCGCATCGTGGAGTCCATGGCCGCCGCTTCCCGCGCGGCCGGGGTGCCGGTGGTCACCGGCGACACCAAGGTGGTGGAGCAGGGCAAGGGCGACGGCGTCTTCATCACCACCACCGGCGTGGGCGCGCTCCCCGCCGGTCGCGAGGTGGGCGGCGCGAACGCGCGACCCGGCGACGCCATCTTCGTCTCCGGCACCCTGGGCGACCACGGCATGGCCATCATGGCCCAGCGCGAGTCCCTCGCCTTCGAGTCCGAGATCGTCTCCGACAGCGCGGCGCTGCACGGGCTCGTCGCGGCCCTCTTCGAGGCGGTGCCCGGGATCCACGTGCTGCGCGATCCCACCCGCGGCGGGCTCGCCACCACGCTCAACGAGATCGCCGCCCAGTCGGGCGTGGGCATGGAGCTGGAGGAGAGCGCGATTCCCGTCTCGCCCCAGGTGGACGCGGCCTGCGAGCTCCTGGGCCTCGACCCGCTCTATGTCGCCAACGAGGGCAAGCTCATCGCGATCTGTGCGGACGCGGATGCCGAGCGGCTGCTGGCCGCCATGCGTGCGCATCCCCTGGGGACGAACGCCGCGCGCATCGGGACGGTCACCGCCGACCCCCATCACTTCGTGCAGATCCGCACCGGCTTCGGTGGGCGGAGGATGGTCGATTGGCTCTCCGGCGAGCAGTTGCCGCGGATCTGCTGAGGGCGGCGCATCATGGTTCCTCTCACCCCGCGCGAGCTCGTGATCCACTTCTACCGCGACGTCTGGAACGCGCCGCAGCGCGACGCCCGCACGGCGGCCATCGAGCGCCTGATCGAGGAGGACTTCGTCTTCCGCGGCTCCCTCGGCTCGGAGCGCCGCGGCCGCGGGGACTTCGCCGCCTACGTGGACCAGGTGCACGCGGCGCTCGCCGATTATCGCTGCGACATCCTGGAGCTGGTGTGCGAGGGCTCCCGCGCCTTCGCCCGCATGCATTTCTCCGGCGCCCACGTGGGCGAGCTCCTCGGCTACCCGCCCTGCGGACGGCGCGTGGGCTGGGACGGCGCTGCGCTCTTCGGCTGCCGCGTCGGACGCATCGCCGAGCTGTGGGTGCTGGGCGACCTGGACGGGCTGCGCGCCCAGCTCGCCAAGGGGGGCCGCTGATGCGCATCCTGTTGCTCACCCACAGCTTCAACAGCCTCACCCAGCGCCTGTTCGCCGAGCTCCGGGAGGACGGCCACGAGATCTCGGTGGAGTTCGACATCGCCGACTCGGTGGCGGAGGAAGCGGTGGCGCTCTTCCAGCCGGACGTGGTCGTGGCGCCCTTCCTCAAGCGTGCGGTGCCCGAGTCGATCTGGACGCGCCACCTGGTGCTGATCGTGCATCCAGGCATCGTCGGCGACCGCGGCCCCTCCGCCCTCGACTGGGCGATTCTGGAGGGTGAGCGCGAGTGGGGCGTCACCGTGCTGCAGGCCGAGGCCGAGATGGACGCCGGTCCCGTGTGGGCTACGTCCACATTCCCGATGCGTGCCGCCACCAAGGCGAGCCTCTACCGCAACGAGGTGACCACCGCCGCCCTCGCCGCGGTGCGCGAGGCACTCTCCCGCATCCCGGACTTCCGCGCCGGCCGCTGGGCGCCGCGCCCGCTCGCCGCGATCGCCGGGGCGCGCGGACGGCTGCGCCCGCTCATGGGCCGGGCCGACCGGGCCATCGACTGGCAGCGCGACGACACCGCCACGGTGCTCGCCAAGATCCGCGCCGCGGACGGCTTTCCCGGCGTGGCGGACAGCCTCTTCGGGCACGCCTGTCATCTCTTCGACGCGCATCCCGCCCCGGTCGAACCGGGTGCCGCGCCCGGCGAGCCGCTCGCGCACCGCGACGGCGCGGTGCTGCGCGCCACCGTCGACGGCGCGGTGTGGATCGGCCATGTCCGGCGCGCGGACTCGGCGCATCCCTTCAAGCTCCCCGCGACCCTTGCCTTCGCCAAGGAGGCCGCGCGGCTTCCCGAGCGAGCGGCCGCGCTCGCGCGCGAGCCGGGCGAGTGGGCCGAGCTCGCCTATCGCGAGAGCGGCGACGGCGCGGTGGGCTTCCTCGCCTTCGACTTCTACAACGGCGCCATGGCCACCCCCCAGTGCGAGCGCCTCGCCGCCGCCATCCGCCATGCCGCGAGCCGTCCCACCCGGGTGCTGGTGCTGGAGGGCGGGCGCGACTTCTGGTCGAACGGGATCCATCTCAACGTCATCGAGGCGGCCGGATCGCCCGCCGACGAGTCCTGGGCCAACATCAACGCCATGGACGACGTATGCCTCGCGCTCCTCACGCTGACCGACCGGCTGACGGTGGCCGCGCTGCGCGGCAATGCCGGCGCCGGCGGCTGCTTCCTCGCGCTGGCCGCCGACGAGGTGTGGGCGCGCGACGGCATCGTCCTCAACCCCCATTACAAGAACATGGGCAACCTCTACGGATCGGAATACTGGAGCTACCTCCTGCCGCGCCGCGTGGGCGACGCCGCGGCGCGCGCCATCATGCAGGACCGCCTGCCGCTGCTCGCCCGTCGCGCCCGTGACGAAGGGCTGGTGGACGACTGTTTCGGCGAGGGCCCGGCCGAGTTCGAGGTCCAGGTCGCCGCGCGTGCCGCGCGCCTCGCCGCCGACCCGGCCCTTCCCGAGCGCATCGCCGCCAAGGCCCGTCGCCGCGCCGAGGACGAGGCGGCCAAGCCCCTCGCCGCGTACCGGGAGGAGGAGCTCGCCTGCATGCGCCGCAACTTCTACGGCTTCGATCCCAGCTACCACGTGGCGCGCTACCACTTCGTGGTCAAGAGCGCCCAGTCGTGGACCCCGCGCCACCTCGCCCGCCACCGCGACCTCGGCTGGCGGGTGCCGGCACCCGATGCACCCGTGGAGGCCTGAGCCATGGTCCGACCCCTTCCCACCGTGCTGGTCGTCGACGACGAGGTGCGCTCCCAGGAAGCGATCCGTCGAACCCTGGACGAGGACTTCGAGGTGTTCACCGCGTCCTCCGCCGCCGAAGCCGTCAAGGTGCTCGAGCGCGAGTGGATCCAGATCGTGCTGTGCGACCAGCGCATGCCGGGCACCTCGGGCGTGCAGCTCCTGCGCGAGGTGCGCGAGCGCTGGCCGGACGCGGTGCGCATCATCATCTCCGGCTACACCGACTCTCAGGACATCATCGCCGGCATCAACGAGGGCGGCATCTACCAGTACCTGCTGAAGCCCTGGCAGCCGGAGCAGCTGCTGCTCGCGCTGCGCGGGGCGGCCGAGATGCACCGCCTGCAGGCGGAGAACCAGCGCCTGTCGATGGAGCTCAAGGTGGCCGGGCCGGTCTTGAAGCAGCGGGTGGCGGGCAAGAAGGAGACCGCGCGGCGCAACTTCGGCGCCGAGGCGTTGCTGCGCGCCGCCGACTCGCCGATGAACGCCCTGTGCGAGCTCGTCGCCAAGGTGAGCGACTTCGACATCCCGGTGCTGCTCACGGGCGAGTCGGGTACCGGCAAGGAGCTCCTGGCGCGGGCGCTGCACTACGGCAGCAGCCGCGCGGCCAACGCCTTCGTGGTGGAGAACTGCGGCGCGGTGCCCGACACGCTTCTCGAGTCCGAGCTCTTCGGGGCGCGGCGCGGCGCCTTCACCGGCGCCCACGAGGATCGCGAGGGCCTCTTCCGCCAGGCCGACGGGGGCTCCATCTTCCTGGACGAGATCGGCGAGACCTCCGCCGCCTTCCAGGTGAAGCTCCTGCGCGTGCTGCAGGAAGGCGAGGTGCGCCCGATCGGCGCGGCCCGCCCGGTGGCGGTGGACGTGCGGGTGATCGCCGCCACCAACCGCGACCTGGAGGCCGAGGTGCGCGCCGGCCGCTTCCGGGAGGACCTCTACTACCGGCTCGCCGCCATCACCGTGACCGTGCCGCCGCTGCGCGACCGGCCGATGGACATCCCGCTCATCGCCCGGCAGTACATCGACGGCCTGCAGGCCACCCTGGGCCGCGCCTTCCGGCCGCTGTCGAACGATGTCGTCGCCTGCCTCAAGGCCTACCGCTGGCCCGGCAACGTGCGCGAGCTCCGGAACGAGATCCTGCGCATGGTGGCGCTCGCCGAAGGCCCGGAACTGTCCGCCGGGCACCTCTCGCCGCGGGTCCTGCGCGCCGCCGAGGACCACCAGGAGCCGGAGCTCGCGCTGCTGGCCGGGCTCGACGGCGATCTCAAGGCGCGGCTCGAGGCGCTCGAGGCCAAGATCGTCAAGGAGAGCCTGATCCGCCACCGCTGGAACAAGACCCGCGCGGCGCAGGAGCTGGGTCTGTCCCGGGTAGGCCTGCGCAGCAAGCTGTCCCGATACGGGCTCGAGACGAATTGAGCGCGCCGGTGACTGTGGTTCAATAACGCCATGAATCTGCTCTGGCTCCAGTCCGGCGGTTGCGGCGGCTGCTCCATGTCGCTGCTCTCCCACGACGCCCGCGATCTCCTCGCCATGCTCGGGGACGCCGGCATCCACATCCTGTGGCATCCGGCCCTATCGGAGCAGACCGGCGCGGAGGCGATCGCGGTGCTCGAGGCCTGCGCGCGGGGCGACACGCCGCTGGACATCCTGTGCGTGGAAGGCTCGCTCCTGCGCGGCCCGCACGGCAGCGGACGCTTCCACATGCTGTCGGGCACCGGCCGGCCGATGATCGGCTGGGTGCGCGAGCTCGCCGCCCGAGCCCGCCACACCGTGGCGGTGGGCACCTGCGCCGCCTTCGGCGGCATCACCGCCGGCGGCATGAACCCCGCCGACGCCTGCGGGCTGCAGTACGACGGCGAGGTGCGCGGCGGCCTGCTGGGCGCCGACTACCGCGCCGCGGGCGGTCTGCCGGTGATCAACGTCGCCGGCTGCCCCACCCACCCCGGCTGGGTGGTGGAGACCCTGCTCGGGCTCGCCATGGACGCCTTCGGCGCCGCGGATTTCGATGCCCTCGGCCGGCCGCGCTTCTACGCCGAGCACCTGGTGCATCACGGCTGCGATCGCAACGAGTTCTACGAATTCAAGGCGAGCGCGGAGAAGGCCTCCGACCTTGGCTGCATGATGGAGCACATGGGCTGCAAGGGCACCCAGGCCCACGCCGACTGCAACATCCGCCCCTGGAACGGCACCGGCTCGTGCACCAACGGCGGCTATGCCTGCATCAGCTGCACGGAGCCCGGCTTCGAGGAGCCGGGCCACCCCTTCGCCCAGACTCCCAAGATCGCCGGCATCCCCATCGGGCTGCCGTCGGACATGCCCAAGGCGTGGTTCGTGGCGCTCGCCGCCCTGTCGAAGTCGGCCACGCCGAAGCGGGTGCGGGAGAATGCCACGGCGGATCATCCGGTGGTCGCGCCAGCCATCCGGCGCACTGGACTCAAGGGACGGGGGCCGTCCGGCACATGACGCGCGTGGTGGTGGGGCCCTTCAACCGGGTGGAGGGCGACCTGGAAGTGACTTTGGAGGTCGAGGACGGCCGGGTCGCAGCGGCCCGGGTCAACTCGCCCCTCTTCCGCGGCTTCGAGCAGATCCTGCTGGGCAAGGATCCGCGCGACGCCATGGTCTACGTGCCGCGCATCTGCGGCATCTGCTCGGTGTCCCAGTCGGCCGCCGCCGCTCGGGCGCTCGGCGACGCCATGGGGCTCGCGCCGCCCCCCAACGGCGAGCTCGCCTCAAACCTGGTGCTGGCCACCGAGAACCTGGCCGACCACTTCACCCACTTCTATCTCTTCTTCATGCCCGACTTCGCGCGCGACGCCTACGCCGGGCGGCCCTGGTTCGATGCCGCGCGCGCCCGCTTCAAGGCGATCGCGGGCAGCGCCGGGGGCGACGCGCTGCCCGCGCGGGCGGCCTTCCTGCAAACCCTCGGGATCCTCGCCGGTCATTGGCCGCACAGCCTCGCGCTGCAGCCGGGCGGCTCCACCCGCGCGGTGAGCGCCGCCGAGAAGATCCGCCTCTACGCGCTGCTCAGGGAGTTCCGCGGCTGGCTCGAGCGCCGGCTCTTCGGCGACGCGCTGGAGGCGATCGCCGGACTCGATTCGGCCGCCGCCCTCGACGCCTGGAAGGCCGCCCGCGCGCCGGCCGCGAGCGACTTCCGCCTCTTCCTGGAGATCGCCGGCTCGCTCGGCCTCGAGGGACTCGGGCGCGCTACCGACCGCTTCATGAGCTACGGCAACTATCCGCACCAGGGCCAGCCCTTCTTCGCCGCCGGCGTGTGGCGGCCGGGCGAGGCCACGCCCGAGCCGGTCGCCTTCGAGCGCATCGCCGAGGACGCGAGCCACGCCTGGATGGCCGACCCCTCGCCGCGCCACCCCTGGCGCGGCGACACCCGCCCGGACGCGGACCGGGCCGGCGCCTACACCTGGTGCAAGGCGCCGCGACTCGCCGGCGAGGTAGTCGAATGCGGCGCGCTCGCGCGCCAGGCGGTGGACGGCCATCCCCTCGTCCGCGACCTTGTGGCGCGCTCCGGCGGCAACGTCGCCAGCCGCGTGGTGGCGCGGCTTCTGGAGGTCGCCCGGGTGCTTCCCGCGATGGAGCAGTGGGTGCGCGCCCTCGAACCCGGCGAGACCTTCTGCAGCCAGGGCAGGCTCCCCGACGAGGGCCGCGGCGTGGGCACCGTGGAGGCCGCGCGCGGCTCCCTCGGCCACTGGATCGTGATCCGCCAGGGCCGCATCGCCAACTACCAGGTGATCGCCCCCACCACCTGGAACTTCTCCCCGCGGGACGCCGAAGGCACCCCGGGCGCGCTGGAGCAGGCGCTGGTCGGCACCCCGGTGGGCGAGAACGAAGTGGTGCCGCTCGCGGTCCAGCATGTAGTGCGGTCCTTCGATCCGTGCATGGTGTGCACGGTGCACTGACCATGACCGAGCAGACGCCTTCCGCCAGGACTCCCGGCCACACCGGCCACCCCGGCGAGCTCATCGAGCTCGGCGAGGACGTGTGGATGGACGTCATCCACAAGATGGACGAGGTGTACTCCGATCTCCTGCAGTACGAGGTGGCGCTGGAGGAGAAGAACGCCAAGCTCGAGGAGTCGCAGCAGTTCATCCTGTCGGTGCTCACCTCCATGTCGGACATCATGGTGGTGTGCGACCGCAACGGGGTGATCGAGGACGGGAACCGCTCGCTGGTGGATTTCTGCGGGCGCGAGCTCGACTCGTTGCGTGGTACGCCCATCTTCGATCTCTTCGCCGACGACGAGGCCCGCGCCCGCGCCCGGGAGATGCTCTCCAACTTCGGCGAGCGCGCGGTCCACGACTGCGAGCTGCCCCTGCGCGCGCGCGACGGCGGCGTGGTGCCGGTCTCGCTCAACTGCACGCCGCGCTTCTCGGCGGTGGGCAAGTCCCTCGGGGCGGTGGTCACCGGGCGTCCGGTGGGCGAGCTGCGCAAGGCCTATCACGCCCTGCGCCAGGCCCACGAGGACCTCAAGCGCACCCAGCAGCAGCTCCTGCATTCGGAGAAAATGGCCTCCCTGGGGCGGCTGGTGGCCGGGGTGGCGCACGAGCTCAACAATCCGATCAGTTTCGTGCTCGGCAACGTGCACGCCCTCAAGCGCTACGCCGAGCGGCTGGAAACCTACTTGGGCGCGCTGCACCGGGGCGAGAGCCGCGAGGCGCTGGCGGCGCTGCGGGTGGAGCTGCGCATCGACCGCATCCTCGACGATCTTCCCCCGCTCATCGAGGGCACCATCGAGGGCGCCGAGCGCACCCGCGACATCGTCGACGGCCTGAAGCGCTTCTCGGCCATCGACCGCGACGAGAACGAGCGCTTCGATCTCGCCGAGGTCATAGAGCGCGCAGTGCGCTGGGTGTGTCGCGCCGCGCGCGACAACTTCCGCGTTTCCGTCGACGTGCCGCCGCAGCTGCCGGTGGTCGGCTCGCCGGGCCAGATGCAGCAGGTGATGATGAACCTCATCCAGAACGCCTGCGACGCCACCGCCGATCGCCCCTCGCCGACGCTCGCCATCTCCGGACGCGTCGCCGAGGAAAGCATCGTGCTCGAGTTCCACGACAACGGCCCCGGCTTCGACCCCGGGAACGTGGCCCGGGTGTTCGACCCCTTCTTCACCACCAAGCCGGTGGGCAAGGGCACCGGTCTGGGGCTCTCCATCAGCTACGGTATCGTGGAGCGCCACGGTGGGCGGCTGTCCGCCGCGAATCACCCCGCCGGCGGTGCGCTCTTCACGGTGGAGCTGCCGCTCGCGACGGGCTGACCGGCAGCGGACGGGCGCGCCGTACGTTCACGGCTTCCGCCGCTTGCTCCTACGCCGCGTCTAGCGGCGTCCGCGCATGTGCTTCAGAAACTCCGAATAGGAGATCTCCCGGACGACCAGCCCCCGCCTGTCGGCGTGGAGCCGGCGCTCCTTGCGCCCGGGCGGCAGCCCGGCCTCCTGCTGCCGGCGGTCCTGCTCGGCCCGTTTGCGAAAGAACCGGCCTTCGATCCGCTTCGCGCGCCCTGCAGCGCCCGATGGTTCGCCGGCTCCCCGTTCGTCGCGTTCGGTGGCCCGCGCGACCCATTCCTCGAAGGGGATCTCTTCGACCTGTATGCTGCGCCGCTCGGCCACACGACGCCGATCCCGCGCCCGCAGGGGCTTCTCCGCCTTGCGCCTCTCGTCGCCCCGCCTTCGTTCGCGCGCGTGCTTCACACGCCCTCCTTCCACGCCGGCCGCGGGCGCGACCGCCCGGGCGGTACGCGCCGCGGCTTTTATCCATGCTAGATAGGGGCGGGAGAGGAGGCAAACCCGCAGGGACCCGCGGTGGGTACGCCTTCATGCTTGCCGAGCAGCGCCGGCGGCAGGAACGGTCTCACTCGAGCCGCTGCCGGCACCAGCTCTCCTGTGACAGGATCGCAAGCACGAGCGACACCGCGATGCAGCCTGCGATCAGGAGAAAGCCAGCCTGGAAGGCTTCCGGCGGGTAGATGCGCACGCCGCCGTCCATGGCCCCCTCCCAATGCCGGTCGAGCACCCAGCCGAAAGCGGGCTGGAGCAGCATGCCGCCCATGAGGGGGCCCATGTTGCACACGCCGGAAGCAGTGCCGGCCAGGTGCGGCGGTACCGATTCCTTGTTGAAGGCGAAGCCGATGATGAGGATGCCGGCGGCGAAGCCGCCCACGAGCAGGACGGCGATCGCCGCCGGCAGCGGCAGGCGCACCAGGGCGAGCAGCGTCCAGCAGGCGAGCGCCACCGCGCAGCCGGCCACGAGCAGCGGCTTGCGTCTGCCCAGGCGCTCGGAAAGCGTCCCGAGCAGCGGCCCACCCAGCGCCCAAGAGACCAGCAGCGCCGAGACGACGGCCGCCGCGCTGCGCGCCTCCAGCCCGTACACCTGGCGCAGCCACGGCACGCCCCATAGTCCACCGACGGTGAGCACCGCTCCGGCCACGCCGATCGGCACGATGAGGAGGATCCACACGTTGCGGTAGGTGAGCACGCGCATCACCCCTTGCAGCACCGACACGGCATGGCCGTCACCCGCGTGCGGCGGACGATGGCTTCGGTAGCCGCGGTCGGTCGGGTCGTCGCGCACGCGCAGCCAGATCGCCACTGCGAGCACGGCGGTCACTGCCGCCGACACCATCATCACCGGCCGCCAGCCGAAGGCGTCGAGGAGCATGCGCAGGGGCACGCCGCCGAACACGCCGCCGATGATGCCGACGAACAGCGCCATGCCCGAGGCGAGCGCGAACTGGCGCGGCGCGAACCAGTGGGTTGCGAGCTTGAGCATGGAGACGAAGGCCACCGCCACCGACCCGCCGATGAGCAGCCGTCCGAAGCTCGCCCAGGCGAGGCTGGCGCTGAAGGCGAAGATCAGCGTGCCGATCGCCGCCAGGGCCGCGCCGGTGGTGAGCAGCCTGCGAGGCCCCCAGCGGTCCGCGAGAATGCCGGTGGGCACCTGCATCGCCACGTAGGAGTAGAAGTAGAAGGCCGACAGGTTGCCCAGCGCCGCGCCGCCGATGGCGAACTCCGCCATCAGGCGGTCGCTCATCACGGCGGGGGCGACGCGCTGGTAGAAGCCGATGAGGTAGAGCAGGGCGCCGAGTCCCCACACGCTCCAGGCGAGCGCGGCGGGCGGCAGGGGGCGGGCAGACATGCGTGCCTGTTCTCGTTCGTTGTCGGGAGCGGGGACGATACCCGCCCGCCGCTGGCCGCACAAGGCGGCGCGGCGCTCAGCCCAGCCCGGATGGGCGCCCCGCGTCGGAAGCGGGCTCCTCGACGAGCTCGGTATGCACGCGCACGGCGGTGTTGCGCGGCCGTATCTCCCCGCCCCGCGCCTCGCGCTGGGCGCGGGTGAAGGCCGCGCCGAAGAGCAGGATGAGCGAGGAGTAGTTCACCCACAGGAGCAGCAGCACCAGTGAGCCCGCCGCGCCGTAGGTCGAGGCGGTCGCGGTGTAGGCGAGGTACATCGCGATGAGCGAGCGGCCGACGGTGAACAGCAGCGCGGTGACGAAGGCTCCGACGAGCACGTCGCGCCAGCCCAGGATGACGTCGGGCAGGATGCGGAAGATCATCGCGAAGAGCAGCGTCACCACGGCCAGCGACACGATGATCTCGGTGCCTACCACCACACCGGGCGGCAACGGCAGCCACTCCCGGGCGAACGCGATGATCGAGCGCAGCGCCACCGACAGCAGCAACGACACGAGCAGCACGAAGCCGATCGCCAGCACGATGGTGAGCGAGAGCAGGCGCGCCTTCAGAAGGACCAGCAGGGAGTTGCGGGTGGGTTTGGGCGTCACCCCCCAGATCTGGTTCAAGGAGCGTTGCATCTGGGCGAACACGGTGGTCGCGCCCAGGATAAGGGTCGCCACGCCGACCACGGTCGGCAGAATGCCGCTGCGCTCGATGCGGCTCGCCTCGACCGCCGTTTGCACCGCCGACGCGGCCTGCTCGCCGATGACCTGCTCGAGCTCCCGGGCCACGAGCCCCTGGGCGGCGTCTTCGCCCAGGGCTGTGCCCACGACGCTCACCGCGATGATCACCATCGGGGCCACCGAGAACACGGTGAAGAAGGCGAGGGCCGCGGCATGGATGAAGGCGTCGGCGTCCAGCCAGTGCCTGACGGCCTTCTGCACGACGCCGAACCAGAATCGGATGCGCTTCAACATGTTCTTCGCTCGCCTCCGTTCAGCTCGTGCGGTGCCGCGCACCATCCCGGTGCCGGCGCGCTTCGTGAGCTGTGAGGCAAGTTCGACGCCCGGTGTTCCGCGCCGGGGCCACGCAGGCGCCGGGAATGGGGATTGCACCCGCCCAGCGGTGCCGGCGTCCGCCGGCTCCATCCGACGAGGAGTTGCCCCATGAGAGCCTTGTGCTGGCACGGCAAGAAGGACGTCCGCTGCGACACGGTGCCGGATCCGCGGATCGAGGATCCGCGCGATGCGATCGTCAAGGTGTCGAGCTGCGCCATCTGCGGCTCGGACCTCCATCTCTACGACGGCTTCATGCCCGGCATGGAGAAGGGCGACGTCCTCGGCCACGAGTTCATGGGCGAGGTGGTGGAGGTGGGTGCGTCCGATCATCGGCTGCGCCCGGGCGACCGGGTGGTCATACCCTTCACCATCGTCTGCGGCGAGTGCGAGCAGTGCCGGCGCGGCAACTTCTCGGTATGCGAGCGCAGCAACCGCAACAGGGCGCTCGCCGACAAGGCCTTCGGGCACAGTCCCGCGGGGCTCTTCGGCTACACCCATCTCACCGGGGGCTACGCGGGCGGGCAGGCGGAGTACGTGCGCGTGCCCTTTGCCGATGCGGGGGCGGTGAAGGTGCCGGAGGGCCTCACCGACGAGCAGGCGCTCTTCCTCGGCGATATCTTCCCCACCGGCTGGCAGGCCGCCGTGCAGTGCGACATCGAGCCCACGGACACGATGGCGGTGTGGGGGGCGGGGGCCGTCGGGCAGTTCGCCATCCGCAGCGCGGTCCTGCTCGGCGCCGCCCAGGTGATCGCCATCGACCGCCTGCCCGACCGCCTTTCCATGGCGCGGGCGGGGGGCGCGATCACCATCGACTTCGAGCAGGAGAGCGTGGTCGAGCGCCTGAACGAGCTCACCCACGGCAAGGGGCCGGAGAAGTGCATCGACGCGGTCGGCATGGAGTCCCACGCCACGCGCTCGATCGACGCGCTCTACGACCGGGCCAAGCAGGCGGTGATGCTGGAGACGGGCCGGCCCCACGTGCTGCGGGAGATGATGTACGTGTGCCGCCCGGCCGGGATCCTGTCGGTGCCCGGTGTCTACGGCGGGCTTCTCGACAAGCTCCCCTTCGGCATGGCCATGAACAAGGCGCTCACCATCCGTACCGGCCAGACCCACGTCAACCGCTGGACGGACGACCTCCTGCGCCGCATCGAGGAAGGGCAGATCGACCCCTCCTTCGTCGTCACGCACACCGTCGGGCTCGAGCGCGGTCCGGAGATGTACCGGACCTTCCGGGACAAGCAGGACGGGTGCGTCAAGGTGGTGCTCAAACCGTAAGGAGCAGGAAGATGAATCTGCACGACATGGATCCGACGAAGGGCGTCCTCGCCTCCTCGATCACCCGCGCGCTGGGCTGGTTCAGCATCGGCCTGGGCATCGCGGAACTCCTCATGCCGCGCACGGTTGCGCATTCGGCGGGCGTGGACGGTCGCAGCGGGCTGGTGCGCAGCTTCGGAGTGCGCGAGCTCGCGACCGGAGTCGGGCTGCTCACCGCCAAGCGCCCGGCGCCTTGGCTGTGGGCGCGGGTGATGGGCGACGGGATCGACATGCTGGCGGTGGGCTCGGGGCTCGGCGACCGCTCGCGGCGTCCCTACGCGGCGCTCGCCCTGGGGGCCATCGCGGCGGTGGCGGCGCTCGACGTGGTGGCCGCGCGGAGCGCTTCCAACGGCAAGGGGCGCGAGGCGGGGCCGCCGCCCGACTACGGCGAGCGCAGCGGCTTCCCCCAGGCGCCGGCAACGATGCGCGGTGCGGCACGGGGCGGCTTCGGGCCGCCGCAGTAGGGGGAGGGCGCGTGGGGTCGCGGGCAGGACTCGCGCCCGGCTCGGGACATGCTCAGCCGAGCGCGAGGGTGTAGGCCAGCCCCACCACGGCGCAGGCGCCGATGACCTTCATGATGTCCGCCTTGTACCGCCACAGGGCGAGGAAGGCGGCGAGCGAGATCAGCGCGTAGAACCACTCGAAGGGGCCGGCGAAGGGCGCGGCCTCGCTGGCCTCGGGCCACAGCACGTGCCAGCCGAAGAAGAGCGCGAGGTTCACGATCACCCCCACCACCGCCGCGGTGATCGCGGACAGGGGCGCGGTGAAGCCGAGCTTGCCGTGGGTGGCCTCCACCAGCGGCGCGCCCGCCAGGATGAAGAGGAAGGACGGCAGGAAGGTGAAGAAGGTCGCCACCGCGGCCCCGGCGAAACCGGCCAGCGCCAGGGCGTCCGGCCCGAAGATCTCCTTGGTCCACGCGCCCACGAAACCCACGAAGGCCACCACCATGATGAGCGGCCCGGGGGTGGTCTCGCCCAGGGCCAGCCCGTCGATCATCTGCGGGCCGGTAAGCCAGCCGTAGCCGTCGACGCCGCCCTGGTACACGTAGGGCAGCACCGCGTAGGCTCCGCCGAAGGTCACCAGCGCGGCGCGGGTGAAGAAGGCCGCCATGTCGGAGAGGGTGCCGGGCGGCAGCAGCGCCATCGCAATCGCCCAGATGGCGAGGCCGGCGAGGAGGAGCCTGGCCAGATGGAGGTGGCTGTGGCGGGCGTGGGGCGGCGGCGGGGTGTCGTCGTCGATGAGGGCAGGGCCCCAGCGCTGGCCGCCTGCGCCGTGTCCGCCGCCGATGGCGAAGGCCTCGGGCAGGAGCCGGCCGCCCAGGAAGCCGAGCACCGCGGCCGTGACCACGATCCACGGGAAGGGCACGCCGAACGCGAAGATCGCCAGGAAGGAGGCGGCCGCGAGTGTCCACAGGACGCGGTTCTTGAGCGCCCGCGAGCCGATCCGCCAGGCGGCGAAGCCCACGATGGCCACCACCGCCGGCTTGATGCCGTTGAACACCCCCTTCACCACGGTGAGATCGCCCCAGGCGAGGTAGATCCAGGTGAGCAGCGCCAGGATGAAGAGCGAGGGCAGCACGAACAGCGTCCCCGCGACGATGCCACCCCAGGTGCGGTGGAGCAGCCAGCCGAGATAGATCGCGAGCTGCTGCGCCTCGGGGCCGGGGAGCACCATGCAGTAGTTGAGCGCATGCAGGAAGCGGCGCTCGGAGATCCACCGCCGCTTCTCCACCAGCTCCTGATGCATGATCGCGATCTGCCCGGCGGGGCCGCCGAAGCTGATGAAGCCGAGCCTGAGCCAGTAGCGGAAGGCTTCCCGGAAGCTGGGGTAGGGCGGCGGGTTGTCGGTCATGGGGTGTCGTCCGTGTGTCGGAAATCGGCCCGCGGCGCGGCACCGCCGCCGTTCGCGTGTTCCGGACGGGATTTTGCTTCAACATGCCGGCGGGGCGAAGCACCTCGCCTTACGGCCGTCGAGCGGTTGCCGCACCCGGCCGAAGCGATGCATTTCCGTGCATAGGTCGGAAGTCGTGGCGAGGCCTGTCGGGATGTCCCGAGACCCGAGACGGGAGGCTGCACGTTTTCGATACAGGGTCGGCGGGCTCCGCCGGTCATCGAGGTGCTGCGCTCGCAGGAACTCCGCCGCGTGGCGGAGGCGCTGCCGGGCTATTCGGCCGAGGGCGCCGGCCAGATCGTCTCCCTGCAGCGGTCGCGACCCTGGTACAAGTAGCGTAGCGCGATCGGCCTCGCGCGGGCTCTCGTGATCGAATCCCGAAGAGACAGGCGGATAGGGTGAGGCTGCGCCGGACACGGAGACATGCGTGCGCCCGGCGCAGGGCAGGCGGGTCAGGACGGCAGGCGTCGAGGCAGCGGCACGTCCTCGTCGCCGAGGAGGGCGAAGGCCTGCCAGTCGCCGATCAGGCCGCTGGCGCATTCGCGCAGGGCGGGGTCCAGCCGCGGGTCGTCGGCCACCATGCGCAGGTGGTCCACGATGGCGTGGGCGAGGGCGGGCTTCCGGGTGGCTGGGTAACGCGACAGCATGTACATCAGCGCCGCGACCGCCAGCTGCGGCCGCGTCGCGTAGCGCCGGCTACCCTCGTCCTCGGAGGTCGGGGTCGCGTTCCGGTCGGGGCAGGGGGCTCCGATCACAGCCGCACCGCGTAGTACTCGACCACGTGCTGGATCTCGACCGGGAAGGGCACCTCGCTCGCCTCGGGCAGGCGGGTCGCGGTGGCCGAGAACTGCTTGTCGTCGAAGCTGAGCCACTCCGGACGGGTGAGGGACGGCTCGGCGAGGCATTCCACCGTGGCGGGAATACGCCGCCCCTTCTCGGTCAGGGTGATGCGGTCGCCCACCCGGATGCGGATGGAGGGAATATCCGCCGGCTTGCCGTTGAGCAGCACGTGCCGATGCCGCACCAGCTGCCGGGCGGCGACCGCAGTGGGCGCGAAGCCGGCGCGGAACACGAAGTTGTCCAGGCGCCGCTCGAGCAACTCCAGGAGCTTCTCGCCGGTCGGCGCCTTGGCGTTCTTCGCCTCGCGGAACAGGCGCTGGATCTGGCGCTCGGACAGGCCGTAGTTGAAGCGCAGCTTCTGCTTCTCGATCAGTTTGATGCCGTAGTCGGACTTGCGCTTGGGACGCTGGCCGTGCTGCCCCGGCGGGTAGTCACGCTCGCCCAGGGATCGGCGCGACAGGCCCGGCAGCTCCGTGCCCAGGGCGCGCATGACTTTCAATCGGGGTCCGGTATAGCGAGACACGTGGTGCTCCTTTCTTCAGTGGTTCGGATGAGGGCTTGTCGGGTGGGTAGCCGTCCGCGAATCGCCTCGCGAGCGCCCGGAAGAGCGCCACCGAGGCGCCGTCGAGTCGAATCCGGGGGCCGCGCGGGCCGGCGTCACGTGGGGCGGCGAGGGGTGTGGGCCGAGACGACCGCTTCCTCCAGGTCTCGGCAGAACGCGAGCACATCCCGGTCGAATCCCGCCTCGCCGTCGAGCCGGTGCAGCAGCAGGCGCGCGACATGCAGCGAGCGCGGGCAGCCCGTCTGCAGGTAGGACGACAGGTGGGCCAGCGTGCCGGCAAGGACGGCCATCTGGTCGGGTAAGGCAGGCTGGGCGTGGGGCATGGCAATAGATCACGAAATGCGAATCATTCGCGATTGTAAGGAGCCCGGCGCGTATGTCAAGTGCTCCTTCGGATTCGCCTGGAATACGCTGCACCCCTCGCCCCGTTATCTGGTCGTCTTTGGGGCAGGTCGTCGCGTGGTACCGCCCGTCACCCTTGCACAGGCCTGTGCGTCGCTCCCGACGGGCGGTTCGACAAGTCGGTAAGTACAAAGTAGAATACGAATGGTTCGCATTTCGGCGACTGCGCAGCGGGTATCCCTTCGAGGGTCGCCACCTGTGACCCATCCGTCCGGAGCACCCTCGACCCGTGTTTGCCTGCTACTACTCGGAACTCGTGAATTACTTCGCCCGTTCCCTGAACGACCGCGACGCGGCCGCCGACGTCGTGCAGGAGAGCTGCGCGCGCGTGATCGGCATGACCGGCGGGGCGGCCGTGCGCGACATGCGCGCGCTGCTCTACCGCGTCGGGCGCAACATCGTCATCGACGAGGCGCGCCGGCGCCGGGCCGAGGCTGGCATGCTCGAGACGCTCGCCCTCGTGCAGTGCGACGAGGCGCCTTCCACCGAGCGCGAGGCGTGCGCCCGCCAGCAGCTCGAGCGGCTGGCGGCCCGTCTGGCCGCGATGCCGCGCAAGCGCTGCGAGGCCTTCGTGCTCGTGCGCATCTACGGCTTCAGCCATGCCGAGGCGGCCATCCGCCAGGGATGCTCCGAAGCGGCCATCGAGAAGCATGTGGTGCGTGCCGTGTGCGATCTGCTCGGCTTGGCCGCCTCCCGTTCGAGCTGACACGATGGCGCTCGCAGATCCCGGTGCTCAGGCCGAAGCGAAGCCATCGCGCCGGCAGTTCGAGCGTGCGCTGCTCCTGATCGCCCGTCAGCATGGCGGAGACGCCGCCACCGCCGAGGCGGCCCGGCACGAGCTCGAGCGCTGGCGCCTGACCGACCCCGCCCACGACGCCGCGTACCGGGCCGCGCTGCGCGGCTGGGATGCCACCGACGCGAGCGCCCTGCGCGACAGCTTCGTGCTGCCCCCGCCGCGGCGCGAGCATGCCCGGGCGCGCCGCCGCGTCTTGTCCGCCCTGGCGGTCGGCGGCCTCTTGTTCGGATTGGCCGGCGCAATGAGGTGGATCGCTCAAGCCCCGACCCACGAGCTCGCACTGACGACCGGGAAGGGGCAGGTCCAGACCGTCAGCCTGCCCGACGGCTCCCGTCTCGACCTCGGCGCGCGGACCAGCGCGCGGGTCGCCTACTATCGCGATCGGCGCGAGATCCGGCTCGCCGCAGGGGAGATCCGCTTCGACGTCGCGCCCGACGCCGGCCGCCCGCTCGCCGTCGTCACCGACTGGGGGCGCGTGCGGGTGCTCGGCACCGTCTTCACCGTGGCTGCGCGCGACGCGCGGATGACGGTCGCGGTGGCCGAAGGCAGCGTCGCCGTGTGGCCGGGGGGCATGCCCGGCGACGCGAACGGCGAGCGAGCGCCGGGCGCCGTGCTTACCGCGGGCCAGCGCATCGAGACCGATGCCGTGCGCCTGGGCGAGCGCGGGCAGGTGCGCCCCGAGGACGTCGGCGCGTGGCGCCAGGGCTGGCTGGTGTTCGACGGCACGCCCCTCGCCCAGGCGGTCGCGCGCTGGAACGACTACCTCGCCACGCCGCTCGTGCTCGACGAGGATCCGGCGCTGCGCGGGCTGCGCGTGACCGGCAGCTTTCCGCTGCGTGATCCCGGTGCCTTCGTCGCCAGCCTCCCGGCGATCCTGCCGGTGCGCGTGACGAAGGGCGCCGACGGCGCGGTCGCGATCACGGCACGACGCTGAACCGGGGCATCGAAAGAAATTGTCCGGTGTTTTCCGCCTGCTTCGTCTTCACGGGGAAAACACCACTCCGAGGACACTTTCGATGCACCACGCTTCCACCACTCCCGCCCATCGCCGCGCGCCGCTGCGCCTGCGCACGCTCGCGCTCGCCTGCGCCGCCTCGTTCGCCTGGCTCGCCGTGCCGCATGCCGCGCACGCGCAGGCCTCTGCCGGCACGGCGCTCGCGGCCGAGCAGCAGTTCGCCGTCCCCGCGCAGCCCCTCGGCGCCGCGCTCAACGCGCTCGCCCGCGAGGCCGGGGTGGCGATCTCGGTCGACGCCCAACTCGTCGCCGGCAAGCGCGCGCCCGCCGTGGAGGGTGCCATGACCCTGCGCGAGGCGCTCGACCGCGTGCTCGCCGACAGCGGCCTCGCCGCGAGCGCGAACGGTTCCGTGGTGATCGTCAAGGCCGCACCGAAGCCGACCGCCGCGGCCGAGGTCGCGCTCGCCGAGGTGAAGGTCACCGCCAGCGCCGACGCCTCGGCCGGCGGCCTGACCGAACCCTATGCGGGCGGGCAGGTGGCACGCGGCGGTCGGGTCGGCATCCTGGGCAACCGGGACATCATGGAGACGCCGTTCAACGCCACGAGCTACACCAACGAGTTGATCCAGGACCAGCAGGCGAAGAGCGTCGGCGACGTGCTCCTGAACGACCCGGCGGTGCGCGTCGCCCGCGGCTTCGGCAACTTCCAGGAGTCGTACTTCATCCGCGGCTTCCTGCTCAACTCCGACCACGTCGCCTACAACGGCCTCTACAGCCTGCTGCCCCGGCAGTACATCTCCGCGGAGCTCTTCGAGCGGGTGGAGGTGCTGCGCGGCGCATCGGCATTCCTCACCGGGGCGACGCCGGGCGGCGACGGCATCGGCGGCACCGTCAACCTGCTGCCCAAGCGCGCACCGAACGATCCGCTCATGCGGCTCACCGTCGGCGGCGCGAGCGGCGAGCAGGGCTACGTCACGGCAGACGTGGCGCGCCGATTCGGGCCCGAGGAGAGCACCGGCGTGCGGCTGGTGGCCGCGCACCGGGAGGGTGGCACCAGCATCGAGGACGAGCGCGTCGAGCTCGGCGTGGCGCTGGTCGGCGTGGATTGGCGCGGCGACAAGGCGCGTCTTTCCGCCGACGTGGGCTACCAGGATCACCGGCTGCGCGAGACGCGCACCAACGTGACGCTGGGCGGGGCCGTCCGCGTCGTGCCGTCCGCCCCGGACAGCGACGGCAACTGGGCCCAGCCGTGGACCTACTCCAACGAGCGCGACACCTTCGGCACGCTGCGCGGCGAGTACGACTTCGCGCCGTATCTCACCGGCTGGCTCGCCGCCGGCGCCCGCCGCAGCGAGGAAGCCAACTCGCTCGCCAACATCACCGTCACCAATGCGAGTACGGGTGCCGCCACGACCTACCGCTTCGACAACACCCGCGAGGACAGTGTCGATACCGCCGAGGCCGGCCTGCGCGGCAAGCTGCGCACCGGGCCGGTCGGCCATGAATGGGTCGTGTCCGGGTCGTGGTTCGAGCTGGAGAAGAAGAACGCGTACGCGATGGACTTCTTCAACACCCGGGCGACCAACCTCTACGACCCGGTCGACTGGCCGCAGCCGGCGATCAGCGGCGCAGCCTTCCGCGGCAACGACCTGGCCTCCCCCGAGCTGACGGGGCGCACGCAGCTCGCGAGTCTCGCCCTGGGCGACACGCTGTCGCTGCTCGACGACCGGCTGCTCGTGACGCTGGGCGTACGCCGCCAGGCGCTCTACGCCGCGAACTATGCGTACAACAGCGGCGTGCGCACCAGCCGCTACGACAAGAGCCGCTCGAGCCCGGTGGTGGGCGTGGTGTACAAGCTCCGGCCGGACCTCTCCGTCTACGGCAACTACATCGAGGCGCTCACCCAGGGCGAGACGGCGCCGGGCACCGCAGACAACCGCGGCGAGATGCTCGCCCCCTACGTCTCCAGGCAGAAGGAGATGGGCGTCAAGTACGACGGCGGCCGCGTGGGCGGCGTGCTCGCGATCTTCTCCACCGAGAAGCCGCGCGCCTTCGTGAATCCCGCCAACGTCTTCGAGGCCGAAGGCGAGGACCGCCACCGCGGCCTCGAGCTCACCGCCTACGGCGAGCCCGTGCGCGGGCTGAAGGTGCTGGGCGGGGTGACCTTCCTCGATGCGGAGCAGGCCGATACCGGCAACCCCGCCACGGAAGGCAAGCAGGTGATCGGCGTGCCCAACCGGCAGGCCAACCTGGGCGTGGAATGGCGCGTGCCGGGCGCGACGGGGCTTTCGCTCGACGCCCGCGTGATCGCCACCGGGTCCTTCTACGCCAACGCCACCAACACGCTGCGCGTGCCTGGCTGGTCGCGGCTGGACGTGGGCGCGCGCTATCTCGCCGAAGTGGGCGGGCGGCTGGTCACCTTGCGTGCCCGCGTCGACAACCTCACCGATCGCGACTACTGGGCCTCGGCCGGCGGCTTCCCCGGCAGGGGCTACCTGGTGCTCGGCGCGCCGCGCACCTTCACCCTCAGCGCTTCCATCGACCTATGACCCCGACAGGCCCCTCGCGTCCGGGATGGCGCGGCTTCTGGACCTTCGCCCACCGCTACCTCGGGCTCGTGGCCGCGCCCTTCCTGTTCGTGACGGGGCTCACCGGCGCGGTGATCTCGTGGGACCACGAGCTCGACGATCTCCTCAATCCGCATCTCGTGGAGGCGCGCGCGAGCGGACCGGCGTTGCCGCCGCTCGAGCTCGCGCGCGAGATCGAAGCGCGCTACCCCGAGCTGCGGGTGACCTTCGTGCCGCTCGCGGTGGAGCCGGGCCACTCCCTCGGCTTCGGCGTGCAGCCGAGGGTCGACCCGGCCACCGGGCGGCTGCACGAGCCCGGCTTCAACCAGGTCTTCATGGATCCTGCGAGCGGCGAGGAGCTGGGCAAGCGCGAATGGGGCGCGGTGTGGCCGATCACCAGCGAGAACTTCGTCTCCTTCCTGTACAAGCTGCACTTCAGCCTGCATCTGCCGGAAATCGGCGGCATCGACCGCTGGGGCATCTGGCTGCTGGGCATTATCGCCATCGGCTGGACGCTCGACTGCTTCGTCGGCTTCTACCTCACGCTGCCGGCGCGGCGGCGGGCGAGGGCGGTCGACGACGAAGCCGCGGATGAGGCGGCCCTGGCCGGGCGCAGCTTCTGGCAGCGCTGGAAGCCCGCCTGGAAGGTGCGCCGCAAGGCCGGCACCTACAAGCTCAACTACGACCTGCATCGCGCCTTCTCCCTATGGACCTGGCTGCTGCTCTTCATCGTCGCCTTCACTGCCTTCTCGCTCAACCTGCGGCGCGAGGTGTTCTTTCCGATGATGAGCATGGTCTCGCAGGTGACGCCGACGCCTTTCGACGTGCGCAAGCCGCAGCCGCTGCATGCGCCGCTGGACCCCGCGGTCGGTTTCGCCGAGATCATCGAGCGCGCCTCGGCCGAAGCGGGTCGGCGCGGCTGGCAGGAGCCGGCCGGCAGCGTCTTCTACGCCCAGCACTTCGGCATCTATGGCGTGCAGTTCTTCCATCCCGAGAGCGACCATGGCAGCGGCGGTGTCGGGCACAAGCGCCTCTACTACGACGGCGCGGACGGGCGGCTCCTGGGAGAGCGACTGCCGTGGAAGGGGACGGCAGCGGACATCTTCGTTCAGGCGCAGTTTCCGCTGCACTCCGGGCGCATCCTGGGGCTGCCGGGTCGCATCCTGATCTCGGTGATGGGCCTGGTGATCGCCATGCTGTCGGTCACCGGCGTGTATATCTGGTGGAAGAAGCGCGCGGCGCGGCTGAAGTCGGCGGTCCGTCGGCAGGCGGACGGGAAGCTTGCGGCCGGGGCAGTTCTGGATTGACTCTAAAACACGAATCATTATCATTCTAGGGCTCCGCCATCGCATAAGAAGGTCTCCCCATGTCCCGACCCCTCTCCCGAGTCGCTCCCTTCATCGTCGCCGCCACGCTGCTGACCGTCGGTGCCGCGCAGGCCCAGGAGCCGTCCCGCAAGGCGGTGCTCGAGAATTACGCCACCATCGTGTACGCGAGCTATGCGGACAGCCTCGCCGCCGCGCGCGACCTGCAGGCCGCCGTCGAGGCCTTCGTGGCGCAGCCTTCCGAGGCCGGTCTGGAGAAGGCCCGCAAGGCCTGGCTGGAGGCGCGCGAGTGGTACGGCCAGAGCGAGGCCTTCCGCTTCTACGGCGGCCCGATCGACGGAGAGGAGGGGCCCGAGGGTTTGATCAACGCCTGGCCGCTGGACGAGGCCTACATCGACTACGTGGAGGGCCGCCCCGACGCGGGCCTCATCAACGATCGCACCCAGGAGATCACGCCGGCGCGGCTCGCCGAGCTCAACGAGCGCGGCGGCGAGGAGAACGTCGCCACCGGCTGGCACGCCATCGAGTTCCTGCTGTGGGGGCAGGACCGGAGCGAGAGCGGGCCGGGCGCGCGCAAGTACACCGACTTCGTGGACGGGCAGGCACCCAACGCCGACCGCCGTCGTCTCTACCTGAAGACCGTCTCGGCGATGCTGGTGGACGAGCTCGAAGGGGTGGCCCAGGCGTGGGCGCCGGGCAAGAAGAACTATCGCGCGGAGTTCGTCGCCGCCGGGCAGGACGGCGTGCGCCGGATCCTCACCGGGCTGGGCACGCTCTCGCGGGGCGAGCTCGCCGGCGAGCGCATGGAAGTGGCGATGGACACCCAGGACCAGGAGGACGAGCACTCCTGCTTCTCCGACAACACCCACCGCGACGTCGTCACCAACGCCCAGGGTATTCGCAACGTGTGGGAAGGCGGCTACCTCACGCGCGATGGGCGCACCATCGCCGGCCCCGGAGTGAAGGCGCTGGTGGCGCAGAAGAACCCGACGCTCGCCGAGGCGGTGAGCCGCGACATCGCCGAGAGCGTCGAGCGCGCCGAGGCGATCGAGGCGCCTTTCGACCGCGAGATCGTGGGTGACGACGCCGCGGCCGGCCGCAAGCGCGTGCGCGCGGTCATCGACGCGCTCAAGAAGCAGGCCGACGGGTTGGTCGAGGCGGCCAAGGCGCTGGGCATCAAGCGCCTGAACACCAGCGTCTGACGCCGACCCCTCTTGCCGTCGCCGCGCGCCGAGGCGTGCGGCGACGCGATCCGTCTACCGCTTCGCCTCCGGGATTTCGCATGAACTCACGCCATCTCGCCGCCTTCGCCGCCTGTACCTTCGCGCTCGCGGCCCACGCCGACCCGCTGCCGCTCGAGCCTGGCGAGGCAATGCCCGGCGGCCACGCCGCCACCATCGACGACCACGGCCGCAACGCCTTTTCGCTGCCCGCGCCGGCGCTCGGCGACGCGCAGAAGACCACCTTCGTGGTGGGCAACTCCTTCTTCAAGAAGGCCTGGGTGGAGGCCCCGGCCTCGACCACCGCCCGCGACGGACTCGGCCCGCACTTCATCGCCCGCTCCTGCGGCGCCTGCCACACCCTGGACGGGCGCGGCGCGCCACCCGAAGTACGCGACGGGGTGAACGCCGTGCAGCCCATGGAGCTCCTCATCCGGCTGTCGGTGCCGGGGCGCGATGCCCACGGCGGCCCGGCGCCCGAGCCGACCTACGGCGGCCAGTTCAACAACGACGCGATACCCGGCGTGAAGCCCGAAGGCAAGGTGCGGATCCGCTACGAGGAGATCTCCGGGCGGTTCGCCGACGGCGAGCGCTACACCCTGCTGAAGCCCCACTACAGCCTGTTCGACCTGGGCTACGGCGAGCTCGACGGGCGCACCCTGATGTCGCCGCGCATCGCCCCGCAGGTCATCGGCCTGGGGCTCCTCGAGGCGATCCGGGAGGAGGACGTGCTCGCCAACGCCGAGCGCCAGCGCGAGGAAGGCCGTGGCGTGGCAGGCATCCCCAACCGCGTGTGGGACGCTCCCTCGGGCGAGCATCGGCTCGGCCGCTTCGGCTGGAAGGCCAACGTCGCGAGCGTCGCCCACCAGAGCGCCGGGGCCTTCCTCGGCGACATGGGCATCACCTCCAGCCTTTTCCCGGAGCAGGACTGCGCCCCGAAGCAGGCCGATTGTCTCGCCGCCCACGCCGGCGGGGAGCCGGAGATCGAGGACCGCCGCCTCGAGCAGGTGATCTTCTACAGCCAGACCCTGGCGGTGCCGAGCCGCCGCGAGCCCGGCGCCCCCGAGGTGCTGCGCGGCAAGGCGGTGTTCCACGCCGCCGGCTGCGCGAGCTGCCACGTGCCGAGCTACGTCACCGGCCCGCACCCGACCATCCCGCAGTTCTCCGGGCAGAAGATCTGGCCTTACACCGACCTGCTGCTGCACGACATGGGCGAGGGGCTCGCCGACGGACGCCCCGACTTCGAAGCCGGCCCGCGCCACTGGAAGACCCCGCCCCTGTGGGGCCTGGGGCTCGTGCCGACGGTCAACGGCCACAGCCGCTACCTTCATGACGGACGCGCCCGCAGCCTCATGGAAGCGGTGCTGTGGCACGGCGGCGAGGCCGAGGCGAGCCGCCAGCACGTACTGAAGCTGTCGAAGGCCGACCGCGAGGCCCTCGTCCGCTTCCTGGAGTCCCTGTGATGCGAAACCTCGTTCTTGCGCTCGCCGCGGTGGCGGGTGCCGCGCAGGCCGCGAGCCCCGTTCCCGACGCCGAATTCGCCGTGCGCTGGACCGAGCACGCCTACGTCGCCCGCCACGCCGCGCTGGCCGACGCGACCGAGGCATTCGCCGCGGCGAGCGCGGCCCTGTGCGAGTCGCCGTCGCAAGCCGCCCTGGACCAAGCCCGCGCGCGCTGGACCGACGCCATGCTCGCCTGGCGCAAGATGGACGGCGCTCCCGGCGCGCCCACCGTGCTCGCCCGCACCGGCCGCATGATCGAGTTCCGGCCCGCCCGGGTGAAGGACGTGGAGGCGCGCATCGCCCGCGGCGAGGGGCCCGACCCGGTCAACGTCGCGGTGCGCGGGCTGGGCACGGCGGAGTACCTGTTGTGGGGCGACGCGGCGCCCGCGGCCCAGCTCGCCGCGCTCCGCGCGCCGGTGCGCTGCGCCTACCTGGCGGGCGTGGCCGCGCGCGTGGCCGAAGACGTGCATGCCGCCGACGAGGGCTGGCGGCAGCAGCTCGCCAAGATGGGGGGCGAGGTGGAGTTCCCGCGTCGCAACCTGCTCGCGGAGCACATCGGCTTCATGCTTGGCGGGCTCGACGGTGCCGCGCGCCGCATCCCGCAGGTGCGCGACGCACGGCCCAAAGCATGGCCGGACTGGCGCTCGGCCAGCACCCGGGCCGCGATCGGCGCGCAACTCGAAGGCTTCGCCACGGCCTGGTTCGGCACCGCCGAGCGGCCGGATGCGAGCCTGTCCGCCTTCGTGCGCCGGTATGACCGGGGCGAAGCGGATGCCGCCGTGCGCGCCGCCCTCGACCGGGCGCGTGCAGCGGTGGCGGCGCTGCCCGCGAGTTCGGCCCAGACCGGCTTCGGCCCGGCCCATGCCGAGGTGCTCGAGGCGCTCGGCGCGCTGCGCCGGCGCGTCGAAGAGGTCGCGCTCGCTTTCGGCCTCGTGCTCGGGTTCAACGACAATGACGGCGACTGACGCATTCCGTGGCGGGCGCCGGCGCTTTCTCGCGGCGCTGGGCTGCCTCGCCCTGCCGCTGCCCGGCCGCGCGGGAGAGCTGCTGGTGGGCGGGGCAGGGCAGCGTGTGCTGCTCGCCGCCGCGGCCGACGCGGGCGGCCCCTTCTTCCAGGCGGTGGACGGCCCCCCGCTCGCGACGCCCACCCGCGGCCACGGCATGCTGCCCGTGCCCGGAACCAGCGAACTGGTGCTCGTCGCGCGCCGCCCTGGCGAATGGCTGTGGCGCGTGGACTGGCGCCGCGGCGAGGTGCTCGCCCGGGCCGAGGCGGCCCCCGATCGGCACTTCTACGGCCACGCCATCCTGTCCACCGACGGGCGCACCCTCTTCACCACCGAGAACGACGTGGCGACGGGGCAGGGCGTGGTGGGCATCTACGACGCCCGCAGCCTCGCGCGCCGCGGCGAGTTCCCCTCCCACGGCATCGGTCCCCACGAGCTCCTGTGGCTCGAGCCCGACCGGGTGCTGGCGGTGGCCAACGGCGGCATCCTCACCCTGCCCGAGACCGGGCGGATGAAGCTCAACCTGGACCGCATGGCGCCCTCCATCGTCCTGCTGGAAATGCCGGGCGGGCGCCTGCTCGCCGAGCACGCGCTGCAGGACAACACGCTCAGCCTGCGCCACCTCGCGCGCAGCGCCGACGGCACGCTGGGCATCGCCATCCAGGCCGAGTCGCCCGACGGCCGACCGGTGGTCGACGCGCCGCTCCTCGCCCTCTTGCGCGACGGGCGGCTCTCGCTTGCGGAAGCCGTGCCGGGACTGGGTGGCTACGGCGCGAGCGCGGCCGCCTGCGGCAACCGGTTCCTGGTGACCGCGCTGCAGGGCCACACCGTCGCGGTGTGGGGCAGCGACGGCCGGCTCCAGCGGGAGATCGGCCTGCCGCGCCCGGCCGGCCTCGCCGTGGACGGAAACGAGGTGCTGGTGAGCAACGAGCTGGGCCTCATCGCGCGCCTCGACCCCGTGCACGGCACCCTGGACCCGCTCGTCGAGCGGGCGGGGGTGCGCTGGGACAACCACCTCGCGATCGTGCGCCGCGCCGGCTGAGGCCGGAACGGCGCCGGCCACGCCCGGCGACTCACTTCAGGCTGCAGCAGCCCACCATGGACGCCTCGGCATTGGCGCATCCGTTCGTGCATGCGTGCGCGACCGGCAGGCCGACGTGCTCGCACAGGGCGGCGGCGTCGAGCAGCACCAGCGTGCGGCCCTTGCCGCTGATCAGGCCATCCTGGCGGAACTTCTGAAGCAGCCGCGAAAGCGTCTCGGGCGTCATGCCGAGCTGCGCCGCCAGCATGGCGAGGTTTACCGGGACATCGATCCAGTTGCCGCGCTGCTGCCGGCGCAGCTCGAGCAGATAGGCCGCGAGGCGCTGCCCGGCGTTGTTGAGCGTCAGGTGGTCGATGCGGTTCATCGCCTGGTACAGGCGCTTGGAGAGCGCGGACAGCAGCGACAGCATGACCGGAGGGTGATCCTCGCAGAGCGCGAGCAGCGCTTCGCGGGAGATCGCGAAGAGGCGGGCGTCGCGCACGACGCGGGCGCCCATCGGGTAGGCCGGGGGGGCGAGAAACATCGCCGCTTCCGCGAGCAGGTCCCCGGGGCCCGCGATCTGGAACACCTTCTCTTCGCCCTGCGGCGAGAAACGGAAAAGGTGTACCTCGCCTTCGACCAGCGCGTAGAAGGCGCGGGCGGGCTCGCCCTCGGTGAACAGGCTCTGGCCCGGCCGTACGGAGCGGACGCGCGCGCCGCCCGTGAGGCGGACGAGCTGCGCGGAAGACAGGCCAGCGAAAGCCGGCGAGCGCTGAAGGCAGCTCAGGAGCTCGGGCTCCGCGGCGTGTGGCGGATTGACAATTGTCATTGGAGGACAGCCGGGGCGGAATTACTCTAATGGTAATGATTCGCAATACCGCAACATGATACCCCGGAGTCCTTCGCCATGGCCCACGGCATCCTGGTGACCGCGCATCTTCTCTGCGCCATCGTCTTCATCGGCATCGTCACCTTCGAGGTGCTCATCCTCGAGAGCATCCGCAGCCACCTGCCCGGACAAACCATGAGCCTCGTCGAGGAAGGCATCCACCGCCGGGCGCGACGCATCATGCCCTGGATCGTCGGATTGTTGTTCGTCACCGGCGCCGCCATGGCCGGGACGACCTACGCTTCGTCTCTCGCGGCGCCGCTGGCATCCTCCTTCGGGACGCTGCTCGCCGCGAAGATCGTACTGGCGCTGAGTGTCCTCGTTCATTTCGTGCTCGCGCTCAAGCATGCCATCTGCGGCAGCATGACGACGCGGCGCTTCAAGTACACCCACCTCAGCGTGTTCCTTCACATGATCCTGATCGTGTTGCTCGCGAAGGGAATGTTCTTCGTCCAGTGGTGACGGCCCGAGGGCCGTCCGGTCTTGATTGCCATCAATTACGAATGGTTCTCACTTCGTAACCATTCATCCCGTTTCCCCAATCCACTCGAGGCAAGCCAGCGACCCGCCAGCCAGCCTTCCACATTTCCCGGAGCTGCGATGAGATTGCGTCCTGTTGCCTTGTCCCTTCTGTTGATTGCCGTCCCCCCGGCGCTCGCCGACTCCGTGCTGCGCGAGGTGAGCGTGACCGCCAAGGGCTATGCCGCCGACGAGCTGGAGACGGCCGCGTCCACCCTGTCCTTGTCCCGGGACGAGCTCCTGCGCCGCGGCGCGAACAACCCCGGCGAGGCCCTGCGCGGCGAGCCCGGCATTGCCGTCGCGAGCGACAGTGCCCAGGGGCAGAACCCGGTCGTCCGCGGCCTCAAGCGGGAGAGCGTGGTGCTGCTGGTGGACGGGATGCGCTTCAACTCGGCCCAGCCGGCGGGGGCGATCGCGTCCTTCATGTCCCTGGGGCTCGCCGACCGGCTGGAGGTGGTGCGCGGGCCGGCTTCGGTGCTCTACGGCACGGGCGCCCTGGGCGGCGCCATCAACGTGCTGCTGCCCCAGGCGCGCTTCGAGGCCGGAATCCACGGGCGGGCCGCGGCGCAGTTCGACAGCGCGAGCGAGGGCGTACGTGGCACCGCGGTGGTGAACGCCTCCGGTGGCGACCACGCCGTGATGGTGGGCGCCTCGGTCGCGCGCATCGGCGACTACCGCGAGCCCGACGGCGAGGTGGACGACACCGGCTACGACTCCGACAGCTACATCGGCCAGTATCGCTTCCGCATCGATTCGGCGAACGAGCTGCGGGTGTCCATGCAGCAGCACACGGACGAGGACGTCTGGTACCCCGGCTCGACCCGGCCTCACCCGAGCCCCGCGATCGGCGAGACCACGGTGCACTCGCCCTGGCAGCAGCGCACGCTCGTCGAGGCGGGCTACAGCCGCAAGGGTTCGGGCGAGGCGCCGTTGAATCTCGACCTGCGCGTCTACCGCCAGGAGATGGAGCGCCGCATCTTCGCCCGCGCCTACAACCCGGCCGGCACCGACATCGGCGACATCGCCCGCACCCGGGTGAGCTTCGTCACCGACGGGGTGGATGCCCGTGCCGATTGGCTCGCCCACCCCCGGCACCTCCTGTCGGCGGGCGTGAACGCCTGGCGCATGGAGGCCTCGCCCGAGCGGCTGCTGCGCAGTCCGCCGCCCAACCCGGCCGCGCCCTACGTGCGCAACGACCCCTTCAGCGACGGGAAGATCGAGGCGCTGGGCGTCTACCTGCAGGACGACATGCGCTTCGGCGCGCTGGGCGTGCTCGCCGGCCTGCGCCACGACACGGTGTCCGGCGAGGCCGACGCGGTGGGCAACCCGCCCGTCACGACCGGGCTCGCGCGCACCGACCGCATGTGGTCGGGCTCGCTCTCGGCGATCTACGAGGCCACGCCGCTCCTGCGCCCCTACGTGAACCTCTCCCGCGGCGTGCGCGCCGGCGAGATGCGCGAGCGCTTCGAGGCTTCGCCCCGGGGCGACGGCTACTTCTACGTGGGTAACCCGCAGATCGAGCCGGAGACCGCCACCCAGTTCGAGCTCGGCCTGAAGGGCGCGAACAACGACTTCGACTACAGCCTCGCGGCCTATCGCACGCGCATCGACGACTACATCACCGGGCTGGACATCTCCGGCACGCCGGCGGCGGTAGCGGCCTGCGGCGCGCCGAACGCCGGGGCCTGCAAGCGCACGGTGAACCTCGGCCGGGTCACCCTCACCGGCCTCGAAGCCCAGGGGCGCTGGCAGTTCGCGAGCGGCCAGTGGGCCAGCGCCGCCCTGTCCATGGTGCGCGGCGAGAACGAGGATCTCGACGAGCCGCTCTTCCAGATGCCGGCCGACGAGCTCTCCCTGGGCTGGGAGGGCAGGGTGGCCGCCGGGTGGACCGCGGACGCCACCCTGCGGCTGGTCCGCGAGCAGGACCGGGTCGCCACCGTGTTCGCCCGCGGCACCGAGGACGAGACCCCGGGCTTCGCTACCGCCGACTTCGGCGTGACCTGGCAGGGCAAGCAGCAGCGCGTGCGGGTGGCGCTGAAGAACGCCTTCGACCGGCGCTACCACGAGCATCTTGCCGAGGGGGTGTCGGGCCAGGAGATCAAGGCGCCCGGGCGGAGCCTGATGCTCGCCTGGCAGGGTGAGTTCTGATGGGCGCGCACCGCCTCCTGGGGCGGGCGCTGGTGCTCGCCGCCGCGCTCCTCGCGCCCCTGGCCGCCCACGCGGAGAAGCTCCCCCGCCTGGTCCTGGGCGGGCCGAGCGCGGCGGTGTCGACGCCCCTCATCCACATGGTCGAGACCGGTGCGCTGGCCGATCTGGCCGAGCAGGTGGCGTTCATCCCCTGGCGCGACCCGGACCAGCTGCGCGCCATGGCCCTGGAAGGGAAGGCGGACGTGCTCGCCATGCCCACCAACGTCGCGGCCAACCTGCACAACCGCGGCGCGCCGGTGATGCTGATGAACGTGTCCACCTGGGGCGTGCTGTGGATGGTCTCGCGCTCGCCCGACAAGAAGACCCTGGCCGATTTCCGCGGCGAGGAGATCGCGATGCCCTTCCGCGGCGACATGCCGGACATCATGTTCCAGCTGCTGGCCGGCAAGCAGGGGCTAGACGTGCGCAAGGACTTTCGGCTGCGCTACGTGGCGAGCCCGGTGGACGCCATGCAGCTCCTGGTGATGCGGCGGGTGGATCACGCGCTGCTCGCCGAACCGGCGGTGTCCATGGCGCTGCGAAAGACGAAGTCCTTCCCCATCGGGCTGGTCGCGCCGGAATTGCATCGCAGCGTGGACCTGCAACAGGAGTGGGGCAGGCTCTTCGCCCGCAGCACGCGCATTCCCCAGGCCGGCATCGCCGCGGTCGGGAAGCTGCGCGAGCGCCCCGAAGTCCTCGCCCGCATCGAGGCCGCCTACGCGGCATCGCTCGCCTGGTGCAAGGCCAACGCGCTGGAGTGCGGGCGCATGGTGGCCAAACGCATCGACGCCCTGAGCCCCGAGGCGGTGGCCGACGCCATCGCGGTGAGCCAGCTCGAGGCGGTGCCCGCCGCGGTCGCCCGGGAGGAGCTGGCGTTCTTCTTCGGCGAGCTTCACGGACGCAACCCGGCGCTGGTGGGCGGAAAGCTCCCCGGCGACGCCTTCTACGGGGCGCCCGCCCGGTGAGCCTGCTGCGCGCCTGGCTGGCGGGCCTGCCGGCCTACCTGTGGAGCGGCTGGGGTGCCATCGCGAGCCTGCTGCTGCTCCTCGCCGCCTGGGAGGGGGTGGCCGCCCTCTACGGCCCCCTGGTGCTGCCCGACCCGGGCACGACCTTCGCCACCCTGGCCGGTCTCGTCGGCAGCGGCGCGGCCTGGCCGGAGCTCGCCGTGACCGCCCGGCGCGCGATCACCGGGCTCGCCCTGGCGGTGGCCGCCGGCAGCCTCCTCGGGCTCGCCGCCGGGGTATCGATGACCGCATCGATGATGTCGCGCCCCATCGTCACCGTGCTGCTGGGGACGCCGCCCATCGCCTGGCTGGTGCTCGCCATGCTGTGGTTCGGCACCAGCGACGGCACGCCGGTGTTCACCGTCTTCATCGCCTGCTTCCCGGTGGTCTTCGTGGGCGCGCTGCAGGGCGCGCGAACGCTCGACCACCACCTGAAGGACATGGCCCGGGTGTTCCGCCTGCCGGCGCGCATGAAGCTCTTCGACCTGTATCTGCCCCACGTGGTGTCCTACCTCTTCCCGGCCTGGATCACCGCGCTGGGCACCTCGTGGAAGGTGGTGGTGATGGCGGAACTGCTCTCGTCGAGCGACGGCGTGGGGGCGGCGCTGGCCGTCTCCCGCTCCCATCTGGACACTGCCGCGACGCTCGCCTGGATCAGCGCGGTGGTGGGCCTGCTGCTGGCGGTGGAGTACCTGCTCCTGGAGCCCATCAAGCGCGAGGTGGAGCGCTGGCGGGCGGTGGCGCCATGAAGCGGCTCCTGCTCTCCGGCGTGGGCCATGCCTTCGCCCTGCGCGACGTCCTGGAGGACGTGGATCTCGTGGTGGAGGCGGGCCGCGTGGTCGCCCTGGTCGGCCCCTCCGGCTGCGGCAAGACCACCCTGCTGCATCTGTGCGCGGGGCTGCTGACGCTGCAGCGCGGCCGGCTGGAGAATGGCTTCGCGCAGCCGGCGGTGATGTTCCAGCAGCCGCGCCTGCTGCCCTGGAAGCGCACCCGCGGCAACATCGCCCTGGGCCTCGCGGCGGCCGGCGTGCCGCGGGCCGAGCGGGAGCGCCGCGCCGGGGCGATCGGCGAGGCGGTGGGCCTGGATGCGCTCGCCCTGGATCAGTTTCCCCATGCGCTCTCGGGCGGCATGCAGAGCCGCGCCGCGCTCGCCCGGGCGCTGGTGCTCGAGCCCGACCTGCTGCTCATGGACGAGCCCTTCGCCGCCCTCGACGTGGGCCTGAAGGGCCAGCTCCACCGCCTGCTGCTGGCGCACCAGGCTGCCCGGGGTCTCGCGGTGCTGATGATCACCCACGACCTCATGGAAGCGGTGCGGCTCGCCGACACCGTGCTGGTGATGGCGCCCGAGCCGGGGCGTATCGTGCATCGCTTCGCCCTCGACACGCCGGCGGCGGCGCGCGGCGACGCGGAGGTCTACCGCACCACCGCCGAGCTCCTGCAGGAGCCGGCGGTGCGCGCGAGCTTCGGGCTGGAGGGGGCGGACTGCGCCGCCTCCAGCGCCGCCGAGGGAGAGCCGCCGCGGGCGAGGCGGGCCCTGTCGTGCTGACCCGTCCCGCCCCCTGGTCCGCCGAGCACCCCCTGTGGCTGTGCGGCTTCCGTTCCTTCTTCCTCTTCGCCCTCGTCGCGGCGCCGCTTCTGGTGCTGCAGTGGGGCGCATTCCTCGTGTGGGGCCTGCCGCTGCCGGCGGTCGCCGGCGGTGCCTTCGTGTGGCACGCCCACGAGCTCCTGTTCGGCTTCGGGCTGGCCGCCGTGGTCGGGTTCGCCGTCACCGCGATACCCGAGTTCACCAAGACGTCCCCAGTGGGCGCGGGCACCGCCCGGGCGCTCGCCGCCACCTGGCTCCTGGGGCGCGTCGCATTCTGGGCCTCGGGCGTGGCCGGCGCCCCGGCGCTCGCCGTGTCCGGGCTCGCCCACCTGGGGCTCCTCGCGGGCCTGCTCGGCGTGCTCGGGCCACGCCTCCTGCGCGACCCGGAGCGGCGCCACGTCTCCTTCCTGTGGGCGCTGGCGGCGCTCGCGTTGCTCGTGGCCGGCTTCTACGCCGACGCGCTGCGCGGCGCACCGCCCGCGCGCTGGCTGCATGCCACCCTGGGCGCGATGATGGTGCTCATCGTGCTCGCCATGAGCCGCATCTCGATGCGCATCGTCAATTCCGCCATCGAGCAGATGGGCGTCACGGGGGTGGAGTACCGCGCCCGCCCGCCGCGGCGCAACCTGGCGATGTTCTGCATCGGCCTGTATACGGCTGCGGAGTTCTTCGCCCCCGGCGCGCGCATCGGCGGCTGGCTGGCGCTCGCCGCCGCCGCGGCGCTCTTCAACCTGGGCAACGACTGGCACGTGGGCCGCGCGCTGTTCCGGCGCTGGCCGCTCATGCTCTACGCGGTGTACCTTTTGATGGCCGCCGGCTACGGCCTGATCGGCGTCGCACTGGTCGCAGACGGGGCGGGTTTCGGCGCCGGACGACACCTGCTCACCGTGGGCGCGCTGGGGCTCGGCGTGTTCGTGGTGATCTGCATCGCAGGGCGCACCCACTGCGGGCGGGAGCTCGACGAGCGGGCCTGGGTGCCCGCCGCCGCGCTGCTGCTGGTGGCGGCCGCGCTCGCGCGCGCCGGGGCGGCCTGGGCCGGGCCGGACGGGGTGGTCTGGATGGCGGCGGCGAGCCTCGCCTGGGCCGTCGCTTACGCGCTGGGGCTCGCGTACATGGGGCCGCTGTTCGTCGGCGCCCGCGCGGACGCCCGCAGCGGTTGCGCCGGGCCGGCCTGAGGCGGGGCGGGGTGTCTGGCGCTTTGGCGAAGGGAAACGGAAGGGGGGCGGTGGGATCGAAGGGCAAGAAGGCTTCGGGCCCGGACGGGCCCGCCCGTGACCGCCTCGGAGGATCTCCCCATGAAACTGCCTGCGCCCTTCCACGCCCGTGCCCTCGCCCGCGAATCGGGCCGTACCGACGACCGCCCGGAATCGCCTTTCGTGTCCGGTCCCTTCGTCAGCTTCTCGTATTCGTTCCACGAGGTTTCCACCGTCGGCGGCCGGACGCGCGTGCGCTCCCGCCGGATGCGGCTCGAGGACGGCAGCTTGCAGACGGAGGAGTTCGAGGGGACGCTCGATGCGGCCGCCTACGAGCGGGCCGTCGCCGACGCCCAGCGACGCGTGATGGATCAGACCGCCGCGCTCATGCGCCAGATGTTCGAGCTCCTGCCGTTCTCCGGCAGGGGCCGATAGTCCGCCGGGGTACGGTGCGCACCTGCCCTTGACAGAATGAGAATGGTTATCAATACTGCCGATCCTTTACTCCATTCCTTCTGTCCTGAGGACGTGCTCATGCCGCCCGGCCGGATCCTTGCCTCCCTCGTTCCGCCCGTTCCGCCCTCGGTTTGCGCCGAGGCGGCCGGGCGATGAAGCGCGCCGTCCCGTCGCGCGAGATGGTCCTGCCCGCTGCGGCGGCAGGCGGCCCGTGCCCGCGGGAGGGGGGCTCGCTCGTCGCCGCGCTGGTCCGTCACTACGACGAGCTGGTGGACTACCTGCGCCGGCACATCGGGCTGCGCGGCGGCGACCGGACGCACGCCCGGGACGTGCTGCACGACATCTACCTGGAGCTCGTGGACGCTCCGCCGGCCGAGGACGTGCGCACGCCGGTGGCCTTCCTGCGCCGGGTGGCGTCGCGCCGGGCGATCGATCTCTATCGTTCCGAAGCGGCCTGGCGCGCGCGCGTCGACAGCGTCGCCGAGCTGCCGGAAGTCGCCGACGAGCGTGCCTGCGCGCAGGATCCCGCGCGCATCGTGGCCGGCCGCCAGCGGCTGCAGGTCCTCGTCGCCGCGATCCAGGCCCTGCCGCCGCGCTGCCGAGAGGTCTTCGTGATGCACAAGATCCACGAGCTGCCCCAGAGCGAGGTGGCGTCGCGGCTGGACGTCTCCATCAAGACCGTCGAGAAGCACCTGCGCCTGGGTATGCTCTCCTGCCGCCGGGCGCTCGAGGAGGCGTCGGCGGGCGAGGGACATTCATGAAGCCGGGAAAGCCGCCCGCGCCTGCGCGGCCCGCCGACCGGGACGCCATCGATGCCGCGCTGGAGGCGGAGCGCGAGGCGCTGAAAGCCCTTTTCCCCTTGCCGCCTGCCCGCCCGCCCCATCGCGGTGGCGGGGCGCGGGCCGCCAGGCGCGTGGGCCACGGCCTCGCCGTGGCGGCGATGGTGGCCGGAGTGCTGCTGTGGATCGATCCCGCCTGGCGCACCGAACGCCACGCCAGCGCTGTCGGCGAGCGCAGGGAGATCGCGCTGGCCGACGGGAGCCGCATGACCCTGGACACCGCCACCGCGGTGGACGTCGCCTGGCACCTGCGCTCGCGCCGGGTCGTCCTGCACCACGGGCAGGCGCGCTTCGAGGTGTCGCCTGCCCGCTACCGGCCCTTCGAGGTCGCCGCCGGCGATATGGTCGCCCGCGTGGTCGGGACGGTGTTCGACGTGCGCCGTCACGCCGGGCGGGTCGCGGTCACCGTGCTCGAAGGGCGCGTCGCCGTGCGTTCGGCCCCGGGGCAAGCCGCCGTCGAGCTGGGTGCCGGCGAGCAGCTGGCGGGCGACGGCGTCATGGCGGAGGCGCCGCGGCGGATCGACCCGGCCGCCGCGGCGGCATGGTCCGAGGGACGGCTGGTGTTCCGCAACACGCCGCTCGCCGAGGCCCTCGACGAGCTCCAGCGACACCGCAGCGGCCGTATCCGCATGCACGGCGCCGAGGTGGGCGCGCTCCAGGTCTCCGGCGTTTTCGAGACGGAACGCACGGAGCAGATCCTCGACCTGCTGCCCGCCATCCTGCCGGTGAGCGTCACCCGTCAGGCCGACGGCAGCGTCGACGTGCGGCGGCGCTGAGGCCGGCCGTGGGCGGGCGCGGTGAGCCGCGTCCGCCGGTACGGACGCCCGTCGCGCGATCGGAATGAAAATTTTTCTCATTGAGGTAGGGGTCGCGGAGGCTGCGCCCGACAACTCCTTGCAACCTTCACGTTACGAGGAGAAACGTAGTGACCCGCCCCACCCGGAGCCTTCGCCCCGTCCGCCGTCCGCTTTCCATCCGTCTCGGCACGCTCGCCGCCGGCGTGCTGCTCGCCTGCGCCGCCCATGCCCAGTCCCCCACGCTGGCCCTCGACCTGCCGGCCAGGCCGCTGGACCAGGCCCTCAGTGACCTCGCGCGCCAGGCCGGCGTGCAGGTGCTGTTCACCTCGTCGCTCGCCCAGGGCAAGACCGCGCCGGCGCTGAAAGGCAGCTACACGGCGCGCGAGGCGCTGGAGCGGGTGCTCGCGGGCAGCGGCCTGGTGCTGCGCGCCCACGACGACAAGACGTTCACCGTGGAACCGGCGCCGCCGTCGCAGGAGAGCGCGGTGCTCTCGGAGGTGGTCGTGAGCGCCACCCGCACGGAGGCCGCGGTCGACGAGGTGCCGGCGGCGGTGACGGTGATCCGCCGCGAGGAACTGCAGCGCCAGCTCGCGGCCCAGCCCAACCTGACCGACGCCCTGGGCAAGCTCGTACCCGGCCTCGCGCCCGGCAGCCAGTCGCTGTCGACCTACGGCCAGACCCTGCGCGGACGCGGGGTTGCGGTGCTGATCGACGGCGTGCCGCAGAACCCGGTGCGCAACGGCTCGCGCAACCTGACGGTGATCGATCCCTCGGCGATCGAGCGCATCGAGGTGATCCGCGGAGCCTCGGCCGCCTACGGCAACGGCGGCACCGGCGGCATCATCAACATCATCACGCGCCGCGCGGGCGACAAGCCCGAGTTCACCACCGAGGTCGGCACCAGCTTCTCGCTCACCCACCCGGTCGACAGCCTCGGCCTGCGGCTGGCCCAGACCGCCAGCGGCCGCAAGGGGATGTTCGACTACATCGTGTCCGCGGCGGTCGAGCGCACCGGCGGCTATTTCGACGCCGAGGGCGACCGCATCCCGCCCGATCCCTTCGGTCAGGGCGGGATGGCCGACTCGCGCAACTGGAACGTGTTCGCCAAGGCCGGCATGGAGCCGGACCGCGACCAGCGCGTCGAGCTGAGCTTCGAGCGCTTCGACAGCGAGCAGCACTCCGACCACGCCAACGACCCTGCGGTGAATGCGGAACCTCCCCTGACGACCAAGGCCCGCGCGCGCTCGGGCCTGGAGCTCGACGAGCGGCCGGAGAGCGAGAACACCGTGGTGAACCTGGAGTACCGCCACCGCGACCTGCCCGTCGGCGAGCTGCGTGCCCAGGCCTTCTACCGCGACTACCTCACACGCTACTCGCCCTTCGACGGGCGCAGCGCGGTGGGCGGCATCGCCCAGTCCTTCATCCTCTCGGAGAACCAGGGCGCGCGCGTCGAGCTGAGCTCGCACCTGGGTGGCGGTACCCAGCTCCTGTGGGGCATCGACGTCACCCACGAGGAGACCCAGCAGCGCGTGACCTACTTCGACACCGACGCCTGGCTGGCCAGCGGCGGCCTCGTCTACAACAAGACCGGCGAGCGCGGCTGGGTGCCGCTCATCAAGCTCGACCAGCAGGCCTTCTTCGCTCAGCTGGAGGTGCCGCTGGGCGAGCGCTGGCTGGTCCGCGGCGGCGCCCGGCGCGAGGTGGCCGAGGCGCGGGTGGACGATTTCGTCACCGTGCGCGGCAACCTCCTCCGGGGCGGCACGGCGCGCTATGCGGAGACGGTGTACAACCTGGGCGCGGTGTACACGCCCAACGACGCGATCAACTTCTACGGCAACTTCTCGCAGGGCTACTCGGTGCCGGACTTCGGTCTGGTGTTCCGCTACGCTCCGAACAATTCCAGCGTGGACAGCCTCGACCTGCAGCCCCAGAAGGTGGATGCGGTGGAGTTCGGAACCCGCTGGCAGACGGGCGGCTGGCGCGGCTCGGCGGCTGTCTTCTACAACGAGTCCGAGTTCGGCACCACCTCCGGCGGCCTCGGCAGGCCGCCGGTGCGCGCACCCGAGCGCGTGTGGGGCGTCGAGGCCACGCTCGACGCGCAGCTCGCCGCGGCGTGGTCCGCCGGCGGGACGCTCACCTGGGTGGAAGGGGTGAACGAGCCGAACCGCGACGGCGACTGGGATCGTCTCAACAACTTCCGCATCCCGCCGCTCAAGCTCACCGCCTACGTCGAGCATCGCACCTCGCCGGACTGGACCAACCGCCTGCAGGCCCTCTACAGCGGCAACCGCGACCACTTCGGCAACGACACCCGCTTCGGCTTCCGCGAGGTGGAGTCCTACGCCACGCTCGACTGGCTGAGCGAGCTGCGCGTGACCAAGGACGCGCTGCTGCGCTTCGGCATCGACAACGTGCTGAACGCCCAGTACTACCCGCGCGAGTCGCAGCTGCTGTGGAGCGGCAACAACTCGAGCTACTCCGCGGCCCGCGGCGCCGTCGCGCATGCCTCCTACGTGGTGAAGTGGTAACGCGCTCCCGCGGGACCGGGCCCGAAGCCCGGTCTCGCGGGGCGGAGACGGGCCACGGACGAAATCCGGGCGTGGTGCAAGGGCGCTGCGCGCACCGCTGCCCGGATCATGCCTCGCGGCTTCAGATCGTCACCAGGTGATCCGCGCTACCCGTCACTCGGCCCCTTGCGCGTAGCCCGCCCGGCAGAAGCGCCGCTCGACCCAGTCGCGCAGCATCGCCTTCTCGTAGGGCAGGGCGTCGCTGTCGCCGCGCACATAGGCGCTGCGCCACAGGTAGGTCTGGTCGGATACCCGTTCGCGCCCCTCGCCGAGGGCCTCGCCCGCGCCGTCGCGCCACGCGTACTCGAGCTCGATGCGCGGCCAGGTGATGTCGCGCATCACGCGCAAGTCGTGGGCGCCGCGGTGCCACCATTCGTTGCGCCCCGCGAGATCCACGTCGAGGACGCGGAGCTCGAGCGTCTCGCCTTCGGACAGGCAGCGCGAGGCCTGCTCCGTGAGATGGCGCTCGAGCGCCCGGAGGTTGCGCTCGGTGTCGTAGCCGTGGTTGCCGGCGTCGGTGTAATGCTCCGGCTGCACGAAGGCGACCGTGACTTCGGCGTGCGCGGCGGTGCTCGGCGCCAGCAGGAGGATCACGCCGAGGGCGGCGGCAAGCGGTGCTTTGCGCATCGTCGTTCTCCCCGTGTTTCACATGCTCTTTCGACAGCGGGGCGGTACCGAAGGTGCGGCAAGGGCTCGCGCCTGCGCGCGTGATCGGTCGAACGCGGAACCGACATCCTTGAATCTGCATATATGAGAATGATTCGTGTTTGTGATAAGATCCTCCGCAGCTTGTTTCAGGCACACCGGCACCGACTGAAGCGACCGGCCGGACATCGACCATGGGGATGCCGCAATGACCGAACACGACGACGACCGACTCGAAACGCCTTGCGCCTTCGGCCTGCTGGCGGCGACCGTGGCGCTGATGACCCGCTACGCCGATCCCGCGCCCGACGCCAAGGTGGACGTCGACAAGATGCGCAACCTGATCGCGCGCAAGATCGTCTCCAACCTCTTCTTCCTGCAGCATCACCCTTCGGTGCCGGCGCATTTCGGCCAGGTCATGGCCCAGGCCCATCAGCACTGGGTGGGCATCTCCCGCGACCCGGCGGCCACGCGCGCGCCCGACCTCTCGGTCGCGCTGCATTGACGTGGCGGCGCGAGGAGGGGGCACGATGGGACTGTCCGCCGATTTCGATCATCTCGCCGACGAGCACCGGTCGCTGGTCGGCCGTTTCGGCCAGGTGCAGAGGCGCTGCAGCGAGCTGGTCACCGCCCAGGCGGCGGAGATCGAGCGCCTGCGCGGCGAGGTCATGCGCCTGCGCGCCCAGGTGATCGCCCGCGACTCGGCGCTCGCCTTCGCCCGCGAGGATCTGGCTGCGCTCGAGGCGTCCATCCCGGGGCTGCCCGCGCGCCTCACGCTGGCACGCAGGGTGGAGGTGCTGATGGGGCAGGTTCGCGAGCTCATGCGCGAGCGGCTCTCGACGCGTGCTTCCCGGACCCGGGGACCCTCGGTCCCGTTCGTCGCCTCGACCTTGCTCGCGGACCTGCGCGAGAAGGTCGTCCTGTGCATCGGGCGGGACGAGTCCGGCGCGAGCTTCGCCAGGCGGATGGTGGAGATGGCGGGCGGGCGCTTCACGCACCGCCCTGAGGTCGAGACGAAGGACACGCAGCCTCTCGAGGAGAGCCTCCTCGCGGCCGACCTGGTGATCTGCCAGGCGGGCTGCGTGAGCCACGACGACTACTGGCGGGTGCAGGATCTTTGCCGCCGTACCGGCAAGCAGTGCATGCTGGTCGAGCAGCCGCGGGCGCTGGAGGCGCTTCGCCGCCGGCGGGTGGTGGTCCGGACGGAGCGGGGCGAGGGGGGCGGCGACGCCTGAGGTCGCGCCCGCCGCCCCGTGGTCCGGATGCAGGCTGCAGGCCGAAATCCGGGGAAGGCGCCGGGGCAGAATCGAGCGCTGCTTCCCGGATTCCGCTGCGCTTCATCCGGGCTACGGGGCGATCTGCGCCCGGGCGGCGCTCCTGCCTGGCGCCCGGGCTCCTGCTCAGAAGCCGATCGAAACCGCCGCGAACACCGAGCGCGGCGCCCCCGGATGGGCGATGGCGCTGGTGCTGGCCCGCACGATGTAGTCCTCGTCGAACAGGTTCTTCACGTTCAGGCTGGCCTTCAGGTTCTTCCAGGTGTACCAGACCCCGACGTCCGCGACGGTGTAGGGATCGAGATCCACACTGGTGTCGAACTGAGCAGTGCTCTTGCCCACGTAGCGGACGCCGCCGCCCAGGCCGAGACCGCCGAGCGGCCCCGCGTTGTCGAAGCCGTAGGTGAGCCACAGGCGCGCCGCGTTGGGCGCGACCCCGCCGAGGGGCTCGCCGACCTGGGTCGGGTCGCCTTCGTTCTCCAGGACCTCGGTGTCGGTGTAGCTGTAGCTCGCGACGATCTGCAGCCGGTCGGTGAGGCGGCCGGTGACGTCGAGCTCGAACCCGCGGCTGCGCTCCTTCACGCCGGGAAAGTAGGCCGACTGTCCCGTCGCGTCGAACAAGGCCCGGTCGAACACGGCCACGTTCCTTTTCTCGATCTGGTAGATCGCGAGCGTCGTGAGCAGGCGCTCGTCGAAGAACGCGCTTTTGAGGCCCGCTTCGTACTGCAGCCCGGTTTCGGGATCCAGCGGCGTGCCGCCCGCATCCACCGCGAACGCGAACTGCGGCCGGAAGGACTGGCTGGCGCTGAGGTAGGCCGAGTGCCGGTCGGAGAGCATGTACAGGAGGCCGGCGCGGGCGGTGAAGGCCTGGTCCTCGATGTCCGGCGTGTCTACACCGCGGGAGCTGCCCGTCGTCTTCACGTCGTCGAAGCGCCCGCCCACGAGGAGCTTCAACCGGCCGCCTTCGAGGAGCGACAGCTGATCCTGCAGGTACGCACTCGTCCAGCGCGTCCTGCTGAGATCCTCGGTCGGGTTCTGGTTGGCCGGCGGGTCGAAGTTCACCACCGGGTCGTCGGAGATGGCGACGTTCGGCGCGTTCCTCCGGAAGCGGTCGAAGTCCGTATCCTGCTCGATGTACTCGGCGCCGATAAGCAAGGTGTGTTCGACCGCGCCGGTGGCGAATTTCGCGGTGCCGTCGAGCACGAACTGCAGCTCGTCATCGACCCGGTCCTCGTTCTGATAGCGTTGCCGCAGGTTGTTGCCCTGGACGTTGCGCGGGCGCAGCGCCTCGTTGCGGTTGTGCGCCCGATGGAACTGCAACTGGTTGCGGATGCTCCAGGTCGCGTCGACGATGTGGGAGAGCTGGTAGCCGGCGTAGTAGTCCTCGTTGGTCCTGCCGTCGAGATCGGGATCGTTGAAGAAGGCGCTCCGCGAGACCCGGGGCTCGCCGTTGTCGAACAGCGGGATGCCCGTATCGTAGGGCTGCTTCTCCTTCACGTAGGAGAAGTCGAGCAGCAGCTCGGTCTGCCCGGAGGGCTTCCACAGCAGGCTGGGGGCGACCGCGGTCCGTTCGAGGCTCATCGAATCGCGGAAGGAATCGCTGTCGGTCCGGGCGAAGTTGAAGCGATAGAGCAGGGTGCCGTCCTGGTTGACGGGGCCCGTGGAGTCGACCGAGGTCCGACGGTAGTCGTAGCTGCCGACCTGCTGCTCGAAGACGTGGCTGGACGCGGCCTGCGGGCGCTTGGTCACGTAGTTCACCACGCCGCCGGGCTCGAGCGCGCCGTACAGGATGGAGGCGGGGCCCTTCAGCACCTCGACGCGCTCCACGTTCACAAGATCGACCGCGCCGGCGATCGTCGCGCGCAGGCCGTTGCGCAGGAGGCTGGGCGACTCGAAGCCGCGGATGATCGGCAGCACTTCCGTCTGGGCGTTGAGCGTGTTGCCGGCCTGCTGCACGCCGCTGACGTTCTCGTAGACGTCCTTCAGGCTCACCGCCTTCTGGTCCTCGATGACGTCGCGGGTGACCACCTGAACCGAGGCCGGCGTCTCGAGGACGGGGGTGTCGGTTTTCGTGCCGGTCGCGCTGCGCCTCGCCGTGTAGCCACTGACCGGGCTCCAGGCCGTCTCCTGTTGCGCGTCCGCCGTCACCCTGACCGGCGCCAGGGTCGCCTCGCCCGGTGCGGGCGGCGCCGTCTTCACGACCACCGCCGAGCCGTCGATCTGCGCAGCCAGCCCGCTTCCCGCCAGGAGCCGCTCCAGCGCCTGCCGGGGGGTGAGCGTGCCGCTCACGGCCGGTGCGGACTTGCCGGCAACCAGCGTCGGCGCGACGACCAGCTCCAGCCGCGTCTGGCGGGCCCAGTCGTTCAGGGCGGCGCCCAGGGGCTGGGCGGCGATGCTGACCTGGACCGGCGTCGAGGGCCAGTCGGCCGTCTGCGCGTGTGCGATCGGCGCCGCCAGCAGGGCGATGGACAGGGCGAGCGGCTTGAGGTTGTAGCGGGGGTGCGACATTCAGGGGCTCCTGGAAAGTTGATAATGAGAACTCTTTCCATGTGGACGCACGAACCCGCCCGCACCCTATGTCCTCGTCGAGCCGATTTGCGGAGCATGTGTTCCGGGTCCGCCCCCGGCCGATACCGGATCAGCGGCGGGACACGATCTCGATCGTCCCGTCCCGCTCCCGTAGCCGCACCGGCAGCACCCGGGGCAGGACGCGGGCGAAGCCGTCGACTCGGCGAGGGTCGAAGGTGCCGGTGATCCGCAGCGCGGCCACCGCCGGGTCCCGTACCGCGAGCCGGGTGTCGCCGTAGCGGGCGAACTCGGCGAGGGCCTGGGACAGGGGCGTGTCGTTGAAGCTGACGCGGCTGTCGCGCCACGGGGCCATGCCGCCCGGCGGGACGGCTCCGACCGGGCCCGGCCGGCCCGACGGATCGGCCGCGAGCTGCTGGCCGGCGCCGAGCTCCACGCCCGCCGTGGTGCCGGTGAGCGCTTCGACCAGCTCGGCGCTCAGAGGGCGATCGCCGCGCACGCGCACGCGGCCTTCCTCGACCGCGACGCGCACCGCCGCGTCACCTTCGATGGCGGGCGTGTTGCGGACCGAGAACCGGGTGCCGACCACGGTGATCCGGACCGGGCCGGCGAAGACGTGGAAGGGCTTGCCGGCGTCCGGCGCGACCTCGAACACGGCCTGGCCTTCGGGCAGACGCACCTCCCGCCGGTGGCGGTAGATCGCCACCTCCACCCGGGTCTGCGTGTCCAGGCGCAGCGTGCTCCCGTCCGGCAGCGCGACCTCGCGCTGTTCGCCGCGGGCGCTGGCGTACTGCGCGGAATAGAGCGGCTCCTGCCAATGCTGCCAGGCCAGCAGGCCGCCGACAGCCGTGGCCACCACGGTTGCGGCGAAGGCGAAGCGCGGCGCGACGGTCCGCAGGCCGGGCCACCAGGCGACCGGGGGCGCACAGGGGCGATCGGTCTTCGCCGGGCGGCGGGTGCCACGGCCGACCGCGTCGATGTCGGCCGGTGCCCCCGCCGCGCGTCGAAGGGCTTCGATGCCCGCGGCGGGCAGCGCATCGAGCGCGTCCCAGTCCTCCTGCCAGCGCGCATAGGCGGCCCGGTGCGCGGGATCGGCCGCCAGCCAGGCCCGGAACGCTGCCGTCTCGGCGGCGTCCAGCTCATCACGACGGACGAACCAGTCCAGCGCCTGCGCGTCCAGGTCGTCCTGCTGCCGGTCGTCGGGGAGTGGGGTCTTCATGTCGATCTCATGCACTCGATGAAGAAGACGCACGAGCCGCGCGAAACCCGAGGTCTGCGGAGATGAGCGTTCATTCGTCGTCCGCCGTTGTGCTGCGGGGGATCGACGCCCGATCCTCGCCGCCTTCGAGCCGGTTCCGGCAACGCCGGCAGGCGATCAGCGCGTTCTTGACGTGCTGCTCAACCATCTTGCGCGAGATGCCCATGCGCGCCGCCACCTCGGCGTGGGAAAGCCCGTCGAACTTGTGCAGGACGAAGGCCTCGCGGCAGCGCGGCGGCAGGCCCTCGATGGTGGCGAGCATGGCGTCGACGCCCTGCGCCGACATGGCGACGGCCTCGGGCTCCCAGGCGAGGGGCGCGGCGTGCGCGTCCATGGGGTCGTCGGGCGCATCCTGGTGATGAACGGCCGTTGTCTCGCCGCGGGTCCGATCGCGGCGATGCTGGTCGATGACGAGATTGCGGGCCACCCGATAGAGCAGCGCCCGCGGGTCGGCGATCGACTCGCCCCCCCGGTGCATGGCGAGCACCCGGGCATAGCTCTCCTGCACGAGGTCTGCCGCGGCATGGCGGTCGCCCACCTTGTTGGCGAGGAAGCCGAGCAGCTCCCGATAGTAGCGCTCAAGCATCGGCCGGACCGTTCGGTTCCATCGAGGGCGAAGGCGCCTCAGGCGCCGGCGAGCGCCGCAAGCGCCGCCGCGAGCCCAACTGCGCCGGTGACGCAGCCCAGGCGCCAGGCGAGCGCGGGCGCGTAGGGCAGCATGAGGATGAGGACGAGGGAGGCCGCGCTCGCGAGGCCGAACCAGGCCACCGTGCCGACCGGAGCGCCCCAGGCGTGGCCGCTCAGCCACAGGGACAGCGCGAGCAGCGTCCAGCCGGTGAGCCGCCAGGCGGTGCCGGCGAGCCGGCCCGGGCGGGCGGCGGCCGGTCGCAGCTGGCGGCGGTGGCGGTCCATCGTCAGGGCGAGGGCGGTCATGCCGGCATGGGCGAGCGCCAAGCTGCCGAGGGCGGCGAGGGTGGTCACGGACGGTCTCCGCTCGAGGCCTGGCCGAGCGGCTGCGGCGCGGCGGGAAGGGCGGGCGTGTCCGGTGCCGCTGCCCGGCGGCGGGCGAGCCCGAGCGCCGTGAGCGCGAAGGCGGCGCCGAAGCCCAGCATGGCCAGATCGAAGCCGGCGAACACCCAGTCGCCTGCCGGCAGGCTCTGCGCCAGATGCCGCCCGGTGGTCAGGGCATTGACCAGCGGCAGCAACCCGAAGGCGACGGCCGCGAGCCACGCCTGCTCCACCCAGGCCCGCCCGGTCGGGCGCAGGCCGGCGTGGGCGAGCGTCAGCGCCCAGGCGATGAAGAGCACGTGGGCCTCCCAGGCCGCGCGCTCGGCCATCCCGACGGGCAGCAGCCGGTTGGCCCAGAAGTAGGCGGCGATCGCCACCGGCAGGCCGACGACGGTGCCGATGTTGAGCCGCTCCACGAGCCGCAGCCCGAAGTGGGGCGCGGATCCCGCCTTCTCCGCACGCTGGCGCCGCTTCACCGCCCACAGCACGAGCCCGGTGGCGATCATCGCCGCACCCAGGAGCCCGGACAGGGCGTACAGCGCGCGCACCGCGGGGCCGGCGAAGAGCCCCTCGTGCAGGCCGAGGAAGAGGTCGCGCGCCGACTTGGCCGTCGAATGCAGCGCGGGCTGCTCGGCCAGCAGCGCGCCGCTCGCCCCGTCGAACACGAGCCGGTCGGCCGCCCGCAGCGGCCCGCCGGAGATGTGGCCGCCGACGATCACCCGCGCGTTGGCGTCGCCCGGATGACGGATGTCGAGCACGCGGACCTTGCCCGCGCCCCAGCGCGCCTCGGCTTCGGCGATCATCGGGCCGAGCGGGGCGAGCGGGGCGGCGACCCCGGCCGGCGCGGCGAGGGCGGGCGGCTCGAAGACCTCGTCGAAGAAGGCCTTGCGCCCGTCCGGCCCCGGGCCGTAGTGGGCGGCCACCACCAGCGGCAGGTAGGTGAACATCATGAAGATCAGCCCGGAGTAGGTGATCATCAGCTGGAAGGGCAGCGAGATCACGCTCGCCGCGTTGTGGGCGTCCAGCCAGGAGCGGGGCCCTTTCGCGGGGCGGAAGGTGAAGAAGTCGGCGAAGATTTTCTTGTGCACCACGATGCCGGTCACCAGGGCCACCAGCATGAACATCGTGGCAACGCCGACCGCCCATTCGGCGGCCAACTCGGGCAGGTAGTGCAGTCGCCAGTGCATGCGATAGAGGAGCTGCCCGCCGCCGGTGTCCCGCGCGTGGACCGGGGCGCCGGTGGCGAGGTCGAGCCGCACGTTCCCGGATGGTGGGCCGTCCGCCTCCTGGGCGCCCTGCCAGAAGGCCCTGGGGTAGGGGTCGTTGCGGTCGAGCGCGACGTTGACGATCCAGCGCTTGGCCGTCGGCGCCGCGTCTTCCAGGTAGGCGAGCACTACGCCGGCGGCCCGGGCCGTGTCCGCCGCGTGGCTCGCGACCGGCAGCTCCGGCTGCATCCAGCGGTCGATCTCGGTGTCGAAGTAGCCGGCGGTGCCGGTCAGGAACATGAAGTAGAGCACCCACCCGAGCACCAGCCCCGTCCAGGTGTGGAGCCAGGCCATGGATTGGCGGAAGTGCTCTTTCATGCGCCGATGCCCTCAGGTGACGAGCCAGGCCAGCACGCCGGCGAGCGCGGTCGGCAGCAGCAGACCGAGCCAGGCGCGGCGGGCGCTGCCGGCCGCGAAGACCCACACCACGGCCGCGGCATAGATCACGAAGCCCAGCAGCGTGGCGGCGAGCACCGCCTCGGCCCGCTCCGTGGGCAGCAGCCCCCCCATGGCGATCCCCGCCAGGGTCGTCAGCACATAGCCGCCCAGGACGGCGGCGGCGATGCGCGAGGCGACGGACCAGGGGCGGGATGCCGACCGCACGCGCGCCTCCGGAGCCTCAGAAGCTCGCCTGGTAGCCGACCGTGAAGGTCCGCCCGCGGCCCTTGAAGTAGCGGTCGTCGCGGGTGGTCGAGTCCGCGCTCTGGGAGTAGTAGGTCACGTAGTCCCGGTTGAAGAGGTTCTCGATGCCGGCGGTGAGCCGGCCCACCGGCAGCTGGTAGCCGACCGACACGTCAACCAGGCTGTAGCCCTCGAAGTCCAGCTCCGGCTTGGGGAAGTCGCGGTCGAAGAAGTGGCTCGCCTGCACCTGGGTGTCCACCTTGTCGGTCCAGCGCGCCTGCCAGCCCAGGGTGAGCCGGTCGGGGGAGATGTTGGCGCCGTCGAGGTCGGTGTCCACCTTGTCGTCGCCGTCCGTGTCCGCCCGGCCGTTGACCTGGGCATAGGCGGCCTTGAGGCGGTGCGCCTCGGTCACGCGCCAGCCCGCGCTCGCCTCGATGCCGTCGATCTCGGTCTTCTCGCGGCGGACCTGGTACACGCCGCCCACCGGGACCAGGCGCGAGCCGAAGTCGGAGTCGGATTCGAAGTAGGAGAGCTCGAAATCGACCGGGCCGTGGTTCAGGCGGAAGCCGAGCTCGCGGTTGTCGGTGACGATGGGCTGGAGGTCGAGGAAGGTGTCGACGCTCTGCCCGGCGGTGCGGATGCCGCGCAGCACCCGGCCCACGTCCGGCATGCCGAAGCCTTCCGAGTAGTTGGCGAAGAGCTGGGCCCAGTCGGTCGCCTGGAACACGACGCCCGCGTTGTAGAGGGTCTCCTGGAAGGTCGGCTCGCCGCCCTCGACCGTGACGCCGCCCGTGGAGGGGCTCGTCGAGGCGATGGTGCGGAAAGTGTCCACCTTGAGCTCGGCGAACTCGCGGCGCACGCCGGCCTGCAGCTTGAGGCGCTCCCACGGGCGCAGCTCGGCCTGCAGGAAGGGGGCGAAGTTGCGGAAGCGCGTCTCCGGCACCCACTCTCGGTCGGTGGCGACCAGCATCTGGCGGGTGGTGTCCTGCAGCAGGTCGAAGCCGCCCGCGAGCATCAGCCGGTTGTCGAAGAGCCCGTCACGCTTCAGGGTCAGCTTCGCGCCGAGCTTGTCGGATTCGTTCTGCGACTGGTCGAAGAGCGTGCCCACCGGCGCGATGCTCGCATCCTGGAAGGTGCCGAAGGTTCCGCCGCCGAAACGCGCGCGGAAGCGCTGGGCGTAGAGCTTCACGTCCAGCTCGTTGCCGGCCAGATCGGCGTGGGTGTAGGCGAGGCTCGTGGAGGTCACGTCGTTCAGCGGCGCGTCCCCTTCCGGCGAGCCCTTGCGCGAGGTGGTCGGGATCCCGGCGTCGGCGTCGCCGCGCACGCTCACGTAGTCGTTGTTGCCCTCGAGCCGGAAGCGGTTGATGGAGAAGGCGAGCCGCTGGTTGTCGTCGAGCCAGTAGCCGAGCTTGAACAGGAGGTCGTAGCTCCTCGAGTCCATGATGTCGCCCTGGGTGTTGTCCACCCCGATCGGCTCCCCGTCGGCGTCGTAGAAGAGGCCGCGGGTCTGGTAGGTGGCGCCGGCCACGAAGTCCCAGTTGCCCTGGCTGCCGTCGACCCGGTAGTCCAGCTTGTAGCCCAGCCCGTCGGCCACGTCGTCGGCGGCACCGTTGAAGCTGATGCCGGCGTGCTGGCGGACGGTGCCGGTGCGCGACCGGCGGGTGACGTAGTTGATGATGCCGCCGGTGGCGCCCAGGCCGTGCTCGGCGCTCGCGCCGTGGATCACCTCGATGCGCTCCACCATGGACAGGTCGATGGTGTAGCCGTCGCGCGCGCTGTCGCGCAGGGGCGTGGACTGGGGCACGCCGTCGATCATGATGAGGGGCGAGCGGCCGCGGAAGGTTTCGCCGGCGCTGGAGAGCTTCTGCCGGCTCGGCGAGTAGGCGGGCAGCAGGTTGCCCAGCACCTGGGCCTGGTCCGAGGTGATGGCGAGCTGACGCTCGATCTCCTCACGGGTGATCACGGTGATCTTCTGCGGCGTCTCGCCCGCCACGCCGCCCGCGCGGGTGGCGGTGACCGTCACGGTGTCGAGCTCGGTCGGCTCCTCGGCCGAGGCGGGCAGCGCCAGGGCGGCGAGGATGGCGGCGGCAAGGGTGTTGCGGCGGAACGGACGTCCGTAGGGGCAAGGCATCGATCACTCTCCATCTGCTCATTGGTTCGGCTCAATGGCTGGCTGAGAGCGCGATGCTCCTGGCTGGCTGAATATGCGCACGGATTGGCGTGAAGGCGTCCGCGCGTGAGAACCGGAGAGTATAAATGAGATGGATTCGCATTCGCAAGAATTAGCTGCCCGGCCGCTGCACGGCAATCGGTGCGTGATCGGTTCCCGGCCTCGGCGGGGGGCGGCCGTGCCCGGGAATGCCGAACGCGTCCGACGACGGGCGCGCAAGCCATGTCCTTGGCTCGGCCGCCCCCCGCAGGGGAGCAGCCGAGCCAGCCTTAGAACGGTACGGCCAACGACACGGACAAGGTGCGCGGCAGACCGGGAGTCTGGCTGGTGAAACCGAAGCCCGGGCTCTCGTAATGCCGCTCGTCGAAGAGGTTGCGGATGTTGAACTGCAGCTTGGCGCCGGGCAGGCCCTGCGAGAACTGGTAGCTCGCCATCACGTCGGCGATCACATACGAAGGCGATTTCAGCCGGTTGTTCAGCGCGGCGTACTTGCCGCCCGAGTGGAAAAGGCCGCCACCGATGGTCCAGCCTTGCGCCATTCCGCCGAGCTGGTAGGTGGTCCACAGGCTGGCGGTCGTCCGCGGCGTGAAGGTGGGGCGCTTGCCCACTTCGGCGGGCCGGTTGCTGCGCGTGACCTCGGCATCCGTGTACCCGTAGGAGGCGATCACGTTCCAGGCGCGCGTGAGCTGGCCAACTGCCTCGAGCTCGAAGCCTCTGGCACGCTGCTCGCCGGTGACGTCGCTGAAGGTCGGATTGGTCAGCGACGGGGTGGGGACGTTGGTCTTGGTGATCTCATAGACCGACGTGGTCGTACGCAGCCGCCCGTCCAGAAGCTCGGTCTTGAGGCCGACCTCGACCTGCTTGCCGCGCGACGGCGGTGCGTAGGTGTCGGGTGCGGTCAGGGTGCCGGAGTTGGGATTGAACGAACGGGCGTAGGAACCGTAGATGCTCACCCAGGGCTGGGGCTTGAAGATCAGCGCGATCGTCGGATCGGTGCTGTCGCCCGTTTGATCCGCCCGTCCCGGGTTCTCTTCCTTGTAATAGGAGCGGCGCACGCCCACCAGTGCGTTCCAGTGCTCGGACAACTCGATGTAGTCCTGCAGCGCGTAACCGGTGTCGGTGACCTCGCTCTTCGAGTCCGGCCCGTAGGTGAAGGTGGCGCCGGTAGGCTGGGGGTCTTGCAAGGTCGTGGCAGCGACGCTGCCGACGTTGTTGCTGCTGCCGCTGCGCTCGATGCCTGTGCGGTCCGCGGTGAAGGTCAGACGGTGGCGCATGCCGGCAAGGCGCAGGTCGCCCTTGAGCTCGCCCATCACGGTCTTCACGTCCCATTCCTGGCTGAAGGGGTTGGCGGCGCGGTTGACGGTGTTGCCGGATACGCCCGTGATGCGCACCTGCCGCACGTCGCGATACATGCGGTTGTTCGACATCCCGACCCGGCCGCTCCACTGCGCGCTGAAGCGGTGCTCGAGCTGGGCTGCGATCGCCTTGTGCCAGCCCCTGAAGGTGCCGGCCGGCTCGCCATAGAAATTGTCGAGCGGCACGCGGTCGGTGCTGTCGGGATCGTTCGGGTCGGGCAAGGGCAGGCCGGGGTAGATGAGCTGGTTGCGCTCCGTCCATTCGAAATCCAGGTCCAGCCTCGTGTCGGGCGACAGCTTGAAGGTCAGCGCGCCGGCGAGATCGTCCTGCCGCGGATCCACCTCGTCGGTGACGAAGGCCTGGCGAGCCTTGCCGCCATTGAGCCGGTACAGCACCGTCGCTGCCTCGTTGAGCGGGCCCGTGACGTCGAAACCCACGTCCCAGCCGTTGCCTTGGCTGGCTGACACCGTCACTTCGCGATAGGCGGTTTCCAGCGGCTTCTTCGTCACGATGTTCATCAGTGCGCCGGGCTCTACCCGGCCGTAGTCGAGGCCGACCGGTCCCTTGATGAGCTCGTAGCGTTCGACGTTGCGCTTGGCTGGCTGGCTGAGGTGGACCCAGCGGTAGCCGTTGCGCATCCAGTTCGAGGTGGTGGTCATCCAGAAGCCGCGCGCGTAAACGGACTCATAGGTGCCGAAGTAGCTTTGCGGGCGCGCGCTTGCGGAGTTTCGCACGACGTCGCCGATGCTCTGTGCGGCTTGGTCCTGGGCGGTCTGTACCGGAATGACGTTCACGGTCTGCGGGGTGTCCAGGATGGACGCGCCCGAGCGGGTCACGCTGGCCCGATCGACCTTGACCGCCTGCGCATAGCTGGTATCCGCGGTTACGGTGACCGGCGACAGGGACTTCTCGTCTGCCGCGGGCACCGGCTGCGGCTTGAGCGTATAGGCACCTGGCTGCGAGCTCGCGGCCATCACGCCCGAATCGGCCAGCAACCGATCGAGGGCCTCGCCAGCCTGCATCGTGCCCTTGAGGGCCGAAGCCGATTTCCCGGCGACGAGAACGGGGTCGAAGGACAGCGTGATGCCTGCCTGCCGGGCGAGCGTGTTCAGAGCGTCTTCGAGATTGCCCGCGGGAATGTCGAAGCGGTGGCGGGCGTCGGCTTGCGCATGGGCCGCCGGCGCCCAGGCGGCGGCGGTGAGGATGGCCGCGGCTGGAGCACCGAGAACCAGGGCGTGGACGACGAGCGCGACAGGTGTGGGACGCAGGCGGCCGGAGCGATCATTCATGCTTGTTCCTTTCGTTCGATGAGGGGTGTTTTCCCCATTGCCGAACGAGCCGGACGAAACCCGTAATGCGCGGTCCGGTTTTTTTCGCGTCAGCGTCGTGCGACGGTGATCGTCCGCCCCGGCCCGTGCTCGACGCTCACCGGCAGCGTGCGCGCCAGCGCATCGAGGGCGCGTCCGACCGGGTCGGGGCCGTCGAGCTGGAAGACGCCCGACACGCGCAGCGCGGCGGCGTCGGGGGCGCAGCGCACGGGCGCGTCGCGGTAGCGGGAGAGCTCGGCGACGAAGTCGGAAAGCGGCATGCGCTTGGCGACGAGCGCGCCGTCGGCCCAGGCGGCGGGGTCGAGTCCCGGTACCGCGGCGGGGGTGACCGCGCCCGGCGCGACGAGGAAGGTGTCGCCCGCCCGGGCGACACGGTGAGGGCGCGCGCCGGCGTGGATCGCCACGGCGCCCTCCGTCACGTGCAACCTGGTGGCGTCGGGCAGGATCCGGACGGCGAAACGGGTGCCGATGGCTTCCAGCCGGCCGTGGGCGGTCTCCACCCAGAAGCCTCGGCGGCCGAGCGGCGCGCCGGCGTCGTCGCCGGTCTCGAGCAGGATCTCGCCACGGCGCAGCACGATCAGGCGGCGAAGCGGCGAATAGGCGACCTCCACCTCCGAATCCGTGTTGAGCTGCAGGCGGGTGCCGTCGGCCAGGTCGGCAGTGCGGCGCTCGCCGACGGCCGCGCTGTATGGAATCCGTTCCGGCGACAGGAAGGGCCGCGCGAGCAGGCCGAGGCCGATGCCGGCCAGGCCCAGGCCGAGCACGCGCAGCGCGCGCCGGCGCCCGGACGCCGCCTGGCCGCGCCGGCCGCCGGCGCGGGCGAGCGTCGCATAGGCGAGGGGGCCGGCCGCGGCCGCGGTGCGGAAGCAGTCCTCGCCCGCCTGGAGCTCGCGCCAGGCCCGCTCGTGGAGCGGATGCGCGGCGCGCCAGGCGTCGCAGGCGGCGCGATCGCCGGCGCTGGCGGTGCCCGACGAAAGGCGCACGACCCAGGCGATGGCCTGATCGAGAACCTCCGGCGGCGGACCGGGCGGCTGGCGGCTACCCATTACGCCCTCACGCCGCCTGCCGCATGGCGTAGCAGTGGCGTACGGCGGTGGCCATGTACTTTTCCACCGAGCTCAGGCCCACGCCCAGCTGCGCGGCGATCTCCGGATAGGTGAGGCCTTCCAGGCGGGAGAGCAGGAAGGCGGTGCGGACCTTGGGGGCCAGGCCGTCGAGCAGCGCGTCGATGCGGACCAGGGCGTCCACCAGCACGAGGCGCTCTTCCGGAGAGGGCGCCGTGTTCGCCGGCAGGCTCGCGATCGCCTCCAGGCAGGCGCGCTCGATGTCCTGGCGGCGGAACTGGTCGACCATCAGGCCGTGGGCGATGCGGCTCAACCAGGCGCGCGGCTCGTGCACCTCCGCCATCGCCTGCGGGCGGCCGAGCACGCGCAGGAACGTGTCCTGGGCGAGGTCGCCGGCGTTGTGCGGGCAGCCCAGGCGGCGGCGCAGCCAGCCCACCAGCCAGCCGTGGTGGTCGCGGTAAAGCTCGGCGATGTCGGTGGTGGGGGATGCGATGCTCACGTGGCCTCCGGAAAGCAACGGGGACGCAAGTCCCCGCAGTCTGGCTGGCGAACCGAGCATCGGTCGGAAGTCGGTATGGCTGGCTGGATGTGTTGCGAATGATTCGCATTATTGAGCCATCGACCCGCTTTCGTCAAACACGTGGCCGACGCTTTCCGGGAGTCGCCGCGGGAGCCGACGTGAGGACGGCTCCCGCGGTGCGTCAGAAGCGCAGCCGCGCGCTGAGCTCCACGCTGCGCGGTGCGCCGGGCGCGTTGAGGTTGTTGCTCGCGCCGTGGCCGGAGACGAAATACTCCTCGTCGCTCAGGTTCTTGACGTTCAGTGCGATGTCGTAGGCCTTGGTCCTGTAGCTCAGCACGGCGTCGGCGGTGACGTACTCGGGAAGCGTGATCAGGTTGTCCGGCGAGGCGTAGCGGTCGCCCACGTAGCGCAAGCCGCCGCCGACGCTGAAGCCGCCGCCGAGCTCGTGCATCACCCATACGTTGGCGCTGTTCTCCGGGGTGAGCGCGGCGCGGTTGCCTTCCAGGGCCACTCCGTTCTGTACGGCGACCGAGCGGGAGATGCGCGCGTCGAGATAGGCGTAGCCGGCGGACAGCTGCCAGCGCGGGGCGATCTCGCCGGCCACGGTGAGCTCGATGCCGCGCGTGCGCTGCACACCCACTGCAACGAGCGCGCGGGTCACCGGGTCGGTGTTCTTGATGTTGGTACGCTCGAGCTCGAAGACCGAGGCGGTGGCCGACAGCCGGCCGTCGAGGAAGTCGAGCTTGGTGCCCACCTCGACGTTGGTCGTCTCCTCCGGCGCCATCTCGGCCTGGGCGGCGGTGAAGGCGAGCGTCTCGCCGGAGGGCTGGAACGAGCGGCTCCAGGAGAGGTACCAGGATTGCCATTCCGCCGGCTGGAACACGAGCCCGGCCCGGGGACTCCACTCGCGGTCGGTACGGCTGCGGTCGGCCCGACCCGGCAGGCGATCCTCGACCTTCTGGCGGAAGCTGTCGTGACGCACGCCGACCAGCGCCTTCCACCGCTGCGAGAGGGTCACCAGGTCCTGCACGTAGGCGCTCGTCACCTCCATGGTGGTGAGGTTGTCGTTGGCGAGAACCGGGCGGCCGAAAGCGGAGAGCGGCGGCTGCACAGGGTCGAAGACGTTCACGGTCGGGCGCACGTTCCAGTTCCAGGACTGGAAGTCCTTCTCCTGGCGTCCGAGCTCCAGGCCGTAGAGCAGCTGATGGCGCATGCCGCCGGCGGCGAACTCCTGCGTGAGCTCGAGCTGGTTGAACCAGCCGTGGTCGTCGCGATCGGTGGCGCCGTGGAACAGGCTGGCGGTCTGGGCGGACTCGTTGACCGTCGCGGCGAAGGTGTTCTGGCGGTCCAGCCGGTAGGTGTAGGTGCCGAAGTGGTTGCGCAGGGCGAGGCTGTCCGAGATGCGGTGGTCGAGCGTGATGCGGCCCGAGGCGACCTCGGATTCCGAGTAGTCGTCGTCCTCGGCATCGGCCGTGCCGTAATAGGTGTCGATCGGTACGTCGACCGGGCGGCCGCGGAAGGCGGGAATGCCCATGTCGGTGATGCGGCGGTCGCGCAGATAGTCGGCCTGCAGGAGCAGGCGGGTGTCGGAGGACAGGCGCAGGGCGAGCGAAGGGGCGATCGCCTCGCGCTCGAGGAAGCCTTCCTCGCGGAAGCTGCCGGCGCGCTCCACCGCGCCGGTGAGGCGCACGTCCGCCGCCTCGCTCGCCGCTCCGCCGAGATCGAAGGCGCCGCGCCTCTGCTCCCAGGACCCGAGCACCAGCTCCACTTCGCGCACCGCGTCGGGGCGCGGCTTCCTGGTGATGCGATTCACGATGCCGCCCGAGGAGCCGCGGCCGTAGAGGACCGCCGCCGGTCCCTTGACCACCTCCACGCGCTCGACGTTGGACAGGTCGCGGTAGTACAGCCCGTCGTCGCGCAGGCCGTCCACGTACTGGTCGCCGATGGCGTCGAAACCGCGGATGTAGACCTGGTCGCGCTGGCCGTCGCCGATGTGGAAGGAGACGCCGGGCACGTTCTGCAGCGTGTCCTGCAGCGAGTGCGCGGCCTGATCCTCGATGAGGGCCTCGGTCACCACGTTGACCGTCTGCGGGATGTCGCGCAGCGGCGCGTCGATGCGGGACGCGCTGGTGGCCGCCGCCGCCTGGTAGCTGCCGGCCGCTTCGGCCGAGGCTACGACCCGCACCTCGGCCAGGCGCCGGGGCGACGCACCGGTGGCCGCGGGCTGCGTGCGGATCACCGCGGCACCGCCCTCGATCGAGAGTACCAGCCCGCTGCCGGCCAGTGCCCGGTGCAGGGCCGCCTCGGCGTCCATGCGACCCTTTACCGCCGGGGCCTGCCTGCCCGCGACCAGTGCGCTGTCGACCACCACGGTAAGGTCCGCGTCGCGGGCGATACGGTTGATCGTCGCCGCGAGCGGCCCCGCCGGCAGGTCGTACTCGCGCTCGACTGCGGCGGCCTGGGCCTGGGCCGCGGCCGTAGCGGGCGCGAGGGCGAGCGCGCCGGTGGCGAGCACCAGGGCGGCGACCAGCGGACGCAAGGCCGGACGGCGGCGGGCGGGGGGGGACGAAGGAAGGGCGGCAGAAAGGTGGAACACGGGCGACTCCTGTCGAATGGAAGGTTCTTGCCCGGTGTGCCGAACGAGATCGAGAAAGTGATAGGGGTGGCGGAAAAAAATCTGCACCGGCGCCGGTCGTGCTCGCGGCGCAGCCTCGTAGCCCGGATGGAGTGCAACGGAGCCCGGGAACGGTGGTGGCGTGGCCAGAGCGCTCCCCGGATTCCGGCCCGCGGCCTGCGTCCGGGCTACGGCGTCACCCGCGCGGTGCCAGCGTCAGCCACCAGCCGGTGCGGCGCACGAGCTCCAGCCCGAGGCCGCGGGCGAGCGCCTCCAGGGCGAGCTCGGTGTCGTCCAGCGCGAAGGTGCCCGTCACCCGGAGCGTCGCGATCCGCGGATCGACCGCTACCCGGCCGGTGCGGTGGCGGGCGAGCTCGGCCACCACCTCGGCCAGCGGCGCTTCCTCCACCACCAGCAGGCCGTCCGTCCAGGCGTCCGCCCCGTCCGGCGCCGGCGATGGCGCGCTCACGCCGTCGGCGCGCACCAGCGCGCGCTCGCCCTCGGGCACGACCTGCCCGGCGCCGCCGGAGGCGGGCTGCGCCGCGACCGCCGAGCCGACCACGGTGAGCAGCGTTCCGCGCTCGAGCTTGCGCACGATGAAGCGGGTGCCGAGGGCCTGCAGCGCGCCGTCCTCGGTGAGGACCACGAAGGGGCGCGTCTCGGCCGAATCGTGGGCGGTTTCGACCAGGATCTCCCCGCTCGACAGGCGCAGCGCGCGGCGCTCGGCGTCGAAGGCCAGGTCGACCACGGTGCGTGTATTGAGATGCACCAGGCTGTGGTCGGGCAAGGTGACGCGCAGCCGCTCGCCGGTGGCCGTGCCGTAGTCGGCCGTCAGCGCCGGCAGGGGGACGTGGCGGTCGAGCGCGGCGAGGGCGAGGCCGGCCGCCAGGGCCAACGCGAGCAACGGGACGGCGGCCCGGGGGCGTCGCGACCGCGGCGCGCGCAGCAGGGCAGAGCGCATCGGCGCCGCCTGCAGCGGACGGAGCGCGCCGTCGATCGCGCACAACTGCCGCCATGCCCGCCCGTGCTCCGGGTCGGCGGCGAGCCAGCGCTCGAAGGCCGCGCGCTCGGGGGCGCTTGCCTCGCCGGAGTCCAGGCGGAGCTGCCAGTCGATGGCCGCATCGAGCACGCGCCCCGACACGGGTGCATCGCCCGGCTGGTTGCGCGACGTCGCTTGGGACGGGCCGGACTCACCTGCCATGGCGCAGGGCGTAGCAGTGGCGCGCCGCGGTGGCGAGATACTGGCGCACGCGCGGAACGGAGACGCCGAGCAGGGCGGCGATCTCGGCGTGGGCGAGGCCGTCGAGGCGGCTGTAGAGGTAGGCGGCCCGTACCTTGGGCGAGAGGCCGTCGAGCAAGCGATCCACCGCGCGCAGCGTCTCCACCGCGAGGGCCAGCTCTTCGGCCGAGGGGTGGACGGCTTCGGGCAGGGACGCCAGCTCGGCGAGGTAGGCACGCTCCAGGTCGCGTCGGCGCAGATGATCCACCACCAGGCCGTGGGCGACCGTCGCAAGATAGGCCCGCGGCTCGCGCACGCCCTCGTGTCCGGGCTTGAGCAGCACCCGCACAAAGGTGTCCTGGGCGAGGTCGCCGGCGTTGTGCGGGCAGCCCAGGCGGCGGCGCAGCCAGCCCACCAGCCAGCCGTGGTGGTCGCGGTAAAGCTCGGCGATGCCGGCAGTGTGGGACGTGATGCTCACGGAGGCCTCCGGATAACGGCCGGGGCAGAGAGCCCCGCAGTCTGGCTGGCGAACCGAGCATCGCTCCGGAAGTCGGTATGGCTGGCTAGCTTATGAGAATGGTTCTTATTCTTGCATCGTGTGCGTCCAAGCGTCAATCACGCCCGGCCGGCGTTCAGGCGCGGGTCGCCATGTAGCGCTCGAACAGCGCCTCGTTCAGCGCGCGCAGGAGCTTGCGCCGGGCGACGACCTCCTGGTGCCGGCCCTGGCGTTCGAGGGCGAGGAGTTGCATCACGGCGTGGGCGGCTTGCTCGGGCGGGGATTGTGCGGGCGTGTGCGCGCTGCGCAGCACGTCGGCCAGCTCGGGGTCGGCGACCAGCGCCCAGGCGGGAAACCAGGCGAGCTCGGCGTCGTCGTCGGTGACGAGGTCGCGGTCGAACTCGCGCAGCAGGCGCGCGAGGGGCGGCGCGGCGAGGTGGCGGGCGAGGGCTGCGAAGCGGGCCGGGTCGAGCCAGGCGAGCTCGGCGAGCAGCGGCCAGGCGGCGTCCAGGCCTTCGAGCTCGAAGGCGATCTCGCTCATCCAGGCGAGGGGGTGCGGGATGCGCCGCCACGAGGGAATCGCCTCGAGCGCTTCCCGCGCACGGTGCCACTGGCGCGCGCGGATCAGGAGTCCGGCGGCGTAGGCCGCGGGGACCTCGGGATGGAAGGGCAGCGCCGCGACCGCATCGCCCATGGCCAGCCAAAGGGGCGCGAGCCATTCGTCCCCCTTGCCGGGGCCGAACACCTGTACGGCCGCGCGACGGATCTCGCCGTCGATGTGCGCGACCGCCCGGCTTGCGGCGAGCGGCTCGGTGAACGGCCGGATGCGGTGGCCGAGCTGGGCGAGCAGGCTCTCCGCGGGGGCGAGCAGCGCGTCCTGCGGGCACGCCGCGGCGAGCCGAGCGCGTGCCTTGCGCCCGGCGGGGAGGTCGCGGGCGCGCAATGCCTCGACGAGATCGTTGCGCAGCATGACGTCGCGGCTGTGGGCGAACAGATCGAGTTGCATGATGACGAGCGGCGCGGCCGGAGAGGTCGGCGCATGATACCAAGCGCGCGCCGGGCGCCGCTTCCCCGTGCAGGGCCGGAATGCGGCGAGCCCGGCCGTCGTTTGCGCAATGGCGAATACTTCTCATTTGCGCTATCTTCGAAGCTGTCATTCGAAGCGCACGAGGATCCAGCGATGTTCAGCTCACCCGGTCGAATCCTCGCGGCGATCGCTGCCGCGACCGTCCTCCACCTGTCGCCCGCCGCCCGGGCGGCAGAAGCCGGCGAGGGCATCCTGCTGCTGGCGCACGGCGCGCACGCCCATCACGGACACGGGCACCACGCACCCCCCAGCGTGTGGAACGCCAACGTCGAGCAGCTCGCCCGCGCCCTCGACACCGGACGACCGACCGAGGTCGCGTTCGGCATGGCGGACCCGACGACGATCCAGGCGGCGGTCGATCGTCTGGAGGGCAGGGGAGTGAAGGAGATCGCGGTGGTCCCGCTCTTCGTCTCCTCCCACAGTCCCATCATCGGCAACTCCCGCTACATCCTCGGGCTGCAGCCCGAGCTCGCGAAGACGACGCGCCTGCGTCATCTGGACCGGGTGTCGAGCGCGGCGAAGTTCCGCTTCGCGGGGGCCATGGACGCGCATCCGCTGGTGAGCGAGACCCTCCTCGAGCGCGCCCGGGCGGTGACGGACGATCCGGCCAAGACCACCGTCGTCCTCATCGCCCACGGCCCCAACGACGAAGGCGAGAACCGCCTGTGGCTGCGCGACATGGAGGTCCACGCGGGATTCCTGCGCGAGCGGGGCGGCTTTCGGAGCGTGGACGTGCTCACCCACCGCAACGACGCACCCCCGCCGGTGAAGGCCGAGGCCCGCGCCGCCTTCCGCGAGCGGGTGGCCGAGGCGGGCCGGACCGGCACGGTCGTCGTGGTCCCGGTGCTGCTCTCGGCCGGCGGCATCGAGGCCCAACTCCAGGCCGACCTGGAGGGGCTCGCCTACCGGTTCGCGCAGCCCCTCATGCCGCATCCGAACATCGGGCGCTGGGTCGAGGCCCAGGCCGCGGCGCTTTTCGGGCACGGCGATCAGAATCCCTGAAACAGCAGATCCACGGCCGCCGTGATCTTCGTACGGTGGCTTTGCAGGTGTGCGAGCTCGGTCTTGAGCAGCGCCGCCGGTACCGCAACCATGAAGCGGGTCACCATGGAAACGGAGACGCCTTCGACCTCGAGAACGGGGTTGAGCGTCGCGGCCGGCTTGGGTGCCTCAGCGAGAGTGTCGAGCAGATAGCCCGCTCCATCCGGGTCGCGGTACACGCCGAACCTGTCCCATCAGAAGTTTCGGTGCCCGGCCAGGGGGAGGCCGTGCTGCTCGACGTAGGCGTTGGAGCTTTCCAGTGCCTCCCGATTGCGCTCGAGCCACAGCTCGGCGCGCTTTTCCGCCACGGCGCTGCCCACGCCCGCTTCGGCGGCTTGCGAAACGTTGATGCGCAAGGGCTTCGCTCCGGCCAGCAGGGCTTCGTCGAGGGAAACACTCGTGGCCCTTCGGGTGCCGCCGGACGGTGGATACGAGGCGTTTGCCATTGCCGCTCCCGAGTCATCAACATGGCGATGTTTTCATGTGTGCGCATGAACGACAACATTCCGTTCCACATGAGAGCGCCCCCCGTCCTGCAGGCTTCTTGAAGACTTCGTCGAAGGTCTGCGCGTCCGGCGTGGGCGGGGCGGCCAGCCTCATTTGCGGGCTGACTAGGACCTCAAGCTCGTCCAGCCACGCGAGAGAAGGCCCCCGGTGAGGCCGGCCACGAGGAGGGAGCCGGCCATCACGAGGCCGGCCCAGCGGTGAACGAGGACGCGCCGCGCCCGCACGCCGGGCCTGCCGCGTCTTACCACTTGACCGCGTAGCCCAGGGATACCCGCCGGCCCTGCTCGGGCAGCCACACCCAGCCGCCGTTGTAGGCCTCGGCCTGGATGGCGTAGTGGGTCGTATCGAAGAGGTTGTGCACGCCCAGCTCCAGGGTGCCGGGGCCGAGGTCGATGGCGGACTTCAGGTGGAGCAGGGCGGCCGACTCCACCTCCCCGTAGGGCCAGCCGTTGCCGATGCGGCTGCGGGTGCCGCGCCAATCGGCGATCAGGCTGTTGCGCCAGCGTGCGCTGGGGGCGTAATCGAGCCAGACGCTGCCGTGGATGGGCGCCACGTCGACGCTGGAAATGCGCGTCCAGTCGTCGCTGCCCCGGGCCTTGCGCTCGCCTTCGTGCCAGGTGAGCGTGCCGCCCAGCGTCCACTGCGTGGCGATCCTCCAGTCCCCGGAGAACTCGACGCCCCAGATGCGGCGCGGCTCGCGCAGCGGCACGCACGGAATGGCCGGATTGGAGCAGTCGGTGGAGCTCATCAGCCGGGAATGGGTGTAGAAGCCGGTGACCGCCGCGGAAACCGCGCTGTCTCTGTAGCGCAGGCCCATCTCGTACTGGTGCGAGCGGGCGGCCTGCGGGTCGATCCGGTCGGGGCTGCCCACGAGAAAGCCTGCGCGGCGGATCTGGCTGATTTCCGCGCCCTGGGTGTAGGTGGCGTGCAGATCGGTCCGCTCGGTCAGCGGGTACAGCAGGCCGGCGTTGAAGAGGGTCAGGTTGAAGTCGCGGATCGAGCCGCCGGGGCCGTCGTCGGCGGCCGTCACGGTACCGTTTCCGGTGCTGTCCACCCGGCCGCCATAGCGCTCGTGCCGCACGCCGCCGCTGAGCCTGGCCTTGCCGACCGGCAGGTTGAGCTGGGCGTAGGGGGCCAGCATGTCCAGCCGCGCCTGCGGCCCGAAGAGACCGGTCAGCGCACCCGTGGCGGTACTGTGCCGGCTCTCGTCCATGTCGTTGCGGATGGCGTCCAGGCCGTAGGTCACGGTCGCGCCCTGGACGATCGCGTCGAGCGGGGTGGTGACGGCGGAGCGGATCCCCAGATACTCGTTCTCCTGCTTGTACCAGACGTCGTCGAGCTCGTAGCGGTTGGCGTAGACCCTGCTGCCGAAGAGCTCGAGCCTCACCGCGTGGCCCGCCAGGTCGTCGTTCTCGTAGGACAGGTTGAAGGTCCCGGCGCGGCGATAGGACTTGCCGCTGTCGGGCACCCGCGTGGCCGTGGCATGGCGGCCGCGATAGACCCCGCCGTCGATGCTGTAGTACTCGAGGTAGTCGATGTACTGGGCGGTGGTGACGAAGCGGATCCGCCCGGCGTCGCCGAGGTCGTAGCCGAGGTTGGCGTCGACGTTGTAGATCTTCTCGTCGCCGTTCTTGAACATGCCGGGACTGGTGAAGATATTGGCGACCTCTCCGTCGGGCGTGTAGTTGGTGCCGTCGCGGCTGGCCGAGAAGGCCACGTGCCAGTCGAAGGCGCCCACGATCCGCGAGGCGCTCTGATAGACCGTGGTCTGGTGGCTGCCGCCGGGGTGGCTGGTGTTGAAGCTGGTGCGCAGCCGGGTGTCGAGGCTCAGCGTCTCGGAATGGGCCTGGGGCGTCATCAGCGCGATGATCCCGCCCGGCGAGCCGAAGCCGTAGGCAGCATTCGCCCCGCGGCTCACCTCTACCGCCGTCAGGTGATCGGGCGAGATGGTGTTGAGGTCGGAGCCGGAGCCGAAGCGCATCTGCTCGTTCGTCGGTGCGCCGTTGATGAAGATCTGCGCCGTGCGGCCGCGGATGGTGCGGACGCCCACGTTGCTGGGGTGCACGCCCGGGACGTTTCGCGCCAGGATGTCCTCGATCCGGGCGGACGTGGCCAGGTCCCTTTGCACCGTCTCCTCGGGCACGTAGGAGATGGAGGCCGGCACGTTCGCCAGCGGCACGCCGGGCTCGCGCGTACCGAGCACCGTAACCGTCGCCATCGTGGTTTCCTTCGCCACCATCGGCGCGGGCTTGGGCTTCGGCGCCGCCGCGGGCTGCTTCCTGAGGGTGAACTCGTCCCGGCCTTGCGCCACCGCCTCGAGCCCGCTGCCGGCGAGCAGCGCCGCGAAGCCGCCGCCGACCGTATGGCTGCCCCGCAGGCCCGGCGAGCGCAGGTCGCGGGTCAGCGCGGCGTCGAAGGACAGCGCCACGTTCGACGCCGCCGCGAACTGCCCGAGCACCCGGGCGAGCGGACCGGGCGCGATGTCGTAATGCCGGACCGCCTGTCCGGCGGCCGCCGTTTCGGCGGCGGCGACGGGCATCGCCGCGAAGCCGCCCGCGGTGGCGGCGGCCATGCAGAGGAGCGCGCCGCGCACGGCGTGGGCGAGGGTGGATGGGATGCGCTTTCGCGGCGGGTGCTGCGGCTGCGAAGATCGGCCGGACATGGTTTCCCCTTTTCAGGCAGGTTGGTCTTTGGTGTTCCTGCCTGGTGAGCCGAAGGGGGAGAGGGGAAAGTGCAAGCGGAGCGAAAAGATGTTCGCGATCCGGTGCTCAGCGCGGGACGACCGTCACCCAGTAGCGGCTCGCGCCGGCGATGCGCACCGGGAGGGACTTGGCGATGACGGCGAGCGCGCGGTCGGTGTCGTCCAGCGGGAAGGCGCCGGAAACCGAGAGGTCGGCGACCGCGGGGTCGCAGGCGAGCCGGCCGGCACGGTAGCGGGCGAGCTCGGCCACCAGATCGCCCAGACGCCAGTCGACGGCGACGAGGCTGCCCTGCTCCCAGGAGGCGGCCGCCGCGTCGGCGTCCCGTGCCGGTCCGGTGCCATCGGCGGTGAACGCGAGCTGCCGACCGGCCCGCAGGACGACGCCGTCGCCCCCCAGGGCGCCGGCCGGCCGGATCTTCACCGCGTCGTCCAGCACCGTGACGCGGGTGGCTGCGCCGTCCGCGCGCACGGTGAAGCGGGTGCCCAGCGCCTGGATGCTTCCGTGGGCGGTCTCGACGAAGAAGGGGGCTGCGGCAATGCGCTCGTCCCGCCCGGCGCCCTTGGCCGTATCGACGAGGATCTCCCCCGCATGCAGCCGGACCAGCCGCAGCGCGCTGCTGTAGGCCACGTCGACCGCGGTGGCGGTATTGAGGGTCATGCTCGTCCCGTCGGCCAGCATGACGCGGCGGCGCTCGCCGGTGGCGGTGCGATGGTCGGCCATCCACGTCTGCCAGGGGGTGGTGCGCCAGGACGCGTAGGCGAGCGGGCCGGCCGCGGCGGCGAGGAGGAGGCTCTTCAGCACGGTGCGCCGGCCGATGCTGCGGCGGCGGGCAGCGGCGGCCAGGGTCGGGACGGCCACCGCCGCGGGCACGCGCTGCAGGGAGGTACGGACCGCCTCGATCCGCTGCCAGGCGCGCTGGTTCTCCGGCGTCCGGTCGTGCCAGGCGCGCCAGGCGCGGCGGTCCTCGGCCGTGGCCGTGCCCGAGCAGAGACGCGCATACCAGCCGGCCGCCGCTTCCAGCGCCCGCGCATCCGCCGAGCTTGCGGCCTTCACGGCAGCACCGCGGCGCAATGGCTTGCGCAGTGGAGGGTGGCCTTGACCATGTAGTTGTTCACCGTGCGCAGCGAGATGCCCAGGCGCCGGGCGATCTCGGCATAGGTCAGGCCTTCCAGCTGGGAGAGGAGGAAGGCCTCCCTGACCTTCGGGCCCATGCCCGCGAGCATGGCGTCGATCTCGGCCAGCGCCTCCAGGATGAGCGCCCGCGCCTCGGGCGAGGGGACCTGCGGCTCGGGCAGCCTGGCCAATACCTCCAGATACGCCCGCTCGAGCGACTGCCGGCGGAAGAAATCGACCACCAGCCCGTTGGCGATGGTGGCCAGGTAGGCGCGCGGATCGCGGATCTCGGCCGGAGCGGCTGCCGAGGCCCCGTCCTCTTCCTGCGCCGTCCGCGCCCTGATGACGCGCACGAAGGTGTCCTGGGCCAGATCGGCGGCGTTGTGCGTGCAGCCCAGCTTCCTGCGCAGCCAGCCGTGCAGCCAGCCGTGATGGCCGCGATACAGCTCGGCAACGGGATCGGACGGGGCGCAGGCATCGCTCATGGCAAGCTCCGGAGAAACGGACCAGATCTGTCCGGCTGGCTTGCCCTGTGGCGGGCTGGCTGGCGGTGTCAATCAAGAATGGTTCTTATTCTCCTGATCGGTGCCGCCCGCGTCAATGCAGGGGGTGGGGACGGCTAACCCCCTCTTCTTCCTGAGGCTCGCGATGAGCTCCGGGATGTAGGTCCGAAGCGTCTCCCAAACCATCTCGAAGTCGGTTTCCTCGTATCCATGCGCCATGCGGTGGCGCATACCCCTCATTGCCTTCCACGGAATGTCGGGGTGTTCGGATTCGAGCTCGTCCCGATGCTTCTCCAGCAGTTTCGCCGCGTTCTCACCGATGACGATGATGTTCATGCAAACTGCATCGCGCGTCTTGCCGTCCTGTAGAAACTCCTCTTTCGACAGGCCTTCCACGTAGCGTTCGGCCGCAAGCGCGGCTTCGAGAATCCGTCGAAGGCCGATGAGCAGCCGGCTGCCTTCCGGCTCCGTCATACAGGCGCCGCCTCGTTGAGAACAAGGTCTCGGAAACTGCGCGGCAATTCCTTCGGCGTCAGAACGTCCACCGAGATTCCCAGGGATTCCTCCAGCTCGTCCTGAATGGCCCCAAGGTCGATCAGCGTCGCTCCCGGCAACGGGTCGATCAGCAAGTCGAGGTCGCTGTGCTCGGTGTCGGTGCCATGCAGCACCGAACCAAAGACCCGCGGATTTTCCGACTTGTGACGAAGAACAATGCTACGTATCAAGTCTCGGTTCTGGTTCAGCACCAGTGAAGGTCTCCGACGCATCTTTCGCTCCTGAAACGCGCTGCGCACGTGTCGAATACTATCAAAGCACGGCAAGCATGGCAGAACCGAGCCGACCTGGGTTCGCGCTGCTCCGGCAAGGCGTGACGGCCTCAAGCCGACGCCGCGTCCTCCCAGGCGACCCGCAGCGGCGCGCGCTTGGTGAACATGCCGACGTGCAGGCCGATCACGTCCTGGAGCTGCGCCATGGCGGCGGCGTCCGGTGCGGTGCAGTGAAAGCGCAGCTCGTCTTCCGTGGCCGAGAGCTCGCAGCGGCCGAAGGGGAACTCGGCGCTGCCGTGCGCTTCGTCCCAGGTCGCCGGGACCTTCTTGGCGAAATGCTTGCACAGCCGGGCCAGATAGGTGGCGGCCAGCGGGGTGGCGACGCGGCCTTTGCTCGCGATCATGCTTCTTCCTTGTCCAGGGTACGATCCACCAGGACGATGCGGTGGCCGAGGGAGCAGCGCTCCACGCGACCGTCCACGCCGTAGGCGTCGCGCAACACGCCGGCATCGAACACCTCGCCCGGCGTGCCGGCGGCGAGCAGGCCGCCGTTGCCGAGCACGACGACCCGGTCGCAGAAGCGCAGGGCGAGGTTGAGGTCGTGGATGGCGATGAGGCCGACGGCCTGATGATTGTGGGTCAATGCGCGCACCGTCTCGAGGACCTGCAGCTGCCAGCGCAGGTCGAGGGCGCTGGTCGGCTCGTCGAGCAGCAAGAGGCGCGGGTCGCGCACCATGGCCTGAGCGAGGCCCACCATCTGGCGCTGGCCGCCGGAGAGCTCGTCGAGGCGGCGCAGGGCGAGCGGGCGCAGGGCCAGGCTGTCGAAGACGCGTTCCACCGCGGCCTCGGCCTCGTGGGCCGCGAGATCGCCGCGGCTCGCGCGCAGGGCGCTCACCACCGCCTCGTACACCACCAGCGCCGTGCCCTGGGGCAGTTGCTGGGGCAGGTAGCCGACCCGGGCGAGGCGCCGCTCGAGGCCGAGGCGGCCGAGGTCTTCCCCGTCGAGCAGCACCTGGCCGCCGGCCGGTCGCAGGCCGGCCAGGGCCTTCAGCAGGGTGGACTTGCCGGCGGCGTTGGCGCCGATCACCGCGGCGAGGGTGCCGGGCGGCAGCAGCGGCAGATCCAGGCCGGACAGCACCGGGCGCTTGCCGTAGCCACAGGAGAGATTGCGGACTTCCAGGCCGGCGCTCACGTCTTCCTCCTGCGGCCGAGGATGATGGCCATGAAGAGCGGTACGCCCACCAGCGCGGTGACGATGCCGATGGGCAGCACCACGCCCGGCACCAGGCTCTTGCTGGCGATGGAGGCCAGCGACAGCATCAGCGCGCCCGCAAGCGCGGCGCCGGGCAGGAAGAAGCGGTGGTCCTCGCCCAGCAGCAGGCGCGCGATGTGCGGCCCCACGAGGCCCACGAAGCCGATGGTGCCGACGAAGGCCAGCGCCGCCGCGGCGAGCAGGCTCACCCGCAGCAGCACCACGAGACGCAGGCGCTCGACGGCGATGCCGAAGCTGCGCGCCTGCTCCTCGCCGCCGCGCAGCGCGGTGAGCACCCACACCTGGCGCAGGGAGAAGGCCAGACAGACGGCGAAGACCACGCCCACCACGGCGATCTTGGGCCAGGTCGCGCGGGCGAGGCTGCCCATGGTCCAGAACACGATCTGCTGCAGGGCGTCGCTGTCGGCGATGAACTGCAGCAGCCAGCCCAGGGCCTCGAAGGTGAACAGCAGGGCGATGCCGAAGAGCACCACGGTGTCCACCGTGGCGCCGTAGCTGCGCGCGAGGGTCTGGATCAGCAGCGTGGCGGTGGCGGCGAAGAGGAAGGCGAGCAGGGGGATCGCCGCGTGCTGGCCGAGCCCGAAGGCGTCGAAGCCGAGCACGATGGCGAGCGAGGCCCCGAAGGTGGCCGCCGCCGACACGCCCAGGGTGAAGGGGCTGGCGAGCGGGTTGTTGAGCACGGTCTGCATCTCGGCGCCGGCGAGCCCCAGGGCGGCGCCCACCAGCACCGCCATCACCGCGTAGGGCAGGCGCACGTCCCACAGGATCACCGCCTGGGCGGGCGAGAGGCTGTCGGCGTCGAAGAGGCCGCGCCATACGTCGGCGAGCGGGAAGGACGAGGGGCCGGTGGCGACGTCGGCGACCAGCGAGGCGGCGAGAGCCACCGCCATGCCGGCGAGCAGCACCCAGCGCAGCAGGGAGAAGCGGCGGTAGCCCGCGGCCAGGGTGGCGGTCATGGGCGTCGTCGCGCTCACCGGGCGTCGATCCAGTACACCCCCGCGAGCGGTACGGGCTGGAAGCGCGCGTAGAGGGTGCGAAGGGTGGCGGCCGGATCCAGATCGGCGAAACGCTCGGGATGTAGCCACTTGGCGATCGCCTGCACCGCCACCACGTTGAGGGGCGAATTGTAGAAGTGGTGCCAGATGGCGTGGGCCCGGCCCTGCTTGACCGCCTCGAGCTCCGCGATGCCGCGCCGGTCCAGGGCGCGGGCGAGGCTCGCGCGGGCCACCGCGGGATCGACCCCGGCCCCCAGCACGATGCGCGTCGGGGTCTTGCTCGTGGCGGAGGCCGCGCCGATGGCGGTGCCGATGTACACCTGGGGCTGGTTGGTGAGGAGGTATTCCAGGCTCAGGGTGCCGAAGCTGCCCGGGATGAGGTCGCGGGCGATGTTGCGTCCGCCCGCGAAGTCGATGAAGCGGCCCATCATGCCGTTGGCCATGGTCGGGCAGCATTCGTCGGAGAGTCCGACCCGGTTCTCGATGAAGACGGTGGGCAGGGCGCCCCCGCCCTTGGGCAGGCGCTCGGTGACCCGCGCCATCTCTGCCTCGTAGAAGGCGATGTACTCCCGGGCCTCGGCGCGCCGGTCCAGTACCGCGCCCAGCACCGCCATGCTGCGGGTGGTGTTGAGGAGCGGCTCCTGGCGGAAGTCGATGAAGACCACGGTCACGCCGGCCTTCTCCAGGCGGGCGATGGTGTCCCGGTCCTTGGGCGTGGGCCCGTGGCCTTCCAGCCCGAAGATGGCCAGATCCGGCGCCAGGGCGATGGCCTGCTCCACGCTGAAGCTCTCGCCGGTGCTGCGGCCCAGCCTCGCGATGCCGTCGATGGCCGGGAAGGCCGCCCGGTACTGGGCGTAGCCGGCCGGGTCGAGGCGCTCGAACTCGCCCATCATGCCCACCACCCGGCGCAGCGGATCCTTCTCCAGGATGGCCAGGGCCGGCACCATGCGCCCCTCGCCGAGGAGGATGCGCTCCACGCGGGGCGGGATGCTCACCTCGCGCCCGGCCAGGTCGGTGACGGTGCCGCCGGCCGCGGCATGCGCCGCCGCCAGCATCGTGACGAAGAGAAGAAGGAGACGTCGCATCAGAATTTCCAGCTCACATCCAGGCGCACGTCGCGGCCCGGCTCGGGGTAGCCCAGGAAGATGCCGCGGGCCGGGTCGAAGCCGTAGGAGGCCTGGTCGTAGTAGAACTTGTCGAAGAGGTTGCGCACGCTGAAGGTGACGCGCACCCGGTCCTTGCCCTGGGGATACCAGTTGGCGTAGAGGTCATGCACGGCGTAGCCGTCCTTGGTCTGCTCGCCGGTGCCGGCCGGATCGTAGTCCAGCTCCTCCACGTAGCGGCTCGCCCAGGCCAAGTCCATGTTCCAGGCCGGCACGGCGTAGCCGATGTCGAAGAGCCAGGTGCGGCCGGTGGAGACCCCGAGGCTGAAGTCGCCGTCGGAGAGGTCCTCGCCGTCGAGCTCCGGATGGGCGTAGGACACCGCCAGCCCGGTGCGGAAGTTGCCCGAGCGCCAGCCGGCGGCGAGCTCGTAGCCCTCGGACTCGACCTCGCCCACGTTGCGGCGGCTGGCCGGGATGGGGGCGGCACGGTCGAAGACCAGGGAGATGTAGTCGTCGATGGTCATGCGGAAGGCGGCGGCGCGGAAGCTGAAGCGGCCGTCGTCGTAGTTGGCGCTGAGCTCCACGTTGTCCGCCGTCTCGGGATCCAGGTCGGCCACGTTGCGGTAGATGAAGGGGCCGGGGCCGTTGTCGATCATGAAGGCCTCCTTGAGCCCCGCTCCGCGCACGGTGCGCGAGGCACCCAGGCGGAAGCCCAGCGCATCGGTGGCCTGCAGGGTCAGCGCGGCGTTCGGGCTCAGGCCCTGGCTGTCGAAGTCCTGGTCGTGGTTGTCCGTGTAGGCGTACCAGTCGTAGCGGGCCCCCAGGTCGAGGAGGAAGCGCGCGCCCAGGGGGATGGCGGCCTCGGCGAAGACGCCGGTGACCGTGCTCTCCTCGCCGCCGGTGTTGCCGGCCACGCCCTTGCGGGTGGGGTTGATCGCCTCGGCCTCGCGCACATGGTGGTTCAGGCCGTAGCGCAGATGGCTTGCACCCAGGCGCGACTCCAGGAGGAGGTTCACGCCCTGGGCATGCAGTTCCTCGCCGTACTTGTAGCCCGCGGGTTTGCCGAAGACCGCCGTCGTGTTGGTGCGGGTGTTCTCGGCCTCATCCACGAACACGCCCAGGTCGGCGGCCTCCACGAAACCCTCGCCGGCGTAGCGGTAGCCGGCGGTCAGCGTGCTCTGTTCGAGCTTCTGGGGCGCCAGGGCGTTGTTGCCGGTGAAGCCGGTCATGTGCGGGCGCAGGAAGCGCACGCCCTCGTCCTCCAGCGCCTGGTAGCCCAGGTAGAGCGCGTGCCCCGGCGCGAGGCGCCAGTTGGCCTTGAAGAGGCCGCTCTGCTGGTCCGAGCCGCTGTTGGGCTGTTCGTTGCCGTCGCCGTCCTCGTAGTCCTCGGTCTTGCTGCGGTTGGCGTAGAGCAGGAAGTCCAGTACGTCCGTGGCCTTGCCGTAGAGGGCGCCGCCGTAGCGGTGCCCCTCGTTGGACGAGGCGCCTGCCTCCAGCATGGCGCCGAAGCGCTGGTCCGGGCGCAGCAGATCGGCGGCGTCCTTGGTGGTCATGCGCACCGAGCCGGCCAGCCCGCCCGGGCCCACGCTCGCCACGGTGCCGCCCTTGTCGATCTCGACGCGCTCGAGGAGATCGGGATTGATGAGGATGCGCCCCTGGTGGTGGAAGATGTTGCCGCCTTGAGGCGCGCCGTCGAGGGTGACGGTGAGCAGGGTGTCCTCGATGTTGCGCACGTAGATCTTCTGGGCGATGGCGTTTCCGCCGCCGCCGACGGAGACGCCCGGCTCGCCCTGGAAGATGTCGCGGGTGTCGCGCGCGTCCGTCGCCTCCAGCTCCTCGGCGGTGACGACCACGGTCGTTTCGCTGTAGGCCTGCTCGCTCACCTCGACCGGGGCGAGGACCGCGTCCTGGGCGAAGAGGGCGCCGGGCAGGGCGGCGAGGGCCGCGGCAAGCACGGTGCGATGCGTGAGCAGGGACGGGACGGCTTTCATCGAGATTCTCCACAAAGGGCGACCGGCGACCGCTGGCGGACGGGCGGCCCGTTACATGTTTATCACAACCAATAATGATTCGCATTTAGAATGCGGGCAGCGAAGTATTCCACATGCGGAGCGGGGCGATCTTTGCGGGACGAAGAAAGTTGTTTGCGCACCGTGCCGTATCAACGAACCTGGGAGATGCGCGGGTGGGTGAGCCCAAGACCGATACGCAGGCGATCGTGCGCTGCAGCGACCTTCTGGCCGAGTTCTCCGGCATGGGCAGGGCCTACCGCCTCCTCGATCCGGATCTGGCGCCCGAGGCGCCCGTGTTGCAAGGGCACTTCCGCAATACGCGGCTGCGGCCGGGACTCTCGGTGCACACCACGGACGCATGCGCCGTGCATGAGCTCACCACCCAGTCGGTGCAGCAGGAAAGCCTGCGCATCGCGGTCGTGCTCGACGGCGAGATCGATCTCGCCCTCGGCGGGCGTCGCTTCGGCCTCGGCGCATGTGGCGCGGGGCGCAAGCGCCAGCCGCAGGCCGCCTTCATCACCCTGCGCGAGCCCGAGCTCCTCGTGCGGCGCGGGCGGCGCGGCGGCCGCGAGCGCAAGGTGATCGTGACCTTCAGCCGCGAGTGGCTGATGGAATGCGGCGCGGGCGATGAGCCGGCCGGCGGCAGGCTGCGCGCGCTCATGGACCGTCATCTCGCGGTCGAACACTGGACGCCGACATCGCGCGCGGTGGCGTTGGCCGAGCAGCTGATCCATCCTCCGGCCTATGCGCTCCTGCCCCAGCGGCTCTATCTCGAAAGCCGCGCGGTCGAGCTCGCGGCCGAGACGCTGCAGGGCTTCCTGGCAGCCACCCCGGCCGTGCCGCGCCTGCTGCCGCGGGAGCAGGCGCGCATCGCGCAGGTGCGCGAGCTCCTGGAGAGCGGGGAGGCCGACGCCATGTCGCTGGCCGACATCGCCCGCCACGCCGGCACCAACGCGAGCACGCTGCAGAAGCAGTTCCGCGCGGTTTTCGGCACGTCCGTCTTCGAATACCTGCGCCGCGGCCGCCTGCTGCGCGCGCGGCAGGCGCTGGAGCGCGACGGCTGCTCCATCGTGGAGGCCGCCGGGCTCGCGGGCTACACCTGCCCGGCCAACTTCGCCACCGCCTACCGGCGCCTGTTCGGCATCACGCCGCGCCAGTCGCGCGCCGGTTTCTGAGGGGTACGCGGGCCGTCGAGGAGACGCCGAACTTTCCAGTGGTGGCGAGAACGGACGGCGGTGCCATGGGCTGATGAGCACAAACGTGCGGTCGGACCTTCCCCGGCTGTGCCGTTTCTCATACAATGCGAATCATTCTTATTCGCACCGATACCAACATTTCCCGACTCCGCGGTGCATTGGGAGGGTTTATGTCCGCCGCCGCATTTGCACACCCGCAGCAAGTCGCCGCACTGTACGCGGAGCACCACGGCTGGTTGCGGAGCTGGCTGCGCCGCAGGCTCGACAATGCTGCCGACGCCGCGGACCTGGCGCACGATACCTTCGTCCGGCTGCTCGCCAGCCGCACGCAGCACCGCTTCGACAGCGTCGGCGAAGCCCGCGCCTATCTGCGCACAACCGCCCAGAACCTCTGCATCAACCAGTGGCGCCGGCAGGAGATCGAGCGCGCCTGGCTCGACACCCTGGCGGCGACGCCGGAGGAGCATTACCCCTCCGCGGAACGGCAGGCCATCGTGCTGCAGGCCCTGGAGGAGATCAGCGCCATGCTGCATTCGCTTTCCCCCAAGGCCGCCCGCGCCTTCACCCTGGCGCTGATCTGCGACATGACGGACGACGAGGTCGGTGCCGAGCTGGGCGTGTCGGGCCGCATGGTGCGCAAGTACGTGGCCCAGGCCATGACGGCCTGCCTGACCCTGCACGCCCGCCAGACCGCGCTCGAGCTTCGCCACGACCTCGCGCCCTGAACGGTCCGATCCTTTCATGATGCGACAGGCTCCCGGCGCCACCGCGCGCGAACCCTCCCACGCGGTGCTGCAACAGGCCGCCGAATGGTATGCGCGGTTGCGGGACGGCAAGGCCAGCGCCCGGGTGCGGACCGACTGGCAGACGTGGTTCCATGCCGCGGAGGAGCACCGCACTGCCTGGCAGTACGTGGAAGACATCAGCCGCAGCTTCGAACCGTTGCGCGATCTTCCCAACCTCCGCCAGACGGCCAACGGCCTTTGCGCCGCCAACGACCGCCTGCGCATGCGCCGCCGCGCGCTCGCCGGCCTCGCCGGCCTCGCCGGGCTGGCGGGCAGCGGACTCCTCGGCTGGCTGGGCTGGCGCGAGAACCTGCTGGGCGGTCCCCTCGTGGCCTGGGCGGCGGACTACCGCACGGGAGTCGGCGAACAGCGCGAGATCGCGCTGGCCGACGGCACCCGCGTCTGGCTCAACACCGCCAGCGCCATCGATGTCGATTTCGACGCCAACGAACGGCGCGTCCGGCTCGCCACCGGCGAAATCTTCATCGACACAGCCAGGGACGCCAACCGTCCCTTCCTGGTCGATATCGCCCAAGGCCGGCTGCGCGCCCTGGGTACCCGATTCAACGTCCGCATGGAGGAGGGCGAAACCCGGCTGGCGGTCTACCAGGGCGCGGTCGAGATCCGCACCTCGGCCAGTGGCGCCACGCAGGTCGTCCCGGCCGGCCGGCAGGCCCGCTTTACCGAAGACGGCATCTCGTCCCTCGAGGCCGCCGACCTCGCCCAGGAGGCCTGGACCCGCGGCACCCTGGTCGCCGACAACGTCCCGCTGCGCGAAGTCGTCCGCGAACTGCGCCGCTACCGGGGAGGCCACCTCGGCGTCGCCGACGAGATCGCGGATCTGAAGGTGTATGGCAACTTCCCCATCGAGGACACCGACCGCGTCCTCGCCATGCTCGCCACCGCATTGCCGATCCGCATCGAGCAACCGATGCCCTGGTGGACCAGCGTGGAACCCGAGCGCCTGCCGTGACCTGCGCGTCGGAACGACGTCGATTGCCACCGCTCGCAAGAAATATTTCGCGAGACAGTTCCGGGTTTCGCCCCCTCGTCGGTTCTACAGGGTGAGAAGCACCTCATCACCGTGAAGCCGCCACCCAGGCGCGACGCGTGCCGGACCTGAATCCGGTGCCGGCCAAGGCAGCCAGATGGATCGTGTCGTGAGGGGCTTCGCTGCCATCGACCCTTAAAACAGGAAGTCCATCCATGTCTCACCGCTGCCCGAAGCCCGCGGCCGACCAAGTCGCGGCTCGACGTTTTCCCGCTGCCCGCCCGCTGGCGCTGGCCGTTCATCTGATCCTCCTTGGCGGTGCCGCGGCCCTGGGAGGCCATGCACCCGAGGCGATCGCCCAGCAGACTGCCGCGGCCCAGGCCAGCCGCAGCTACGACATCCCGGCCGGCTCCTTGAGCCAGGTGCTCACGCGCTTTGCGAGCGAATCCGGCATCTACCTGGTCGGCGCAGGTGAGGCGGCGGAAGGGAAGACCAGCCGCGGGCTGAAAGGCAGCTATACGGTGCAGGCGGGTCTGGAGGCGCTGCTCGCCGGCAGCGGGTTGACCCACCAGTTCACGGATGGCAAGACGGTGACTCTGAAGCGGGCGCCTTCCAAGGAAAGCGAGGCCGCGCACTCGCCCCGGGAGACCAAGTTGCAGGCCATCGAGGTGATCGGCCGCGACGAGAGGACCGAGTTCGCGGAGACCACCTTCGCCGCCACCAAGACGGAAACGCACGTGCTCGACATCCCCCAGTCGATCGGGGTGGCCACCAAGGAGGTCATCGAGGAGCAGAACCTCGTCCAACTCAACGACGTGGCCCCCTACGTCGCCGGGGTGAACGAGTTCTCGGTGTACGACGACCTGACCATCCGCGGCTTCCGCAATTGGGACGACCGCCGGATCAACGGCCTGCGCGCCTACAACAACTTCTGGTCGCAGCCGTACATCGCCAACGTGGAGCGCGTCGAGGTCATCAAGGGCCCCTCGGCGGTGCTCTACGGCCAAGCCAGCCCCGGCGGCGTGATCAACATCGTCACCAAGAAGCCGCTGGCCGAGCGCCGCCACGAGGTGCGTGCGGACCTGGGGACCTTCGGCTCGGGCGACAACCAGGCGCTCGTCGCCTTCGACACCACCGGCCCGCTCAACGAAAGCGGGACCTTCCTGTACCGCTTCAATGCGTCCAAATGGGACAACGACTCGTTCAGGACCGAGATCTTCGACAAGGGCTACAGCGTGTCGCCGTCCCTGTCGTGGGTGCCCAGCGCGGACACCCGGGTGAACCTGGAGCTGAGCTATACCAATCGCGAGACGGTGCTCGACCGCGGACAGCCGAACCTGGCCGGCGCCGACGCGCTCGGCGTGGTGCCGATCGACGTCTCGGTGACCCAGCCCGGGGACGGCCTCGATTTCCAGGATTTCGTCGCCTCGGTCTCGCTGGATCAGGCCCTGTCGGACCGGTGGCGCGTGGCGGCCGCTCTCCAGTACCACACCTACGACGAGGACCTGACCGAGCACCGCATCACCAGCAGCCTGCCTTCGGGCAGCGAATACAACGTCGTCTACGGTGACCGCGAGACCGAGGCCGAGACCCTCAGCGGCACCGCCTATGTCACCGGTCAGTTCGATACGGGCAGTGTGACCCACAAGCTCGTGGCCGGGGTCGACGCGCTGGAGCAGGAGAGCGAATCACGACAGCAGCAGGCGAGCAACGTCTTCGTATTCGACGTGCTGAACCCGGTGAACATCCGTCGCCCGGTGGAAACCTACACGCTCACCACGCCGTCATGGAGCCCGTGGGGTGCCGACAACAAGCGCACCGGCGTCTTCGTTCAGGACCAGCTTACCCTGGGCGACTGGGATCTTCTCCTGGGTCTGCGCCATTCCCGCTTCAGCACCAAGCCGATCGGCGGCGAGAAGAACTCCGACAGCAAGGTGGTCCCGCGGCTGGGGCTGGTTTACCGCTACACCGAGAGCCTGAGCTTCTACGGCACCTATGCCGAGGGCTTCGAGCCGAATTTCGGCTACACCGCGCAGGAGGGCGGCCCCTTCGATCCGACCTCCAGCCGCCTGTACGAGGTCGGTGCCAAACACCTGGGATTCGGGGGCGACCTGCTGCTCACCGCGGCGCTCTACCACATCGTCAATGACGACATCGTCACCTGGGCCAACGTTACGGGCAACTCCGATCTGATGCGCCAGCGGGGTCAGGAGCAGTCCACCGGCCTGGAGCTGGAAGCGGTGGGCAAGGTCACCGAGCGTCTGTCGGTCATCGCCAACTACGCCTACAACGAGGCCAAGGTCACCGAGGACGAGGTCGAGGCGAACGAAGGCAAGACCAAGGAGGGCGCGCCGCGCCATGCGGCGACGGTGTGGGGCAAGTACAAGCTCGGCGGCGGGTTTGCCGTCGGCGCCGGCGCGGAGTACGTCGGCGAGCGGAAAACCTTCCAGGAAGGCTTCACACTGCCCGGCTATACCCTCTTCAACGCCGGCCTGTTCTACCAGTCGGGAGGCTGGAACGTGTCGCTGCTGGGCAAGAATCTCGCCGACAAGGAGCATTGGACCGGTGGCTATTATCCCGGCCGGGTCTATCCGGGCAACCCGCTCCAGGTAACGCTTTCGGCCCGCTACACCTTCTGATCCGGTCGTGCGCCGCCTCTCCGTTGCCGCGCGCGTCGCCGCCGCGCTCCTGGGCGGCTACGGGCTCGCGCATACGCTGCCGATCGCGCTCGTCGCCGGGTTGTCGATCGCGCGGGCGGATGCGGCGCTGTTCGCGATCCAGGCGAGCTTTCTCGTGCATGTGGCGGCGGTGCTGTGGGCCTTCGCGGCCCGCAGCGCCCTGGCCGCATGGATGGGGCTGCTCGTGCCGACGGCAGTGACCGGCCTGGCCGCACGGTGGCTCCTGTGAGATACGGTGCGCCGTGCTGCGCGAGAGGGCGGGCGACATGAAGGACCATTTCCGCCGGTCCATGGCCTGGCTCCACACCTGGGCGGGTCTGCTGCTCGGGTGGGTGCTGTACTTCATGTTCATCACCGGCACCGCCGGCTATGTGGACACCGAGATCGACCGCTGGATGGTCCCGGAGCTGCCGAGGGCGGGCGCCGCGTTCGACCCGCTCGCGGCAACCCGGCTGGCCCAGGCGAGCCTGGCCGAAAATGCGGGCGCGGACGCGGGGAGCTGGTGGATCGATTACCCGGTCGGCCGGGACAAGCCCTACCTGCAGATCTGGTGGGAGAGCAAGGAGGACGGCTGGCGGGACCGGCGCCTCGACGGCGCCAGCGGCGAGCCCCTCGTCGGCCGCGACACCGCGGGCGGCCAGACGCTCTACCGCATGCACTGGAAGCTGCACTACCTGCCGAAGGTGGCGAGCGACTGGATCGTCGGCGTCGCCACCCTGTTCATGTTCGTGGCACTGGTCACGGGCGTGATCGTGCACAAGAAGATCTTCGCCGACTTCTTCACCTTCCGGCCGGGCAAGGGCCAGCGCTCGTGGCTGGATGCGCACAACGTGGCGAGCGTGGTCACGCTGCCCTTCCAGCTGATGATCACCTGGTCCGGGCTGATCTTCATGATGTTCATCTACATGCCGCTGGTGATCGCCGCCTGGTACGGGCCGGGCGAGGAGGGCCGGCAGCTGTTCCTGGACGACGTTTTCGAGCCGCCGGCCCTGATCGACGCCCGCGGCGAGCCGGCCCCGCTGGTGGCGCTGGACGCCGTCGTGGCCGCGGCGCAACGGCGCTGGGGCGGGGCGCCGATCGCCTCTCTGGAAGTCCGCCACCCGAACGACGCCCATGCCCGCATCGTCGTGCGCGGCGACTCTGCCGCCGGTCCGCTGCGCGCCGCCGACGTGCTGGTGTTCGACGGCGTGAGCGGCGCGCTGCTGGGCGAGCAGCCGGCGCTGCACTCGCCTGCCAAGGGCTTTCGCGACCTGATGCTGGGCCTGCACGAGGGTCCCTTCGCCGGACCGCTGCTGCGCGCGCTCTACGTGCTCTCCGGCCTGCTCGGCGCGGCGATGATCGCCACCGGCCTGGTGCTGTGGGTGGTCAAGCGCCGCAAGCAGCAGGAGAAGGCGCGCCAGGCGCCGCACTTCGGGCTGCGCCTGGTGGAGCGGCTCAACGTCGCCACCGTGATCGGCCTGCCGGTGGCGATCGCCGCTTACTTCTGGTCCAACCGGCTGCTGCCGCTGGATCTGGCCGACCGTGCCGAATGGGAAGTGCATACCCTGTTCCTGGTCTGGCTGGCGCTCTTCGTGCATGCCTCGCTACGACCGGCGGCATGCGCGTGGGCCGAGCAGAGCCGGCTCGCCGCCGCGGCCTTCGCGCTGTTGCCGGTCGTCAACGCGCTGACCACCGAGCGGCACCTGGGCGCCAGCCTGCCCGCGGGCGACTGGGTGTTCGCGGGCTTCGATCTGGCGATGCCGGCCTTCGCGCTGGTGTTCCTCGCCATCGCCCGGCGGCTGGGGCCTCGGGCTCGATCGGCCGGGGCCGAGCCGGGTACGATGCCGTCCGCGGCCCCGGGCAAGCAGGCAGGGCTGGCCGAATGATCGACCTGCTCGCATTCGCGCTTTCCCTTGCCGGCTTCGCGGCCCTCTCCCTGGCAATGGATCGGCACCATCGGCAGGTGTGGCATCGGGCGCCGTCCCGGGGGCTGCGCCTGCTGCTGCGGGCAGCGGGCACGCTCGCGCTCGCCGCGTCGCTCGCGGCCTGCATCGCCCAGTCGGGCGCGGGCGTCGGCGTCGTGGCGTGGTTCGGACTGCTCAGCGCGGCCGCCGCCGTCGTCGCCCTCCTGCTCGCGCACCGCCCCTGGCTGGCTCGGCAGTGATCGCGATGTCAGGGCGATTGAAACCCCGTCGCCCCTGGCGCGGCGCGGCCGACCGCCGCCGCGCCGCACGCCTGCCTGTTCCTTACCACCGATAGGTCACGCTCGCCTTGACGGTGCGCGCGGCGCCGAAGGACGCGAAGTTGCCATTGCTGAAGGCCGACGCGACGTACTTCTCGTCGAACAGGTTGTGCACGTTCAGCGCGAATCGGGCACCCTGCCAGTCGTAGTGGAGCGCCGCATCCGCCACGGTGTAGCCCGGCACCTTGACGGTGTTCGCGATGTTGCCCCAGGTGGCGCCGACATAGCGTACGCCGGCGCCGAGGCCCAGGCCGTTCAGCGCGCCGCCGCGCAGCGTGTAGTCCGCCCACAGCGAGGCCATGTGCTCGGGCGTCTGTTCGGGCCGCCGGCCCTCTTCCCCGGGGCGTTCGCTCTTGGTGATCTCGGCGTCCAGGTACGTATAGCTCGCGACGAGGTCCAGCCCGAAGTCGAAGCTGGCGACGCCCTCCAGCTCGATGCCGCGCGAACGGACCTCGCCCGTCTGGCGCTGCTGGAAGGTCGGCGGCACGGACTCGACCACGTTCTGGCGGGTGAGGTCGAACAGGGCCACGGTGACGAAGCTCTTCGCGCCGGCCGGCTGGTATTTCACGCCCACTTCGTACTGCTCGCCGGTCTCCGGCTCGAAGGGCTTGCCGGCGGCGTCGGTTCCCACTACCGGCAGGAAGGATTGGGAATAGCTCAGGTAGGGCGCCAGGCCGGTGTCGGACAGATAGACCAGGCCGGCACGGCCGGTGAATGCGCTGTCGTCCTGCTGCGTGCGCGTGCCGTTGCGGTTGTTCTCGATCTCGCTATCCGCCCAGTCGTGGCGACCGCCCAGCGACAGCACCCACTTCTCGTCGACCTTGATCTGGTCCTGCAGATACAGGCCTGTCTGCCTCAGGGTGTTGTGCTGATCCTGGTAGACCGCGGGCGTCGCCACCGGCGAGCCATAAACCGGATCGAAGATGTCGAGGGACGGAGCCGCGCCGAAGGCGGAGACGTTGTGCTCCTTGAAGCGCTGGTAGTCGAGCCCCAGGAGCAGGGTGTGGCGCACCGCCCCGGTGGAGAATTCCCATTGCGCCTGGTTGTCGACCGAGAACGCGTCGAGGTCCTTGTCGTTGGTGAAGGCGAAGCGGTTGAGGGTGCGCTGGTCGGCCTGCAGGCTGCCCCCATAGACGATGCCCCGGTCGAGCGTGCTCTGGCCGTAGCGCAGGTTCTGGCGGAAGGTCCAGGCATTGTCCGTGCGATGCTCGAAGGCGTAACCGACGGCGTGCTCGGTGCGCTCATGATGATCGAAGTCGGGCTCGCCGAAGTTGCGGTTGCGCGGGATCTTGCCGTTGGGGTTCGCGGTGAGCGAGCCGGCGGCTGGCGCAAACTGGAAGTCGCCCGTGTCCTCCTTCTGGTAGTGGGTCAGAAGCGTCAGCGTGGTGTTGGCGCTCGGTTGCCAGGTGAGGGCCGGCGCGATGTACTGGCGGTCGTTACGCGTGAAGTCGACCTGGGCCTCGCTGTCGCGCAGCAGGCCGGTGACGCGGAAGAGCAGGGTGCCGTCCCCGTTGGCCGTCCCGCCCACATCGAACCGGCCTTCCTTCAGGTCGAAGCTGCCTACCTCCAGGGCGACCTCGCGCAGGGGCTCGGCCGTCGGCCGCTTGCTCACGAAACTGACGACGCCGCCGGGGCTGCCCTGCCCGTAGAGGACGGAAGCGGGCCCGCGCAGCACTTCGATCCGCTCCGCCCCATAGGGCTCCGGGTCGAAGGCCTCGCCGGTCGTCGTGAGGGTGCGCAGCGCCAGGCCATCCTGGTAGAGGCCCGTGGCCAGGCCCAGAAATCCGCGCAGCCGCAGCGAGGTGGCGCGCGGGTTGAAGCCGAAGGTCTCCCCTTGCACGCCCGGGGTGTAGCGCAGCGCCTCGGCGAGGCTGTCCACGCCCTGCTCGTCGAGCCGATCGCGGGTGATCACCGAGATCGACTGCGCCGTTTCGATAAGCGGCGTGTCGGTCTTGGTCCCCGTCGCGCCGCGCCGGGCCACGTAACCCCTCACCGGCCCCCATGCACTTTCCTGTGTGGCTTCGCCCTTGACCGTCACCTGCGGCAGGACCGTTTCCGCCGAGCCCGATTTCGGCATCGCCCGGACGACGAGGACCGAACCCTCCGCCCTGGCGGCGAGTCCGCTCCCCGCCAGGGCGCGATCCAGCGCCTGCCCCGGCGTCAGGGCGCCCTTCACGGCCGGGGCCGTCCGGTTCCTGACCAGATCGGGGTCGAAGGACAGCAGCACGCCGGCCGTCTCGCCGATCCGGTTGAGGGTGGCCGAGAGGGGGCCGGCGGGAATGTCGTATTGGCGGACGTCCTGCCTTTCCTGGGCGTGGACGGCCGATGTGGCGCCGGCGAGGGCCGCGCCGCAGAAGACCAGGTGCAGGGCGAAGGCGAGGGGGCGGCACACGGGCCGGGTGGCGTGCTGATGCGGGTGGTGCATGGAGCGGTTACCTCTCGGTTGCTTGCAGGGAAGGGGTTCTCTCTTCCCATGCCAAGCGAGCGCGAAAAAGGTACAGCGCGACGCCGAAAATTATCTTGCGCGGAGCACGATGCCGCTCTCCGGGTCGTCGGGACGGACCGGAACGGCGCGCACCGGCAGGGTATGGCCGAGGGCAGCCAGCGCCCGGTCGGTGTCGCGCAGGGGGAAGGTGCCGGAAATGCGCAGGGACCGCACGGCGGGGTCGCACGAGAGCGGAGTGTCGCGGTAGCGGGCGAGCTCGGCGACGAAGTCCGCCAGCGGCATGTCGTCGGCGATCAGCATGCCCTTGGCCCAGGCGCTGTCGGCGCGATGGCTGGCATATCGATCGACGACGCCGCGGCGGTCGAATCGGGCGGCCTGGCCGGCGTGGAGGACGGGGGCATCCGCCGCGGCCTCGGCGGCATGGATGGCGACACGCGCCTCCAGCACCGCCACCCGGGTGCTGCCGGCTTCCTGCTCGACGGAGAAGCGGGTGCCCAGCGCCTGTACGCGGCCCTCGCCGGTCTCCACCAGGAAGGGCGGCGCGTCCGGCGCCGGGGCGGTTTCGATCAGGATCCGCCCGCGCCGCAGGCGGATCAGGCGGGCCTGGGCGCTGAACGCGATGTCGACGGCTGAATCCGTGTCGAGGTGGAGCAGGCTGCCGTCGGCGAGCGTGAGCTCACGCTGCTCGCCGACGGCGGTGAGCTGGTCGGCCGACCAGTCGCTGTGCCGCCAGCCCTGCCAGCCGGCGAGGCCGGCGACGAGCAGCGCGGCGAGCTGGCCGAGCGCCCTGCGCCGGCCGCGCGACCTCGGTCCTGTCCCCTGCTTGAGCGCTTCGAACGAGACTTGCGCCTGCCCGCGCGGGATGCCCCTGATGCGCGCGGTGGCGGCCTGGGTGCGTTGCCAGGCGAGCTCGTGGCGAGCATCGGCGGCGCGCCAAGCCCGCCACCGGGCGTGGTCGGCCTCGTCCGCCTCGCCGGAAGCGAGCAGCACGAACCAGTGCGCCGCCTCTTCGAGGACGTCCCGCGGCGGCGTGGGGACTGCAGACTCCTTCATGCCTGGGCGATGCGCATGCAATGGGTGACGGCTTGCATCATGTACTTCTTCACCATGCTGACCGATACGCCCAGTCGCCCGGCGATCTCCGCGTAGGTCAGGCCTTCCAGCTGCGACAGCAGGAAGGCGTGGCGGGCCTTGGACGGCAGGCCGTTCAGCATGGCGTCGATCTCGACCAGGGTCTCGAGCACCAGGGCGCGCTCCTCCGGGCTGGGGCTCAAGGGCTCGGGCTGCGCGGCGAGTGCGTCCAGGTACGCGCGCTCGAGGTCCTTGCGCCGCAGATGGTTCACCATCAGGCCATGGGCGACCGTGGTGAGCCACGCACGCGGCTCGCGGATCTCGTCGATGCCGGGCGACATCAGCACGCGCAGGAAGGTGTCGTGGGCGAGGTCGCCGGCGTTGTGCGGGCAGCCAAGCTTGCGGCGCAACCAGCCGACCAGCCAGCCGTGGTGGTCGCGGTACAGCTCGGCGATGGAATCGGTGGGCGCGCAGGCGTCGCTCATGGGCAAGCTCCAGAAACTTCGGGTCCGGGTCTCTTCGGCTGGCTTGCCCTGACGAGCTGGCTGGCGGATTAGTCGCGAATGGTTCTCATTCTCCGCGTTGCCACGCGTCGCGTCAATGTGCGTCCGGGGACGAGCTTCTCAAGTCCCGCGATCTTCGCCGCTGCGCCTCAGCGGGCCCACGGCCACAGCAGGCGCAGTGCACGTGCCCGCCATGCCAGCGTCAGCGCGACCAGCACCGCTGCGACGGCCAGCAGCATCACCCAGACCAACACCGCCATGGACGGGCGGTCGACCATCAGGCAGGCCGGAAGCGACAGCAGCACGGCCGCGGCGCCCAGGACGCGCAGCGTCAGGCGCGCGCGCGGTGCCTCGGCGGCCGGCCGAGGCATCACCTGCCCCCAATGCACCTCCATCGCCAGCGCGAGCCAGGCCATGCCGCTGAAACTCAGTGCCGCGGCCAGCACCAGCCAGAGGGCCTCAGACATGGGCCACCTCCGCGGTGTCGCCGGCCGGCTGCGCGGGCCGCGCCTGGGCGCCGAGTTGCTCGCGCAGGGCCAGCTTGCGGGCCGACCACGCTGCGATGCCGACGCTGGCCAGCAGGCTCAGGTCCACCCCCGCCACGGCCCAGTAGGGTGCGGTAAGCATGGTCTTGATCAGGTGGTCGCCGGTGGTGATCCAGTTCAGGCCCACGGCGGCGACAGCCAGGGCGGCAATGGCCCAGCACTGCTCGCGCCAGGCCGGGTTCATGCGCGCCCGGGCGACCGGGCCGCTGCGCACCAGGGCGTGTACCAGGGCCAGTGCCCAGATGCCCCAGAAGGCAATCTTCTCCCAGTCGCCCTTGCCGGCCAGGTCGGCGGGCAGCAGCCGGTTGGCCACCAGCATGCCGATGGCCGCGATCACCATGCCGGTGACGGTGCTCACCGCCAGGGCATCGACCACGCGGCTGCCCTGGCTGCCGGCCTCCGCATGCCGCTGCTTGCGCCGCTCCACGAAGAAGACGAAACCGGTGGCGATGCACACGCAGCCCAGCAGGCCGCCGAGCACGTACAGCCAGCGCAGCAGCCAGTGCTCGAAGTGCTGCAGGTGCAGGCCGGTGAGGAACTCGTTGATCTCCGAGACCACGGTGCGCGGCGGATCTTCGTACAGCACCTCGCCGGTGCTGGCCTTGAAGTGGATGCCCTCGCCCACCAGGGCCACGCGGTCGCTGCCGGCGCGGAAGATGCTCACATAGCTGTTGGCATCGCCCACGTGGTGCACCTGCAGGAAGCCCACCTCGCCGGCCATGTCCCGCGCGGCCCAGCGGCGCTTGGCCTCGACCACCATCGCGTCCACCGACGCCATCGGCGCGGGGACGCCGGCCGCCTTGTGGGGCAGGCCCGTGGCGGCGGCCTCGTGGACTTCGTGCTGATGGTGCAGGGGCTCGAGCAAGGTGCTGCCCGCGGGGAAGTACAGCCAGCTGCCGAAGATCAACAGCCCGGTGAAGGCGAAGAAGAAGTGAAAGGGCAGCGCCACAACGCCGGTGAGGTTGTGCAGGTCCAGGGTGCTGCGCCGCGTGTGCTTCGCCGGCCGGAAGGTGAAGAACTCGCGGAAGATCTTGCGGTGCATGATCACGCCGGTGACCAGCGCTACCAGCATGGTGAGACCGGCCAGGCCCACGATCCAGTAGCCGAGGTTCTTCCAGGTCCAGTTCAGGCTGTAGTGCAGCGGGTAGAACCAGCGGCTGCCGATCTTGAGCGCGTCGTCCGGCACGATGGCGCCGGTGCGCGGGTCGATGGTCACCTCGCCGTGGATGTGATTGTGTCCGTCCGGGTCCTTGGCCAGCGGCACGCCGAAGCCCACCCCCATTCGCAGGACCGGATCCCGGTGGGTGGTGTAGGCCCAGTACTCGTCCGCCGGCAGCTCCAGGCGCGGCGTCATCGGGCCTTGGCTCGCATCGTGCAGCTTGGGCATGTTGGCCGCGTAGTCGGCCTCGTCCGGCTCGACGCGCTGCAGGATGGGCAGCAGCATCTTGTCGAAGGAGGGCATCGGCTGCGGCTCGAAGCGGGTCTCGGGGATCGCCCAGCGGTCGATCTCGCGGTCGAACACCGACAGCGCGCCGAAGAAGAAGCACACCATCAGCACGAAGCCCACCACCAGGCCGAACCAGGTGTGCGGCCAGGTCATCGATTTGCGCAAGTCGTCGTACATGACCGTTCTCCCCCTCAGGCCACCATCGCCCGCTGCAGCGCCCAGGCTGCCGCAGTCATGAGCACGGCGCCACCGCCCAGCACCGCCCACACGCGGGCGGGGCTGGCGGCGGCGAAGGCCCAGAGGAACAGGGCCGGATAGACCAGGAAGGCCAGCAAGAGAACGCCGGTCTCCGCCTCGTGGAAGTCCCCTCCCAGGGCGACCAGCCCGGCCATGCCGAGCGCCGTGAAGCCCCAGGTGAAGACGTAGCCGCCCAGGACGGCGGCGATCACGCGCGCGGCGACGGACAGGCGGCTCGCCGCCCTTGGTGGGGGAACTCCGTCGGTACTCGTTTGCATCGGTCTCTCCTGGGCGGGCTTGGCCCTTTCATGTCCTGCCATGATCCGGACCGGTGAGAGGGACGGAGCGCAGTCCGTCCCGGGTCTCCACGGCAGGAAACGAGCATCTGCCGGCCGGTCCGGGGGCTTGTTATTGCAAATGGTTCGTATTTTCTCTTCCAGGCGATGCTTCGTCAAATCGCGGACGCGTGCTCAGAAATCGAGCCTGGCGCTTATGCTGAAGGTGCGCGGGTCGGCCGGTTTGACCCAGTTTGCGTACTGGTATTCCCAGTAGCGCTCGTCGGTCACGTTGTTGACTGCCGCGCGCACGGTCACGGCATGGCCGCCCAAGCTCAGGTCGTAGCTCGCGCCGACGTTGAGGACGAGATGCTCATCCACCTTTACGGTATTGGCAGCGTTCAGCATGACGTCACCGGTGTATTTCGCGTCCGCCGTCAGCTTGAGCCCGGCGATCTGCGCGACGCGGTACGCCACGTGCGTGGTCGCCATCCACCGCGGTGCGCCGGCAACCCGGTTGCCGATGTTGTCGTTGCCCTTGTCGTAGGCGCTGTCCAGGTACATCAGGTTGCCGCCCAGCAGCCACTGCGAGCCCACATGGGCGGAGACGCCCAGCTCCAGGCCCTGGTAGGTCGATCGGCCGTCCTGCACGAGAACATTGTCGGCGGTCGCGAACTCGCTGGGACGCTCGATGTGGAACAGCGCGGCTGTGCCGCTCCAGCGCTCGTGTGCGGCCTTGATGCCGATCTCGTACTGCTTGCTGACAAGGGGGTCGAGCAGACGGTTGGCGTTGGCATAAGTGCTCCCCACCGTCTTGCCGGGCTCGAGCGATTCCATATAGCTGGCATACGCCATCGTGCCGGGGTCGGCCTTGAACATCACCGCCACAGTGGGCGTGGTCACGCGGTCGGCGTAGTCGTTCCACTTCGTGCCGTCCGGGCTGTAGTCGTTTTGCATGTAGCGCGTCCGGCGCACGCCGGCCAGGACCGACCAGCGCTCCGAGAACTCGATGGTGTCGCTGGCGAACACGGCGCTCTGGGTGATGTCGCCCGCCCGGTAAAGGTCCAGACCGCCCTGGCTGAAGTAAGCGTTGCCGTTTCGGGCGAAGAGGTTGCCGGTGCCGAGGAAGGTCCAGACGCCGTTCGCGCTGTAGTTGTTCAGCTGTTCCTGCCAGGACGTACCGAGTATCAGCTGATGCTCGATGCCGCCGGTCATCAGCCTGCCCTGCAGCATGGCCTGCCAGTGCTCGAAACGATGGCTCTCGCGCGTGTCCGAGCGGTTCTCGTTGTAGTCGCCGGCAACGTTCTGCAAGTAAAGGATGCTCTCGTTGCGGCTGCGCCTGGAAGTGCTCCGGCTGTAGCTGGTGCTGGCGACCCAGTTCGGGGAGAGCCGGTACTTCAGCCCGGACGAGTAGAACTCGAAGTCCGTGTCGAGGAACTGGCCGTCGCTCACGAGCTGCTGATCATCACCGGCGACGGTGGACGGCAGGCGGCCCCCGCCCAGGAGTGCCGTGGAGATCGAAGGCGTCTGGCCTTCACTCCTGCGCGTCTGGTGGAGAGACTGGAAGTCCCAGGTCAGGTCCTCGGACAGCCGGGCATCGAGCGCCAGGGAGACGGACTTGCGATCGATCTCGCCGTCGTTGAAGGTCCTGCCGTCCTCATGTACGGCGGTCAGGCGATAGCCGAAGGTCTTGGCGCTGCCGAAGCGGCCCCCCAGATCGACGGCTCCGCTCCAGACACTGTTCGACTGGTAGCTGCCCGCGATGCTCACCAGGCTTTCGTCGGTCGGCTTCTTGGTCACGTAGTTGATGAGGCCGCCCGGCGAGCCGAAACCGTACATGAAGCCGGATGCCCCCTTGAGCAGCTCGATCTGTTCGAAGTGTTCGTACGGCAGGGTAATCGCATAGCTCAGGAAGGGCTGGCCGTCGATGCGGTAGGAGTTCTGCCAGTCGAGCTCCAGGCCGCGCACGGTGATGTACGAAGCCCAGCTGCTGTAGGCGCCGCTGTTGTCGGTGACCGCCGCGTCGAGCGCGAAGACGTCGCCGAGCTTCGAGACCTGCCGTTGCGCGAGATCCTCCTGGGTCACCACGGCGGTCGAGAAGGGCGTCTCCAGTTGACTGCGCGCTCCGAGGGCGCCGCCGCCCACGGCGGACGTCAGATGCAGGGGTGTCTCCTCGGTGGCCTTCACCGTCACCACCGGCAGCGTCGCTTCCTTGCCCGTCGCGGCCGGCTGCCTGCGCAAGGTATAGCCGCCGTTGGCCTGCCGCTCGGCCGCCAGCCCGGTTCCGGCCAGCAGCGCCTGCAAGGCCTCCTCGACCGTGTGCGCGCCGCTCAGTCCGCGGCTTCGCAGGCCGTTGGTCATCTCGGTTGAGAAGGAAAGCATGATCCCCGCTTGGTTCCCGAAGCTGTTGAGCGCCTCGGTCAAGGGGCCGGCAGGGATGCGCCAGCTCCGCGCGGCCTGTGCCTGCTGCGCGTGTGCCGCCGTCGCCGCGGCCAGCGACGCCGTGACGGCGGTGCCCAGGAGCGTCTGCGCGAGGGCGCAGGCGATGGCCTTGCGGCGGCAGCGCTTCAGATCGGGAGAGGGGATGTAGGACGGCTCGGCTCGGCCCATTGCGGCGGTTTCCTCGTTGGTTGAATGAAAGCGGGTCTTCTGCCTTCGTTGCCCCGCGAGAAACGAAAAGGGATCAGCCGTGGATAGGTTTTTTTTGCCACGTCGCCGGCACGGCTCACCGCGCCACCAGCGTCACCTCCGTCGCCCCCCACCAGCGGCGCTGGGAACGCACGCGCACCGGCAGCGTGGTCTGCAGCATTTCGAGCACCTTGTCGGGGGCGGCCACCGGGTAGGTGCCGGTCACCCCGAGCCCGGCGACGGCCGGGTCGCAGCCGAGGCGCCCGTGGTGGTGGCGGGCGAGCTCGGCGAGGAAGCCGGCGAGCGGCATGTCCCGCGCGACGATCATCCCACGCGTCCAGGCGGTGGCCTCCTCGCGGGCCGTGGCGATCGGGCCGATGCCGTCGCGGGTGAACCTGGCCTGCCGGCCTGCGTTCAGCACCTGGGGGCCACCGCTGCGAGGCCGCAGCTCGACGGCGCCTTCGAACACGGCCACCGTGCTCTCGCCGCCCGGCAAGCCATCCGGCTGGCGCACGGTGAAGCGCGTGCCGAGGGCGCGGATGCGGCCCTGGGCGGTCTCCACGATGAATGGGCGCGCCGCGTTGCCGTCGGCGGTGGCGGGATCGGGCGCAGTGTCGATGAGGATCTCGCCGCGCACCAGTCGCAGCAGCCGCTCGGCGTCGGTGAAGCGGAGGTCGATCGCGGTGTCGGTGTTGAGCTCGACGCGGCTGCCGTCCGCCAGGGTGATGCTCGCGCGCTCGCCGATGCCGGTGCGCCGGTCGGCCACCCACTGGCGCCAGGACGTGCGTTCTTCCACTGTCCACGCCGCACTGCCGGCGACGAGCAGGGCGGCGAGCGTCCCGAGCGCCCTGCGCCGGCCTCGCGCGGGGGGCGGGGCCAGCGTGGCGTGGGCCAGCGGGGAGGGCAGCTCGCGCAGCCTTTCGCCGAAAGCCTCGACACGCTGCCAGGCGCGCCGGTGCTCGGGGCTCGCGGCGAGCCAGGTACGCCAGCGCTCGCGCGTGGCCTCGGTCACCATATCGCCTTGCAGCTCCACCAGCCATTCGACGGCTGCGCGGCGTACCTCCGGCGGTATGGGCTGATCGCTGGAGAGGTGGGCGGACATGGGCGCGACCGTGCCGTCCTCAGCCGATTCCGTCACACTCGGCGAAGCAGCATTGCGCCAGCGCCCGCGCGATATAGCGCTTCACCGTGGGGACCGAGATGCCCAGCCGGGTCGCGATCTCGCTCTGGCGCAGGCCGTCGAGCTGCGAGAGCAGAAACGCCTCGCGCACCAACCGCGGCAGGCCGTCGAGCAGCCGGTCGAGCTGGATCAGGGTCTCGATCATGATGGCCTGCGTTTCGGGCGACGGCGCCAGCGGCTCCGGCAGCAGCGTCAGCGCATCGAGCCAGGCCTGCTCGATGCGGCTGCGCCGGTAGTGATTGAGGACCAGCCCGTTGGCGATGGTGGTGAGGTAGGCGCGCGGCTCGCGGATCGTCAGCGGCACCTCCCTGGCGAGCACGCGCACAAAGGTGTCGTGCATGAGGTCCGCTGCGCGATGGGAGCAGCCGAGCTTCTTGCGCAGCCACCCATGCAGCCAGCCGTGGTGGCCGCGATAGAGCTCGGCGATGGAATCGGTGGGCGCGCAGGCGTCGCTCATGGGCAAGCTCCAGAAGAGTCGAATCCGGATCTGTCCGGCTGGCTTGCCCCTGACGAGCTGGCTGGCGGAGTTAATCGAGAATGGTTCGCATTCTCCGGGTTGCTGCCTGTCGCGTCAATGCGTCCGCGGACACCGCCCGGGGGTGTGCGGCGTTCGGCCTTTGCCTGGCATTGGAAGGCGCCGCTTCACGGCCCCGGGACGGATGCGGTCCGCCAGTGGGGGAAGGGGGCCTGGCTGGCTGGGTACGATGCGCCTCCCTGGCTGGCTCGGCATCGAGAACGCGATGTCATGGCGATTGCGAACGAACCCGCGGACCGAAATCCGGGGAGCGCCACCGGCGGAATCGAACCGGGGCCCGACTCGCAAGGCGAGTCCATGCCCCGGATCGGCGGCGAGCGGCTGAAGGTCGCCACCCCCGCCGGGTGGCGTGCCCGGGTGCTTTCCTTACCAGCGGTAGTCCGCCGACAGCACGACCTTGCGCCGGCTGCCGAACCAGCAGTCGCCCCGGGCGAGGCAGGTCGCGATGTAGGGCTCGTCGGTGAGGTTGTTCACATTGAGCGCGAAGCGCCACGGGCCGGTCTGGTAGGCGGCCATGGCGTCGAGCAGCGTCACCTCGGGCACGTGCACCGCGCCGGTGCCGTCGCCGATGCGTCCGATGTAGCGCACGCCGCCGCCCAGCCGGAAGCCGGGCAGGCCCAGGCGCGCGAAGTCGTGCACCGCCCACGCGGATGCCATGTGCTCGGGAATGCCTTCGAACTGCTCGTCGTCGTTCAGGTCGCTGCCGAAGGAGCTGGCCGATGCTCGCACCCGCGTGTAGGTGTAGCTTCCGATCAGGCTCCACGAGCCGGCTTGGCCCATGGCCTCGAGCTCGACGCCGCGGATGCGCGCCTTGCCGATCTGGGTGCTGGCACCGATGTTCACCGGGTCGCTCGCCAGGCGGTTCTTCTCCTCCAGGGTGTAGAAGGCTGCGGTCGCCTGCAGCGGCATGGTCTGCGCCTCCCATTTCAGGCCCACCTCCACCTGCTCGCCCCGCTTGGGCTTGAAGGCGCGGCCGGCCGCATCGGCCCCGGCGACGGGATTGAAGGACTCGGAGTAGCTGATGTAGGGGGCGAAACCGGGCACGACCTCGTATACCGCGCCGACATTCACGCTGGTCGCCGCGTCCCGCTCGGTGCCGCCGCCGCGCACCGCGTTGCGGACCTTGTCGCGGCGAACGCCCACGCGCAGGCTCAACCGGTCGAACTTCATCTGGTCCTGCACCAGGAAGCCGATGCGGCGGATCTCGGTCTCCGTGGCCGGTGCGGCGCCGAGCGCGGGTTCGGGGAAGCTGCCGTATACCGGATCGTAGACGTTCAGCGGCGTACCGAGGCCGGAGGCGGAAGCCTGGCTCGCGTCGTGGTGCGTGCCGTCCAGCCCGACGAGCAGGGTGTGCTTGACCGGACCCGTGTGCAGGTCGCCCTGCAGCAGCAGGTCGGTGGTGGTGACGCGGGAGCTGTCGTCGTAGATGTACCAGAAGCGGCCGAGGTGGCGGCCGTTGGGGTCCGGGTTGCCGCTCGCGTCCACGAAGCCGTTCCACCACGCCGCGTACATGGACTTCATGAGCCCGTCGACCCGGTCGTGGCGCAGGTTGTGGCGGATCTGCCAATCGTCGTTCAGATGGACGTTGGCCGAGTAGCCGAAGCGCCAGCGGGTGCCGCCGTAGCGGTCCCAGTCCGGCTCGCCGATGAAGAGGTCGCGCGGAATGCGGCCGTTGGGCGCGGGCTCCAGGGTGCCGGCCACGCCCAGGAAGGCGTTGGTGTTGTTGCTCCGGTCGTACTGGTACTCGCTGTAGAGGGTGAACTCGTCGCGGGCATTGGGCCGCCAGGTGAGCGACGGTGCGAAGAGCTGCCGCTCCTCGTCGGCGTGGCGGATCTGGGTGCCGCTGTCCCGGCCCAGGGCCACCAGCCGGAACAGGAGCGAGCCGTCCTCGTTGAGGGGGCCGGTCAGGTCGGCATGGATCTCCTTGTGGTCGTGGTTGCCGATCTGCACGCCGACCTCGCGCGCGGCCTCGGCCTGCGGGCGCTTGGACACGAGATTCACCACCCCGCCCGGATCCATCTGGCCGGCGATGATGGACGAGGGGCCGCGCAGGACCTCGATTCGCTCGTAGGCATAGGGCTCGATGCGCACCACCCCGTACCAGCCCGTCAGGGGCAGGCGCATGCCGTCGAGGAAGACCGTGGACTCGTCGCTGCCGCGCAGCGAGATCCAGTCCCCCCGGTTGTCGATGCCGTAGAGCTCGTTGCGTACGCCGGCGGTGTAGCGCAGGGCCTCCTGCAGGTTGGGCGAGGCCTGGTCGCGGATCTGGTCGGCGGTGACCACGGTCACCGACTGGGGCGTTTCGATGAGCGGCGTGTCGGTCTTGGTGGCGGTGGCCGAACGCTTCGCCACGTAGCCCCGCACGGGGCCCCAGGCGCTTTCCTGCTCGGCCTGCTCGTTCACCGTCACCGTGGGGAGGGTCTTCTCGCGCGGTCGCGTCGCGGCAGCCGGGGCGATCGCGGCCGCTTTCCTCACGTTGTAGCCCTTGTCGCCCTTGACGGCCTCGAGCCCGGTACCTTCGAGCAGGCGTCGCAAGCCTTCCTCCACCGTGACCGTGCCGTTCAGCCCCGGGCTCGTCTTGTCCGAGGTGAGGCTGGCGTCGATGGCCAGCAGCACCCCTGCCTGGGCGGCGAAACGGTTGAGTGCCCGGTCGAGGGGACCGGAAGGGACGTCGTAGCGGCTCGCGACCGATGTGCTCTGGGCCTGAACGGGCAGGGCGGCCGCGCCGGTGCCGAAGGCGAGGCTGGTGACGAGCACGGCCTGCGACAGTGGTTTGAGCGGGAAGGCGGGCTTCGCGCGGGATGTGTGATGCCGAATGCTCATGCAGATTCCTGTTCGGGTGGGTTGGGGAGGCTCGCAGCGAGGAGCCTTCAATGACCATCCCGAACGAAAACGGAAAAGCGCTACGGTCGACGCCGATTTTTTTGATGCGAGTGCCGCGCGGGGGGAGGTGGCGGCGCCGCTACCGGATTCCGCTGGGGCTGCATCCGGGCTACAAGGCGGTGCGGCGTGCCCGCACCGTGACCCAGTAAGCGGTCGTGTACTCCACCCGCACCGGCAGCGCCTCGGCGAGCGCCGCCAGGACGCGGTCGGTGTCGTCCAGCGGATAGACCCCCGATACCACCAGCTCGGCGATCGCCGGGTCGCAGCGCACCACGCCCGGGCGGTGGCGGCCGAGCTGACCGAGGAAGTCGGCCAGCCGCATGCGTTCTGCCACCAGCAGGCCGCGGGTCCACGCGGTCTCGAGCGGGTCGGCCGGTCGGCCGGGAGCGATGGCGCGGGAGTCGAAGCGGGTCTGCGTGCCGGCATCGACGCGGCGGCGCAGCGCCGGCTCGTCCCGCGGACGGATCTCTACCGCGCCCTCGAAGACCGCGACGTGGATGGCGCTGTCGCTCCGCCGCACGGAAAAGCGCGTCCCCAGGGCCTGCAGGCGGCCGTAGGGCGTCTGCACGAAGAAGGGGCGCCCATCGGGCGCAGTGTCGACGAGGATTTCGCCGTGATGCAGGACGACCAGACGCCGCTCGGCGTCGAGCCGGATGTCAACGGCGGTGGCGGTGTTGAGGCTCACCCGGGTGCCGTCATCCATCACGAAGTCGCGGCGCTCGCCGCTGCGGGTGGCATGATCGGCGCTCGCCGTCCGCCATTGGGGCGTCTCCCGTACGCCCAGGGCGAGCACGCCACCCGCCGCGAGCCAGCCCAGCGCCCGCAGCACGTTTCGGCGCCCGCGCCGCGCGTCCGGGCGCGCGCCGACACCCGCGCCCGGCAAGCGTAGCACCCGGCTCCCGACGCCTGCCGGCACCGCGGCGAGCATGTCGTCCACCCGCTGGACGTCGCGCCAGGCGCGTTCGTGGAGCGGATCGGCGGCGAGCCATCGGCGAAATGCGGTGCGCTCGTGGGGCGTGACCTCGCCCGACCAGAAGGTGACCTGCCATTCCAGCGCCTGGCGATGCACCGCCTGCGGAATCGCACCCGCAGCATGGGGAGAGACCTGGGCCATCGCCGTCGCTCTCAGCGCGCCGACGCCGGGACGACGGGGCCGTCGTCGAGCGCGGCATGGCAGGCTAGTGCCGCCTTCAGCATGTACTTGCGCACCGTCGCCACCGAGATCGAAAGCCGCGCGGCGATCTCGCCGTAGGTCAGCCCGTCGAACTGGGAGAGCAGGAAGGTCTCGCGCACCGGTCCGGGCAGCCGGTCGAGCAGCGCGTCGATGCGCAGCAGGGTTTCGACCACCAGGGCGCGCGTCTCGGGCGAGGGCGTCTGCGGCTCGGGCAGCTGTGCCAGGGCGTCCAGGTAGGCCGCCTCCAGTTGCCGGCGGCGGTGGAGGTCCACCATCAGGCCCTTGGCGATCTGGGTCAGGTAGGCGCGGGATTGCTCGGGCGCCGGCAGTCGGCCAGAGACGAGCAGGCGGAGGTAGGTGTCCTGGGCGAGGTCGGCGGCCTGGTGGGAGCATCCCAGCTTGCGGCGCAGCCATCCGTAGAGCCAGCCGTGATGGCTGCGATACAGCTCGGAAACGGGATCGGACGGCGCGCAGGCATGGCTCACGGCAAGCTCCAGTAGAAGCGGATGCTCCGGCTGGCTTGCCCGTGGCGGGCTGGCTGGCGGCGCTAAACAATAATGCTTCTTATTCTCCTAGTCGCCGCTCCGCCCGTCAACGCGTGTCCATGCGCCGGTGAGTCAGCCGGCGCCTGCGCAGCCACAGCGCCGATCCCGTCACGCTCAGCAGGAAGGGCACGAGGCCTGCGATGCACCACATCACCCGTCCCGGCAATCCGAGGAATTGCCCGGTGTGCAGCGGCAGCTGCCAGGTCGCGTAGGTGTCGCCGGGCCGGTGGTTGGCAGGCTCGCTGACGTGCACGACGGTGCCGTCCGACGAAACGAAGACCTCCGTGCGGCCATACAGGCCGACCTCGCCGGGCTGCTTCATGACCACTCGGTACAGTCCCTTGTCGGGCAGCAGTCCGATCAGATAGGCCTCGCCCGCGGGGCGCGCCGCCCGGGCCCCGGCGAGCGCGGCATCGAGGCCGGCGTCGCGCGCGGCCGGCGCGACGTCGGGCAGTGTATCCGGATACCAGGGCGTGGGCGGCAGCAGGGCCTCGAGCGCCGGGCGAACGGCATAATCCATGTTCCACCACAGGCCGGTCCACGCAACGAGGACGAACACCACTGCGGACAGGAGGCCGGTGGCTCGGTGGAGGTCGAAGAGCATCCGCGGCGCTCCCGCGGAACGCTTGACCGACAGCGCCTGGCGCCATTTGCCGCGCCGCGGCCGGGCGAGAGCGAAGCCGGCGAGGGTGGCGACCAGCCACGCGAGGGCGGCGATCCCCAGCAGGTATTCGCCGAATCGCCCGAGCTTGAGGCTGTAGTGCAGCCGATAGAGGAAGGGCACCAGTTGCCCGGCGCCGAGGCCGATCGCATCCGTGTCGCGCGCGCCCAGGAGCGCCCCGGTGTAGGGATCGACGAAGAGCTCGTCGGCGCCGTCGGCATCGGCCGCGAGCATCAGCATGAGCGACGCGTCCGGCCGGTCCGGCAGGATCAGGCCGCGAACCCGGCTGTCGGGGCGGGCCGAGCGCACGTCCGCCACGAGCTGCGACAGGGGCAGACGCTCCGGTCCGGGCTCGACCCGGAACCAGGCCGGGTTGAGCCAGGCGTCGAGCTCGCGCCAGAAGGCGATCGCGCTGCCGGTGAGGCCGGCGACCGTGACGAAGACGGCGATCGCGAGCCCCAGCCAGCGGTGCGCCAGCGACCACGCCCGCCGGTGGGCGGGGGTGAGCAGCCGCGCCATCGCGCGCTACCGCGCGGCGCGCCGGGCGGTAGCGCTACCACGCGCCGTCGCTACGCCGGTCCGCGCGACCCCGTCCCGCCGCTCAGAAGTCATAGCGCACGGCCACGCCCAGGGTCCGCGGCGCGCCCGCGTCCAGCGTGTCGCCGCCCTGGTTGTTCACGATGTAACGCTCGTCGAAGAGGTTCTTCACGTAGCCGCTCAGGCTGAACGCTTTGCCCATCCGGTAGGTGGCGCTGAAATTCACCAGCGTCACGCGGTCGTTGGGACGCTCGACCACGAGCCCGTCGTCGTTGGTGGCCAGCGTGACGCTGTCGGACTGATGGACGATGTCGGCACCCACCTGCAGGCCGTTGCCGAAGGTATAGCTGCCGCCCACCGCGAGCTTGTACTTCGGGGCGAAGGGGAACTTCTGCCCGCTCAGGTCCTGGCCGTCGAACATGAACTCGCGATACTTGGCATCGATGTAGGATGCGCCCAGGAAGAGCTGCAGGGCCGGCGTCGCGCGATAGTCCGCGCCGAGCTCCAGCCCCCGCATGCGCGCCCGGGCGGCGTTGGCGACGGTGGCGATGCCGTTCTCGTCCGACACCTCGACCTGCTGGTCCTTCCAGTCGGTATGGAAGAGGTTGGCGCTGGTGCGTAGCCGCTCGTCCAGCCAGCTCCCGCGCCAGGAGAGCTCCCAGGTGCTGGTGTATTCGGGGTCGTAGGGGCTGTGGGCCGTGTTCGTGCTCAGGTCGATGCCGCCGCCGCGATAGCCGCGCTTCCACAGCACCCCGATCAGGTGATCGTCGGAGAGCTCGTGGCTCAGCCCGATCTTCGGCAGCAGCTCCTCGAAGGAGGTGTCGGCCTCGATGTTCTGCACCGTGGCGAAGCCGAGCGGATCGACGTAGTCGAACGCGGTTTCGTTCTTCTCCCGGTCGTAGCGCAAACCGCCGATCAGCTGCCAGCGATCCACGAACTCCCAGTTCGCCTCGCCGAAGACGGCCGTGTTGCGGATGCGCACGTCGCCGTTGGCGATGAGCGCCGGGTCCTCCACGCCGCTTATTCTCAGGTTGAGCCGGTCGTCGATGTCGTTGGTGTGCCGGCCGTAATAGACGCCCACGAAGCCGGTCAGCGCCTCCGCCTCGTAGCTCAGGCGCAACTCCTGGCTGGCGAGCCGCTGCCGGTGCTTGCGGATCGCCTCCCGCTCGCGGGCGGTGCCCTGATCGAAGTCGAGCACCGAGCGATATTCCGCCCAGGTGCCGGTGGTGAGGCTGGTGAGCGTCCAGGCGTCCGAAAGGAAGTAGTCGATCTTGGCGACGCCCGTGTCCTGATCCAGCTCGTGCTCTTCCTCGGTGTTGAGGAAGAGCGAGAAGTAGCGGGGCTTGCCGTCGACCACCGCGACCGCCTGGCTGCCCGAGCGATGCTCGGTGCGGGCCAGGGTGAGCAGGATGTTGAGCCGGTCCGTGGGCTGGATCAGCAGCTTGCCGCGTGCGTTCATGGCGCGCTGCCGGTTGGCGTCCTCGCCGAGGGTCTCGTTGCGGATGTAGCCGTCGCCGGTCTGGTAGTCCACCGCGAGGCGCGCGGCGACCGTGCCGTCCACGAGCGTTCCGTTGGCGAGCGCGGAGGCGCCGCGCTCGCCGAATCGGCCGGCGTTGGCCTGCACCGCGAACTCCGGCCGGAAGGTGGGATCCTTGGTCTTCAGGACGACCGCGCCGGCGAGCGAGTTGCGGCCCTGGGTGGTCGATTGCGCACCGCGGAAGACCTCCAGCTGTTCCGCGTCCCAGAGGTTGAGCGGGCTCAGGGTGACCAGCCGATGGGGCTGCGCGGCCCCGTCCACGAACACGGTCACCGCGCCGTTCATGGTGCCCGCGCCCTGCTCGTCGAAGCCGGACACCGGAACGCCGCGGATGCCCCAGTTCTCGTTGCCCGACTGGGTGTAGACGCCGGGTGTGCGCATCATCACGTCCGTCACCGTCTGGTCGCCGTGCTCGGCGAAGTCCTGGGAGGTCGTCACCGCCACGCTGGACAGAGTTTCCTCCAGAGGCCGCTCGAACTTCTCGCCGGTGACGGTCACCGCCGGCAGGGTGGCCTCGGGGGCCGGCGGGGGCGGCGCCTTTCGCAGCGAGTAGGCGCCGCCGCCCAGCTCGGCGAGCTCGAAACCGCTGCCGGCGAGGATGCGGGCGAAACCGTCGCTCACGGTGTGGCTGCCCTGCAGGCCGCCGCTCTGCTTCCCGGCCACCAGCGCCGGATCGAAGGCGAGCCGCACGCCGGCCGTGGCGGCGAACTGCGCCAGCACGTCGCCCAGCGGGCCGGCGGGAATCGCGTAGGTTTGCCGCGGCGTGGCCGCTTCGGCCGCCTGCGCGGCGGCCTGGAGCGGAAGGGCCAGGAGGGCGCCGGCCAGGGCCAGATGGAGCGCGAGCGCGAGGGCGTGGGGACGGGCCCGCAGGCGGGCGGGGCGGCCGCCCGCGGCGGCGGCATGGGACTGGGACATGGCGAGTTTCCTCTCGGCGGTGGCGTTGTCGTTGGCGGTGGGGCGCTACAGATGCGCCTCTCACCCGGTACACCGTGCGAGACGAAAAAAGGTGTCAGGGCATGCGCGTCGCGCTTTGCGCGCGTGGCTCCACACTCACCCAGTAGCGGGTCAGGCGGCGCAGGGCGAGGGGGCGGGTCCTCACCAGCAGGTCGAGGCTCGCGTCCACGTCGGTGAGCGGGAAGGCGCCGGACACCCGCAGGTCCGCCACGGCAGGGTGGCAGCGCAGGACGCCGGGGCGGTAGCGGCCGAGCTCGGCGAGGAGCGCGGCGAGCGGCATGTCGCGGGCGACCAGCATGCCCTGCGCCCACAGGGCCGCCGAGGCATCCGCCGGCTTTGCGTCGCCGATGCGATCGGTGCCGAAGCCGGCCTGCTCGCCGGCGGCGAGCGTGCGCCGCGCGCCGCCGGTCGTGACGATCTCCACGGCGCCCTCGAGCACCGCGACGCGGCTCTCGTAGGCGCCCTGGCGGACCGAGAAGCGGGTGCCGAGGGGGCGGAGCCGCCCTTCGGCCGTCTCCACCACGAAGGGGCGGGGCTGGGGCGCGGGATCTTCGGCCGTGGTGACGAGGATTTCCCCCCGGATCAGGCGCAGGCGGCGCTCCCCGGCGGTGAAGGCGACATTCACGGCCGTACCGGTGTCCAGCACGAGCTGCGTGCCGTCGTCGAGGGTCAGGCGACGCTGTTCGCCCGTGGCGGTGGCGAGATCGGCCCGCCATGCGACCCAGGGCTGGTGTCGCCAGGCGAGCCATGCGGCGGGCGTGGCGACGGTGGCCAGCCCGAGGGCATGCAACGCACGTCGGCGCCCCGGCCGGGCGAGTCCGCCGAGGGTGCGGCGACCGACGTCGGCCGGGACCCGGCGGAAGGTGTCGAGCACCGTCTCCGCGCGCCGCCAGGCGGCGGCATGGGCGGGGCTTTGCGCGCGCCACCGCTCGAAGGCGCGGCGGGTCCGGACGGAATCGTCGCCAGACTGGAAACGTACCAGCCAGTCGGCGGCCTCGCCGAGCAGGGCGGGATCGATGTCGCCCGGCGGGAGTTCCTGGGCGAGCCTGCGGTCGGGCACGGTCGCGGCGGGCGTCAGACCGCCGCCATGCAGGCCAGGAAACCGGCCCGCATGTGACGCTTGACGGTGGCGAGCGAGGTGCCCAGCTGCTCGGCGATCTGCACATAGGTGAGGCCGTCGAGCTGGGCGAGCAGGAAGATCTCCTGCGTGCGCGAAGGCAGGCTGCGCAGCATGGCCTCGATGCGGTACAGGGCCTCGAGGACCAGCAGCCGCGTCTCGGGCGAGGGCGCTTCAGGCTCCGGCAGGTGGGCGATCGCCTCAAGGTAGGCGCGCTCGACCTCCCGGCGCCGCCACTGGTCGATCATCAGCCCCTTTGCGATATGGGCGAGCAACGCTCGCGGCTCCGAGAGGTCGGGCGCCGTGCGCTGACCGAGCAGGCGCAGGAAGGTGTCGTGCGCCAGGTCCGCGGCCCGGTGCGAGCAGCCGAGCTTCTTCCTGAGCCAGGCATGCAGCCAGCCGTGGTGGCCGGAATAGAGTGCGGCGATGGATTCGGACGGGACGGCGGCAAGGCTCACGAGCGGCTCCGGAGAAGAGAACCCTGGAGGCTGGCTGGCCGCCGAGACGGCGACGTGGCTTGCCGATCAATCGGGAATGGTTCTCATTCTCCAGGCTTGTGCCCGCAACGTCAATGCGCGCGTCCGAGGCGCCCGATTACATCTGCGACTGCAGATAGTTCTGCAGGCCCACCTTGTCGATCAGGCCCAGCTGCTTCTCCAGCCACCAGGTGTGGTCTTCCTCGGTGTCGGCGAGCATCCCCTCGAGGATCTCGCGGGTCTGGTAATCCTTCACCTGCTCGCAGTAGGCGATGACCTCCTTGAGGTGGTTGACCACCTGCAGCTCGAGGGCGAGATCGTTTCGCAGCATTGCCGGAACGTCCTGACCGATGTTGAGCGGGTCGCGCTTCGAAAGGTCCGGCGTGCCCTCGAGGAAGAGGATGCGCTCGATGAGCCGGGAGGCATGTTCGAGCTCCTCCGACATCTCGTGGGAAATGCGCTCGTGCAGCTTGGGGAAGCCCCAGTTGTCGTACATCCGGGAGTGGGTGAAGTACTGGTCCACGGCGGTCATCTCGCCGGCCAGCAGGGCGTTGAGGTGGTCCAGTACGGTCTTGTCGCCTTTCATGGTCTGTCCTCTTGAATGCCGGCGCTGATGCGCCGTTTCGGCCTGTGGGTATTCCTCAAACTAGCCCATTCGGGGGAAGGCGTGGCGAACGAGAAGCATTCCCAGGGTCGGCGATGGCGCCGACTCCCCCCCGGCCGCGATGCCGCTCAGGTGACCGGTGCCGCGCTGCCGGCTCGGCGCGACCTCCGCGCCCCGGCCGAGACGCGGCCCGGCAGGCCGGCGCCGGCGAGCGCGCGCAGCAGGATGCCGATGGTGCTGCCGTTGTGCAGCATCGAAGCCGACACCGGCGTGAGGAGCCCCAGGGCGGCGGCGCCCAGGATGCCGGTGTTCACGCCGGCGGTGATCCGGAAATTGGAGTCGATCAGGCGGCGCGTGGCGTTGGCGAGCGCCTTCGCGTCGGCGATGCGGGCGATGTTGTCTTCCAGGAGCACGATGTCCGAGGCGAACCGCGCGATGTCGGCCCCCCGGTGCATGGCGATGCCCACGTGGGCGCCGGTGAGGGCGGGGGCGTCGTTCACCCCGTCGCCGACGAAGGCGATGCGCGCGCCTTCCGCGGCCAGGGCCTGCAGGATGCCCGCCTTCTGCTCGGGCAGGAGCTCCGCGTGGAAGTCGTCGAGGTCCAGCTCGCGCGCGATCTCCGCGGCGCGGTCGTGGTGGTCGCCGGTGAGCATCAGGACCCGCTTCGCGCCCAGCCGCCGCAGGCGTCGCACGGTGGCGGCGCTGTTGTCGCGCACCGCGTCGCGCAGCGCCAACACGCCCAGCAGCTCGCCGCCGAAGCCGATGTAGAGGAGCGTCTTGCCCTCCCGGCGCAGCCGCTCGATCACCGCCTGGTGCGCTCGGGTGTCGATGCCCTCGTCGTCCTCTATGAAGTGGCGCGAACCCACCACGATGCGCCTGCCCTCGATGACGCTCGCCACGCCGTGGGCGACGATGAACTCGACCGCCTTGTGGTCGAAGTGCTGGTGCGGATCGATGCGGCGGGCGGCTTCGACGACCGCCAGGGCGAGCGGGTGGAAGTAGTGCTCCTCGACCGAGGCGGCGAGGCAGACGAGCTCGTCGGAGGTGTAGCGTGCGTCGAAGGCGATGGAGTCGGTCACCTCCAGGTCGCCGGTGGTGAGCGTGCCCGTCTTGTCGAACACGAAGGTGTCGGCCTCGGCGAGCTGCTCCAGGGCAGAGGCCCCCTTGATCAGCATGCCGGACCTGCCGGCACGGTACATCGCGGCCTTGAAGGCCACCGGGGTCGAGAGCTTCAGCGCGCAGGAGTAGTCGGCCTGCAGGATCGCCGCCACGCGCCGCCAGTCGCGGGTGGTGGCCCAGGTCGCCCCGGCCAGCCCCAGTACCATCGGCACCAGGCGATCGGCGAGCCGGGACGCTTCGAGCTGGGTGCGGCTCTTCGCCCCGAGCGAGCGCTCGACGAAATCGGCGATGCGCGCCGCGGCGGCATTGCTGCCCACCTGCTCGGCGTAGATGCGGATGCGTCCTTCCTCGATCACCGTGCCGGAGAGCGCCTGGTCGCCGCGGGCCTTGGTCACCGGCACGCTCTCGCCGGTCATGGTCGCCTCGTTTACCAGCGCCTCGCCGGAGAGCACGGTGCCGTCGACCGGAATCACCGTGCCGGCGGCGGCGATGACCACGTCGCCGGTCTGCAGGGCACCCGCATCGATGCTCACCTCCTGGCCGTGGCGCTCCACCCACACCTCGCCAGTGGCCGGCTCCAGCAGGTGCTTGAGCATTTCGTCGGAGCGGCGCGCGATGGAGTGCTCCAGGTACTCGCCCAGTGCCAGCAGGAAGGAGGTGGTGTTGGCGGCGAGAAAATCCCGCCGGCCGATGGAGATGGCCACCGCCAGCGCCTCGAGCACGTGCGAGGTGATGCCGTTCTCGACCAGGTCCTCGACCGCCTCGCCGATCAGCGGCACCGCGGTGGCGAGCGCCACCGGCGCCCGCAGGCCGGGCTTCAGGTGGCGCGTGGCCGCGAGCGTGGTGCCGGCCAGCGCGACCGCGCCGAGCCGTTGCGCGTTGGCGTGCGATTGCGGCTGCTGGGGTGCCGGAACGGACGCCGGCGGTGCGAGCGCGAGCAGCTCGGCGGCGAGCGTGTCGATGGAGGTGCGCAGTGGGTCGAAGCGCACCACCAGCGAGCAGGCCTTGCCGTTCGCCCGTGTCGACTCGACGCCAGTCAGCGCCGCCACCGCGCGCTCGAGCACGCGTTCGCCGAAGGGCGTGCCCGGCCGGCAGCAGTAGCGGAAGCGTACCCGCCCTCGCGTCGCGTGCACCGGCTCCAGGCGGGCGAACCAGCCTCCTTCCATCAGGCGCCGCCGTGCCGTTCCGCTTCCACTTCCGCCCTGATGTCGGCCATTTGCTCCTTCATCTCCTCCAGGCCGCCGGCGACGCCGGCGTAGAGCTTGATGCCGGCCTTGACGAGCTTGCCGCGCAGTTCCTCGTCGGCGAGCACCCAGGCCGCAGCCGCGCCGATGAGCGCGCCGAGCAGGAACTGCTCGGTGTGCCGCGAGCGCAGCATGGCCGGCAGGCCCTGCAGCAGGCTCGGGTCGAGGCCCGGGATGCCCGCTCCCGCGCCGGGAGCGGCTCCCATGCCGGTGCCCGCGTCCAGGCCCGCGCCCGGCCAGGCGCCGTACTGCTGCTCGGCGCCCCAGCCGTCGTTGCCGCCATGGTGGCGGCCGCGCTTCTTATGCTTCTTGCCCATCCTCGTTCTCCTGTTGATGCCGCGCGGGCTCGCGCAGCAGACGTTCGATGACCAGTACGCCGGCAACGCCGGCCGCGGTGGCGATCAGTGCGCCGGTGTAGTCGCGCCGCTCGAGCGCGGCAGCGGTCCCGGCACCCGCTGCGAGCGCCGTGCCGCCCTGCAGCGCGTGGCGCAGGACACGCTTGAGGTTCTCCGGCGAGGCGGGGGTACGCACATCCTGTATCGCAGAGAGGCAAGCGCTCGCCACGAGGCCGCGCACGAAGTGCCCTTGGACCGGTAAGCCCGAGCGCGCATGGTGATGTCTCGCCATCATTCCTCCTTGGTCGAGGGTGTCGCCGCCTTCGGCCTGGTCTTGCGCTGCGCGGGCGCCTTCCTGCGCGGCCTGGCCGCGGCCTTGGGCGTGGGCGGGGTCTCGACCGCTTCCGGCGCGGCCGCCGCGGCCGGCGTCTCCAGCTTGCTGCGCGCCCGTGCGGATGCGTTCTCGATCGCGGCGAGGCTCGACGCCGTGGCCTCGCGCACGCGCTGTTGCGCCTTGTCGAGGCCGGCGCGTGCCTTGCCGGTCTTGAGGAGCCTCACGGCCACGGCGCCGGTGATCAGGCCGGCGGCAAAGGGGATGAGCGGCAACATGTCAGTTCTCCTTTCGAATCCGACGAAGCTTGTCTTTGAGCAGATACGCCCCCGTGCCCCCCACCGCCACGCCGGCGAGCAGGGCGGGGTTGGCATGGCGCAGGAGCGGGCCGACGAGGCCGAGCGGTCCGGCGTGAGGGCCCAGTTGCGCCAGCGCCTTCTCCACGAAATCCGACAGCGGCCCGTGCCGCACGTAGGCCTCTTCCGGCGGCACGCCTCTCGCGGCGTGGTAGCGCTCGTGCGCCCAGGCATCGATGACGGCCTGCTGGAACGCAGGCAGGTGTTGCTCGAGGGCTTCCGCCTGGAGCGCGGCGAACACCTTGCGTGCCTCGGGCTCGCCCACTTGCGCGAGCAGGTTCGCGTGGAGCTGGACATTGGCCATCTCGCCCGCTACCGCCCGCCGGCAATTGGCGAGCCAGCTCGGCGCGACGGTGGTTTCCGCCGGGAAAGGGTCGAGTGGCCGCGGGATGCCGAAGCGATCGCACAGCGCGACCAGCGCCGCGACGTGGCGCTGCTCCGAAGCGAGGATGTCGGCGAACGGCGGCCGCGGACCGAAGGCCTCGACCACGCGCGCATAGAAGCTGCGCGCGGCGTATTCGTCGTAGAGGGCGATGCGCACGGCCTGGTGCAGCACCGGGAAGGGCGCGCGCGGGTCGATCCTGCGTCCGCGCAGGATGCGTTCGTCGTGGTTATGCATTCACGACTTCCCGGTACTTTGCGCGCAGGATGTCCTCGAGGGTCGCGGCAGCGGCCGAGCGTGCGCCCGCGAGGAAGTCGCTCCACGCGTCCATTGGAATCACGGCAGGGTCGTACTCGACGGTACATGAGCGCGCCAGGAGGTTCACCCGTACCGAATGAACGCCTTCGATGTCCTGGAGGAGCGTGTGGAAGTGCCGCACCTGCTCGGCCGACGGCAGCGGCAGGCCTTCCGGCTCGCCGTCGAGCTTGAGGCGGATGCGTCCGCGCAGATGGTGCGCGACGCGCACGCACGCGATGCCTGCGCGCAGGCGATCAAATCCATCCATGGCGAGACCCCTTGTCGTTCGTAGCTTGGCGGCGTAGCGGGCACGTGCCGCTCGCGGCATGCGGGCCGGGCGGTTCGGACGTGCGCGGGCAAGCGGCAACCATCGGAAACTCCGTGGATGCGGCCCCTGGCTTGCGTGAAACGGGCTGGCTACCGAACCGCTGATGACGAAAATGCATGCACGCGGCGCCCGACGCCGCCCCCCACGGCCGGTCGTCTCGACTGCGCTCGCGCCGGGCGCAGTCTCGCCGAGGGCGGGCGTTCTTGCGTTGATCGACGTCAACGGCGGATCGAATGGGCTGAGAGCCGGCATCCGGGAGCCTGCCGTGCCTTCCGCGGGGAGGGCGCGTACGCCCACGCTTCGGGCGCCGGCTCGGGCAATGAAAAAAAACGCTTGAAGATCGAGAAGCGGCCATCTAAATTACTGACCGGTTAGTCACTAACGAGGTCGCCGCATCGTGTCTCCCCTGCATCCCGCTCCCGTCCGCCGTTTCCTCGCAGGTGCGGCATGAACGACCTGGTGCACACCGAGCCGCGCCGCCGCCGCAAGGAGGCGCGGCCCCAGGAGCTCACCGCCGCCGCGCTGGCGCTCTTCGTCGAGAAGGGCTTCGCCGCGACGCGGCTCGAGGAGGTCGCCGCCCGGGCGGGGGTTTCCAAGGGCACCCTCTATCTCTACTTCGACAGCAAGGAAGCGCTGTTCAAGGCGGTCATCCAGGAGGGCGTGGTGCCGGTGCTCGCCGAAGGCGAGGCCCTGCTCGACGAGCACGACGATCCGGTGGTGCTGCTGCGGGCCATCCTCTTCGGCTGGTGGGAACGCATCGGCAGCACGGAGCTGGGCGGTGTGGTGAAGCTCATGTTGTCGGAGGCCCGCAACTTCCCGGAGGTGGCGACCTTCTACAACGAGGCGGTGATCCAGCGCGGCCTGGCGCTGATCCGGTCCGCGGTGGTGCGCGGCATCTCGCGCGGCGTCTTCCGGCCGATCGACCTGGACAGCATCGGCACGATCCTCGTCGCGCCGCTCATGCATCTCGCCCTGTGGCGCAACTCCTTCGGTGCCTGCTGCGGCCCGACCATCGGCGGCATCGACCGCTATCTCGACTGCTATTTCGACCTGATCCTGAACGGCCTGGGCGTCGTTCGCGATCTTCCGGAGGACCGGACATGAAGCGCCTTCTCGTCGCCGGCCTCGCGGCCGTGCTCGCTGCCTGCTCGGGGCCGCCGCCCGCCGAAAAGCCGCCCCGCACGGTGCTGGTGCAGACGGTGGGCGAGTCGGACGCTTCCGCGCTGCAGGTCTATACCGGCGAAGTGCGCGCGCGCCACGAGACCGACCTGGCCTTCCGCATCGGCGGCAAGCTGGTGGAGCGGACGGTGGATGTGGGCGCGCAGGTGTCGCCCGGACAGGTGCTGGCGCGCCTCGATCCGCAGGACGTGCGGCTCGCGGCCAGCGCCGCCCAGGCCCAGGTGGCGGCCGCGGAGGCCGACCTCGCGTTGGCGCGCACCGAGTACGCCCGCAGCGAGGACCTGCGCAAGCGCAACTTCCTGAGCGAATCGGCGCTCGACGCGCGTCGCACCGCCCTCAAGGCCGCCGAGGCGCGTCTGCGCCAGGCGCGCGCCCAGGCCGCGAGCGCGGGCAACCAGGCGCAGTACGCCGCCCTCGCCACCGATGTGGAGGGCGTGGTGATCGCCGCGCCGGCGGAGGCCGGCCAGGTGGTGAGCGCGGGGCAGCCGGTGGTGCGCGTGGCGCGCACCGGCGAGCGCGAAGTGCTCATCCATGTGCCCGAGAGCCGCATCGGCGAGCTCGCCCAGGGCGCCGCGGCGACCGTGCGTCTCTGGGCGGACGCCAGCCGTCAGTACGCCGGCACGGTGCGCGAGATCGCGCCCGCGGCCGACCCGGCGACCCGCTCCTACGCGGTCCGCGTCGCCGTGCCCGCCGCGGGTGCGGCGCTGCCCCTCGGGGCGACGGCGAGCGTCGCCTTCGTCGCGCCCCGGCAGGCGCAGGCGCTGCTGCCGCTGGCCGCCGTGACCCGCATCGACGGCAAGCCCACCGTGTGGGTGGTGGACGCCGCGTCGCAGCTTCGTCCCCAGCCGGTCGAAACCGGCGCCTACCGGGAGGAGGGGGTCGAGATCCGCGCCGGCCTCGCGGCGGGCGCCCGGGTGGTGGTGGCCGGCGTGCATCGCCTGGTGGAGGGCGAGACCGTGCGCGTGCGCGCGTCCAGCGCGCCGGTGGCCCTGGATATCTCGCGATGAGCCGCTTCAACATCTCCGAATGGGGCCTGCGGCACCAGTCGCTGGTGCTGTATTTCCTCGTGATCCTCACGGCGATCGGGCTGTGGTCCTACATGCAGCTGGGCCAGTCCGAGGACCCGCCCTTCACCTTCAAGGTGATGGTGGTGCGCACCGAATGGCCGGGGGCGAGCGCGGCGGAAGTCGCCGAGCAGGTGACCGACAAGATCGAGAAGAAGCTGCAGGAGATCGCCCAGGCCGACGAGGTCCGCAGCTACTCGCGGCCCGGCGAGTCCATGGTGTTCTTCATGGTGAAGGACTCGACGCGTGCGGGCGAGATCGAGGGCATCTGGTACCAGGTGCGGAAGAAGATCGGAGACATCCGCCACACCCTGCCGCAGGGGGTGGTGGGGCCGAGCTTCAACGACGAGTTCGGCGACACTTACGGCAACATCTTCGCGCTGCTCGGCGAAGGGCTGGACTACGCCGAGCTCAAGCGCTATGCGGAGGCCATCCGCGCCGAGCTGCTGAGCGTGCCCGACGTGGCCAAGGTGAGCTTCTTCGGCGAGCAGCCGCAGCGGGTCTTCATCGAGCTCTCCAACACGAAGCTCGCCACCCTCGGCGTGTCGCTCCAGGACGTGGTGGGCGCGCTGTCGGGGCAGAACGCGATGACGTCGGCGGGCTTCTTCGAGACGGCCGAGGAGCGCGTCTGGCTGCGCCCCTCCGGCGCCTTCGAAGACCTCGAGGCCATCGGGGACACGGTGATCCGCGCAGGCGGGCGCAGCTTCCGCCTCGGCGACGTGGCGGAAGTGCGACGCGGCTACGCCGATCCGCCGCAGGAGCGCATGCGCTTCATGGGGCGCGAGGCGCTGGGCATCGGCGTATCCATGCGCGCCGGGGGCGACATCATCGCGCTCGGAGAGCATCTCGACGAGGCGGTGGCCCGCATCGAGGCGCAACTGCCGGTGGGTGTGACCCTCGCCCGGGTGGCCGACCAGCCGCGCGCGGTGGAGCGCTCGGTGGGCGAGTTCGTGCAGGTGCTCGCCGAGGCGGTGGCGATCGTGATGCTGGTGAGCCTGCTCTCCCTGGGGTTCCGCACCGGGGTGGTGGTACTGGTCATCATTCCGGTTGTGCTCGCCATCACCTTCCTCTTCATGCATCTGTTCGAAATCGGGCTGCACAAGATATCCCTGGGGGCGCTCATCCTCGCCCTGGGCCTGCTGGTGGACGACGCGATCATCGCGGTCGAGATGATGGCGACCAAGATGGAGGAGGGCTGGGAGCGGGCCAAGGCGGCGAGCTTCGCCTACACCTCGACGGCGATGCCGATGCTCTCGGGGACCCTGGTGACCGCGGCCGGCTTCCTGCCGATCGCCACCGCGGCGTCGAGCACCGGTGAATACACCCGCTCGATCTTCCAGGTGACGGTGATCGCGCTGTTGGTGTCGTGGGTGGCGGCGGTGCTGTTCGTGCCCTATCTCGGTTACCACCTGCTGCCCAACTTCGCCGACCGGGCCGGCAAACCCTCGGCGCTGTCGCGCCTGGTCTCCCGCTTCTCGCCGCGGCTGGGTGCGCGCCTCGCGGAGCGCTCCGTCCATGCCCACGAGCAGCACGACGAGTACGCCATCTATCACACCCCCTTCTACACCCGCCTGCGAGCGCTGGTGAACGCCTGCGTGGCGCACCGCTGGGTGGTGATCGGGCTCACGGTTGCCGTCTTCGCGGGCTCCCTCGTGGTGTTCGGACGCTTCGTGCCGCAGCAGTTCTTCCCCGATTCGACCCGGCCGGAGCTGCTCGTGGACCTGCGGCTCGCCGAAGGGGCTTCCCATCAGGCGACCGAGCGGGCGGTGAAGCAGCTCGAGGGCTTCCTCGACCGGCAGCCGGGCATCGACAACTACGTGGCGTGGGTGGGCGGCGGCAGTCCGCGCTTCTACCTGCCGCTGGACCAGCAGCTCGCGCAGACCAGCTTCGCCCAGTTCGTGATCCTCGCCGAGGATGTCGAGGCCCGCGAGACGCTGCGCGCGAAGCTCATCGGGCTCTTCGAGGAGGCGCCCACGGATGTGCTGGGGGTGGTGAGCCGGCTGGAGAACGGGCCGCCGGTGGGCTTCCCGGTGCAGTATCGGGTGAGCGGTCCGGACGTGGACGAGCTGCGGCGCATCGCCCATCGAGTCGCGGCCTCGATGCGCGGGCACCCCGAGCTCGCCAACGTGCATCTGGACTGGGAGGAGCCCTCCAAGCAGGTGCGCCTGAAGATCGATCAGGACAAGGCGCGTCTGCTCGGGCTCTCCAGCCAGGAGGTGGCGACATTCCTCGATACCTCGCTTCAGGGCCTCGTGGTGACCCAGTACCGCGAGGGCACCGAGACGATCGACGTGATGCTGCGCGGCGCAGAGTCGGAGCGGGTGCGCCTCGGCCTGCTACCCGATCTCGCCATCCCGGTCGGCGGCGGCAAGAGCGTTCCGCTCGCACAGCTGGCCACGCCCGAGTACGGCTTCGAGCAGGGCGTGATCTGGCGGCGAGACCGGGTGCCCACGGTCACCGTGCGCGCGAGCCTCTACGGCGGGGTCCAGCCGGCGGTCGTCGTGCGCGATCTGGCGCCGGCCATCGGCGAGATGAGCGCCGGCCTGCCCTTGGGTTACCACCTGGAGGTGGGGGGCGCGGTGGAGGAAAGCGCCAAGGGCGGCAGCTCGGTGGTCGCCGGCATGCCGCTCTTCATCGTCACCGTGCTGACCGTGCTGATGCTGCAGCTGCAGCGTTTCTCGCTGGTGGCGATGGTGGTGCTCACCGCGCCCTTGGGCATGATCGGCGTGACCGTATTCCTGCTCGCCTTCGACCGGCCCTTCGGCTTCGTGGCGATGCTGGGCACCATCGCGCTCTCCGGCATGATCATGCGCAACTCGGTGATCCTGGTGGACCAGATCCGCCAGGACATGGAGGCCGGGCGCAGCGCCTGGGGCGCCATCGTGGAGTCGGCGGTGCGCCGCTTCCGACCCATCGTGCTCACCGCCGCGGCGGCGATCCTGGCGATGATCCCGCTCTCGCGCAGCGCCTTCTTCGGCCCCATGGCGGTCGCCATCATGGGCGGGCTCACCGTCGCGACCGTGCTCACGATGCTCTTCCTGCCGGCGCTCTATGCGGCGTGGTACCGGGTGAAGCGGACGGACACGATGCCCGATGGGGACGTCGCACTGCAGCAAGTGCGCTAGAATGCGAGGGTTTTTCCCGAATGTCGCTACGTTAATTAGTGTGTGCTAATATTCGCGCAGGAAGCCCAGACATGAACTTCGAACGTGCCCGCTTCAACATGGTCGAGCAGCAGATCCGCCCCTGGGAGGTGCTGGATCAGGACGTGCTCGACCTCCTCATGACGGTCAAGCGCGAGGAATTCGTTCCCGCCGCCTACAAGACCCTCGCCTTCGCCGACATCGAGATCCCGATCGGCTGTGGCCAGGTGATGCTCAAGCCCGTCATCGAAGGCAAGGTGTTGCAGGCGCTGCAGCTGAAGCGTTCGGATTCCGTTCTCGAGGTCGGTGCCGGCTCGGGCTACTTCGCGGCGCTGCTCGCCGCGCGTACCGACTGGGTGCGTACCGTCGAGATCGAGCCCGAGCTTGCCCGGCTCGCGGCCGACAACCTGGCGCGCTACGGCGTGGCCAACGTGATCGTGGAAGAGGGCGATGCGGCGCGTGGCTGGAGCGCCCGTGCGCCCTACGACGTCATCGTCGTCTCCGGCGGCCTGCCGATGCTGCCCCAGAGCCTGCTTGCGCAGCTCAAGGTGGGCGGCAGGCTGTTCGCCTTCGTGGGCGAGGCGCCCGTGATGAAGGCACGCCTGGTCACCTGCGTGGCCGAAGGCCAGTTCTCCAGCGAAGACATTTTCGAGACCGTCGTGCCTATGCTGAAGAACGCGCAGCGCAACGACGAATTCCGTTTCTGAGACCCGACGACCCCGACATGCGCCAACTGACTCCCACTGAACTCGCCGCCTGGCTCGCCGATTCCGGGCGCGCCGATCCCGTGCTGCTCGACGTGCGCGAGGCGTGGGAGCTTCAGATCTGCCAGATCGAAGGATCGCGGGCGATGCCGATGGGCTCGGTGCCGGCACGGTTCCAGGAGCTGGATCCGGACGCCGAGATGGTCGTCATCTGCCATCACGGCGGGCGCAGCGCCCAAGTCTGCATGTTCCTCGAGCGCCAGGGCTTTCGCAACGTGATCAACCTCGCCGGCGGCGTGGCGGGCTGGGCCCGCCAGGTTGATCCGAACATGGCGCAGTACTGAAGAAGAACATTCCGGAGGTGGTCATGAAGCGTGCGCTGGCGTTGGCGGTGGGTGGTCTGTTTTGCGTGTCGGCGTGGTCGGCGGACCTGCTGGAGGTCTATCGCGACGCGCTCGCCCACGATGCGCAGTTCGCCTCGGCCCGCGCCCAGCGCGAAGCGGGGCAAGAGGCCGTGGTGCAGGCGCGCGCCGGCCTGCTGCCGTCCGTCGGCGCGAGCGCCGACACCACCTACAACGACGCCGACATCAGCAATCGCGGCAGCTTCCGGTACAACAGCAACAGCTACGGGGTGCAGCTCACCCAGCCGCTGTTCCGCTGGCAGAACTGGGTCCAGTACCAGCAGGGGCAACTGAGGACCGCCTTCGCGAACACGCAGTTCGGGCTCGCCCACCAGGATCTCATCCTGCGCGTGGCCGAGGCCTACTTCGACGTGCTCAACGCTCAGGACGTGCTCACCGCGCAGCGGCAGCTGCGCGAGGCGGCCGCCGAGCAGCTCGAGATCGCCAAGACCAGCTTCGAGGTGGGCACGGTGACCATCACCGACGTCCATGAAGCCCAGTCGCGCTTCGACCTCGCCCAGGCCCAGGAGATCGCCGCCCAGAACGAGCTCGAGGTGCGCCGCCAGGCGCTGGCCCAGATCACCGGCGAGGCGCCGGAGATGCTGGCCGGGCTGCGCCCGGGCGTGACCATCTCGCGTCCCCAGCCCGACGCCATCGCGGCCTGGGTCGAGGCGGCCGAGCAGAGCGGCTACGGCGTGCAGCTGCAGCAGCTCGCCCGCGAGATCGCCGAGCGCGAAGTCTCACGGGCCCGTGCCGGCCACTACCCGACGCTCGACGTGGTCGCGACCCACGGGCGCAACAGCACGGGATTCAGCCAGAGCGGTCTGGGGGCGAGCCGCACCGAGGCGAGCACCATCGGGCTGCAGCTCAACGTGCCCCTCTACCAGGGTGGTGCGATCTCCTCGCGGGTGCGCGAGGCTGCGGCCCTGGAGGCACAGGCGGAGGCCGACCTGGTGGACGCGCGCCGCACCGCCGCGCTCGCCGCGCGGCAAGCCTACCTGGGCGTCACCAGCGGCATCGCCCAGGTCAAGGCGCTGGAAGCGGCGGAAGTGTCGAGCCAGTCGGCGCTGGAAGCGAATCGTCTCGGCTACGAGGTCGGGGTGCGGATCAACATCGACGTCCTCAACGCCCTGACTCAGCTCGCCGATACCCGGCGCCAGCTCGCACGGGCCCGCTACGACACCCTGCTCGCCCAGATGCGCCTGAAGGCCGCGGCCGGCACGCTGGGCGAGGACGACGTGCAGGCGCTCAACGCCCTGCTCGTCCACTGAGCCGGGACGCTCCCTGCGCCCATCGCGGCCCTGCAGGAGCGGCGGACGCCGCGAACCGTCGCTCCTCGGTCGATAGCGCTTCCCTTACACCCGCCCCGCCCCGTCGGAAAGCCTCTCCAGGATCTCCATCGTGCGTGCCGTCGCACCCCGGTGCGCGGCCGCGAAGTCCAGACCTGCCGCTCCCGCCGCTTCGCGCCGCGCCGCATCGCCGAGCAGCGCGAGCGCCGCGCGCATCCCGTCTTCCGCGTCGGTTGCCCGCAGCGCAGCGCCACATGCCACGGCCTGCTCGGCCGCCTGCTCGAAATTGTACGTATGCGGACCCAGCACTACCGGCGTTCCCACCGCGCAGGCCTCGATGAGATTCTGGCCACCGTAAGGCAGCCAGCTGCCGCCGATGAGCGCCACGTCCGCAGCCGCGAAGTAGGCGAACATCTCGCCCATGGAGTCTCCCAGCCACACCCGCGTGTCGCGCCGCACCGGCTCGCCGTCGGAGCGCCGCTGCAGCTTCAGTCCGCTCGCCTCGACGAGCGCGGCGACGTCGTCGAAACGCTGCGGGTGGCGCGGAACCAGCACGATCAGCACGTTGCCCGGGCATCGCGCAGCGCAGGCGTCGAGGATGAGGGGCTCTTCACCTTCGCGCGTGCTCGCGGCGAGGATCACCGGGCGCCCGTCGAAACGTGCCCGGAACGACCCGCCCAGGGTGAGCTGCCCTTCGGGCGGCGCTATGTCGAACTTGATGTTCCCGGTGACGGCGACGCCGTGCGCGCCAAGCTCGGCGAGCCGGCGTGCGTCCGCCTCCGTCTGGCAGGCGGAGGCGGTGAGTGCGCCAAGGGTCGCGCGCGTCAGACGCGGCCAGCGCCGGTAGCGGGCGGCCGAGCGCTCGGACAGGCGGGCATTGGCGAGCAGGACGGGCACCCCGCGGGCACGGCACTGCGCGAGCAGGTTGGGCCACAGCTCGGTCTCCAGGATCACGCCCAGCCGGGGACGGAAGTGCGCCAGGAAGCGCGCCGACAGAAAGCCTATGTCGTAGGGAAGGTATACGCGCAGCACGCGCGTATCGTCGCCGAAGAGCGCTCTCGAGGTGTCGCGCCCGGTCGGCGTCATGTGGGTGAGCACGACCTGATGGTCGGGCCAGCGGGCGAGGATCGCGCGCACCAGCGGCTCGGCCGCGCGCGTCTCGCCGACCGACACCGCGTGCACCCAAACTACCGGGCCGACGGGCTGCGCGCGGTAGCGCGCGAAGCGCTCGCCGACGTGGCGCAGGTAATCGGGCTGGCGCCGCGCCCGCCACGCCAGGCGCAGCAATACCAGTGGCAGGGCGAGGACCCATAGCAGGGTGTAGGGCAATCGGACGGGCATCGGGTGGGGGCGAATGCGGAGACCGGAGTATAGCCAAACCCGCGCCGTCGGAGCGGGCTCGCCCTGCGGCAATGATGCGCGCCTGTGCGATAATCGGCCGACCCACGAGGAGGCCAACGCTCCCATGAAGATCCTGGTAACCGGTGCCGCCGGCTTCATCGGCATGCACACCGCCGAGGTGCTGCTCGCGCGCGGCGACGAAGTCGTCGGGCTCGACAACCTCAACGACTACTACGACCCGCGGCTGAAGGAAGACCGGCTTGCGCGCCTCACGCCGTACCCCGCGTTCCGCTTCGTCAAGCTGGACGTGGCCGACCGCGCTGGCATGGAGCGGCTTTTCGCCGAAGAGAAGTTCGACCGCGTCATCCACTTGGCCGCCCAGGCCGGGGTGCGCTACTCGCTCCAGAACCCGCACGCTTACGTCGACAGCAACCTGGTCGGCTTCATGAACATTCTCGAGGGCTGCCGGCATTCGAACGTGGCGCACCTAGTCTATGCGAGCAGTTCGAGCGTCTACGGCGGCAACACCAAGATGCCGTTCTCGGAGCACGACAGCGTCGACCATCCGGTGAGCATCTACGCGGCGACGAAGAAGGCCAACGAGCTGATGGCGCACACCTACAGCCATCTCTACGGCCTGGCGACGACGGGGTTGCGGTTCTTTACCGTGTACGGCCCCTGGGGCCGGCCGGACATGGCGCTGTTCCTCTTCACCAAGGCGATTCTGGAAGGGCGGCCGATCGACGTCTTCAACTACGGCAAGATGAAGCGGGATTTCACATATGTCGACGACATCGTGGAGGGGGTGGTGCGGGTACTGGATCGGGTGGCGGAGCCGGATCCGGAGTTCGACGCCCTCCGGCCCGATCCGGCACGCAGCAATGCGCCGTACAGGGTCTTCAATATCGGAAATCACACACCCGTCGACCTGACCGAGTTTATCGAGGCGATCGAATATGCCCTTGGCAAGAGCGCGGAAAGGCGCTTTCTCCCGCTCCAGGACGGCGACGTCCCTGCCACTTATGCCGACGTAGCGGAGTTGAGCGCGTGGACCGGCTTCGCTCCCGCAACGGGTGTGCGTGAAGGCGTGGCACGGTTCGTCGAGTGGTATCGAACCTACCACCGGGTCTGAACGAGCATCCGCCGCGCGCGTTCGGGCTGTGCTGCGGCTCAAGATAACGAGACAATAATGACACGCAAGATTGCATTGATTACGGGCGTCACCGGCCAGGACGGCGCCTATTTGGCCGAATTGCTGTTAGCGAAGGGTTACGAGGTTCACGGGATCAAGCGACGCACTTCGCTGTTCAACACCGAGCGGATCGATCATCTGTTCCAGGATCCGCACGTGAGCGACCCGCGGTTCATCCTGCATCATGGCGATCTCACCGATTCGTCGAGCCTGATCCGCATCATCCAGCAAACCCGTCCCGACGAGATCTACAACCTTGCGGCACAGAGCCACGTCGCGGTTTCCTTCGAGGAGCCCGAGTACACGGCGAACTCGGACGGCCTCGGCGCCCTGCGCATCCTGGAGGCGGTTCGCATCCTCGGGTTGGAGAAGAAGACGCGCTTCTACCAGGCTTCGACCTCGGAGCTCTACGGACTGGTTCAGGAAATACCGCAAAAGGAGAGCACGCCGTTCTATCCCCGCAGCCCTTATGCGGTGGCCAAGCTGTACGCCTACTGGATCACGGTGAACTACCGCGAGGCGTACGGAATCTACGCGTGCAACGGCATCCTTTTCAACCACGAATCGCCGATTCGCGGCGAGACTTTCGTGACCCGGAAGATCACGCGTGCGCTCGCAAGGCTCAAGCTCGGACTTCAGGACAAGCTGTATCTCGGAAATCTGAATGCCCTGCGCGACTGGGGGCATGCCCGCGACTACGTCGAGATGCAGTGGCTCATGCTGCAGCAGACGCAGCCCGAGGACTTCGTCATTGCGACCGGCGAGCAGCACAGTGTTCGGGAATTCGTGGATCGCGCCGGCGAAGTCTTGAATCTTCGCTTCGAATGGCGCGGCGAGGGCGTGGAGGAGGTCGGAGTGCTGGTGCAGGCGGACGGGGCCGATGCGCGTACGCGTGCGCTCATCGGGCAACCGGTGGTCGTCGTCGACCCCCGCTACTTCCGGCCGACGGAGGTGGAAACCTTGCTCGGCGACGCCTCCAAGGCCCGCGAACGGCTCGGCTGGACGCCTCGTACCTCGTTCGCCGAACTTGTGCGCGAGATGGCGGAGTCCGACCTGCGCGAGGCCGAATTCGAGATCCACGTGAAGGCGCACGGGCACAAGGTGCTTCGTTTCCTGGGCTGACGCTGGTGAGACGCATATTGCTGACCGGTGGGAGCGGAATGGTCGGGCAAAACGTGCTCGAGCATCCGGAGGCCGCCAAATGGGACATCGTCGCCCCCAGCCACCGAGAACTCGATCTGGCCGATTTCGCTGCTACAGCCGCCTTTGTACGGAAGGTTCAACCCGACGTACTCGTTCATGCGGCGGGACGTGTCGGCGGAATCCAGGCGAATATGGCCGCACCCGTGGACTTTCTCGTCACCAATCTGGATCTCGGACGCAACATAGTGCTCGCGGCTCGCGCTGCGGGCGTACGTCGCCTCGTCAATCTCGGCAGTTCCTGCATGTATCCGCGCAATGCGGAAAACCCGCTCCGTGAGGAGCAGATCCTGCAGGGCGAGCTTGAACCGACCAACGAGGGCTATGCGCTTGCCAAGATCGTGACGGCGCGGCTGTGCCAGTACATCAGGCGCGAGGATCCAGCGTACGACTACAAGACGCTGGTGCCGTGCAATCTTTACGGTCGGCACGACAAGTTCGCGCCCGAGCATTCCCACCTCATTCCGGCGATCATCCACAAGGTGCATGAGGCGAAAGTCGCCGGGCGCGACACGGTTGAGATCTGGGGCGACGGGACGGCCAGGCGAGAGTTCATGTATGCGGGCGATCTCGCCGATGCAGTCATGCATGCGCTCGATCGCTTCGACAGCTGTCCAGAGGTGATGAACGTTGGCCTCGGTCACGACTATTCGATCAACGAATACTACGCCGCGGTCGCGCGCGTCGTCGGCTGGCAGGGGCGATTCGTTCACGATCTGGACCGCCCGGTGGGGATGAAGCGCAAGCTCGAGGACATTAGCCGCCTTGCCGCCTGGGGATGGTCCGCGCGTACCAGCCTCGAGGACGGAATTGCCAAGACTTACGACTTCTATCTCGAGGACTACCTCAAATGAGTTTTCGTTTTCCGCTTGCGACCTCGTCCTGGGGGGACGAGGAAATCGAAGCGATGCAGCGCGTCATCGACTCGGGCATGTTCACGATGGGCCCGAATGTCGCGGAGTTCGAGCGACGCTTCGCCGATTCCGTCGGCAGCCGGTACTGCGTCATGGTCAATTCCGGCTCCTCCGCGAATCTGCTCATGGTCGCCGCGCTGTTCTACACTCAGAATCCTGAGCTCAAGCTTAATCGCGGAGACGAGGTGATCGTTCCTGCTGTGTCGTGGAGCACGACCTACTATCCGCTCCACCAGTACGGCTTGAAGCTCCGTTTCGTCGATGTCGACCTCGAGACGCTCAACTACGATCTCGCAGCCCTCGAGACGGCCGTGAACGATCGTACGCGAGCAGTCATGGCGGTGAATCTCCTCGGCAATCCGAATGATTTTGCCGCTATCCGGCAAATCATCGGTGGGCGAGACATCGTCCTGATCGAAGACAACTGCGAGTCGATGGGGGCCGAGTTCGAAGGACGTCAGACCGGCACCTTCGGCGTCATGGGGTCGTTCAGCAGCTTCTTCTCGCACCACATCTCGACCATGGAGGGTGGGATGGTGGTGACGGACGACGAAGAACTCCACCACATCCTGCTTTCCCTGCGCGCCCACGGATGGACCCGCAACCTCCCGAAGACGAACCGCGTTTGCGTCGAGAAGAGCGACGACCCATTTCTGGAATCCTTCCGCTTTGTGTTGCCCGGCTACAACGTGCGTCCGCTAGAGTTGTCGGGGGCGATTGGCATCGAGCAGATCAGGAAGCTGCCGGGGTTCGTCGAAGCTCGCCGGAAGAACGGAGCCAAGCTTCAACAGGCGATGGCGGGGCACCCCGACATTCTCATCCAGCGCGAGATCGGCCGTAGCAGCTGGTTCGGCTTCAGCCTGGTGATCCGGCCGGAATCTTCGCTCACGCGCGACAGGCTGCGCGCCCGCCTCGGCGAGGCCGGTTTCGAGTGTCGCCCGATTGTCGCCGGCAACTTCGCCAAGAATGAGGTCATGCATTTCCTCGACGCAGAGATCGTCGGTGAGTTGAGAAATGCCGAGCAGATCGATCGCGGCGGACTATTCGTCGGAAATCATCATTACGATATCGGGGATGCGATCGACAAGCTCGTCGCTTGCTGTCAGAGGGAGCGATGAACTTCCTGTCCAAGATCGTCGAGCTGCTTTCGCCTGCGCAGCGTCGCGACGCCGTCGTGCTGGCGCTGGCGATGCTCCTCGGCGCGCTGCTGGAAACGCTCAGCGTGGGCCTAGTCGTGCCCGTCATGACCGTCATGATGAAGGGTGATCTCGGCGCGCGGTATCCGCCGTTGCACGAGCTGCTTAGCGCGACCGGAGCCTCGGAACTCGACCTGGTCTCCCTTGGAGTCGTTCTCCTGGTCGGTGTTTTTCTGGCGAAGGCGGTCTTTCTCGCATGGCTCGTCTATCGGCAGGCCGCCTTCGCCTTCGGTCTGCAGGCAGACGTTTCCGCCCGCCTGTTTCGCGGCTATCTGCTTCGACCCTACACCTTCCATCTCCAGCGCAATTCGGCCCAGTTAATTCGGAACGCGGTGAACGAGACCAACCAGTTCACCTTTGGCGCGGTCCTCCCCGGGCTGGTAATGATGACCGAGATCCTGGTCCTTGCCGGCATCGTGGCACTGCTCATCGCATTCGAGCCGCTCGGTGCGGTGACGATCATCGCTTTCGGGGGGGCGATCGGATTCGTCTTCCATCGCATGACGCGCCTACGGATCCAGCGCTGGGGCGAAAAGCGGCAGGTGCACGAAGGGTTGCGTATCCAGCACCTCCAGGAGGGGCTCGGCGGCGTGAAGGAAGTGAAGCTTCTGGGGCGTGAAGCGTATTTCCTAGAGCGTTACGCCGTTCACAACGCGGCGAGCGCACGCACTGGTGAGTTGCAGACAGCGATGCAGTCGATGCCGCGCCTGCTCCTGGAGTTTGTCGCGGTGTTGACGCTGGGGATCGTCGTGCTCGCGGCACAATCGGCGGGGCGGCCTACCGCCGAGCTGATTCCCCTGTTCGGCCTGTTCTCGGTTGCCGCCTTCCGCCTTGTGCCGTCGATCAATCGCGTCATGGCGGCCCTGCAGTCAATTCGGTTCTCGTACGCCGTCATCGATGTCCTCGTGAGAGAACTGCGCGATTGCAGTGGTGAGCAATCGGCGACGGATAGCGAACCTGCGGTCACCTTCGAGCGGGAGCTTAGGCTGGCCGGAGTGAAGTTCACGTATCCGGGTGCCGACCGTCCCACTCTCGATAACGTCGATTTCACCGTCCGAAAAGGGACCACGGTGGGGTTCGTCGGAGGAAGCGGGGCCGGAAAGAGCACGCTGATCGATCTGATCCTCGGGCTCTTGTCGCCAGACTGCGGTCAGCTGACGGTCGATGGCAGGGACATGGCATGTAACCGGCGCGGGTGGCAGCATCAGATCGGATATGTTCCGCAGCACATATTCCTTACGGACGACACCCTCAGGCGTAACGTCGCGTTCGGTCTACCCGACGAATTGATCGACGAGGCACGCGTTTGCCGTGCAATCGCTGAAGCCCAACTCGAAGAGTTCGTCGCGGGTCTCCGGGACGGGCTCGACGCTACCGTGGGCGAGCACGGCGTACGTCTTTCCGGCGGGCAACGGCAGCGCATAGGCATCGCGCGTGCCCTCTATCACCGCCCGTCGGTGCTCGTGCTCGACGAGGCGACAAGCGCACTCGATCATGACACCGAGCGCGGGGTGATGGAGGCGGTCGCAAAGCTCCACGGAACGATGACGATCCTCATCGTGGCGCACCGGCTAACAACCGTCGCTGACTGCGACGTCATTTTCCGCGTCGAGCGCTCTCGGGTGTCGCAGGTCGGGCACGAGGATCTGTTCGGGGGGGGCAGATCAGTCGCTGCCGGCGGGGCGCAACGATGATCATCGTACGGATCGTTGGCGGTCTCGCGAGCCAGCTTCACAAGTACGCCGTTGGGCGCGCATTGGCGCTTCGGCACGGTACCGCGCTGAAGCTTGACCTCGGATGGTTCGAGCAGCGATCGGCCGCCGATACCCCTTGGGCTTACGAGCTCGGAAAATTCAATATCTCGGCCGACATCGCGAACGTCGACGAAATTCGCGCAATCCGGGGATGGGAGTTCAAGAACCGGGTCGCGGCGCGCCTCCAGCGCTCACTCGGGTTTAGTGTCCTTCCATCGAGCGTGGTCGACAAGAGCTTCATGTCGGTCACGGATTTCAAGACGCTGCCGGACAACGTCTACCTTCAGGGAGAGTGGGCGGGAGACTGCTACTTCGCCGATATACGCGACGTGTTGCTCGCCGACTTCCGGCTGAAAGTCGCCACGTCGCCTGAGTTCACCGCGCTGGACTCGGAGATCGGTCAAGAGGCATTTCCGGTCGCCATCCACGTTAGGCGAGGGGACTTCATTTCGAACCCGAACGCAAGTTCGTTTCACCACGTCATGGGACTAGACTATTACTGTCGGGCTGTCGAGGTAATGAGGGGGTTCGATTCCCGGGCCCGTTTTTTCGTGTTCAGCGACGACCCGGGCTGGGTGGCCTCCGATCTGCTGCCACGGCTGCCGGACGGTGCGCGCAGGGTAGCCGGATTGGAGAACCATGAGGACCTGCTGTTGATGTCGCGGTGCTGTGGCAACATTATTTCGAATAGTGGTTTCGGCTGGACCGCGGCGTGGATAAACGGCAATCCCGATCGAAAGGTGATCGCACCCCGTCTCTGGGTGAGAGACGTTACCTTGAACGACACCTTGCTCCACCATATGTTCCGCAACGATTGGGCGATGCTCATATGAACGGCTGTCTCATTCCTACCGACGGGCCGACGGAGCTGTCGTACGGCAACTCGCAACAACAGGACATCAAAATGAAGTCGCACATCGTTGAATTTCGGGCCATCGGGGATGCGCGGGGATGGCTGACGCCGCTCGAGGCGGGAATCGACGTCCCGTTCGAGATCAAGCGTATGTACATCATCTACGGTACACAGCGCGGCATCGACCGTGGATTCCATGCTCACCGCGACCTGGAGCAGGTCGTCGTCTGCGTGTCGGGCAGTTGCCGGTTCGTCGTGGACGACGGGCGTGAGCGCGCCGACTTCATCCTTGACAAGCCGAACGTCGGCCTTTACGTGGGGCCGATGGTCTGGCGCGAAATGACCAACTTCTCGCCGGACTGCGTGCTGGTCGTGCTCGCGAGCAAGCTGTATTCGCAGGCCGATTACATTCGCGACTACTCCGAGTTTCGGCGTTTGGCAGCGGGAGAAACGAATGGCCAATAAACTGGTTCTCATCGGGGCGGGGGAGTTTGCGCTCATCGCCCACGAGTATTTCACCTACGACTCCGATTACGAAGTGGTAGCCTTTTCGGTGGAGCGCGGCTATTGCACCACGGACACGCTCGAGGGAAAGCCGGTGGTGCCCTACGAGGAGGTTTTCGCGCACTTTTCGATCGAGGAGCATGCCTACTTCGTGGCAATACCGGCGACAAAGCTAAACACGTTGCGCAAACGCTTCTATCTGGACCTGAAGCAGAAAGGCTGCAAGCTCGCTACGTACGTCAGCTCACGCGCCTTCGTATGGCGGAACGCGAAGGTCGGGGAGAATACGTTTATATTTGAGAACAACGTCATCCAGCCGTTCGTCAATATCGGGAACAACTGTATTCTCTGGAGCGGAAACCACGTGGGCCATCGCACGGTGATCCACGACCACGTCTTCATCGCCTCGCACGCCGTCATTTCCGGATACTGCGAGATTGGTCAGGGGGCCTTCATCGGGGTGAACGCCACGCTGAACGATCGCGTCAAGATTGGCGAGTCGTCAGTGATCGGGTCCGGAGCCTTGGTGACCAAGGACGCCGAGAACGAGCGCATCTATGTGGCCAGTCCCGCGCGCGTCGTGCCGGGAAAGAGCAGTTTCGATACGGAAATCTGAAGCGTGGCGTTCGAGAAACTCGGTCTCGTCTATTCTGCGGCAGAGCACAGGAGCGAATGGACGAAAGATTCGGCCCTTACGCCGACACCCGTACTCCATCCAGACGGATTTGTCCGCGTCTTCGCCGGGTTCCGCGACGCGCAGGGAATCAGTCGGATCGGCTATGTCGATCTCGATGGACGGGATCCGACCCGGGTCCTGCGCGTGTCGAAACACCCCGCGCTCGACATCGGACGTGACGGCTGCTTCGACGACAACGGCGTGATTTTGGGCGACGTTGTGTGGCACGAGGGCTCGCTCTTCCTGTTCTACGTCGGCTTTCAACTTGTCGTCAAAGCCAAGTTTCTCGCATTCACCGGCCTAGCGGTCTCGGTCGACGGCGGCGAGACTTTCGTCCGGCAGAGCGAGGCGCCCATCATCGATCGGGCGCCGGGGCAAACGACGATTGGCGCCGTCCACACTGCGGCACACGAGAATGGTCGCTGGCGGCTGTGGTATGCACGTGGCGACGATTGGCAGTGTCTCGATGGCACGCCTTTTCCACGCTACGAAATTTGTTATATGGAAGGGAAGGATCTGCTTGCTTTGCCGAGGTCCGGTACGTTGTGCATTTCCCCAGAGGAGCCGGAGTATCGGATCGGAAGGCCGCGCGTCTACCGAGAGGCTGATGGCTACGTCATGTACTTCACCAAGGGGACGGTCGGCGGTGACTACGTCCCCGGCAAGGCCTACTCGGCCGATGGAACGCGCTGGTTACGCAAGGACGAGGACTTCGAACTCACCTTGTCCGGCGAGGGTTGGGATTCCAGGCACCTCTGCTATCCCAGCCTGTTCACGGCCGGCGGGCGGCGGTACATGGTCTACAACGGGAACGATATGGGTCGTGACGGATTCGGTCTTGCGGTGGAAGTCCGGGAATGACGTACTGCATACGCCCGTTTTCCCTCGGCGACGCTGCGCAGTGGGACGGGTTCATCGACCAATCGCGGAACGGCACTTTTCTGCACAAGCGCCGCTTCATGGATTACCACGCAGACCGCTTCCAGGACGCATCGGTCGTGGCGGTGGACGAACGACGGAGCATTGTCGCGGTTTTTCCTGCCAACGTCGTCGGTGACAGGGTCGTGTCGCACGGCGGATTGACGTATGGCGGACTTATCCTGTCGCCGCGCACCGGGCAGGCCGACTGCATCGAGCTGATGACGGCGATTGCCGAGCACTTCCGTCGTGCGGGCATGAAGTCAATGCTGTACAAGGCCGTTCCGGTAATCTTTCAACCCCGCCCTGCTGAGGACGATCTGTACGCATTGTTTCGCCTTGGGGCGGATTTGGTCCGGCGGGACGCATCCACCGTCGTCGATCTTCGCGGAGGCTACCGGTTCTCCAAGGGACGCAAGTGGTCCATCGGAAAGGCGCGCAAGGCCGGTGTCGCGGTGGCTCGGCGGTCCGACCCCGCACGGTTCCATGCACTGCTGTGCGACGTGCTTCACAAGCACGCCGCGACCCCGGTCCATTCGGTCGCCGAGCTTGCGCTGCTTATGGAGCGCTTCCCCGACAACATTGCGCTCTACGAGGCGGGACTCGGGGGACAACTGGTCGCGGCGGCGCTGTTGTTCGATTTCGGTGCGACGGTACATACGCAGTATCTCGCCGCCTCAGAGCTCAGTCGGGAGCTGGGCGCCCTGGACCTTCTGGTTGCGCACCTTATGCAAGAGGTCTACGCAGGCCGCAGCTATTTCAGCTTCGGCATATCGACCACCGAGGGCGGGCTTGCGCTGAATGAAGGGCTGATCCAGCAGAAGGAAAGCTTTGGTGGGAGTACCGTAGTTCACGATTTCTACGAGGTGACGCTGTGAAGGTACCCTTTCTCGACCTCGGGCATGTTGTTGCGCGCCATCAGGAGGAAATCGAGTCTGCTGCACTCAGGGTTATTCGATCGGGCTGGTACGTGCTCGGCAATGAGGTGGAAGCATTCGAGGCTGAGTTCGCGAACTACTGCGGGCTACGACACTGCGTCGGGGTGTCGAACGGACTCGATGCCCTGCATCTGATCCTGCGCGCATACGGCGTCGGCCCCGGCGACGAGGTGATCGTGCCGGCTACAACCTTCATTGCGACGTGGCTTGCAGTCACGTACTGTGGGGCGCGTCCGGTCCCCGTCGAGCCTGAGGCATGCGGGTTCAATATCGATCCCGAGCGCGTAGTTGCTGCCATCACACCGAAGACCCGAGCAATCATGGCCGTTCACCTCTACGGAACGCCCGCCGCAATGGACGAACTGCGCGAGATCGGGAGGGCGAACGGGGTACCCGTGATTGAGGATGCCGCGCAGGCCCACGGTGCAACCCTCCGCGGCATCCGCGCCGGCGCACTTGGCGACGCGGCGGGCTTCAGCTTCTATCCGGGCAAGAACCTCGGTGCGCTCGGCGACGCGGGCGCCGTGGTGACGGATGACGACGCGCTGGCCGAGCGAGTGAGAATGCTCAGGAACTACGGAAGCGTCGTGAAGTACGACCACCAACTGCCCGGTTTCAACGCGCGCCTGGACGAGATCCAGGCCGCAGTGCTTCGCGTGCGCCTTGCGCATCTAGAAGAGGAGAATCGCGAGCGGGCGCGCATCGCCGAGCGCTTCATTGCGGGGCTCGCATCGGCTCACTTCGCGTTGCCGACGGTGCCGGAGGGAAGTACATCCGCCTGGCATCTTTTCGTGGTGAGAACGCCAGACCGCGATCGGCTCATGAAGCATCTCGCCCAGCGCGGGATTGCGGCCGGGATCCACTACCCGGTGCCGCCTCATCTGCAGCCCGCCTATGCAAAATTGGGCTTCGGCATGGGTTCCTTCCCGCGGACTGAGTCGATCCATCGGGAGGTCGTCAGTCTTCCGCTCTGGCCCGGAATGACGGAGTCGATGATCGATGAGATCATCGGCGCCTGCCTCGATTTTCACGCCTGATCGGTTGCGTTGGTCGAAGATGCGTATGGATATGGCGCCTCTGGTCTCCGTTCTGATTCCCTCATTCAACCACTGCCGCTATGTCGCGAGGTCGATCGAGAGCGTTCTGAATCAGACCTACCAGAACATCGAATTGATTGTCATCGACGATGGTTCGAGCGACGGCAGCGTGCAAGTCATCCGCAACCTCGCGGCCAGACACGGGTTCCGGTTCGAGGCGCAGGAAAATCAGGGCGTAGTCGCGACGCTCAACAGGGCGAAGCAGATGGTGTCCGGAAAGTACGTCGCGCTTTCCGCGTCCGATGATTACTTTCACCCCGCCAAGATCGAGACGCTTGTCGACTTCATGGAACGGCATCCGGACTATGCGTTGGTCCATTCCAACCTGATCCAGATCGATGCCGAGTCGCGCGAAGTCGGGCGAATCCGGGAACGGTGTCCGAGCGGACGGGTGTTCCACGAGCTCCTTTGCGGAAAATTCCACGTCAACGGCCTGAGCGCGCTAGTTCGCGCGGACATCTATGCCCGATTCCGATATGGTGCCTACTACATCGACGACTTGTACATGTGGCTTTCGATCGCAGAGCATCATCCGATCGGCTTCGTCGACGAGTTCCTTGCCTACTACCGCCGACACGACAACCATCTGACCGGAAACTCCGAAAAGATGGAGATGGCTGAAAGGCAGATCCTGGAATGCTTCGCGCATAGCGAGCATTTCGAGGAGGCCGTTCTTCGATGGCGAGAGAAGTGGTTCAACCATTACGCCTCGTCCAGGCGCCTGGACGACCGACGTCGCGCTTTGGAACGCGGCAGGTCGCTTCTGCGCGATCGGTGCTTCAGTCCGCGGTGTCTGAAGGGGTGGGCGCGGATGGTAATCAATCGTGTGTGAGCGCTATGCCGTCGGGCCGCGTGTCCTGATCACCGTGCCTACCTTTCCTCCTTTCAATAGCGGACTTGGAAACGCGGCCTTCGCTCAGGCGGCGTCCCTCGCGAGTCGTGGCGCAAGGGTATCGGTCGCAACCGGGGGCGCGGAGCGAATGACCGAGGTCCTGCCGGAGGGATTCACGGTCGAGCGTTTCGACGTCACGGGCGCAGCATTTCCGATGAACCCCATCCGCGGTGACGTAGATGGCTACCGGGCGTTTCTCGAAACGACGAGTTTCGACGTCGTCTTGATGAACGCCTGGCAGACCTGGTCCACCGATGTCTGCCTCGTGAACCTGGCACGCATCAAAGGGAGGAAGATCCTCTACAGTCACGGATTAGCCACGAACATTTTTCTCCGTCCCACGCCGCTGCGCTCCGCGCTGCGTTACTTGCTATGGAGGCCCTACGCGCTGCGACTGCCAGCCATGCTGAAAGCGATCGACGCAATGTTCGTCCTCGCTCCTAGCGGTTGCGATTCGCGCTTCGACGACCTGCGCTTGGCGCAGCGCCTCGACGTGCCGGTCCGTGTGATCCCCAACGCCTTGCCGGCATATGCGCTGGACGAAGGCGGAGAACCCCAGGGGCTGTCGTCGCGCCGATATCTCCTCTCGGTCGGCGCGTATCACTGGTCGAAGGGGCACGACTTCGTGCTGCGTGCCTACGCCGCATCGGGGGCAAAGAACCGCATCCCGCTCCGGTTTTTCGGACAGGAAGAAACGCCGGAGATCGGCCGGCTGCGGAGCCTTGCTGGGAAGTTGGGCGTTCTCGCCGAATACGTGAGCTTCGGAGTCGGCGTATCGGGTGAGCGTCTTATCGAAGAATACCGCGGTGCGGTTGCGCTCTTGAGCGGATCGCATACGGAATGCCAGCCGCTTGTGCTGCTCGACGCGCTCGCGACTGGCACGCCCTTCGTGGCGCGCGCAACCGGTTGCATCGACTCGCTCCCTGGCGGCTATGCCGTACGGTCCGAAACTGAAGCCGCTGCCGCGCTCGACGAGTGGCTGGCGTCGCAAGCAGCCTGGACCGAGATGAGCCGTGCCGGGCGCGTGGCCGCCATGACCCGGTACCATCCAGAAGTTGTCGGAGGGCAGCTGTGGAATGCCATTTGCGAACAGGTGCCCCGATAGGTGCTCGTCAATGATCGTCATGCGTATTTTTGGTGGCCTCGGCAACCAGATGTTCCAATATGCAGCGGGCCGGGCCTTGGCCGACAGACTCGGGGTCGAACTGCTGCTCGACCTGCGCGAGTTTGAAACGTATCGGCTGCATGCGTACGGACTGGACAGCCTGCGCGTCAGGGCGCGACATGCGAGTGTCAGCGATCTGCGGCCCTGGCCCGAGCAGCGGCGCCGGTTCGCGCGCCTGGTTACCAAGGTGGGACTGTCCAGCGCCCGCGATCTGTATATTGAGCCGGCATTCACCTACGATGAGCGGTGGCCGCATCTGGGGGACGGAACCCATCTGAACGGATATTTCCAGTCCGAGCGGTACTTCGGACAGAGCCGTGACCGATTGCGCGAGGAGTTGATCCCGGTCGAGCCCCTCGCAGGTGAAAACGCGAAGATCGCGAGCATGGCTTCCGAGTGCGAAAGCGTCGCGATTCATGTACGGCGCGGAGACTATGTGTCAAATGCGAAGACGTTGAGCCTCCATGGCGTCTGCAGTCCGGCCTATTACCAGAGGGCGATTGCGTCGTTGCGAGAACGCCGCCGCGACGTGCGCTTCTTTGTGTTTTCCAACGATATGGACTGGAGTCGCGAGAATCTTCATCTAGGCGAGGACGCGGTGTTCGTGGAAGGAAATGAGCAGGCCCCGCAGGTCGATATTCACCTGATGTCGAAGTGCAGGCATCACGTGATAGCGAACAGTTCGTTCAGTTGGTGGGGGGCGTGGCTGGGCAGACACCAGGATCAGTGCGTGATCGCGCCGACGCCCTGGTTCGATTCACCGAAGCTCTGCGACCGAGACCTGTTGCCCGAGCGGTGGGTGCGGCTGGACAAGCATTAACTGAATGGTCATGTTGAAAATGAATGAGCTGCGAAATGCCGATCTCCGATAAGCCGTCCGTCAGCGTTCTGCTGCCAGTCCGCAACGGGCAGGCTTTCATCGCCGGCGCGGTGGCGTCCATCCTCGCGCAGACATATGGGGACTTCGAGTTGCTCGTGCTCGACGATGGTTCCAGCGATCGAACCGGTGAGATCGTGGAGGGTTTTCGCGACGGGCGCGTGCGCCTCGTGCCGGATAGGGTAGGGCGCGGACTTGCCATACGTCTGAACCAAGGGATCGACCTCGCCCGCGGACGTTTTCTCGCGCGGATGGATGCGGACGACCTCAGCTTTCCCGAGCGCCTCGAAAAGCAGGTGAGATTCCTCGAGTCGCATCCGCAGGTCGACGTCGTTTCTGCGCGGGCGCTCGTGTTTCGCGACGGAGATCTGAAACCGATCGGCATGCTTCCCTTCCGCGAGGAGCACAACGCAATATCGGCCCGGCCGTGGCGCGGCTTCTATATGCCGCATCCTGCCTGGATGGGGCGCGCCCAGTGGTTCCGCCGATTTCGGTACCGGCTTCCCGAAGTCCTGCGGGCCGAGGATCAGGAGTTGCTGCTCCGCGCCTTGCCGGAGAGCAGGTATCATTCGCTCCCCGACGTATTGCTGGCGTACCGGCAGGGACCATTCAATTTCAGGAAGACTCTGATCGCGAGGCGCCATTTCCTTGCGTCCCAGTTGCGTCTGTTCCTTCGGCGCGGCGAACTCGGCCATGCGGCGAAGGCCCTTGGCCTGTCAGGAGTGAAGTTGATGCTCGACACGGTCGCGGCGCTCCCAGGCTGTGGGCGCGCCTTCTTTGCGCGAATGGGTACGGCTGTCCCGAAAGACGTCGAAGAGGAATTTCGGGTGCTTGCACGGGATTGTTTTTCCAGACCGACCTCGGCCGGGCCTTCCCGCGGCAGAACCTGAGGAAAGAATTGCCGTGAGCGACTTGGTCGAAATCCAGGTTTCTCGTTCGGTCGCGGAGATCGCGTCCGAGTCCTTCGCGCCTCGCTTCGCACTTGACCGGCCCCCAACATCGTGGCGGAGATCGCCTTGTCCAAAGCACTGATGCCTGCCCGTTTCGCCGTCATTTCCAATCAAGGATTCTCGCTATACAACTTCCGAGGGCCGCTGATCACGGAACTGGTCCGCAGGGGAGTTAAGGTCTTCGCTCTCGCGCCGGACTTCGACGATGCCAGCCGATCGGCGGTTGCGGATCTGGGAGCGATTCCCGTCGACTACTCGCTCTCTCGCACCGGGATGAATCCCGCGCGCGACCTGCTCGACATGCTTCGGCTGGCACGGCTACTGCGCGATCTCAGGGTCGATGCGAGCCTCGGCTATTTCATCAAGCCGGTGATCTATGGAACGCTGGCGGCTTGGCTAGCCCGTGTTCCGCGGCGTTACGCGCTCATCGAGGGACTGGGCTACGCGTTCACACCGTCGGGTGGGCGGGAGAGTAGGCGCCGCGGGCTGCTTCGCCGTGCCGTGACCCTGCTCTACAAAGTCGCCCTCCGCCGCGCACATCGCGTCTTCCTGCTTAACGATGATGACATCGACGAGCTTGTCTCAAACGGTGTCGTTCGCAGGGCTGCGATCAGCAAGCTCGGCGGGATCGGTGTTGACCTGGACGACTGGGCGGCAGTCCCGCAGGTGACGCGGCCGATCGGTTTTTTGCTGGCGGCGCGGTTGCTGCGGGAGAAGGGAGTCGTTGAGTTCGTCGAAGCTGCACGGAGGGTGAAGGCCAGTTACCCAGAAGCGCGCTTTGTCTTGTTGGGCGGGCTGGACTCGAATCCGGGGGGGCTTGGTCGTTCTGAAGTCGAAGCCTGGGTAGACGAGGGCCTGATCGATTGGCCGGGGCATGTCGACGTCAAGCCTTGGCTGGCTCAGGCGAGCGTGTTCGTGCTGCCGTCGTATCGTGAAGGTGTTCCCCGGAGCACACAGGAGGCGATGGCCATGGGGCGCCCGATCATTACCACGGACGCGCCCGGATGTCGGGAAACGGTTGTGGACGGGGAAAACGGGTTCCTGGTTCCGGTTCGCGATTCGGCCGCACTGGCCTCTGCCATGGTCCGCTTCGTCCTGCAGCCGGACCTGATCCTTTCAATGGGTCAGGCGAGCCGGCGGCTTGCCGAGAAGCGCTTCGATGTGCGTCGGGTCAATCGAACGTTCCTTGAAACAATGGGGTTTGAGCAGAGCGGCGATAGAGAAACCATTGGGCGCGGGATCCACGTGGGGCATGACGCCGAGTCGCCGCGCCCGGTGAGTGAAGGGCATTGAGCGGTGCAGATCAGGTTGTCCAATGAAGGCCATGAGCCGCTTCTGCTGGTCACCGGCGCAACGGGGTTCGTCGGACGCGAGGTGGTTCGCGCGCTTGCGGATCAAGGCCGCTACCGTGTTGCAGCGGCGATGCGTCACGGGGCCACTCTGCCTCACATGGTTGAAGGGAGGTGGTCGCCAGGACTCGGCGCGGACAGCGACTGGTCGTCGACGCTCGCGCGCGTGAACATCGTGGTCCACACGGCCGCTCGCGTTCATGTCATGCACGATACGGCCGTCGATCCTCTAGCCGAATTCCGTGCCTTGAACGTCGCCGGTACGCTTGCTGTCGCCCGCCAAGCCGCGCGGGCGGGGGTCCGTCGCTTCGTCTTCCTCAGCTCCGTGAAGGTGAACGGCGAGGCGACGGTCGCGGGGCGTCGGTTTGCCGCAGACGACGCGCCTGCGCCGGTCGACCCGTATGGCGTCTCCAAGCTCGAGGCCGAGCAGGGCCTTTTCACCCTCGCAGCCGAGACGGGCATGGAGGTCGTGATCATCCGCCCACCCCTGGTATATGGCCCCGGCGTAAAGGCCAACTTCCTCAGCATGATGCGCTGGCTGGCGCGCGGTGTACCGCTTCCGCTCGGCGCCGTTCGTCACAACCGCCGCAGCCTGGTCGCACTGGACAACTTGGTGGATCTCATCGTGACTTGTCTCGATCATCCCGCGGCGGTCAATCAGGTCTTCCTCGCCGGTGATGGCGAGGACCTCTCGACCACGGATATCTTGCGTCGTCTTGCAGCCGCCATGGGCGTTCCCGCCCGGTTGCTGCCGGTTCCAGTGGGCGTGCTTGAGGCCGTCGCGGCGCTTCTCGGCAAGCGCCACGTCGTCCAGCGGCTGTGCGGATCGCTGCAAGTCGACATCTCCAAGACCCGGAGGCTACTGGATTGGACGCCGCCGGTCACCGTGGACGAGGGGCTGCGTCGGACTGCGCAGGATTTCTTGATCCGCGGAGATCGATGAACGTGTCGGGAGAGAGGGTGTGGAATTCGTGAGCGAACTGAGCCGGGGCTGGTGGCTGCTGCCCGTGGTGCTCGCGATTTCGCTGGTGTCGACCGGCGTGCTGCGCCGCTACGCGCTCGCCAGGAGTCTCATGGACGTGCCGAATGCACGCAGTTCTCACCGTGTGCCGACGCCGCGTGGGGGCGGGGTGGCGATCGTGGTGAGCTTCCTGCTCGCGCTGCCGGTGCTTGCGCTCGTCGGCGCGTTGGACTGGCAGGTCCATTGGGCGCTGCTTGGAGCGGGAGCGTGTGTGGCGGCGATCGGGTTTCTCGACGATCACGGCCACGTTGCCGCGCGCTGGCGTCTTCTTGCGCACTTTGCAGCGGCGATCTGGGCGCTCGTCCTGCTGGGCGGAGTTCCTCCCGTTTCCCTGTTCGGCGCGTCGGTGGATCTGGATTGGCTCGGCTTCGGGGTCGGCGCGGTCTATCTCGTGTGGCTGCTCAACCTCTACAACTTCATGGATGGTATCGACGGTATCGCCGGCGTCGAGACCGTCTGCGTCTGCCTGGGCGGCGCCTTGCTTCACGTCTTGGCGGGCGAACCGACATTGGCGCTGGTGCCGCTGTCGCTGGGCGCAGCCGCAGCGGGCTTCCTCTACTGGAACTTCCCGCCCGCCAAAATCTTCATGGGAGACGCGGGTAGCGGCTTCCTGGGGATCGTGCTCGGCGTACTGTCGCTGCAAGCTGCCTGGCGCGATCCGGCCTCGCTATGGAGCTGGCTGATCCTGCTCGGAGTGTTCATTGTGGATGCGACGTGGACGCTGCTGCGCAGGATGCTGCGCGGTGACAGGATCTACGAAGCGCACCGCAGCCATGCTTATCAGTACGCGTCGCGCCGGTATGGGGCGCATTTGCCGGTGACGCTCGCGGTCGCCGCCATAAACCTGTTCTGGCTCCTGCCCGTGGCACTTCTGGTGGGGCTCAGCCGGCTCGACGGCTTGGTCGGAGTCGCGTTGGCCTATCTGCCCCTGGTCGCACTCGCGGTGCGTTTTCGTGCCGGAGAGCTGGAAGGGAGACCCGCGTGAAGCTTGGTGTGCGCGATCTCGTCCATGCGTGGGGGACAGTGGGTGCCGGTGCGGGAAAGGCGCCAGGCTTGCGCTACAATTAGCGGTCTTGCCCTGATCCCCTTTCCGCCCAATAGATCCGCCAGCTTGAAGCCGCCGTACCGTTCCGCGCTCGTGTTCCTGTTCGACCTGGTCGCAGCCGTTGCCGCCTGGGTCGGGGCTTACCTCCTGCGCTTCAACTTCGAATGGCCTGAAGAGTATGCCGAGCAGATCGGCCTCGGGCTGATCGTGCTGCTTCCGGCACACGCCGTCGTCTGCCGGTGGGCAGGCCTGTACCGCGGTATGTGGGTGTTCGCGAGCCTGCCCGATCTCAAGCGCGTGCTCAGGGCCATCGGGATGTCCTCGCTCGTGTTGCTGGCGCTGGTCGCGCTCTACCGCAGCCCGCTGGTGATCCCACGCTCGCTGGTCGTACTCTATCCCTTGCTGCTCGCGGCGGTCATGGCCGGCGGCCGCGTCATCTACAGAATGTGGAAAGAGCACCGCCTCTACGGGGGGCTCATCGCGCAGGGCAAGCCGGTGGTGATCGTGGGCGCCGGGCGCGGCGGCGCCATGCTGGTGCGCGAGCTCGAGCGCAGCCCCGATTGGCGGGTGGTGGGCCTGGTGGACGACGATGCGTCGAAGTGGGGGCGCGAACTGCTGGGGTGTCCGGTGTTTGGACCTGTAGACTCCCTAGGATCGGTGCTCAGCGCGGAGAAGGCGCGTCACGTCATCCTCGCGATGCCCTCGGCCGCGACGGCGGCACGCAAGCGTGCCGCGGACATCGCGGTGCGCGAGGGTGCCCACGTATTCACCGTGCCCGGCCTCGAGGACATCATGAGCGGTCGGGTGGCGCTTTCGTCCATCCGGCCGGTGGAAATCGAAGACCTGCTCGGGCGCGACGCGGTGAATATCGACACACCGCACGTCGAAGCGATGCTCGCCGGCAAGATCGCGCTTGTGACCGGGGCAGGCGGCTCGATCGGTAGCGAGTTGTGCCGGCAGCTGGCGCGCTTCTCGCCGGCACGGCTGGTGCTCGTCGAACAAACCGAGTTTGCGCTGTACTCGCTCGAGCAGTGGTTCGTGGTGAACCGTCCGGACGTGGAGATCGTGCCGCTCGCGGGCGACGTGAAGGACACCGAGCGGCTTGCCGAGATCTTCGCAGCACATCGGCCGCAAGTCGTGTTCCACGCCGCCGCCTACAAGCATGTGCCCCTCATGGAGATCGGCAACGCCTGGCAGGCGGTGCGCAACAACGTGCTCGGCACGCTTCAGGTGGCCGAGTGCGCGCAGCGCTTCGAGGCGGAGCGCTTCGTGCTCATCTCGACCGATAAGGCGGTCAACCCGACCAACGTGATGGGCGCGACGAAGCGGCTGGCGGAGATGGCCTGTCAGGCGCTGCAGGCGACCGGCCGCGGCACCCAGTTCGAAATCGTGCGTTTCGGCAATGTGCTGGGCAGCACCGGCAGCGTGATCCCGAAGTTCCAGGAACAGATCGCGCGCGGCGGCCCGGTAACGGTGACGCACCCGGAGATCACCCGCTACTTCATGTCCATCCCGGAGGCGGCGCAACTGGTCCTGCAGGCGGCGGCGATGGGGGCGGGCGGAGAGATCTTCGTGCTGGACATGGGCGAGCCGGTCAAGATCGTCGACCTCGCGCGCAATATGATCCGCCTTTCCGGCTTTACCGAGGACGAGATCCGGATCGAGTTCTCGGGGCTGCGCCCCGGCGAGAAGCTTTACGAAGAGTTACTCGCCGACGCCGAGCACACGCTCGAGACGCCGCACCCCAAGCTGCGGATCGCCCGCTCGCGTCCGGTCGATGGCGACTTCCTGGCACGCCTGCATGCCTGGCTCGAGCGCCGGGGCCCCGTTTCCGACGACGAGGTACGGGCCTCACTCCTTGGCTGGGTGCCCGAGTATTCGCCTTCTGGTGCTCGTCCCATGCTGCGTGTCGTAGCCGGTAGCGACGCCGCGCCGGATGTCGCCACCGGTACGTTCTCACGCCCCTGAACGCGGGATCCCTGTTCCCCGATCGCGGTATCCGCAACACTCCCCAACTTGGGTTCGATCTCCCCGTCTGCGTGCTCCTGACTGCCTGCCCCTCGGTATTGGATTGAGGTTGCGGGCGGGATAGCTTCTCTCCGTCCCCGTTACAGCGGCAACGATCCTTCCGATCGTTGTGCCTTTGGCATTACTGCGGTGGCCGTGCG
>DYFV01000002.1 GCA_020725025.1 Azoarcus sp.
AGGTTCTCGGCCACCGAGGCGCCCACCTGTCCGGCGCCGAGGATGATGATCTTCATGGCGCGCCATTCTGGCGAGCCCCGCATCAAGAATTCGTAAAAACTTTACCGCAGCGCACAAAGAGCTGCGGCTCCGTCCATGCCGCGGCTCAGGCTGCCGGCTGGCCGAACACAGAGGGAAAGAGCCGCGCGAGATCCATGTGGCGTTCGATCGAGTCCGCCAGGCGGTCGAGGTCGGCCTCGCGCCGCGCGGCGAGGTCCACCGCCTCCACCTCGCCCGCGCCGGCCCAGGCGAGCAGCGCCGCGAGCGCCCCCGGGGCATCGAAGAGGCCGTGGAGGTAGGTGCCGAGAATCTGGCCGTCCTCCGAGCGCGCGCCGTCCGCCCGCCCGTCTTCGAGCCGCAGGGCGGGGCGCTCCAGGGCGGGGCCGCGGCTCACGCCCATGTGGATCTCATAGCCCGCGACGGCCGGACCGTCGGCGAAGCACAGGGTGCCGCGGGCGTTCACCAGCTGCTTCTCCGCCTCCAGCACCGTCTCCATGTCGAGCAGCCCCAGGCCGGCCACGCTCGCCGGCACTCCCTCGAGGCCCCGGGGGTCGTGGAGGGCCTCACCCAGCATCTGGAAGCCGCCGCAGATCCCCACCAGCTTGCCGCCGTAGCGCAGGTGCCGGCGGATCGCGGGCTCCCAGCCCTGGGCGCGCAGCCAGGCGAGGTCGGCCTGCACGCTCTTGGAGCCGGGGAGGACGACGAGGTCGGCCGGCGGAATCGCCTGGCCGGGACCCACCCAGCGGAAATCGACCTCGGGATGCAGACGCAGCGCGTCCAGGTCGGTGTGGTTGGAAATGCGCGGGTAGGCGGGCGCGATCGCCCGGAGCCGCGTCTCGCCCTTCTCCGCGCGGGCATCGGCGAGCGCGTCCTCTGCGTCGAGGAAGAGCCCGTGCAGGTAGGGCAGCACGCCCAGCACCGGCCGCCCGGTGCGTGCCTCCAGCCAGTCGAGGCCGGGCTGCAGCAAGCCGATGTCGCCGCGGAAGCGGTTGATCACGAATCCCTTCACCCGCGCCTGCTCGGACGGCGACAGCAGCTCCAGCGTGCCTACCAGGTGGGCGAAGACACCGCCGCGGTCGATGTCGGCCACCAGGATCACCGGCACGTCGGCGGCCTCTGCGAAGCCCATGTTGGCGATGTCGCGGTCGCGCAGGTTGATCTCGGCGGGGCTGCCCGCCCCCTCCACCAGCAGGACCTCGTAGCGCTCGAGGAGCCGTCCCCAGGAGGCCATCACCGCGGCCATGGCGGTGGGCTTGTAGGCGTGGTAGTCACGCGCCGACAGATTGGCCGCCACCTTGCCGTGGATGATCACCTGCGCGCCGATGTCGCTGGCGGGCTTGAGCAGCACCGGGTTGAAGTCGGTGTGGGGCTCGAGCCCGGCGGCGATCGCCTGCAACGCCTGGGCGCGCCCGATCTCGCCGCCGTCCACCGTCACCGCTGAGTTGAGCGCCATGTTCTGCGGCTTGAACGGCGCCACCCTCAGGCCACGTCGCACGAGCACGCGGGCAAGGCCCGCCACCAGGGTGCTCTTCCCGGCATCTGAGGTCGTTCCCTGCACCATCAGGGCGGCGGCATTTGGCATGGCGTAGAATTCCGGCTCTCTCGAAGCCGCGCATTATCCCCGAAACCTTCGCCACCATGATTTCCCTGCTCGTGAAACTCGCCGCCGGCATGGCCGTCGACCGCCTCCTGGGCGAGCCCCGCCGCTTTCATCCGCTGGTGGGCTTCGGCCGCTGGGCGACGTGGGTCGAACGGCAGGTACGCAAGGCGCTGCCCGGGCGCAGCGGTGGCGTCCTCGCCTGGGCGCTCGCGGTGCTGCCCTGGGTGCTGCTCGCGTTCGCGGCCCGTTCCGCCCATCCGGCCACCCACTGGGTGGTGGACGTCGCCCTGCTCTATTTCGCGCTCGGCGCGAAAAGCCTCGCCGAGCACGCCGAGGCGGTGGCCGAACCCCTCGCCGCCGGCGATCTGCCGAGGGCACGGGAGCGCGTGGGCTGGATGGTGAGCCGGGACACCACGGCGCTGGATGCGGCCGGCGTCGCCCGGGCGGGCACCGAGTCTGTCCTCGAGAACGGCAACGATGCGGTGTTCGGCGCGCTCTTCTGGTTCATCGTGCTCGGCGGCCCCGGGGCGCTGCTGTTCCGGCTGGCCAACACGCTGGACGCCATGTGGGGCTACCGCAACGAGCGCTACCTCCACTTCGGCTGGGCCGCGGCGCGCCTGGACGATGGGCTGAACTGGCCGCCCGCGCGGCTCACCGCGCTCACCTACGCACTGCTGGGCCGCACCGCCGATGGGCTCGCCTGCTGGCGCCGCCAGGCACCCGCCTGGGAGAGCCCCAACGCCGGGCCGGTGATGGCCGCCGGCGCCGGCGCGCTCGGCGTGCAACTGGGCGGCGCGGCCATCTACCACGGCCGGGAGGAATCGCGCCCGCCGCTCGGTTGCGGCGCCCCGCCCGATGCCGGATCCGTGCGCCGCGCCGTCGCGCTCGTCCATCGCGGCATGCTCCTGTGGCTCGCCGTGGTGGCCGTGACAGCCGCGCTGTCGGCCGGAATCGCAGCCCATGCTTGAGCACGGCGGACGCCTGGGCGAGGCGGCGCGGCGCTACGGCATCCCGCGCGCGGACTGGCTCGATCTCTCCACGGGCATCAACCCCCGCGGCTACCCGGCGCCCCCACTGCCGCCCGAGGCCTGGCTGCGCCTGCCCGAGGACGACGACGGGCTGGAGGAGGCGGCCGCCGCCTATTACGGCAGCGCCGAGCTCCTGCCGGTGGCCGGCTCGCAGCCCGCCATCCAGGCGCTGCCGGCGCTCGTCCCGGGAGAGCGGGTGACGCTCTTCGAGCCCACCTACGCCGAACACCGCCACGCCTGGCGCGGCCGCGCGCTGCGCACGTGCCGCGATGCGGCGGACATCGAGGCCGCGCTCGACGCCACCGACGTGCTCCTGCTCGTCAATCCCAACAACCCCACCGGCGTACGCTTCGCGCCCGAAAAGCTCCTCGCCTGGCATGCGCGGCTCGCCGCGCGGGGCGGCTGGCTGGTGGTGGACGAGGCCTTCATGGACGCGACGCCCGACGGGAGCGTGGCGCGTGAAGCAGGCCGCCACGGCCTGGTGGTGCTGCGCTCGCTGGGGAAGTTCTTCGGGCTCGCCGGCGCGCGGGTGGGCTTCGTGCTCGCCCCGGCCGCGCTGCGCCGCGGGCTGGCGGAGCAGCTCGGCCCATGGACGGTGAGCGGCCCCGCCCGTCACGTAGCCCGCGCGGCGCTCCTGGATACCGCATGGCAGGCCGACATGCGCGAGCGGCTCGCGGCAGAAGGCGCGCGCCTCGCCGCCCTGCTGCGCGCGGCCGGGCTCGGGGAGCCGGCCGGTCCGGCGCTCTTCCAGTGGGTCGCGCACCCGGCCGCGGCCGAGATCCGGGACCGCCTCGCCCGCGCCGGCATCCTGGTGCGCCTCTTCGCGCGACCCGCGAGCCTGCGCTTCGGCCTGCCGCCCGACGAGGCCGGCTGGCGCCGCCTGGAAGCCGCGCTCGCCGCCCTGCCCGCCTGCCACACGAGTCGCCCGTGCAGCTCGACCGCTACGTAAACACCATCGGCCGCCACCTGCGGGCGCGCTTCGGCGAGCGGGTGCACAAGCTGCCGCTGGCCGCCGACTTCACCTGCCCCAACCGCGACGGTACCCTCGGGCGCGGCGGCTGCAGCTTCTGCAACGTGCGCTCCTTCAACCGGACCACCTCGCAACCGCTGGCCGAGCAGCTCGCGGAGGGCCGGGTCAAGATGGACCGGGCGCGCCGCTACCTCGCCTACTTCCAGGCCTATACCAACACCTACGCCGAGGTGGCCACCCTCGAGCGGCTCTACGAGGAGGCGCTCGAGGGCGCCGACATCGTCGGGCTGTGCGTGGGCACCCGCCCCGACTGCGTGCCCGACGCGGTGCTCGATCTGCTCGCCGGCTACCGGGAGCGCGGCTACGAGGTGTGGCTGGAGCTGGGCCTGCAGAGCGCCTTCGACGACACGCTGGAACGAATCAACCGGGGCCACGGCTTCGCCGCCTATGCGGAAGCCGTGGCTCGCGCGCGAGAGCGGGGCGTCCCGGTATGCGCCCACCTCATCGTCGGCCTGCCCAGCGAGGCGCCCGAGCGCAGCCTCCTCACCCTGGAGCGGGTGCTCGATCAGGGGGTAGACGGCCTCAAGCTGCACCCGCTGATGATCGTGCGCGGCAGCCGGCTCGCCGCGGCCTGGCGCCGGGGCGAAGTCGCGCCCGCGACGCTCGACGACTACGCCGATGTCGCCGCCGAGATGATCCGGCGCACGCCGCCGGCGGTCGTCTATCATCGGGTGTCGGCCACCGCCCATGCACCCACCCTGCTCGCGCCCGCCTGGTGCGGCGCTCGCTTCGAGGCGATTCAGGCGATCGCCCGGCGGCTCGCCATCGCCGGCGGCCAGGGCAGCCTTCTGACGAACGCCTCGGCCGCGGCATGAACCCCTTACCCCCTAGCCAGACAGACCCATGCCCCTGATCCGCTCCGTGCCGCTCCTTGCGCTACTCGCCACTCTGCTGTGCTCGCCTTCGAGCGAGGCGAAGCTGGAGATCGTCGACGACACCGGGCGCAGGCTGGCCCTGCCCGCCCCGGCCCAGCGCATCGTGAGCCTCGCCCCCCACGTCACCGAGCTCCTGTTCGCGGCCGGCGTCGGCGACCGCATCGTGGGCGTGGTCGCCTACAGCGACTTCCCGCCGGCGGCCCTCGTCCTGCCTCAGGTGGGCGGCTACAGCAACGTGGACCTGGAGGCGGTGGTCGCGCTCAAGCCCGACCTCGTGGTCGGCTGGAGCAGCGGCAACCGCAAGGCCAACCTGGGGCGGCTCGAGGCGCTCGGCATCCCGGTGTATCTCAACGAGCCACGCAGTCTGGAGGACGTCGCCCGCAGCCTGGAGGTTTTCGGCCGGCTGGGTGGAAACGAGCAGGCGGGCCGGGCTGCGGCGGAGGCGTTCCGCGAACGCCAGGCAGCACTCGCGGCCCGCTACGAGGCACGCCCCGCGGTGCGCACCTTCTATCAGATCTGGGACCGGCCGCTCATGACCATCAACGGCGAGCACCTGATCTCGGATGTGCTGCGCCTTTGCGGCGGCGAGAACGTGTTCGCCGGGCTCGCGCAACTCGCCCCCAAGATCGGCGTGGAGAGCGTACTGGCGGCCAATCCGGAAGCGGTCATCGCCAGCGGCATGGGCGAGGCGCGGCCGGAATGGCTGGACCAGTGGCGGCGCTGGCCGGGGCTCGCCGCAGCCGCGGCGGGCAATCTCTTCTTCGTCCCGCCCGAACTCATCCAGCGCCACACGCCGCGCATCCTCGACGGTGCGACCCGGGTGTGCGAGTTCCTGGAAGCGGCACGCACACGTCGCCGTTAGGGGGCGCCGCGCGGGCTGCGCCGCCTCTCAGCCGCGCTGCGAGCGTGCGTACAGCCGCCGCCAGGTGCGGCGGGTGTCGAGCCACCAGGCCCGATCGAACACCCAGGCCAGGCTGGGCAGAAGCGGCGCGAGATAGCGCGCGGCCGCCGACGGCCGCTCGGTCGTCGCCACCGCGGGCTTCACGCCCAGGGCCTGGAGGCGCTCGGCGAGCGGCGGATGGAAGTCCATGGGCGAGGCTTCGTCCCCGATCACGCTCTGCAGCCGGTCGGCTCCCGGCGCGGGGCGGCGGAAGCCGGCCATCATGCCCAGGCCCATCTCGCGGTAGGGGCGGATGGACGGCCGCGGCTGCAGCGCGCTCTGGGCCATGACCTTGCGCCAGTAGTCCTCGCTCAGGAAGCGTTCCTTGAGCGCGATCTCGATCAGCGTCTCGCCGAGGAGCCGCGCGCCGACGACACGCGCGGCGATCTCGTCCGCGTCGAATTCCTCCAGCCGCGACAGCCGGACCGCATCCGGCAAGGCACGCGCCGACCACCACTCGAAGAAGGGCGCGAGCGGCCCGCCGGTGGCGGCACAGCGCTCGAGCACGCGAAACCACCAGGCGCGCAGGTGACTGCCCCAGGCGGCGATACCCTGGCGCTGGCAGGCGAGATGGGCGAACTCGTGGGCGAGGATGGCGCCGAACTGGCGGCGGGACACGCTGTGGGTGAGCGGGAGCCCGATCATCAGGTGGGTTTCCATGGGCCCGAACCAGCCCCAGCGCGGACGCTGCAGCATGGCGGCGTTCATGTCGCCGGTGACCCACACCCCGTCGATGGGCGGCTGCCCGAAGCGGCGGGCGACGCGATCGATCATGCGATGCAGGGCAGGCGCGGCGGCCCGCGGCAGGCTCACGCCGTCGGGGCGCTCCGGCGGCGCGGCGAGCCACACCAGGCAGCGCAGGGAGGCTCCCAGGCACAGCATGAACACGATCACCGCACCGAGGGCGCCGAGCACGGCGCCTTCCGCGAGGTACCGCCAGGTGACCGAAGCGCTCCAGGCGGCCAGCAGGGCAAAGCCCAGGGCGACCAGCGCGAGCAGGGAAAGGCCGGCGAAAGCGCGCAGCCCGAGACGGCGAGCGAGACGCGCGTGGGCATCGAATGCGCGGTGAGGAAGATCTGCCATACGCCGGTGCTCCCCAAAACCCCTGACGGGAAAGGGGACTATACCCTTCATCGGGTAATCGGTACATTAGACGTTAGTGATAGACAACAAGCACCGCCGACGCCGCATTCGGCGGCCGGACGGCGGCCACTTGCCGCCTGTTCCGCCCTAGAATGCCCGCAATCGTCCCTTTGCACAAATTTTTGCGGCACTGCAGCGCGAACCGCGTACAATCGGCGCTTCGCCGTGAGCCTGGCCAATCGGCTCCGGTCCCATCTCAACGACCCTTTCCGGTCACTATCATCGCCCGCCTCGATTGGTGTCACTCAGCTTGAGCGACAGGCCGTCGCTGGAGCCTTTGTTTCCCATGTCATCCGAAGTGAACTTCGCCGGGCTCGGCCTGGCCGACCCCCTGCTGCGCGCGATCGCCGAAGCCGGCTACGACACGCCTACCCCCATCCAGGCTCAGGCCATCCCCCTGGTACTCGCCGGCGGCGACCTGCTTGCCGCGGCCCAGACGGGCACCGGCAAGACGGCCGGCTTCACGCTGCCCGTACTGCACCGCCTGTCGGCGACGCCTGCCGCGCAGGCGCGCCCCGGGCGGCCGCGCTGCCTGATCCTCACCCCGACGCGCGAGCTCGCCGCGCAGGTCGAGGAATCGGTGCAGACCTACGGCCGCCACCTGCCGCTTACGTCCATGGTCATGTTCGGCGGCGTGAACATCAATCCGCAGATCCAGGCATTGAAGAAACGGGTGGACATCCTGGTCGCCACGCCTGGCCGCCTGCTGGACCATGTCGGGCAGAAGACGCTCGACCTCTCGGGCGTCGAGATCCTTGTGCTGGACGAAGCCGACCGCATGCTCGACATGGGCTTCATCCGCGACATCCGCAAGGTCCTCGCGCTGCTGCCCGCAAGACGCCAGAACCTGCTCTTCTCGGCCACCTTCTCGGACGAGATCCGTCAGCTCGCGAGCGGACTGCTGCACAACCCCGGCCAGGTCGAGGTGGCGCGGCGAAACACCACTGCCGAGTTGGTGCAGCAGTCGATCTACCATGTGCCGCAGAAGCACAAGCGCGATCTGCTCGCCCACCTCGTGAAGACGCATGCGTGGCGCCAGGTGCTGGTGTTCACCCGCACCAAGCACGGCGCCAACCGGCTCGCCGAGTACCTGGGCAAACAGGGCATTCCGGCGGCCGCGATCCACGGCAACAAGAGCCAGTCGGCGCGCACGAAAGCGCTCGCGCAGTTCAAGGACGGCACCCTGCCGGTGCTGGTGGCGACCGACATCGCGGCGCGCGGACTCGACATCGACCAGTTGCCCCACGTGGTGAACTTCGAGCTGCCCAACGTGCCCGAGGACTACGTGCACCGCATCGGCCGTACCGGCCGCGCAGGCGCCACGGGCTCGGCGGTGTCCTTCGTGGATACGGAGGAGAAGAGCTACCTGACCGCGATCGAGCGCCTCATCAAGCGCAGCATTCCCCGCGAGACGCTTCCCGAATTCACCGTGAAGTCCGCCGACCCGGGCGATGCCGACCGGCCGCCCCGCCCCCAGGGGCGTCGCGAGCAGCCGGCCCAGCCGCGCGGCCCGCGCAACGAGCGCCCCGCGCCGCGCCAGCAGGCGCATGGCGCGCCGGAACGCGCTCCGGCCGCCCGGCCGCGTACGCCCCAGCGGCCCGACAACGGACGCCGCCCCGCCCAGCGCGCCGCGCTGTTCTCGGGAAGACCGGGAAACCGCGAGGACTGACGCGGGATCGGGCCTGCGGCGCCGCGGCTCAGCGGCGCCGAATCGCCACCACGTGCTGGTAGAGACCGCCGAAGGAGGTGGTCTTGCGCCATTCGAACTCGCCCGCACTCGGCGACAGCGACTCGATGGGCGCGTCGAGGAGCGAGTCGGCGTAGGGCTCCAGCCAGCGGAACACCTGCGCCATCACCGGGCGCAGGGGATGCCACCGGCGCGGCCGGTGGTAGTCCACGAACACCACCTTGCCCCCGGGACGCACGGCGGCGAGGAGATTGTCCACGATGCGGCTGCGGGCGGGCGGCGGCACCTCGTGCAGCAGGAAGAAGCAGCACACCCCCTCGTAGCCGCCCACCTCGCCGGGGTCGGCGAGATCGCGGTGGACCAGCCGCACCTGCGGCAGCCCGGCCACCTTGCGGCCGACGTTGGCGAGCTGGATCGGTGCCACGTCGACGATGTCGAGCGCGCCCGACGTCCCCACCTGCTCCGCGAGCATGGGCGAAAAGCCGCCATAGACGCAGGCCGCCTGCAGCACGCGCTCGCCCGGCGCGAACTCGGATACCGCCGCACGCATGAGGCGCCCGGCGTTGCCCCACAGGATTGCGGACACCACGGACGGGCGGTCCAGCCACGGCAGCGTGCGGTGGCTCAGGTAGGCCCAGGTGTAGGTTCGTGACAGGTAGGGGGGAATGGCGGCACCGGTGCCGTCCGGAAAGGGACGGAGCAGCGGCGCGAGATCGGTCGGGCGTCGGCTCATGGGCGGCAGCATACCCCAGGCACGGGATCGGCCATATTGATCCAGCGCACATCTCCCGGCGCTTCCATCGCGTTTTCTCGAGATTGCCATACAACCATGAACTGTGTATGGTCATACCGCGTTTCGCGTATGGCGGCTGCAAGGGGGCAGCACGCCCCGCGGGAGCCCGGCGGACGGCGCTCGCATCACCTTCGCGCAGCCCGGAGCCGAGAGGGCACCTGCGAGAACAACGAACAAGAAGGAAGCGAGGAGAGACTGGATGCGCAACGTCGAGCTGTTCGGCGACGGCCGGCACAAGTTCGTGCTGCTTAACGAAAGTGAGCCGGGCGAGGAGGACGGCGTCCGCTCGAACCAGTTCCTGATCGTCCACGACGCCACCGCCGTCCTTCTCGACCCGGGCGGTTTCGGCGTGATGCCGCAAGTGCTGGCCGAAATGCTGCGCTACGCGCGGCCCGAGCAGATCAAGGCCATCATCCTTTCCCACCAGGACCCCGACATCGTCGGGGGGCTCTCCACCTGGCTCGAGCTCACCCACGCCGAGGTGTACGTGTCGCGCATCTGGATGCGCTTCCTGCCGCACTACGGGCTGCGGGAGATGGAGCGCTTCGTGGGCGTGCCCGACGAGGGGATGGCATGCGAGGTCGCACCGGGGTTCGGCCTGCAGATCGTGCCGGCCCACTTTCTCCACTCCGAGGGGCAGATCAACGTCTACGACCCGGTCTCACGCATCCTCTTCAGCGGCGACATCGGCGCGGCGATGATGCCGCCCGACCGGGACGACGCCTTCGTCGACGACTTCGCCTCCCACGTCCCCTTCATCGAGGGCTTCCACCGCCGCTACATGTGCTCGAACCGCGCCATCCGCTGCTGGCTCGACACCATCGCCGGGCTCGACATCGACATGATCGCGCCGCAGCACGGGCCGATCTACCGCGGCGCTGCGGTGCGCGACTTCCTCGCCTGGCTCGCGGAGCTGCGCTGCGGCACGGATCTCCTCGAAGCCGGCGGACGCTTCCGGCAGGGGTAGCCTCCATGACCCAGGCAGACAGGCCCGACAACGCCGGCCTCGCCAAGCTGCGCCTGCAGGTCATCGGCCGGCTGGCGTCCCTGCTCGAGGAGCAGACCCGCACCCAGTTCTTCAGCTCGGCGCTCGGGGACATGATCCGCGGCCGGCACGCGGAGGTGATCGGACGTATCGAGACCGCCCTGCAGGATCCGGCCAACGTGGATCAGGCCGAGCTCATGGGCGAGGCGCGCGACGTGTGCGAGCGGCTTTCCGCCAGCTTCGACCTGCTGCTGGCCGAGCGCACGCGCCAATGGCGCGAGAACAGCGGGGAACTGCGCCGGATCATCGGCGATTTCGACGAGATGTTCGGCATGCTCTCGTCCACGCTGGTCGAGCGCGAGCTCCTCGAGCGGCAGAGCCAGGTGCTCGAGCAGATCATCCTCTCCCACGAGCGCATCGGCCAGTGGAAGGAGTTCGTCCAGTCCATCCTGAGCGATTTCCACGCCATCTTCCCCTTCGACCTCTTCTTCATGGCTTTCGCCGAAGAGCACGGACTGGTGCTCAACGTGTACTACTTCGGCGACTGTGACGAGGACTACCGCCTGTCGATCCGCCGCAGGCTCGCCGGACGCATGATCGAGAGCCTGGGACTGCCTGCCGACTCGCCGCTGGATTACGAGGAATTCCAGATCAAGTCGGACTCGGTCATGCACCGCGTGCGCGCCGACCAGATGATCACGGTGCGCGTGCCCGAACACTCCGCGCAGCTCGCCGGGCTGCTGGGGGTGACCTTTCTCTCTTCCAACCCGCTGAACCCGCGCGAGGAGAGCGTGATCCGCTCCATCCTCGCCGTGATGGTGATGGTGGTCGGCTCGAGCAAGGTGCTCTCGCGCACCCTCGCGGAGCTCGAGTACTACTCCATCCACGACCCGCTCACCGGTCTCTACAACCGGCGCCAGTTCAACAACATGCTGGAGTACGAGATCGGCCGCTCTGAGCGCCACGAGCACGAGTTCGCCCTGCTGCTCATCGATCTCGACGACTTCAAGGACGTGAACGACTCGTGGGGCCACCCGGTCGGCGACCAGGTGCTGTGCGGCGTGGCAGAGATCCTGCGCGCACACATCCGCAAGGGCGATCTCGCGACCCGCATCGGCGGCGACGAGTTCGCCGTCATGCTCATGGAAACCGGGAAGAGTGGCGCCCAGGCGGCGGCGGCCAAGCTGGGCGCGGCCCTGCGCGAGCGCGCCTTCACCAGCCCCACCGGCAAGCGCTTCCACATCACCGTGTCGATCGGCATCGTCATCTATCCCACCGATGCGCGTACCGAGACCGATCTGCTCGCCGGCGTGGACATCGCCATGTACCGCGCCAAGGAGCTCGGCAAGGACAGCGCCTGCACCCTCGACTCGATGCCGGGGCAGCTGCGCGCCACCCGCGCCACCCGCGACTTCGCGGAGCACCTGCGCGAAGCGTTGCGCGAGGGGCGCATGGTCCCCTACTTCCAGCCCATCGTGGACTGCCGCACCGGCGAGCCCTTCGCCTGCGAAACCGTGGCGCGGCTGCGCGAGAAGAACGGCGAGACCGTCGCCGCTGCGGCCTTCATCGACACCATCGAGAAATACGGGCTGGGGCGGGAGCTCGACCGGACCATCATCACCCAGACCCTGCACGCGGCAGCCGCCCGGCGCAAGGCGGGAGGCGCCCCGCTGCGCGTGTTCATCAACCTGTCCGCCCAGGAGATCCAAGGCCGCGGCATCCTCGGTTACGCCGAGGAGCTCTGCCACCGGCTCGAGCTGCCGCCCGAGCTGGTGGTGTTCGAGATCCTGGAGCGCGACGCCATCGGCGACATGACCAACATGCGCCGCTTTCTCGCCCGGCTGCGCGACAAGGGCTTCGCCTTCGCCCTGGACGACTTCGGCAGCGGCTACAACTCCTTCCACTACCTGCGCGAGCTGCACTTCGAGTTCGTCAAGATCGACGGCGCCTTCGTGCGCAACATCGTGAACTCGGAGATCGACCGGGCGCTCGTGCGCAACCTCACCAACCTGTGCCGCGACATCGGCATCCGCACCGTGGCGGAGTTCGTCGAGTCCGCGGCGATCCTCTCGATGCTGCAGGACATGGGCGTCGACTACGTCCAGGGCTATCACATCGGCATGCCGCTGCCGCGCATGCCGGATCCCGCCTGAGCGCGCGACAGCGCCTGCCCCGCCGTGCATCCCGGCCGCGACCCGGCCGGCACGCGCGCGCCCGGAGTCAATGTCATTGACATTGCAGTTTCACGAACACAAAATGCCATTGCCATTCGGCAACAACCTTCAGGAGGTGTAGTCGTGTTCAGATTGCTGCGCGTCTTGCTCGTCGCCCTCGTCCTCTCCCCGCTGTCCGCCCTCGCGGCCGGGGCGGTCGACATCAACACCGCGGATGCCGCCGCCCTCGAGCAGGTGAAGGGCATCGGCCCGTCGCGGGCCAAGGCCATCGTCGAATACCGGCAGAAGAACGGCCCCTTCGCCAAGGTCGACGACCTGTCCCAGGTCCCGGGCATCGGCGAGAAATCCCTCGCCCAGCTGCGCGACCAGCTCACCGTCGGCGGGGCCGCCAAACCGACGAAGGCCAAGTAGCCGGACGTCGGCGCGCGCCCGGCGGGCGGGCGCCGACGCAGTAGCGGCGATCGTCATCGCGCTACAGGCCGCTTGCGGAGAGGCGCTCCGATCGCCTATCCTTGCGCCGTTTTCGATCAGGTGCCCTGCCGAGCGACCGCGAGGCAGGGTGAAACGGGAAGTCCGGTGAAGTCGGAATGCATGCTTTTTCCGACCAGTCCGGCGCAGCCCCCGCTGCTGTAAGCCTGACGGATCCGCCACACGCCACTGTGCGCCTCGCGCACGGGAAGGCGGCGGAATCCGGAGGAAGGCGAGCCAGAAGACCGGCCAGATCGAATCGAGGTGGTGTGAGCCCCGGGGTGAGGGTTCGATCCGACTGGTCCCACGCCGGCCGCGTGCCGGGCTTCCAGCCGAATCCGCAACAACGCGTTCGTGCATACAGGCGCCGTCCGTCGACGCCCGCGCGCGCACTCCCCGAGCCGCACCGTTCATCACGCACTCGAGGGGAGTCACCATGCACATCGAACCGGGTTTCGTATCCGCCGCCAAGATCGCCGCCGCCAACGTCGCCGCAGTGGGCCTGCTGGGAAGCTACGCCAGCACGCTCCTGCGTCAGCCGCAACTCGTCGTCCGCACGCTCCTGGCGGCGGTCTTCTTCTCCCTCTGCATGGAGAGCTTCTTCGTGCCGGCGGGCCCTTCCGAACTGCACTTCATCGGCGCGATGCCGATGTACCTCGTCCTCGGCTTCGTACCGACGCTGCTCGGCTTCGGCATCGGCCTGGCGCTGCAGGGACTCCTGTTCCAACCGAGCGATCTCGCGCACCTGGGCGTGAATACCCTGTCGCTCGCCGTGCCGCTCACCGTGCTGCACTACACCGTCGGCCGACGCCTGACCGAGCTCGGGCTGCGCAACATCCTCAAGCTCGATGCGCTGTTCTACGCCGGCGTCACCGCCATGGTGGGCTTCTGGCTCGCCATCGGCGAAGTGGTCACGCCGTTCGCCGACTGGGCCGCCTTCGCCGCAGCCTACCTGCCCGTGGTGATGATCGAGCCGCTGCTGACCCTGGCCATCGTGAAGGCGCTCCTGCCCTTCGCCGGCACGCCCGCGCTGCAGCTCTGCACCGCGCTGCCCACCCCCGCGGCCCGGGCCTGAGCCCGATGGGAACCGTCTGGTTCGTGGGCGCCGGCCCCGGCGACCCCGACCTCATCACCGTCAAGGGGCGGCGTCTGCTCGAGACGGCCGGCGCGGTCCTCTACGCCGGCTCGCTGGTCGACCGCGCCGCCACCCTCTACGCGCCGGCCGACTGCGCGATCCGCGACTCCAAGAACATGACCCTGGAGGAAATGACGGCCTGGCTCATCGATGCGGCTGCTCGCTGCGAGACGGTGGTGCGTCTGCAGACCGGCGACCCGACCCTCTATGGTGCGCTGACCGAGATGACCCGTCCCCTCGACGCAGCCGACGTCGAATGGCGGGTGGTCCCGGGCGTCTCCTCGGCGATGGCCTCGGCCGCCGCTGCGGGCGAGACGCTGACGCTCCCCGAGCTCACCCAGACCGTGATCCTCACCCGCGTGGCCGGCCGCACCCCCATGCCGCAGGGCGAGGAGCTGGAGGCGCTCGCCGCGCACCGCACCACGCTGTGCATCTTCCTCTCCATCACCCTGCTCCACGAAGTGCAGCGCGCGCTGCGCGCGGCCGGCTGGCCCGAGGATGCGCCGATGCTCGTGGTGCACAAGGCGAGCTGGCCGGGCGAGGAGAAGGTGGTGCGCGGCACGCTCGCCGACATCAAGAGGAAGTGCCAGGCGGAGAAAGTCGCCTCGCAGGCCATGATCATCGCCAGCCCCGCGCTTGGCGCGCGCCACTGGCCCGAGATCGCCCGTTCCAAACTCTACGACCCGGCCTTCACACACCGCTTCCGCCGGGCCGTAACGCCCATCGAGGAATCATGACCGACGACACCACCCTGCTCCTGGTCGGCCACGGCTCGCGCAATCGCGAGGGCAACAAGGAGATCCTGCATTTCGCCGCCCAGTGGCGAGCGCGACACCCGGGCTGGCGCATCGAGACCTGCTTCATCGAGCACGCCGAGGTGCTGCTCGACGAAGGGCTGGACCGGGCCGCGCGCGGGGCGCGCCGGGTCGTGACGCTGCCCTTCATCCTCAACGCGGCCGGCCACGTGAAGATGGAGCTGCCCGCCGCCATCGAGCGCGCCCGGGAGCGCCATCCCGAAGTGCACTTCACTTGCGCACGCCATCTGGGCATGGGCCGCGAGATTTTCGCGGTGCTCAAGCGGCAGCTGGAGGGGCTGATGCGCGCGCTCGACATGCCCGATCCGCACACCACCGGCGTGATCCTCCTCGGACGCGGCTCGTCCGACGCCGGGGCCAACGGCGAGCTCGCCAAGATGGCGCGCTGGCTCTTCGAGGACGGCGACCACGAGCTGGTCGACCTCGCCTTCACGGGCGTGACCTGGCCGCGCCTGGAAACCGTGGTACAGCGCCAGGCACGCCTGGGCATGACGCAGATCTGCGTGGTCCCGGTGTACCTGTTCACCGGCGTGCTGATGGATCGAATCAAGGCTCAATTGCAGCGCCTCGAGCGGCAGTACCCCGCTGTGGCCTTCGCCCTCGGCGGCCATTTCGGCTTCGATCCGGGCATCTTCGAGCTCCTCGACGCGCGCGTGGCAGGCGACGAGGGCGGCGACGGCAGCCTCCTCGAATGCGACGGCTGCAAGTACCGGCTGGCCGCCGAGCTCGAGCACCTGCACGACCACAGCCACACGCATGTGTCGCACGGCCACGACCACCACCACGGCCACGATCACCACTCCCATCACTCGCACGCCTGAAGCCATGGTCGCCAACACCGTCACCGAACAGCTCACCGCCGCCGGCCGTGCCATCGAGCACGACTCCTTCGCCATCATCGACGCCGAAGCCGGCCCGCACGCCTACTCTCCCGAGCAGTGGCCGATCGTGCGCCGCATGATCCACGCCAACGCCGATTTCGAGTTCAACGGTCTCACCGACTTCCATCCGGCGGCAGTGCAAGCCGGGCTCGCCGCCGTCCTCACCCGCCGCACACGCATCGTCGCCGACGTGGAGATGATCCTGTCGGGCCTGTCGGCCACCCGGCTCGCCCACTTCGGCATCACGACCCATCAGTTCATCTCGGACGCCGACGTGATCGAGCGCGCCCAGGTGGAGAACACCACCCGCGCGGTACAGGCGATGCGCAAGGCACATCGCGCCGGGCTCCTCGACGGCGCGATCGTGGGCATCGGCAACGCGCCCACCGCCCTGATCGAGGTCGTGCGCCTGGTACGCGAAGAGGGCGCCCGCCCGGCGCTGGTGCTCGGCATGCCGGTAGGCTTCGTGTCGGCAGCCGAATCCAAGGACCTTCTCGCCGAGCTGGACGAGGTACCCTGGATCGTCATCCGCGGCCGCAAGGGCGGCTCCACCCTGGTGGTGGCGGCCCTGCACGCGCTCCTCGCGCTCGCCGAGGCGCGCCAGCGCGAGCAGACGGAAAGTCCCGTCGACCGATGAGCGACGCGACGCGCCCTGCCGCCCCGCCTGCCGATGGGCCGAAAAAGGTACGCAAGGGCGACCCGAAACGCGACCGGGGCAACCGCACCGGCTTCTCGACCGGCGCCAACTCGGCGGCAGCCGCCACTGCGGCGACGCTGGGCCTCGTTGGTGGCGAGGTGCCGGCATCGGTGGAATGCCTGCTGCCGAACGGGCAGCGCGTGCGCTTCGCGATCACGGACGGCCGGGTGACGGGCGATTCGGCGCACGCGGTCAGCGTAAAGGACGCGGGCGACGACCCGGACGCTACCCACGGCGCGCACCTCACCGCCGACGTGCGCCGCATCCGCGGAGGCGGCGGCGAGGTCGTGCTCAAGGGCGGCCCGGGCGTCGGCGTGGTCACCAAGCCGGGGCTCGGGCTCGAAGTGGGCGGCCCAGCCGTCAATCCGGTGCCGCGGCGGAACATCGCCGACAACGTCGCGGCCGCCGGCCGGAACATCCTCGACGCGGGCGACAGCCTGGAGGTCACCATCTCCGTGCCCGGCGGCGAGGAGATGGCGAAGAAGACGCTCAACGCCCGCCTCGGCATCCTCGGTGGCATCTCCATCCTCGGCACCACGGGTATCGTTCGCCCCTACTCCACCGCCGCCTTCCGCGCCAGCGTCGTGCAGGCGGTGGACGTAGCGGCAAACCAGGGCCAGACCACGGTGGTGTTCACCACCGGCGGCCGCACCGAGAAATGCGCCATGCGCGAGTTCCCCGAACTGGACGAAGCCTGCTTCGTGCAGATGGGCGACTTCGTGAAGGCGGCCTTCACGACCGCAGTGAAGCAGAACATGCAGCACATCGTCGTCGGCGCGATGGTGGGCAAGCTCACCAAGATCGCCCAGGGCCTGTCGGTCACCCACGCCTGGCGGGAGGAGGTCGACCGCGAGCTCATCGCCGGCGCGGCGGCGGAGGTGGGCGCCCCGCCCGACCTGGTGGCCGAGATCCGCGCCGCCGAGACCGCCCGCTTCGCCGCCGAGCGGCTGGACGAGCTGGGCCTTGCGGTGGCCTTCCACCGCGCCCTCGCCCAACGCGCGCTCGCGAGCCTGCGCGAACGCTATCCCGGCCCGCACCGGCTCACGGTGCTCGCCTGCAACTTCGCGGGCGAGCCGATCGTGACGGTGCACGAGAGCACGCTCTCGACCCTCCCCGACCATGGCACGGAGCGCATCGATGCACGCACGAGATGAAACCCTCCACCTCATCGGCATCCTCGACGAGGGCTGGGACGGGCTCGGCCGCGGCGCGCGCGAGCGCCTCGCCGCGAGCCAGCTGGTGATCGGCGCCGGGCGCACCCTGCGCCTGGTCGCACCGCACCTGGCCGAGAACGCGACCCTGCGCGACATGGACGGCGCACTGGCGAAGGTGCCGGAATGGGTGCGGGCCGCACGGGCCGACGGGCTCGGCGTGGCCGTTCTCGCCACCGGCGATCCGCTCTGCCATGGCATCGCCGGCTACCTTGCCGGCAAGCTCGGCGCGGAGAACTTGGCAATCCACCCTGCCCCCTCCACCCTGCAGATCGCCTTCGCGCGCCTGAGGAAGCCATGGCAGGACGCGGTCATCGCCTCCTGCCACGGGCCCGACGCCGGCGAGTGGCACGCGGGCGCGACGCCCGACCACGGGCTCTACAAGGTGGTCCGCGCCGTGGCGGAGCATCCGCGCGTGGCGGCCTTCACCGGACCGGACAACGGCCCCGACCGCATCGCCCGGGCGCTATCGGCAGCGGGGTTCGGCGAAGAGGCACGCATCTCGGTCGCCGCCCGGCTGTGCCTGCCGGACGAGGCCGTGTGGAGCGACCTGCCGCTCGCCGAAGCCGCCGAGCGGCGCTTTCCCGATCCCAACGTCGTCATCGTCGAGCGCAAGGACCGCCCTGCGCCCGTGTTCGGCTTCGAGGACAGCGCCTACGTGCAGCGCCAGCCGGAAAAAGGCCTCATCACCAAGCTCGAGGCGCGCGCGGTATCGCTCGCCAAGCTCGCGCTGCGTCCGGACAGCGTGGTGTGGGACATCGGCGCCGGCTCCGGCTCGGTAGGGCTGGAGGCGAGCCGCATCGCGCGGCACGGTCACGTGTGGGCGATCGAGAAAAATGCCGCGGACGCCGACAACGCGCGGGAAAACGCCCGCCGCTTTTCCGCCACCAACTACACCCTGGTGGAAGGCCGGGCGCCTGCCGGGCTCGACGCCTGGCCCGATCCGGATGCAGTGTTCATCGGCGGCTCGGGCGGCGAGCTCGCCGAGCTCGTCGCCCTCTGCCTGGCGCGGCTCCGGCCCGGCGGGCGGCTGGTGATGAACTTCGTCACGCTGGAGAACCTCGCCACCGCCACCGCGGCGCTCGCGGCCCACGGCGCAGAGTGGGAAGCGACCATGCTCTCGACCGCGCGCAGCCAACCCATCCTCGACATGCACCGCCTCGCCGCACAGAACCCGGTGTGGATCGTGTCCGCCCGCCGGGCTTCCCAACCCGACCCTGTTACCGACCATGACTGATTCCATCCGCTACGGGCGCCTCATCGGCGCCTCGCTCGGCCCCGGCGACCCCGAGCTCGTCACCCGCCGCGCCTGGACCGCGCTCCAGTCGGGGGCGCGCTGGCTCTACCCGGTGAAGAAGGCCGAGGATTCCTCCTACGCGCTCGACATCGTGCGCCGCGGCGGGCTCCCCGTGCCGGGCGACGCCGAGGAGCTCGTGTTCCCCATGACGCGCAACCCCGAGATCCTCGCCAAGGCCTGGGCGCGCGCGGCGATACGGACGGTGGAGCTCCTTGCCGAAGGGCGCGACCTGGTCTTCCTCGTCGAGGGCGACGCCTCCACCTTCGCCACCTTCGGGCACCTCGCGCGCGTGGTGCGCGAGCTCGCCCCGGAGGTCGAGGTCGAGACCATCCCCGGCGTGAGCTCCTTCGCCGCGGCCGCCGCATGCGTGGGCGCGACGCTGGCCGAAGAGGACGAGACGCTCGCCATCATCCCCGCCGCCTACGGCGTGACGGTGATCGACCACCTGCTCGACGAGTTCGACACCCTGGTGCTGCTCAAGGTGAAGCCGATGCTCGACGAGGTGCTGGAGCTGCTCGCGCGGCGCGGGCTCACCGCCACCAGCTGCTTCGTCGAGAAGGTCGGCTCGCCCGAAGAGCGGGTGGTGCGGGACGTCGCCAGCCTCGCCGGCGAGAAGGTGAACTACCTCTCGCTGATGCTGGTGCAGAACCCGAAGCGCGTGCGCGGCGAGTTGCGCCGCGGCTGCCGCAAGCGCGCCGCGGCCGAGTCGGCGCCGGCCTGAAATCTCCGAAACGAATACAACGAGAGCCATGACCCAACACCTGCCCTTCCCCAACTCGCGCGTGGCGGTGGTCTCCATCACCCGCCACGGCATCGCGCTCGCCGGCCGAGTGGTCGCGGCGCTGCCTGGCGCACGTCTCTTCGCACCGGAGAAATTCCGCTCGGAGGCCGAGGCCGCCGCGCCCGGCGCCGCCGCCTGCTTCACCGGCAAGACGGGCGATCAGATCCCCGGGCTCTTCGCCGCCTTCGACGGCATCGTCGCCATCGTCTCCCTCGGTGCGGTGGTGCGGCTCATCGCGCCGCACCTCCGGAACAAGGAGAGCGACCCCGGCGTGGTGGTGCTGGACGAAGGCGGCCGCTGGGCGATCCCGGTGCTGTCGGGCCACCTGGGCGGAGCGAACGCGCTGGCCGGCGTGCTCTCCGCCGCGCTCGGCGCCCAGCCGGTCCTCACCACCGCCTCGGACGCGCGCGAGACGCTCGCAGTGGACTTGCTCGGCCGCGAGCTCGGCTGGGCCTTCGAGGCGAGCCACGACGAAATCGTGCGCGCGAGCGCGGCCATGGTGAACGACGAGCCGGTCGCGCTGGTGCAGGAGGCGGGCAGCCGCGACTGGTGGACGCGCCACGCCAACGGCCGCAGCGGCCCGCTGCCCGCAAACCTCACGCTGGCCTCCCGCCTTGAGGACATCGACCCGGATGCCTACGGCGCGGTGCTGTGGGTCAGCCGGCGCGAGCTGCCCGCGGCACTCGCCGGCCGGCTCGCGGGCAAGCGCGTGATCTACCGTCCGCCCGTGGAGGCGGCGTGAGCACCCCGGGCGGTCGACCGCGGCTCGCGGTAGGTCTCGGCTGCGACCGCGACACCCCCGCCAGCACCGTGGCCCTGGCGCTCGACGAGGCACTGGCGGGCATCGGCGCGCGCCTCGAGGACATCGCTGCGGTCGCGAGCATCGATCTGAAGGCCGACGAGCCGGCCCTGCACGCACTCGCCCGCCGCTACGGCTGGGACATCCGCTTCTACCCGGCCGCGGCGCTGGCCGCGGTCGAGGTCCCCAACCCGTCCGAGACGGTGCGCCGCTACACCGGCACCCCCTCCGTATCCGAGGCGGCGGCGCTGCTCGCCGCAGGAGCCGGTCTCGGCGCACTGCTCGTCGAAAAGCATCGGCTGCGCGGCCCCGACGGGCGCAATGCCACCGTTTCCATTGCGAGGATTCCCGAATGAGCCACAAGGGCAAGATCATGCTGGTGGGGCTGGGCCCCGGCAGCCATGAGCATCTCACCGCGCGTGCCCGCGCGGCCATCGCCGAGGCCGACACGGTCATCGGCTACGTCACCTACATCCGCCTGGTCGCCGACCTGCTCGAAGGCAAGGAGGTGGTGAAGAAATCCATGACGGAGGAGCTCGACCGGGCCATCGAGGCGCTCGAGCGCGCGAAGCAGGGCCGGAAGGTCGCCCTGGTGTCGTCGGGCGACGCCGGCGTCTACGGCATGGCGGGTCCGACCTTCGAGGTGCTGTTCCAGGCCGGCTGGACCCCCGACTCGGACATCGAGGTGGAGATCGTGCCGGGCGCATCCGCCTTGAACACCTGCGCTGCCCTGGTGGGTGCGCCGCTGACCCACGACTTCTGCGCGATCTCGCTGTCGGACCTCCTCACCCCCTGGCCGGTGATCGCTCGGCGCCTGGACGCCGCCGCCGCGGCCGACTTCGTGGTCGCGCTGTACAACCCCAAGAGCGGCCGGCGCACGCGCCAGATCGTGGAGGCGCAGCGCCTCTTCCTCGCCCACCGCAGACCGGATACGCCGATCGCGATCGTGAAGTCGGCCTACCGTCCCAAGCAGCGCATCGAGTTCACTACACTGGACCGGATGGCCGAACGCGACATCGGCATGCTCACCACGGTGCTGATCGGCAACTCGAGCACCTTCGTGCGCGACGGGCTGATGGTCACTCCGCGCGGCTACGCCAACAAGTACGACGTGGAAGCCGGTGCGACGCGCGAGGGCGAGCAGGCAGGCCGCTCCCTGTCGACCGGGCTGGCGGGCTGGCTGGAGACGATACGCGCGAGCGGCGAGACGCCCGAGGCGCTCGCACGACGCTACGGCCTGCCGGTCGCCTACATCGCCGGGGCGCTCGAAGGCGAGGACCTCGAGGACGATCCCTCCGCCGCCGGGGAGGCACTCGCATGAGCACGGCGGAGAAGCCCAGGCTGGGCGAATATCGCCGACACCTCCTGGTGTGCACCGGCCCGCGCTGCACGCGTAACGGCGAGGCGCAGGCGCTCTTCGACGGGCTGGGCGAAATGTTCAAGGCGGCGGGCATCGACAAGGGTCCGCTGCGCGTCAAGCGCACCCGCGTTTCCTGCTTCGCCGCCTGCAAGGGCGGCCCCGTCGCATGCGTGCAGCCGGACGGCGTGTGGTACTACAACGCCACCCCCGAGAACATGCGGCGCATCGTCGAGCGCCACCTCGTCGGCGGCGAGCCGGTCGAGGAGCTGATCTTTCATCGCGGCCCCGGCGCGGCGTAGCCGGGGGCGAAAGGCGGAGCGGCGGTGTCCGCCGCGCAAGCCCGGCGGCGGACGATGGGCTTTCAGCCGAGCATCGAGCGCTGCTCGCCCACCCTCTCGATCAGGCTCAGCCCCGCTTCATCCGCCGGCCCCTGCCAGCGGTCGAAGTGCAGCAGCTCCTCCAGGGGCCGGCGCGGCAGCCAGCCGGCGCTTTCCAGCTCCGGCTTGCGGTAGAAGTGGCTGACGTGGCCGATGCACAGGTAGGCCACCGGCACGATGTCCTTCGGGATGCCCAGCGCCTCGCGCAGGGCGTCCTGGTGGAAGATGCTCACCCAGCCCACGCCCAGCCCTTCGGCGCGCGCCGCGAGCCACAGGTTCTGCACTGCGCACACCGCGCTGTAGAGGTCCATGGTCGGGATGTGGGTGCGGCCGACCACCACCGGGCCGTTCCTGGAGCGGTCGCAGGTGACGCACAGGTTCACCGGCGCCTCCAGGATGCCCTCGAGCTTCAGCTTGCTGTACGTCTCGCGCTTGTCCCCCTCGAACATCAGCGCGGCTTCGGCGTGCGCTGCGCGGAAGGCCTCGTGTACCCGCGCCTTCACCTCGGGCGCGCGCACCACCACGAAGTCCCACGGTTGCATGAAGCCCACCGAGGGCGCGTGATGCGCCGCCGAGAGCAGGCGCGCGAGCACCTCGTCGGGCACGGGATCGGGCAGAAACTGGCCGCGCACGTCGCGGCGGGTATGGATCGCACGATAGACGGCGGCGCGCTCGTCGTCGCTGAAGGCGGGATGGGTCTGGATTTCCTGCATCGGGCTGCTCATGAGTATTCCCCTTGTGATGGAGCAGTGGGCCGCCGCTCGACCAGGCGGCAGGCGTGAAGGTCTCGGGGCCGGTCTTCCGACTGAGGATCGACTCGTCCGGACGCCTTCCCGGCTCGCGCCAGTGGCTGGTCCAAGACCTGTCCGGACGATCCCCATCACGGCGCTGGGCACGTGGCGGATTCGCACCGCCTTCCCGATTCTCCCGCTCGCGCGGGCACCCCGAGACGGTTGAAAGCTATTCGAGAAACAGGCGTGCGACGGCCTCCGGATCGGATGGAAAGTAGAAGTGCACATAGGAGGCGGTGAGCCTTCCCACCCGGTAGATCGCCTCGCCCTCGCCGCCGTCGGGACGGCGGGCGCGCACGAGCGGCGCGAGCGGCGTCTCGCTCTTGGAGTAATGGAAGGTGTGGCCGGAGAGCGCCCCTTCGGGCAACTGCGCCACCTGCAGGCCGAGCGCGGCGAGCCGCGGCTGCATCACCGCGCGGCCGGGCAACAGGCCCGCGAAGGCATGCGCCTCGCCCGCCTTGTCCACCACCGTCTCGAAGAGGCTCATCATCCCGCCGCACTCGGCGAGCAGCGGCCGGCCGGCCGCGACGTGGGCGGCGAGCCCGTCGCGGAACGCGCGGTTGGCGCCCAGGCGCGCGCCGTGCAGCTCCGGGTAGCCCCCCGGGAGCCAAACCGCGTCGCACTCGGGCAGGGGCTCGCCCGCGAGCGGCGAGAAGATGGCGAGCCGCGCGCCCAAGGCCTCCAGCGTGTCCAGGTTGGCCGGGTAGATGAAGCCGTAGGCCGCATCGCGCGCGACGGCGACGGTGCGCCCGGCCAGGAGCGGCGGCACGGGGGGGGCGGCGGCCGGGGCGAAACCCACCGGCGGCGGGAGCGCCGCTGCGCCGGTGGCGGCAAGCCCGTCGGCCATGCGGTCGAGCCGCGCCACCAAGTCCTCTATCTCCGCCGCCTGGAGGATCCCCAAGTGCCGCTCGGGCAGGGCCGCCGCTGCGTCCCGCGCGAGCGCCCCGTACCAGCGCATGCCCTCGGGCAGCGCTGCCTGCAGCATCTCCGCGTGGCGGGCGCTGCCCACGTTGTTGGCGAGCACGCCGGAGAAGGGCAGCTCCGGCTGGTAGTGGGCGAGGCCGTAGGCGACCGCGCCGAAGGTCTGCGCCATGGCGCGCGCGTCGATCACCGCCATCACCGGGATGCCGAAGCGGCGCGCGATGTCGGCGCCCGAGGGCGCGCCGTCGTAGAGACCCATCACCCCTTCGACGAGGATCAGGTCGGATTCCTGGGCGGCGCGGTGCAGGCGCCACGCCGCGTCCGCCTCGCCGCACATTCCCAGGTCCAGGTTGTAGACCGGCGCGCCGCTCGCCACCGCATGGATCTGCGGATCGAGGAAATCCGGCCCGCACTTGAACACCCGCACTCGCCGCCCCTCGCGGGCGTGCAGCCGCGCCAGCGCCGCGGTGACCGTGGTCTTGCCCTGACCCGAGGCGGGCGCGGCGACGAAGAGCGCCGGACAGTACGCCGTGCCGCTCATGAATCGCCGCCCTGCTTCGGTTCTCCCGGGTGCACCGCGGTGCAGCCCGCGTGCGGCGGGTGGGGCACATCCCCGTGCGATTCGGGCGCGAACCACGCCAGGCGCGGATACAGCCCCACCACGCCCCCCACGAAGGTGAGCGCCGGCGGACGGATCTCCGCCTCGCGCACCCGCTCGGGCAGCGTGGCGAGATCGGCCACCACCTGGCGCTGAGCCGGCGTGGTGCCGCGCTCGATCACGCCGGCCGGCGTGTCGGGCGGCAGGCCGTGGGCGATGAGCTGGCCGCAGATCTCGGCCAGGCGCGAGATGCCCATGTAGATCACGAGGGTCTGGCCCGGCCGGGCGAGCATGGGCCAGTCGAGGTCCAGGGCCCCGTCCTTCAGGAAGCCGGTGGTGAACACCACCGAGCGTGCGTGATCGCGGTGGGTGAGCGGAATGCCGGCGTAGGCGGCGATGCCCGCGGCGGCCGTCACCCCCGGCACCACCTCCACGGTGATGCCGGCCGCCACCAGCACCTCCATCTCCTCGCCGCCGCGCCCGAAGATGAAGGGGTCGCCGCCCTTGAGCCGCACCACCCGCCTGCCCTCGCGGGCGAGGCGCACCAGCAGCGCGTTGATCTCGTCCTGGGGCAGGGTGTGGTCGGCCGCCTTTTTGCCGACGTAGATCCGCTCGGCGGACGCCGGGGCGAGATCGACGATGGCCGGGCTCACCAGGTTGTCGAACACGACCACGTCCGCACCCGCAATGAGGCGTGCGCCGCGCAGCGTAAGGAGCTCGGGGTCGCCGGGGCCGGCGCCCACGAGATAGACGTGGCCGGCCTCGGGACCGGGACGGACGACGGGAAGATCGGGCAGCGGCATGGGCACCTCGCAGTTCGCCGGATTATCGGTTCAGAACTCCATGCCGGGCATCGCCTTCAGCCCGGCTGCGAAGGCGTGCTTGACCGGGCTCATGTCGGTGACGGTGTCGGCCACCGCCACGAGCTCGGGCGGCGCGGCGCGCCCGGTGACGATCACGTGCTGGTGCACCGGACGCGCTGCAAGGTCGGCGACCACCTGCTCGAGCTCGAGATAGCGGTGCTTGAGCGCGATGTTGAGCTCGTCGAGCACCACCAGGCCGATCGCCGGGTCGGCGAGGAAGCGCTTCGCCTGCTCCCAGGCCGCCTCCGCGGCTGCGACGTCGCGCGCCCGGTCCTGGGTCTCCCAGGTGAAGCCTTCGCCCATCACGTGCCAGGCCACTTCCGGCTGGCGGCGGAAGAAGGCCTCTTCGCCGGTGTCCGAGCGCCCCTTGATGAACTGCACCACCCCCACCCGCATGCCGTGGCCCAGCGCACGGGCGAGCACGCCGAAGGCGGCGCTCGACTTGCCCTTGCCGTTACCGGTGTTGACCAGCAACACCCCGCGCTCGATCTTGGCCGCGGCGATCTTGTCGTCCATCACCGTCTTCTTGCGCTGCATGCGCGCGGCGTGGCGCGCGTCGCGCCCGTTCGATTCGTCCATGTGGTTCACTCCGGCAGGAAAACGATCCGGTCGTCGATCTCGACGCGCCGGATCGGGTGGTCGAAGGCGCGGCTGAGGGGCTCGGTCTGCAGCACCTCCTCCCGCGTACCCGCCACCACGCCGCCGCGGCCGTCCAGCAGGATCACGTGGTCGGCATAGCGAGCGGCCAGGTTGATGTCGTGGAGCACCATCACCACCCCGCGCCCTTCTCGCGCGAGCCGCGCGAAGAGCTCGAGCACGGCCACCTGGTAATGCAGGTCGAGGTGGTTGGTGGGCTCGTCGAGCAGGAAGAGCCGCGGCGCCTGGGTCAGCAGCGCAGCCACCGCCACCCGCTGGCGCTCGCCGCCGGACAGCGTGAGGATATCGCGCTCGGCCATGTCGGCTAGCCCCAGCTCGGCGAGCGCCGCCCGCGCGATCGCCTCGTCCTGCTCACCCTCCCAGCCCCAGCGGCCCAGATGCGGGTGACGCCCGACGAGCGCCGTTTCCAGCACCGAGGCCGAGAAATGGTCGGGCTGCTGCTGCGGGAGCAGTCCCCGGAAGCGCGCCGTGGCGCCGCTTTCCCACTGGGCATAGGTCCGTCCGTCCAGGCGCACCGTGCCCACCGTCGGTGCGCGCAGGCCCGCGAGGGCATGCAGCAGTGTCGTCTTGCCCGCGCCATTTGGCCCGAGCAGCACCAGGCACTCGCCGGCCGCGAGCCGCAGGCTGAACTCGCAGCACAGCCAGCGCTCGCCCACGCGCAGGGCGAGCCGGTCGGCTTCGAGCATGGAGGGCAGGTCCGCGGCGAGCGTCATGTCAGCGGCGATGGCGCGAGAGCAGGAACAGGAAGACGGGAACACCGATGAGCGCGGTGAGCACCCCGACCGGCAGTTGCACCGGGGCGATCACCGTACGCGCAGCGGTATCCGCGGCGGTGAGCAGCGCGCCGCCGGCGAGCAGCGCCGCCGGCAGCAGCACGCGCTGGTCGTTGCCGACCAGGAAGCGCATGAGATGGGGCACGATGAGCCCGACGAAGCCGACCGGGCCCACCAGCGTCACCGCGGTGGCGGTGAGGAGCGACGCCACCACGTACAGTAGCCGGCGCAACCGCTCCACGCGCACCCCCAAGGCACGCGCGGTGACCTCGCCGCGCGCGAGCACGTTGAGGTCGCGCGCGAAGGGCAGCAGCACCGCGATACCCATCCCGAGCACGACCATGGCCGGCAGCGGCCGGGTCGCGCCCGAAGCGTCACCCATCAGCCAGAAGAGCATGGAGTGCACCCGCGTGTCGGTCGCCATCGCCAGCATCAGGGTCACCGCCGCCCCGCAGCCGGCGGCGACGATGACGCCGGTGAGCAGGAGCCGCGTCTGGGTCCACGAGCCGTCCCCGTGGGCGAGGCCGAAGACCAGCAGCATCGCCGCGAGCGAGCCGCCGAAGGCCGCCAGGTCGACCGCCCAGGTCGCCAGCCCGGCGAGTATCGCCCCCAGCGCCCCCACCGCTGCCCCGCCCGAGATCCCGAGCACGTAAGGATCGGCGAGCGGATTGCGCAAGAGCACCTGCATCAGCGCCCCCGCCATAGCGAGGAGTCCACCGCAAGTAAAGGCCGCCAACGCGCGAGGCAGGCGCAACTCGCGCACGACGTCGGCGGTCATACCTTGGGCACCGCCGAACAGGGCGGCCGCGATGTCGGCGAAGGCGATCGCGATGCCGCCCGAGGTGAGCGCCCACGCGATGGCAAGCGCGCCCGCCACGGCGAGCGCGCCGATCGTGCCGAACACCCTGAGGGGAGCAAGCATCACGCCCCCGCCCGCGGCAAGCCGCACCAACGTGCCCGCCGGCGCTTAGCGCGGCGCGTAGCGCACGCCCACGAAGGTGCTCGCGCCGGGTGCCGCGAACCCGTTCGCCAACTGGTAATCCTTATCCAGGACGTTGTTGGCGCGCAGCTCGACACGCCAATCCGGCGCGAAAGCGTAGTGGACGAACGCGTTGAGCAACCCATACCCTTCCAGCCTGACGGTATTGGCGGCATTATCGAACCGCCGGCCTTCGCCATTCCAATCGACACCCCAGCTCCACGCCCCCTGCGTCCGCGCAACGCTGAGAAACGCGGCTTCGTCGGCGCGCCGCGGCAACCGATTGCCGGTGCTCTCGTCCCGCGCATCGAGGAAGTCGTAACCGGCCCGCACGTCGAATCCGAACACCGACCCCTCATAGGCGAGCTCGACCCCCTCGAGCTTGGCGCGATTCACGTTCTGCGGCAACGGAAATCCGGCGATCAGGTTGCGTACGCGATTGTTGAAGTAGGTCACCCCGACCGCGTGCGCCGCCCCGTCCCAGCGGATGCCGATCTCGCGGTTGAGCGCCTTCTCCGGCCTGAGATCCGGATTGCCCCGGAAGAAGCCGATGTCGGGGAAATACAGCTGGTTGAAGGTGGGTGCGTTGAAGGCCGTTCCGATGCTGCCGTGCACTCGCCAGGCGTCGGACAGGGCGTAGCCATAACCCGCGTAGCCCGTCGTCTCGTGTCCGAACTGGGAGTTGTCGTCGTGCCGAAGGTTGGCCTGGAGATTGTGTCTGCCGACACGCGCGGTCCAGCCCAGCAGAACTGCCTGCACCTGGCGTTCGTCCTTGGCGAAGACCGCAGTGGTATCAACTCGCTGGTCGAGGTACTCGTACGCCGCCATGAGGCTACCCACCGGCAGGCGCACATCATGCTGCCAGACGAACTGCGACTGATCGGTCTGCAGATGCGTGGAAGGCCGCGCCGTCGCGCTGTCTCTCAAGCGATCGACGCTGTGGCCCACCCGCAGGGTGCTCGTCCAGCCCTGGGACAGCCGATTGACGAGGTGCGCATTCACGCTGGACAGGCGCTTGTCGAGGTAGGAGTCGAAGGTCCTGTTGGCGTCATACTCGTTCCGCCCCTCCGAGTGAAATGCGCTCACGCCGATCTCGTCGTGCTCGCGAAAGCCGATCGAAGCGGAGGCACTCAGGTAGTCGTTACGAAAGCCGTCCCGGTCGGCGTTTGCCCCGAAAGTCGTCGGATCCGGCTTGGCGTTGAAGCCGTCGGTCGAGTCGTGGCCGGCAGACACGCTGTAGCGCAGCCGGTGGGCTCCGCCCGAGACAGAGGCGTTCAGGGAACGGGTGTCCTCGGTTCCATAGCCGGCGAACACCTGGGGATGGAAACCCGCTTCGCCCCTGCGGGTGAACACCTGGATGACGCCACCGATCGCCTCCGAGCCGTAGAGCGCGCTCGCAGGCCCCCGCAGGATTTCGACACGCTCGATCAGGGCCAGCGGAATCAGTTCCAGCGCAGGCTGCCCGGAAGTCGCCGAGCCGATTCGCACGCCGTCGACCAGCAGCAGGGTGTGCCGGGATTCCGCGCCGCGGATGAAAACACTGGAGTTCGCGCCCGCGCCGCCGTTGGCCACGACGCGAAGGCCGGACTGACCTGCCAGTAGTTCGGGAAGCGTCGTATGGCCGGAGCGCTCGATGGTTTTGCGGTCGATGATCTCGACGCTCGCCATGACCTCGTTCGCGCGCTGCTTCTGCCGCGTCGCAGTGACCACCACCACCTCGCCGGTCGTTTCGACGGCGAAGGCGGGAACGGACAGGGCGGTAGCGACCGCCACAGCGGCCGCAGACAAACGGATTTTCATTGGGTCTCTCCGAGGGCCATGGGCAGCGTCCCCGCGCACCACAGCCATTTCGCATCAGAAAGCGCCCGGAGGGGGAGAAACGAGGAGAGCAGAGAAAGCCGCGCCCGTCGCCGCCACCCCGCGGCACTTCCGCCTGGTCGCGTTCGGGCCGGTATCCGGGCTCGTGGGCGGGCCGGCGGTTCGGATCGAACCTGCCGGACGGGTCGCATCGCCTTCCCGGACTCTTGTCCAGTGGCGGTTGGATGCGCCTTGCGTCCACTTACCGTTGCGGGGGCAGCACAGGCCTTGCGGTGCCGGCTGGAAAGCCGGTCGCGCACCTGTTTCCCGTTCAACCCTCGGGCGGAGTACGCCGTCGGGCACCTCGAACACGTGACACCCGAAACCGGGTGCGGCGCGGATAATAGCGCGTTCCGCCAACTCTTGCAGCGAAAAAATCGCGAAATTCCAAAGACATGCCAGCTCACCTCATCCTCGGCGGCGCCCGGTCGGGCAAAAGCCGGCACGCCGAAGCCCTCGCCGCCGCGAGCGGATTGCCCGTCACCGTGATCGTCACCGCCGAGGCACTCGACGACGAGATGGCCGCCCGCATCCGGCGCCATCGGGAGGACCGCCCCGCCGCCTGGACGACGGTGGAGGCGCCGCGCGCGCTCGCGGCGACACTCGTGCGCGAAGCCGCTCCCGGGCGCTGCGTGATCGTCGATTGCCTGACCTTGTGGCTCGCCAATCTGATGGCTGGCGCCGAGGCGCTGCCCGAGCCGCTCGACGCGGATCGCCTCGCGCCCCTACAGGCCGAGCGCGCGGCGCTGCTGGCTGCGCTGCCCGACCTGCCGGGAACCGTGCTGCTCGTCGCCAACGAGGTTGGCCTGGGGCTGGTGCCCGAGACGCCGCTCGGACGGCTCTTCCGGGACGAGGCGGGGCGGCTCAATCAGGCGGTGGCGGGACGCTGCGAGAAGGTGAGCTTCGTCGCCGCGGGGCTCCCGCTGGTGCTGAAGGGCTGAAGGGCGCCGGCCGGGATCGTCCCGTGAGTCGGGGAAACTGCCCCGCGAGTGCCAAATCCGTCGCGGCGTAGGTAGACCGCCGCCCCATACAATGCGGGAAACGGCCCGTGGAGTGAGGATGATGTCAGGCGCAGGGCGATGCGGGGGAGGCCGGAGGCGGCTGTTCCCGCTCGCGTTTTGGCTCGCGATGCTGCTCGTGCTGCTGGGGTCGACCGGCCCGGCGGCGGCACGCGCCGGCGAGCCGCTGCTGCTCGAGGCCGGCACCGAGGCGGTGGACCTGGCCGGCCGGGTCGAGGTGCTCGCCGATCCCGGCCGGGCCTACACCATAGACGCGGTGCGCTCGGCGCCGCTCGCGGAACGCTTCCACTCCACGGATGTGAGGGACGGCGACCACCTCAACTTCGGCTACACCGGGGCCGCCTACTGGCTGCGTTTCCAGGTGCGCCTCGCCGAGGACGTGACGGCCGGGGCGCTGCCCCGCTGGCTGCTCGAGGTCGGCTATCCATCGCTCGACCGGGTCGAGCTCTACTTCGCGAACGCCCGCGAACCCCTCGTGGCGGGCGACCGCCAGCCGTTCGCCGAGCGGCCGATGGCCCACCGCAATCTGGTCTTCCCGCTCGTCCTGCGCGCAGGCGAGACGGTCACGGTGATGCTGCGGGTGCAGTCGGAGGGCTCGCTCACCGTCCCGCTCACCCTGTGGAACGCCGACGCCCTCGCCCGCCACGACCGCCACAGCTATGCCGCGCTCGCGCTCTACTATGGCGCGCTGGCGGCGCTGGGGCTCTACAACCTGCTGCTCTTCTTCCTGATCCGCGACCGCAGCTACCTCGAGTACGTGCTGTTCGTGCTGGGCATGGCGATCGGCCAGCTCTCGATGAACGGTTTCGGCAACCAGTTCGTGTGGCCGGGCGCCCCCTTCTGGGGCCATCTCGCCCTGCCGGTGGGTTTCGCCCTGTGCGGGATGTTCGCGGCGATGTTCACCCGCTCCTTCCTCGCCACCCACGAGACCGCCCCACGCCTGGACTGGCTGCTGCGCGCCGCGGCGCTGCTCTTCGGTGCCGCCGCCGCCGCGGCCTTCGTGATGCCCTATCGCCACGCTGCGGCCTTCATCTCCGTGCTCGCGCCGCTCTTCGCCTTCCTGGCCGTGGCCTGCGGCGCGCGCTGCTGGCGCAAGGGCGTGCCCGGCGCGGGGCTCTACCTGGTCGCGTGGACGCTGCTGCTGGCCGGCGCCGCGCTGCTTGGCGCGCGCAACCATGGCTGGCTGCCGACCAATCCGTTCACCATCTACGCCATGCAGATCGGCTCGGCGCTGGAGATGCTGCTGCTTTCCTTCGCCCTCGCCGACCGCATCAACGGCCTGCGGCGCGATCGTGCGCAGGCCCAGTGGCAGGCGCTGGCGGCACAGAAGCAGCTCCTCGAGACGCTGCAACGCTCGGAACAGACCCTGGCCGAACAGGTCGAGCAGCGCACGCGGGAACTGGAAACCTCCAACCGGCGGCTCCAGGAGAGCGAGCAGCGGCTGCGCCACCTCGCCCACCACGACCCGCTCACGGGGCTCGCCAACCGGCTGCTGCTCCACGACCGCATCGGCCAGGCCATCACCCGGGCGAAGCGCCACAACAGCCGCATCGCGGTGTTGCTGGTGGACCTGGACCGCTTCAAGCCGGTGAACGACACCCTGGGTCACGCCGTAGGCGACCAGCTCCTGACCGCGGTCGCGGGGCGACTGCGCGGCGTCGTGCGCGCCGAGGACACCGTGGCGCGCCTGGGCGGCGACGAGTTCGTGATCGTGCTCGAAGACGTCTTCGAGTCGGACGACGTCAAGCGCGCGACCACTGCCATCGTGAAGGAGCTGGCGCGCCCCTTCCAGCTCGGCGAGCACATGATCACGATCAGCGCCACGGTGGGATTCGCCTTCTTTCCCGAGGACGGCGCCGACGGCGACACGCTGCTGCGGTCCGCCGACCAGGCGATGTACCGCAACAAGGAGCAGCGGGTGTCCATGCCCGCCCAGCCGGCCGCCGACGGCGCCTAGCCCGCGGCAGGCGCCGCCGCGTGCTAACATCCCGGCCCGTTTCGACTTCCCGACGCCGCCATGGACTTTCGCATCGCCCCGCCCGACCTTGCGCTCGCGCCCGCGCTGCAGCACCGGATCGACCGCAAGACGAAGCCCACCGGCGCACTGGGCCGCCTCGAGTCGCTGGCCCTGCAGATCGGGCTCGTCCAGGGCGCCCTCGAGCCGCGGCTCTCCCAGCCCCACGTGCTGGTCTTCGCGGGCGATCACGGCGCGGCCAATGCCGGCATCTCCGCCTATCCGCGTGACGTGACCTGGCAGATGGTGGAGAACTTCCTCGCCGGCGGGGCCGCGATAAACGTCTTCTGCCGCCAGATTGCCCTCGGGCTGACCGTGGTCGACTGCGGCGTGGATCACGACTTCGGCCGCCGCGACGGGCTCATCGACGCCAAGATCGCGCCGGGCACGGCCAACTACCTGGAAGCGCCGGCCATGACGGCCGCGCAATGCAACGCGGCGCTCGCGCGCGGCCGTGCGCTCACCCATGCGCTCGCCGGCAACGGCTGCAACGTGGTGGGCTTCGGCGAGATGGGCATCGGCAACACCGCTTCGGCCTCGCTCCTCACCCACTGCCTCACCGGCGCCGACCTCGCCACGGTGACCGGGCGAGGCACGGGGCTCGACGACGCGGGCCTCGAGCGCAAGCGGGTGCTCCTGAACGAGGCGCTCGCCCGCGGCGGACGTCCGGACGACCCGCGCGAGGCGCTGTGCGAGTACGGCGGCTTCGAGATCGCGACCATGGCCGGGGCCATGCTGGGGGCGGCCGAGCGGCGCATGCTGCTGGTCATCGACGGCTTCATCGTCACTGCGGCGCTGCTCGTGGCCCATGCCATCGAGCCCGCGATCCTTTCCTACTGCGTGTTCGCCCACCGCTCCCGCGAGCCCGGCCACACCGCGCAGCTCGAATACCTGGGCGTCGAACCGCTGATGGAGCTCGACCTGCGCCTGGGCGAAGGCACCGGCGCGGCGCTCGCCTTCCCGCTGGTGCAGGCGGCGGTGGGCTTCCTGGCGGAGATGGCGAGCTTCGAGTCGGCCGGGGTCAGCGACCAAAGCGCATGATCCCGGATTCCGCAGTTGACCGCTCTGTGGTCGACGTAACGTGATGATCGCGAAGACGAGCATTGCTTGCCTGGCCGTCGCCCGCATGGCAAGCGGCGCCGCGTGCCGCGGAATTTAGGATGATGCGCCGCCAGCTGGAGCTCTTCTTCACCGCGCTCGGCTTCTTCACGCGCCTGCCGGTGCCCGCCTGGGTGCCGTGGTCGCCCGAGCGGCTCAACCACGCCGCGCGCTACTTCCCCCTGGTGGGCTGGGTGGTGGGCGGCCTGGGCGCCGCGAGCTACCTCGCCTTCGCCCTGGTGCTGCCGCCCGCGCTGGCGGTGCTGCTGTCGATGGCGGTGACCCTGCGCGCCACCGGCGCCTTCCACGAGGACGGCTGGGCCGACGCCTGCGACGGGCTGGGCGGCGGCTGGGACAAGGCGCAGGTGCTCGCCATCATGAAAGACTCGCGCATCGGCACCTACGGCACCGTCGGCCTGGTCATGATGCTCGCCGCGAAGGCGGTGGCGCTCGTCGAGATCGCGGCCGGCGGGGGCGGTACCGCCGTGGCGGTCGCGCTGGTGACGGCGCACGCGCTGTCGCGCTTTGCCGCGACCGGCCTGATCCACGCCCTGGACTACGTGCGCGAGGACGAGCTCAGCAAGGCCAAGCCCCTCGCGCGCCGGCTCACCGGCGGGGAGCTCGCCCTCGCAGCCGGTTTCGGCCTGGCGCCACTGCTGCTCCTCGCCCCCCTGGAGGCGGCCGCGGCCGTGCTCGGGGCCGCCGCCGTCACCGCCTGGGCGGCGCGCGTCTTCGTACGGCGCCTGGGCGGCTACACCGGCGACTGCCTCGGCGCCGCCCAGCAGGGCGCCGAGCTCGCCTGTTATCTCGGAATACTCGTTGCATGGAACTTCACCTGATCCGCCATCCGCGCGCGGACGTGGCAGCCGGCGTGTGCTACGGCCGCTCCGACGTGGCGCTGGCAGAACCCGCCGCCACGGTCGCGGCACGCCTGCGGCCGCTGCTGCCCGCGTCCTACGCCCTGCACGCCAGCCCGCTCGCCCGCGCGCGGCTGCTCGCCCTGGAGCTCGGCGCGCCGCGCTTCGATCCCCGCCTGCAGGAGATGCACTTCGGCGAGTGGGAGCTCAAGGCCTTCGACGCCATCGGGCCGGCCCTCGACGCCTGGGCGGCCGATCCGCTCGGCTTCCGCGCGCCCGGCGGCGAGTCCGCCCAGGAGATGGCGGCGCGCGTGCTGGAATGGCTCGCCGAGTTGCGGACGGCGAAGCCCGACGGTCCGGTGGTGGTGGTCGCCCACGGCGGCCCGCTGCGCGCCATCGCCGGCCACCTGCTCGGGCTCGCCCCCGAGCGCTGGCTGGCGCTCGACTTCGCCTGCGGACACGTGACGCGCATCGACGTCGAGGAATGGGGCGTCGCGTTGAAATGGTTCAATCGATGACGGGGTAGCCCCATCGGACAGCGCCGCGAACCGGCGCGGCGAATGGCCGGCGTCACGGAGAATCGAATTTCCGTCACACGGTCCATGGAACAATCGCGCGTTCCCCGCCGCCCGACCGAGGCCGCTGCTTGACGACGATGGATCTCTCCACCCCTGTGGGCCGCCTGCGGGCCTGGCTGGACATGTACCTGGCCGACCACGGCTTCGTGCGCGCCGTCTACAACAACTTCCACGATCTGGGCGGCGGCATGTACCGCGCGAGCCAGCCCAGCCCGACGCAGATCCGGCGCTACCGCCGGCGCTACGGCATCCGCAGCATCGTGAACCTGCGCGGCGTCCACGAATTCGGCTCCTATGCGATGGAGCGGCAGGTGTGCCACGAGCTCGGCATCGCCCTGCACGACATCCGGCTGCATTCGCGCATCCCCCCTTCGCCCCAGCGGGTGCGCGAGATCCGCGAGCTCTTCGAGACCATCGAATATCCGGCCCTCATGCACTGCAAGTCGGGGGCCGACCGTGCCGGCATGGGGGCGGCGCTGTACCGCATCTTCCGGCTCGGCCACCCGGTCGAGGCGGCCGCCCGGGAGCTGTCCTGGGTTTACGGCCACTTCAGGCGGGCGCGCACCGGGGTGCTCGATTTCGTGTTCGCCAACTATCTCGCTCATGCCGCCCATACGCCCATCGGGTTCGCCGATTGGATCGACACGGTCTACGACGATCGGGAGCTGAAGGCGCGCTTCCGCGAGTCCGGCTGGGCGAGCCTCATCGTCGACAGGGTCCTGCACCGGGAATGAAGGAGGGGCTCGCGCTCTACCGGCGGCTGCTCGCCACCATCGTGCCGTACCGGCAAGCGGTCCTGTTGTCGGTACTGGCGATGGTTGCCGCCGCCGCCCTGGAGCCGGTGCTTCCGGCGCTGCTCAAGCCCCTGGTGGACGAGAGCCTGATCGGGCGCGACGAGACCGCCCAGTGGCGGGTGCCGCTCTTCCTGATGCTCGCCTTCCTCGCCAAGGGCGTCGCCGAGTATCTCGCCAGCGTGTCGAGCCAGTGGGTGGCGCAGAAGGCCATCGCCGACCTGCGCCGGCGCGTCTTCCTCCACCAGCTGCGTCTGCCCGTCTCGGTGCATCAGGCCGAGTCCCAGGGCCGCATGCTCTCGCGCATCCTGTACGACATCCCCCAGGTGGGAAGCGCCCTGTCGACCGCCTGGATCATCGTGGTGCGGGACAGCCTGGTGATCTTGGGTCTCAGCGCCTATCTGGCGTGGACCGCGTGGGAGCTCGCGCTCCTGTTGCTCGCCGTCGCGCCGCCGGTAGCGTGGCTCATCCGCAGCGCCAGCCGCAAGCTGCGCCGCGGCAACCGCGCCCTGCAGGAAACGGCCGCCCACCTGACCGGCGCCGTCGGCGAAAGCCTCGCCGGTGTGCGGGAGATCAAGGTATTCGGCACTCACGCCCACGAGGACGGCCGCTTCGCGGCGGTCTCCGAGCGGCTGCGCCGGGAGACGATGCGCACCGTTCGTACCGCCGCCGCCAACGTGCCCCTGATCCAGTTCCTCGCCGCCGCCGCGGTTTCGCTGGTGATCTGGGTGGCCTCCACGCTTTCCGCCCACGACCGGCTCACGCCCGGCACCTTCGTCGCCTTCGTGGCCGCCATGGCCATGCTGTTCGAACCCGTCCGCCGCCTGACGAACGTGAACGCCGTCATTCAGAAGGGGCTCGCGGGCGCCCAGAGCATCTTCGCGCTGCTCGACACGGCGCCTGAGCCCGACGGCGGACCGGCCGACCGCCCGCGGGCACGCGGCGCGCTGCGTTTCGAGGCGGTGCGCTTCCGCTATCCCGGGCAGGCCGAGCCGGCCCTCGACGCGCTCGATCTCGATATCCCGGCGGGGCAGACCGTGGCCCTGGTGGGCGCCTCCGGCAGCGGCAAGACCACGGCCGTTCAGCTCGTCGCCCGCTTCTTCGAGCCGGAGTCGGGCCGCATCCTGCTCGACGGCGAGCCGCTCGACGCGATGCCGCTCGCCTGGCTGCGCGCACAGCTCGCCTGGGTGGGACAGCAGGTGGTGCTCTTCGACGACACCATCGCCGCCAACATCGCCTACGGCCGCCCGGACGCGAGGGAGGCCGAGATCCGGGAAGCCGCCCGCCAAGCCCACGCCCTGGAGTTCATCGACATGCTGCCCGAGGGCCTCGCCACCCGCATAGGCCCCAACGGTAGCCAGCTCTCGGGCGGCCAGCGCCAGCGCATCGCCATCGCGCGCGCCTTCCTGAAGGACGCCCCGGTGCTGCTCCTGGACGAGGCGACCTCGGCCTTGGACAACGCTTCCGAGCGCGCGGTCAAGGACGCCCTGGTCGCACTTCGGCGCGATCGCACCGTGCTGGTGGTCGCCCACCGCCTGTCGACCGTGCGCGATGCCGATCGCATCGTGGTGATGGAGCGCGGCCGGGTCGTGGAGCAAGGCACCCATGCCGTGTTGGCATCGGCGGGCGGCCGCTACGCACAGCTGCTCGCCAGCGGAGAGGGGCTCCTGCCGGAAGAGCGCGCCCCCCTGTCGATCCCGTCCTGACGGAGTCAAGCGGGATCGAAGGAGTAGCCCAGCAGCCGGATATCCGGCTCGAAGCGCCGCGCCACCATCTCCGCCAGCGCGTCGGTGTAGTAGCTGCGGTAGTCCCTGCTCCGGTCGGTCGCCTTGCGCTTGTGGGGCAGCGCCGGCGGCGGAATGCCGATACGGCGGCAGGCCTCTTCGAAGTCCTCCCGGAGCCGCTCGTAGCGCCCGATGAAGTCAACCAGCACCTCGCCGTGGAGGCCGATCAGGTAGTCCGACTGCAGCTCGATGCTGGTATCCACGTGGTACTGATAGGGGCGCTCCGGATCGAGCTTCCAGCGCATGAAGGCATCGAAGCTGTCGACCTGGCCCATGAGGTGGGGGCGCTCGCGGCAGATGTGGTGGAAGGAGCTCACCTGCAGATCCCAGGGGTTGCGCACGAAGACGAACTTGAAGAGCCGGTCGAACAGCTCCCGCGGCAGCATCTCCTGGGCCGCCACGATCTTGGAGTGCCGCGGGAACTTGATGCCCAGGCGATGGCCGGAGAGCGACGACAGGCGCGAGCACAGGAACTGCACCGGATACCAGGGATCGCGGTAGCGCAGCGGCGCGAGGGCGTCGCGCACCGAGGTGCCACCGGTCTTGGCGGTATGGACGAACAGGAAGTTGTGCTTCAGGGACAGGAGCATGCTCGCGGGTCCAGGGTGGTGAGCCGGTTCGGGTCGAAACCGAGCAGGTCGAGGTAGGCGGCGGCCGCCGCATCGCGGGCATAGGCCGCTACGGCCGCGCGCAGGCGGTCGGCGGGCAGGGGCGCATCGAGGGTCTCAGCCATCGCGCGGGCGAGCGCCGCGTCGTCGCCTACCGGCACCAGCGGCCCCCAGCGCCCGCCGGCGAGGATCTCCCTCGGCCCGCTGGGGCAGTCGGTGGCGACGCTCGGGACGCCGAGGGCAAGGGCCTCGGTCAGCACGTTGGGCGATCCCTCCCAGGCCGAGCTCAGCACGAAAAGCCGCGCGCGGGCCATCCAGGCGTAGGGGTTGGGAGTGAAGCCCGGCAACGCGACGTCCCGCGCCACGCCCAGTTCCGCCGCCAGCTGCTCCAGCCGGGCGCGGGCGCGGCCCTCACCGAGAATCGCCAGCCGCGCCGGACGCTCGGCGCGCAGGCGGGCGAAGGCGCGCACCAGGGTCGGGAAATCCTTCTGTTCGGTGAGCCGTCCGGCCCCGAGCACGAGCGGCACGGCATCGTCCTCCATCCAGGGATGATCGACCCGCTCGACGGCGAGCGTGGCGAGCCGCGGCGTCACCACCGGATTGCGCACCACCGACAGGCGGGACGCGGGCAGACCGGTGAGCCGCGCGGTATCGGCCATGACGCCCTCGGAGACGCACACCACGTGATCGACGCCCGCATAAAAGCGCCGCATCGGCGCCACCCGCGACCAGCGGGCAATGCCGGCTCGCCCCTCCAGCGCCGCCGACAAATTGGTGCCGAGGCGCCCGACGATGCGGCACGGCACCCCCGCCAGGGCCCGCGCCGCCACCGCCGCGCGAATCGCCCGGTCCTTGGCCGCCAGCAGCGCGGCCGGCCGCTCGCGACGCAGGTGGCGCGCGAGCGGCAGGGCCGCCAGCGCGCTGTGCCTTACGCCCAGATCGACGAGCCGCACGCCCGCCGGCAGCACATCGAGGTGGGCGCTTTCGGCGCGGATCGCGATCAGGTCCACGGCCACCCCGCGCCCAGCGAAACCTTCGATCAGGTTCAACACCATGCGCTCCACGCCGCCCTCGCCGGAGAAGGAGGCGAAGACCGCCAGCCGCCGCTCGACCGGGCCGCTGCTCACCGGAAAGCTCCGAATCCGAGCGCTGCGAGGTAGGCGCGCGCACTCGCGGCGTCGCCGTAGGCCTCGACCGCGGCCCGCGAGCGCTCGCGCGGCGTCGGCCGGGCGAGCTGCGCGGCGAGCGCCTCGGCGAGCGCGGACACGTCGCCCACCGGCACCAGCGGCCCCACCCGCCCACCCGCCAGCACTTCCCGGGGTCCGCTCGGGCAATCGCAGGCCACGCTCGGCGTACCCAGGGCAAGCGCCTCGATAAGGACCACGGGCATGCCTTCCCAGCGCGAGGCGAGCGCGAACACCGCGGCCCGCGCCATGCACGGGTAAGGGTTGGCGATGAATCCCGGCAGGGCCACGTCCCCGGCCACGCCCAACTCGGCAGCGAGGCGCTCGAGCTCGCTCCGGCGGCGGCCCTCGCCCAGGATCACCAGCCGGCAGGGACGTCCGGCGCGCACCCGCGCGAAGGCACGCAGCAGGGTGGCGAAGTCCTTGCGCTCGGAGAGCTCGCCCACGCCCAGGATCACCGGTGCGCCGCCGTCGGCGAGCCAGGGATGGGCCGGCGGCTCGGCCGCGAGCCCATGGAGGCGCGCGGTCACCACCGGACTGGGCACCACGCGGATGCGTTCGCGCGGCAGGCGCGAGTAGGCAGCGAGATCGTCGGCCGCGCCGGCCGACGGCACCAGCACCGCATCCGCGCCGGGGTAAAGCCAGCGCATCGAGGCGGTCTGCAGGATGCGTTCCCAGAGGCCGCGACTCGCCAGATTCACCGAAACGGTCGTGCCCAGCCGCAGTGCCACCCGGGTGGGCGTGCGCGCGAGCCAGCGCGCCGCGAGCGCCGCCCGGTTCACCCGGTCCTTGTCGGCGAGCAGCGCCGCGGGCCGCTCGCGCCGCAGGTAGCGCGCGAGCGCCGGCAGCGCGGTGGCCACATGGCGGGCGCCGAGCGGCACGACGCGCGCGCCCTCCGGCACGCCATCGAAGCGCGGTCCGTGCCCTTCCACGGAAAGCACGTCGACCCGCGCCCCCTCCCGGCACATGGCCGGCACGAGGTTGCGCAGCACCCGGTCCACCCCGCTGTGCCCTGAGGTCGCGGCGAACACCGCCACGTCGACGCCGCTCCGGGCCGTGCTCACGTGCCCGCCCGCATCAGCTGGTCGAACAGCGCCCGATAGCGCGCGGCGCAGGTCTCCACCGTGTACTCGGCGACGGCGGCTCGGCGCAGGCTCGCGTCTCCCGGCCGATCGAGGGCCGCGCTCATGGCGGCGGCGAGCGCAGCGGGCTCGTCGACCGGCACGAGGGGCGCGATCCTGCCTCCGGCCAGGATCTCCCGCGGTCCGGACGGACAGTCGGTCGCCACGACGGGCGTGCCGAGGGCGAGCGCCTCGGTGAGCGCGTTGGGCGAGCCCTCCCAGCGGGAGGCGAGCACGAAGAGCGCCGCCCGGGCGAGATAGCGGTAGGGGTTCGGGTCGAAGCCGGGCAACTGGACCTTTTCGGCTACGCCCAGCTCGGCGGCGAGCCGCTCGAGATCTCCCCGCAGATGGCCCTCGCCAAGGATCAACAGCCGGCACGGCCGTTCCCCCCGAACCTCGGCGAAGGCCCGCAGGAGCACGTCGAAGCCCTTCTGGCGGCGCAGGCCGCCCAGGGCGAGCACCACGGGCGGCTCGCCGGGGGCGAACCAGGGGTGGTCGAGCGGCGCTGCGGCATGGGCGGCCAGGCGCGGCATGACCACCGGATTGCGGATGAGATGCATGCGCGCCGCAGGCAGCCCGGCGATGGACGCGATGTCCTCCACGACGCCCCTCGAATTGCCCACCACCGCGGCCGCCGCGCCGTAGGTGCCGCGGATCAGCCGGTAGGCGCGCCAGCGGGTCCAGGCTCCGCGCCGCGCGACCCGCTCCGATACGGTGGTGCCCGGCCGCATCACCAGGGCGAAGCGCACCCCGGACAGGCGGCGCGCGATCAGCGCCGCACGGGCGGCGCGGTCCTTGCCGCACAACACGAAGTCCGGACGCTCGGTGCGGAGATAGCGGATCATCTCCGGCTGCACGGCCAGGACGCCCGAGCGCCGCGTCTCGATCAGCCGGACGCCCGGATCCAGCTCCTCGAGGTAGGGGGCGTTGCGGCTGCGGGTCAGGAAGTCCACGGCGACGTCCTGCCCGACCAGCCCGCCGGCGAGGTTCACGAGCATGCGCTCGACACCTCCGTCGCCGAAGGAAGGCATGAAGATGGCAAGGCGCATCGGGCTGGCGGGCAGTCTGTCCGGAAATCCCGCGAGTCTATGCGGCGATTGTTACAGCGCCTGGGCGGGACGCGAGGCGCGGATGCACCTGCCCACCTGTCTGCGCCGAGCCATGCTGCCGTCACATTCGATCGCTACGATCCCACGACGCATTCCGTCCGTTGAAAATGAACGCCCTGACCGCCGCCGTCCCCTTGTTCGCAGACCGCACCCGCACGGTCCTGCCCTGGCTGTTCGCGGCCCTGCTGGTCGCATTCCTCGCCCTCGGCCCCACCGTGCCCGGCGCCGTGACGCAGATTCCCGCGGCGCTCGCCCTCGCGGGCGCCATCGGCCTCCTGCTCTTTCCGCGCCCTTCCGGGACCGGCCTGTCGGTCGTCGCCCTGGGGATGCTGCTCTTCGTTCTCGGCGCCGTGCTGTCCCTGCCCGGCAACGACAACTGGGACTTCGCCCAGTGGCGGTTCGAGAAGTACTTCCTGGCAGTCCCCTGTCTGGCGATTCTCTTCTTCGCGGTCCGCGCCTCCGTCCCGTCCGAGCGGGCGCTGGTATGGGGACTGCTGCCCGCGACCCTGACGATGGCGGGCGTCGCCGCCTGGCAGCTGGCCGGTGCGCCGGAGGGAACGCGCGCCGGCCTGGGCGAGGATTTCAACCCGAACCGTTTCGGTGCTGTGGCCTACTCCTACGCGCTGCTGGCCCTCGTGGCGCTGCGCACCCTGCCCCAGGGCCCGGCGGCACGGCTCGCCCTGACGGGGGCTGCGCTCGCGGGCATCGCCGCCGGCCTGGCCTCCGGTTCGCGTGGCGCCCTCCTGGGGCTGATCGCCGCCGTGCCCCTGCTCTGGATCGGTGGCAGACCCGCGGGCAGGCTCCGACTGCTCGGCACGCTCGCCGCCCTGGCGCTGGGCTGCGCCCTTGGCATCGCAGCCCTCGTTCAGCTCTCCCCGCTGTGGGCCGCCCAGTTCTCCCGGATTCCCGTCGAGATCGCGCTGTGGTGGTCGCCCTCGCCCCACGGTGCAGCGACCTCCATCGGGATACGCCTGGAGCTCTGGCGCGGAGCGTTCGAGGTGTGGCAGGCGAGCCCGTTGTTCGGCACCGGCATCGGCGACCTTCAGGACGATATCGCCCTGTTGATCGATTCCGGAGCGCTGCGCCTCGAGAAATCCTTCGCCCGGCTCCACGGCATGTACTTCGATGCCTTGGGCGGCACCGGGGCGGTCGGGCTGGCCATGCTCGTGACCGGGCTCTTCGTGCTGCCCTGGCGCTACGCGACCGCCGCGGCGCAGAAGGCGGCAAGCGATCCCTGGGCACGCTTCTGCTCCCTGGCCGTGAAGGCCTGGATCCTCTATTACGCCGTGTGCGGGCTCACCAGCTCGTGGGCGTTCAATCGCGGCGGACTACCGTTCTTCGTGCCCCTGATGGTCCTGCTGGCCGGCTGCGCGCGCGCCATCGTCGGCCCACAAGCGAGCCGCGGCCCGGCCGCACCGGGCGATGCGTGGGCGGCGACGCCTTCGGCGCCCCTGCCGCCCCCCGGCAGCGTCACACCTCCCTGAGCGCCCGCATCCCGGATCGGATCCGCCCGGGCTCGAGAACGAGCGCCAGCACCTGTTCTGCCGCCTCGTCCGCGGAATACCTGGTGGTATCGATGCGAAGCTCGGCATCCTGGGGGATCTCGTATGGCGAATCGATTCCGGTGAAGTTGCCGATCTCGCCGCGGCGCGCCTTCTTGTAGAGGCCTTTCGCATCGCGCTGCTCGGCGACTTCGAGCGGGGTGTCCACGAAAACCTCGACGAACTCCCCATCGTCGAACAGCGCTCGCGCCATCTCTCGCTCGGCGCGAAAGGGCGAAATGAAGGCGGTGACGACGATCAGCCCGGCGTCCACCATCAGCTTCGCGACCTCGGCCACGCGGCGGATGTTCTCCACCCGGTCGGCCGCGGTGAAGCCGAGATCCCTGTTAAGCCCGTGGCGCACGTTGTCCCCGTCGAGCAGGTAGGTGTGTCGGCCCATGGCGTGGAGCTTCTTCTCGAGGAGGTTGGCGATGGTCGACTTGCCGGCGCCCGAGAGGCCGGTGAACCACAGCACGCAGGCCTTCTGCCCCTTCATGGCGCTGCGCGCTTCCTTGTTCACATCGACGTGCTGGACGTGGATGTTGTGGCTGCGGCGCAGGGCGAAGTGGAGCAGACCCGCGCCCACCGTGTTGTTGGTGAGGCGGTCGATGAGGATGTAGCCGCCGGTGTCCCGGTTCTCGGTGTACGGATCGAAGGCGACCGGGCGGTCGAGGCTGAGGTTGCACACGCCGATCGCGTTGAGCTCCAGCGTCTTCGCGGCGATGTGCTCGAGCGTGTTCACGTTCACCTGGTACTTGATGTGGGTGATCGTGGCGGCGACGGTCCTGGCGCCGATCTTCAGGAGGTAGGAGCGGCCCGGCAGCATCGGGTCGTCGTGCATCCACACCAGCGTGGTCTCGAACTGGTCGGCGACGCTCGCCGGCGAATCGGCCGTGGAGACCACGTCGCCGCGGGAGATGTCGATCTCGTCCTCGAGGATTAGGGTGACGGACTGGCCGGCCACCGCCTGCTCGAGGTCGCCGTCGTAGCTCACGATGCGCGCCACGCGGCTTTCCTTGCCCGAAGGCTGCACGCGGATGCGGTCGCCCGGCTTCACCACGCCGCCGGCGACGGTGCCGGCGAAGCCGCGGAAGTCGAGGTTCGGGCGGTTCACCCACTGTACCGGCAGGCGGAAGGGCCCCTTCTGCGCGCGCGCCTCGTCGATCTCCACGGTCTCCAGGTAGCCCATCAGCGTGGTGCCGTGGTACCAGGGCATGCGGTCGCTGGGCGCTGTGACGTTGTCGCCCCTGAAGGCCGACATGGGGATGAAGGTGATGTCCTCGAGCCCGATGTGGGCGGCGAAGGTCTGGTAGTCGTCGACGATCTTGCGGAAGATCTTCTCGCTGTAGTCCACCAGATCCATCTTGTTCACCGCGACCACGATCTGGCGGATTCTGAGCAGGGACACCAGGTAGCTGTGGCGCCGCGTCTGGGTGAGGATGCCCTTGCGCGCGTCCACCATGAGGATGGCCACGTCGGCCGTGGAGGCGCCGGTCACCATGTTGCGGGTGTACTGCTCGTGGCCCGGGGTGTCCGCGACGATGAACTTGCGCCGGTCGGTGGAGAAGAAGCGGTAGGCGACGTCGATGGTGATGCCCTGTTCGCGCTCGGCGGCGAGGCCATCCACGAGCAGCGCGAAGTCGAGGCTCTCGCCCTGGGTGCCGTACTTCTTCGAGTCCGCCTCGATGGCGGCGAGCTGGTCCTCGAAGAGCATCTTCGATTCGTAGAGCAGGCGCCCGATGAGGGTGCTCTTGCCGTCGTCGACGCTGCCGCAGGTGATGAAGCGCAGCAGGCTCTTCTTCTCGTGGGACTTCAGGTACTGCTCGATGTCGGTGGCGATGAGATCGGAGACGTGGGACATCAGAAGTACCCCTCCTGCTTTTTCTTTTCCATGGAGCCGGCGGAGTCGTGGTCTATGACGCGCCCCTGGCGTTCGGACGTCCTGGTGAGCAGCATCTCCTGGATGATCGCGGGCAGGGTGTCCGCCTCGGACTCCACGGCGCCGGTGAGGGGGTAGCAGCCCAGGGTGCGGAAGCGCACCTTGCGCATCATGGGCACTTCGCCCGGCTTCAAGGGCATGCGGTCGTCGTCGACCATGATGAGCGTGCCGTCGCGCATCACCACCGGGCGCTCTGCGGCGTAGTAGAGCGGGACGATGGGGATGTTCTCCAGATGGATGTACTGCCACACGTCGAGCTCGGTCCAGTTCGAGAGCGGGAACACCCGCATCGACTCGCCCTTGTGCTTGCGGGCGTTGTAGAGCCTCCACAGCTCGGGGCGCTGGTTCTTCGGGTCCCAGCGGTGCCGGGCGGTGCGAAAGGAGAAGATCCGCTCCTTGGCGCGGGACTTCTCCTCGTCGCGGCGGGCTCCGCCGAAGGCCGCGTCGAAGCCGTGTTTGTCGAGAGCCTGCTTGAGGCCCTCGGTCTTCATGATGTCGGTGTGGATGGCCGAGCCGTGGGTGAAGGGGTTGATGTCCTTCGCGATCCCGTCCGGGTTGATGTGGACGATGAGATCCATCGCGAGCTCCTTGGCCATCCGCTCGCGGAAGGCGTACATGTCCCGGAACTTCCAGCGCGTATCCACGTGCAGCAGCGGAAAGGGTGGGGTTGCGGGGTAGAACGCCTTGCGGGCCAGGTGCAGCATGACGGCGCTGTCCTTGCCGATGGAGTAGAGCATCACCGGGTTCTCGGCCTCGGCGACGACCTCCCGCATGACGTGGATGCTCTCGGCCTCGAGGCGCTGGAGGTGGGTCAGAAACATCGGATTTCTCACGGTTGGGATCGCCGCAGATGAGCCGTGCATCCGGCGGCACTTGTACGTGCATTTAACGCCGCGGTTGTTAAGAGCATGTGGATCGGATGCGCGGCGAGCGCACTGACGCTCGTGCCGTAACCCCTTCGGCTCGCCCACGGACGCCGCCGTAGCCGGCTCCAAACGCATCCCGGAAACGTAACCGGGACTTCACCGTTTCATAACGAGACTTTGTTCGAATGGCCGGCACCGTCATATCCCGGTCCGTGCCGGCCGCCACCTTCGGGTCATGCCGAAAACGCGGCCTGCCAACGCGCAAAGTCACCCGTGAACCGCATTCTTATCGTCCGCAGTTCCGCCATCGGAGACATCGTCTTCGCCTCGCCCATGGCGGCCGTGCTGAAGCAGGCTCACCCGCGCGCGCACGTCGCCTGGCTGGTGGAGCCCGGACTGGAAGCGCTGATCGGCGCGGACCCGGCGGTCGACGAGGTGATCCCGTGGCCCAAGCGGGAGTGGCAGCGCCTGTGGCGTGAGCGGCGCTTCCTGGCGCTTGCCCGAGCGGTCCGCGCCTTTCGCCGCGCGTTGCACGCCAGGCAGTTCGACGTCGCCCTCGATCTGCAGGGGCTGCTCAAGAGCGGATTCGTCACCTGGCTTTCCGGCGCGAAACGGCGCGTCGGACTCGGCTCGCGCGAAGGCAGCCGCTGGCTCATGACGGAGGTGATCCCCAAGGGTGGGGTGGCCGCCCGCGTCAGCTCCGAGTACCGCTACCTGGCCGAACGGCTCGCGCTGCCCGCCGGCGACTTCGTCCCGCACCTGCACCTCGCGTCCGGAGCCGAAGCCCGCGTCCGCGCCCTGCTCGCCGAAGGCGGGCTGGCGCCCGGCGCCTACGCCGTGCTCGCGCCCTTCACCACCCGCCCGCAAAAACACTGGTTCGACGACGCCTGGCAGGCGCTCGCGCCGCGCCTGCGCGCCGAGACCGGGCTCATCCCCGTCCTGCTGGGCGGCCCGGGGGACCGCGATCACGCCCGGCGCATCGCCACCACGGGCGGCTTCGCCGATCTCACCGGCGCGACGACGCTCGCCGACGCCGCTGCGATCGTCGCGCAGGCGGGCCTGGTGGTGGGCGTCGACACGGGCATCACCCACATGGGCATCGCCTTCGCCCGCCCGACGGTGGCGATCTTCGGCGCCACCTGCCCCTACCTCGACACCGGGCGGCCGAACGCCCGCGCGATCTGGCTGGACCTCGAATGCTCGCCCTGCCGGCGCCGCCCGAGTTGTGGTGCCGCCTATCCCTGCCTGCGCCACATCACTCCCGGGCGGGTGATGGCCGAGGTGCGGACAGTCCTGCGGCAAACGCCGCCCCCCGAAAACGCCCCGGCCATGACACGCATCGCAGACCTGGCCGTCTCGTCCAACTTCATCCGGAGCTCCGCATGCCAACCGGCCGCCTGAAGATCCTGCACGTCGAATCCGGCAGGCACCTCTACGGAGGCGCCCTGCAAGTGGTCCACATCCTGGCCGGGCTCAAGCAGCGCGGCTTCGACAATCTCCTCGCCTGTCCGACCGACAGCGCGATCGCGCGCGCCGCCGCACCCCATGCCGAGATACTGGAGATGCCCATGGGCGGCGACGCGGACGCCGGCATGGTGGCGAGGCTGGTGCGAACCGCGCACCGTCACCGCCCCGACCTGATGCACCTGCACAGCCGGCGCGGCGCCGACCTGTGGGGCGGCATCGCAGCCCGCGTGACCGGTACGCCCTGCGTCCTGTCGCGGCGTGTGGACAATCCGGAGCCGCGCTGGCTGGTAAGTGCCAAGTACGGTCTCTACGACCATGTGATCGCCATCTCCGAGGGGATCCGCAACGTACTGATCTCCGAGGGATTGAGCCCGCGCCACGTGACCTGCGTGCGCAGCGCGGTGGACGCGGCGCGGTGGACGGCCCCGGTCGACCGCAACGCCTTCCGCGCGGAATTCGACCTGCCGCAGGACGCGCTCACCATCGGCATGGTCGCCCAGCTGATCCCGCGCAAGGGCCATCGCCATCTGCTCGACGCACTGGAGCGGCTCGTCGCCGACTTCCCGCAGCTGCACGTGCTCGTCTTCGGCAAGGGTCCGCTGGAAGGGGAGCTGCGTGCGGACATCGAGGCGCGTCGCATGGCCGGACGGGTGCGCCTCGCCGGCTTCCGCGACGATCTGCCCCGCTGGCTGGGCGGGCTCGACATCCTCGCCCACCCGGCCGACCGGGAGGGGCTCGGCATCGCCGTCCTGCAGGCCTCGGCGGCGGGGGTCCCCGTCGTCGCCGCCCGCGCGGGCGGACTGCCGGAAGCGGTGGAGGACGGCGTCACCGGCCTGCTGACGCCCCCGGGCGACGTTGCCGCGCTCGCCGCCGCCCTGCATCGCCTCGCCGCAGACCCCGCCCTGCGCCGGCGCATGGGCGAAGCGGGCCGGGCGCGGATCCAGGCGAAGTTCTCCCTGGATGCGATGGTCGACGGGAACCTCGCGGTCTATCACGCCTGCCTGCCGAGCCGCGGAATGCCCCATGGGTATACCGTCCCTGCATATCATCGCTAGCCGCGACATGGGAGGCGCCGAGCGCTGGTTCGTGCGCTTCCTGCATGCGATGCAGCGCGCCGGCGAGCCGGTCGAAGCGCTCGTGCGCTGCCGCGCGGACCTCGCGCGTCACCACCTCGACGCGGTACCCACCCGCGCCCTGCCAATGCGCACCGTGTGGGACCCGCTCTCGCGCTGGGAGGTCGGCCGCCATGCCCGATCGAGCCGCGCCCCCATCGTGCAGACCTACATGGGGCGCGCCTCGCGGCTGACGCACCTGCCGCCCGGCCGTGGCCAGATCCACGTCGCCCGCCTCGGCGGCTACTATCCGCTGCATCCCTTCCGCCACGCCCACGCCTGGATCGGCAACACGCTCGGCCTGTGCGACTGGATGGTCCGCGGCGGCCTGCCGGCGGCGCGCGTATACCACATCACCAACTTCGCGGATCCGGCCGTCCCCGTCGCCCCCGAGTCCGTCGCCGCGCTGCGCGAGGGCCTCGGCCGCGACGACTGGCTGCTCGTGCATCCGGCCCGCTTCGTGCCGGTCAAGGGCCACGCGACACTGCTCGCGGCCGTCGCCCGCCTGCCGCGCGAGATCGGCGGCCGCCGCCCGCGTCTGGTGCTTCTCGGCGACGGCCCGCTGCGCGAGCCGCTCCAGGCGCAGGCGCGCCAGCTCGGCATCGAGGAGCACGTGACGTGGGCGGGCTGGCAGCAGGAGCCGGCCCCGTGGCTGCATGCGGCCGATGTGGTGGTCTTCCCCTCCCACGACGAAGAAACCCTGGGCAACGTGATCCTCGAGGCCTGGGCTTACGGCAAGCCCCTGGTGGCCTCCGCCTTCCGCGGCGCACGGGAGATCGTGCGCCACGGCGAGGACGCCTGGATCGTGCCCTGCGAGGACGCGGCGGCCCTCGCGGTCGGCATCGAGACGGTTCTCGGCGACGCGGCCCTGCGCGGCGACCTGGTGGCGCGCGGGACGCGGCGGGTGACCGAGGAATTCGACGAGGCGGCCGTCATCGCCCGCTACCGCGGGCTGTATGCGCGGCTGCTGGGCAGCTGACCGGAGCGCGGACATGGTCATGACCGGCTGGATAACGGGTCTTTCGCGGCTTCCGCCGCGCCTACGAGACCGCAGGGCGCAGCGATGACCCAAGGCATCAGCATCCTGATGTATCACCAGGTGGGTCCCTTCCGGCACCTGACGGCCCCGATGAAGGCGCACCGTTCCACGTACTGCCGGGTCGACCGCTTCGCCGACCAGATGGCGTGGCTGCACCGCTTCGACTACCGGGTGCTGTCCATGGACGAGGTGCTCGCCTGCGTGAGGGGCGAGCGGCCCGTTCCGGCGCGCGCGGTGGCGCTGACCTTCGACGACGGCTACGAGAGCTTCCATGAGCACGCCTGGCCGATCCTGCAGCGCTACGGGTTCCCGGCCATGGTCTATCTGGTCGCCGGCATGCTGGGCGAGTCCTCTTCCTGGTTCGCACGGGACGGCCGCGATACGCCGCCGCTGATGAGCGCCGCCCGTATCCGCCAGCTCCGGCGGGAAGGCTGCGACTTCGGGGCCCACTCGATGACCCACGTCCGGCTTGCCGAACAGAGCGCAGCGCGCATGCGGGCGGAGGTCGGCGACAGCAAGGCGCGGCTGGAGGACGTGCTGGGCGAGCGCGTCCAGCATTTCTGCTATCCGTACGGCAGCCACGACGCGCGCACCGTAGACGCCGTATCCGCTGCCGGCTACGCCTGCGCCGCCACCTGCGTGCGCGCCACCGCCACCCCGGCGGACGATCCGCTCACCCTCCCGCGCAAGGCGGTTTCACATGGCGACAGCCTGTTGGGCGTGCTGTGGAAGCTGCACATGAAGAACGAGGCGAAAACGCCGTCGATCCGCCGCGCCGCGTTCCGGCCGACGGGCTGAGCGCGGCAGCGCGCCACCGGGCGCCGGCTCGACGTGCGTCAGGGGGTGCAGCTCGCCAAGGAACGGCCCCTTCATGGGATAATGACCGACTTTTTCAACGCTGCGGTCACAACCCTAGCCCATGCTGCTGCCGCCTCTGCCCGACTTTTCCACCGGCCGCGTCCTCGTGGTCGGCGATGTGATGCTCGACCGCTACTGGCACGGGTCGACCACGCGCATCTCACCTGAGGCACCGGTGCCCGTGGTGAAGGTCGAGGGTGACGAGTTCCGTGCCGGCGGCGCGGGCAACGTCGCGCTCAACGTCGCCTCGCTGGGCAGCACGGCCGAGCTCGTCGGCCTGGTCGGCCGTGACGAGGCCGCCCGCCTGCTGCGCGAACGCCTCGAAGCGGGCGGCGTTCGCTGCCGCCTGCTGGAAGCCCCGCAGCACCCCACCATCACCAAGCTGCGCATTATCAGCCGCCACCAGCAGCTGATCCGCCTCGACTTCGAGGAGAACTTCGCGGTGCTCGAGAGCGCCGGCATCGAGCACGCCTTCGAGGAAGCCGTGGCCGGGCACCGGGCGGTGGTACTTTCCGACTACGGCAAGGGCACGCTCGCCCAGGTCGGCAGCCTCATCCGGGTTGCGCGGGAGCACCGCCTGCCCGTGGTGGTCGACCCCAAGGGCACCGACTTCGGGCGCTACTGCGGGGCGACCGTGATCACCCCCAACCTTGCCGAGTTCGAAGCGGTGGTCGGCCACTGCCCCGACGAGGCGACGCTCGTGGCGCGTGGCGAGGCGCTGCGCGACGCGCTCGACCTCGAGGCGCTTCTCATCACTCGCAGCGAACGCGGCATGACCCTGCTGCAGCGCGGTCAGACGACCCTGGACCTGCCCGCGCGCGCACGCGACGTGTTCGACGTCACGGGCGCCGGGGACACGGTGGTGGCGGTGCTCGGCACGGGTCTCGCCTGCGGCCTGCCGCTGGCCGAGGCCACCGCGATCGCCAACGCGGCCGCAGGCGTGGTGGTTGGCAAGCTGGGTACGGCCAAGGTCAGTGTGGACGAGCTCGAGGCGGCGATGCAGCCCGAGAGCACCGGCACGCCCCCGCGGTCCGGTCGGCGCAGGTAAGCATCGGCATTCAGGAGAGAACATGATCATCGTGACCGGCGGCGCCGGCTTCATCGGCAGCAACATCGTGCACGGGCTCAACGCCCGCGGCATCACCGACATCCTGGTAGTGGACGATCTCACCGACGGACGGAAGTGCCTCAACCTCGCCGACGCCGACATCCGCGACTACGCCGACAAGGACGACTTCCTCGCCCGTATCCAGGCCGGCGAGGACTTCGGGAAGGTGGAGGCGGTGTTCCATCAGGGCGCCTGCTCCTCGACCACCGAGTGGGACGGCCGCTTCGTGATGGCGGTGAACTACGAGTACACCAAGGCCCTCTTCGCCTGGTGCCAGGCGCACGCGACGCCGCTCATCTACGCCTCGTCGGCCTCGGTGTACGGCATGGGGCCGGTGTTCCGCGAGTCGCGCGAGTTCGAGCGCCCGCTCAACATGTACGCCTATTCGAAGTTCCTCTTCGACTGCCACGTGCGCCCGCTGCTGGCGAACGCCAAGAGCCAGGTGGCCGGCCTGCGCTACTTCAACGTCTACGGACCGCGCGAGCAGCACAAGGGCTCCATGGCGAGCGTCGCCTGGCACTTCTACAACCAGTTGAACGAAAGCGGCCGGGTGCGGCTCTTCGAAGGCTCCGAGGGCTACGGCCCGGGCGAGCAGCAGCGCGACTTCATCCACGTGGACGACGTGGTGGCGGTGAACCTGTGGCTGCTCGACAACCCACAGGTCTCGGGCATCTTCAACGTCGGCACCGGCCGCGCCCAGACCTTCAACGAGGTGGCGCGCGCCGCCATCGGCTGGCACACGGGCCGCGGGGGCGGCATCGACTACATCCCCTTCCCGGACCATCTGCGCGGTCGCTACCAGAGCTTCACCGAGGCCGACCTCACTGCGCTGCGGGCGGCGGGCTACGACCGCTCCTTCATGCCGGTGGAAGTGGGCGTGCCGCGCTATCTGGAATGGCTGGCGGCCCGCCACGCGTGATGTCCGCAGTGCGGCAGATCCTGGTGGTGGGCCCCTCCTGGGTCGGGGACATGGTGATGGCGCAGAGCCTCTTCATGACGCTCAAGGCGGCCGGACCCTGCGAGATCGACGTGCTCGCGCCGACATGGTCACTGCCCATGCTGGCCCGCATGCCCGAGGTACGCCGCGGCATCGCGATGCCGCTGGGCCACGGCGCGGTCGAGCTCGGTGTGCGCTGGCGCATTGGACGGGAGCTGGCGCGCAGCCGCTACGACCAGGCCATCGTCCTGCCCAACTCGCTGAAGTCCGCCCTGATCCCGTTCTTCGCCGGCATCCCGCTGCGCACGGGCTTCCGCGGCGAGATGCGCTTCGGGCTGCTCAACGACCTGCGGCCCCTCGACAAGAAGGCCCTGCCGCTCACCGTACAGCGCTTCCTGGCGCTGTCGCGCCCGCCCGGCAGGCCGCTTCCGGATCCCATCCCGCGCCCACGCCTGGTGGCCGACGCGGACAACCAGACCCGCCTGTGCGCGAAGCTCGGCCTCGCCATGGATCGGCCGGTGATCGCCTTCATGCCCGGCGCCGAGTACGGTCCCTCGAAGCAGTGGCCCCTGCCCTACTACGCGGCGCTGGGGCGGGAGCTGGTCGCACAGGGCCACCGGGTTTGGGTGCTCGGCTCGGGCAAGGATGTCCCGGCGGGCGAGGCGATCGCCGCCGAGGCGGGCGACGGTGTCGTCAATCTGTGCGGGCGGACCGAGCTGGGCGACGCGGTGGATCTGCTCGCGCTGGCGCAGGCCGCGGTGACCAATGATTCGGGCCTGATGCACGTGGCAGCGGCGGTGGACCGCCCGCTGGTGGCGATCTACGGATCCTCCACCCCCGACCACACCCCGCCGCTGGCCGAGCGGGTGGCGATACGCTACCTTCGCCTGGATTGCTCGCCCTGCTTCGAGCGGGTGTGCCCCCTCGGCCACACGCGCTGCCTGCACGAGATCACGCCCGCCAGCGTGCTCACGGCACTGAATACACTGGGCATCGGCGCACAGGCCGCAACAGTGGACGGGTCGAGCTGAATGCACGTCCTCATCATCAAGACATCCTCCCTCGGCGACGTCATCCACACCCTGCCGGCGCTCACCGACGCCTCCCGCGCGATTCCCGGCATCCGCTTCGACTGGGCGGTGGAGGAGGCTTTCAGCGAGATCCCGAGCTGGCATCCGGCGGTCGAGCGGGTGATCCCGGTGGCGATCCGGCGCTGGCGCAAGGCGCCGGTGAAGGCGCTGCTCTCCGGCGAATGGTTCCGCTGCACCCGCGCGCTGGCCGCCACCCGCTACGACGCGACCATCGACGCCCAGGGCCTCCTGAAGAGCGCCATCCTCACCCGCTACACCAGCCGCCCGGTGCACGGACTGGACCGCAGCTGCGCGCGCGAGCCGCTGGCGAGCCGCTTCTACACCCACCTCCACGTGGTGCCGCCCGGCCAGCACGCGGTCGAGCGGGTGCGCGGGCTCTTCGCCCAGGCGCTCGGCTACACCGTTCCGGAAGGGCCGGGCGACTACGGCCTCGACCGGGCGCGGCTCAGGCCCGACCCGGCGGCGCCCGCTACCGACGCGCCCTACCTGCTCTTCCTGCACGGCACCACCTGGCCCACCAAGCATTGGCCGGAGGCCTACTGGCGGCGCCTGGTGGCGCTCGCCGCCGGCGCCGGCTGGCAGATCCGCCTGCCCTGGGGCAACGCGGCCGAGCGTGCCCGCGCCGAGCGGCTCGCGGCCGCCGCACCCGGCGTGACGGTTCTGCCGCGCCTGACGCTGGCCGGCATGGCCGGCCAGATCGCCGGCGCCAGCGCCTGCGTGTCGGTCGACACCGGCCTGGGTCACCTGGCGGCGGCTTTCGGGGTGCCCACCGTGTCGCTCTTCGGCCCCACCGATCCGGGCTACACCGGCGCCTGGGGTGCGAACCAGTTCCACCTCGCCTCCAATTTCCCGTGCTCGCCCTGCCTGCAGAAGCGCTGCAGCTATCATCCGCAGCCGGAGGAAGCGGCGCGCTTCGACCTCGCGTCGGAGCAGCCGCTGTGCTTCACGCGGCTCGACCCGGGACGGGTGTGGACGGCCGTCGAGGCCGTCATCACCCACGGCGCGCTGCCGGTCACGGTGCTTCCCCAGTCGGACGGACGCGACGGCGACGTCGCCCCGCCGGAGCCGCCCGCCGGCATGCACCGCCCCCTGGTGCGGAGCGCGTTCGACCGCAAGGCATCCTGATGCAGCTGGCTTTCTGTCTCTTCAAGTATTTCCCCTACGGCGGCCTGCAGCGCGACTTCCTGCGCATCGCCCTTGCCTGCCAGGCGCGCGGCCACGACATCCGCGTCTATACCCTCGAATGGGAGGGCGAGGTCCCGCCGCAGTTCGAGGTCGTTCGGGTGCCGGTGCGGGCGCTGTCGAACCACCGTCGCTACGAGAAGTTCGTGGATTGGGTGCAGCGCGACCTGGCCGCGCGGCCGGCCGACCGGGTGATCGGCTTCAACAAGATGCCGGGGCTCGACGTCTACTACGCCGCCGACGCCTGCTACGAGGACAAGGCGCGCACCCAACGGAACCCCCTCTATCGCCTGTCCGGGCGCTATCGGCACTTCTCGTCCTTCGAGCGCGCCGTGTTCGCCCCCGAGGCCCATACCGAGATCCTGATGATCTCGGCCGTGCAGCAGCCCCTCTTCGCCCGCCACTACGGCACCCCGGCGCGGCGCTTCCACCTGCTGCCGCCGGGCATCGCCACGGACCGCCGGGCCCCGCCGAATGCGGCCGAGATCCGGGCCGGTTTCCGCCGCGAGTTCGGGCTGGAGGAGCGCGACCTGCTGCTGGTGCAGATCGGCTCGGGCTTCAAGACCAAGGGACTGGACCGCAGCCTCAAGGCGATGGCGGCGCTCCCCGAACCGCTGCGCCAGCGCACCCGCTTCATCGTCATCGGGCAGGACGACCCCAAGCCTTTCCTGGTGCAGATCCACGCGCTGGGGCTTGGCTCGCGGGTGAGCATCCTCAAGGGCCGAAGCGACATCCCGCGCTTCCTGCTCGGCGCCGACCTGCTGGTCCATCCGGCCTACAACGAGAACACCGGCACGGTGCTCCTCGAGGCGGTGGTGGCCGGCCTGCCGGTGCTCACCAGCTCGGCCTGCGGCTATGCCCACTACATCGACGAGGCGGACGCCGGGCGGGTGGTGCCCGCCCCCTTCGAGCAGCGCACGCTCGACCGGATGCTCGCCGAAATGCTCGCCGACGACGCGGCACGCGCGCGCTGGTCCGCCAACGGGCTCGCCTTCGCCGAGCACGCGGACATCTACAGCCTGCCCGAACGGGCCGCCGACGTGATCCTCAGGGGGCACGCGTGAAGCGCCTTCGCGAGACGAGGTCGCGTCGATGAGCACCCCACGCGCGCTGTACCTCGTCGAGCCCTTCCGCTCCCTGTGGGCCGGCCAGGACCCTTTCGTCGCGGTCGAGGCGCTCCAGGGCAAGGTCTTCCGCGAGCTCGAGGCGCGCCGCACGCTGCGCACCGAGGTGGCCGGCCGCGGCTACTTCGTGAAGATCCACCGTGGCGTGGGCTGGGGCGAGATCTTCAAGAACCTCGTCTCGGCGCGCCTGCCGGTACTCGGCGCCGGCAACGAGTGGCGCGCCATCCGCAGGCTCGAGGAGCTGGGCGTATCCACCATGACCGCAGTGGCCTACGGCGAGCGCGGCGCGAACCCCGCCACGCGCCACTCCTTCATCGTCACCGAGGAGCTCGCGCCGACGGTGAGCCTCGAGGACTACTGCCGCGACTGGCCGCACCGCCCGCCGCCCCCGCCGATGAAGCACGCCCTCGTCGCGCGGGTCGCCGACATGGCCCGGCGGATGCACGAAGGCGGGGTGAACCACCGCGACTTCTACATCTGCCACTTCCTGCTCCACCTCGACCCGGCTCCGACCCCCGAGGCGCTGCGCCTGTCGCTCATCGACCTGCACCGCGCCCAGGTGCGCGCCCGCACACCGCGCCGCTGGCGGGACAAGGACCTGGCGTCGCTCTACTTCTCGGCGCTCGACATCGGGCTCACCGCCCGCGACAAGCTGCGCTTCCTGCGCACCTACTTCGGGAAGCCGCTGCGCCGGGTGCTCGTCGAGGAAGCCGCCCTGCTCACCCGCCTGGAGGCCGAGGCGGCGCGCCTGCACGCGCGCTACCTGCGCAAGTACGCCCCGGAGGCGGCGCGGTGAGAGTCGGCTGGCAGCTGGATCCGGCGTTCGCGCGGGGTGCCGCGGCGCGCGCCTTCGGCTCGCTGGACGCGGTCTTCGCGTTGGAGGGCGAGCTCGTGGCGAGCGACACCATGAGCGAGGTGCTGCGCCTCGCCATCGACGGCCGCCGCTACTACGTGAAGCGCTACCGCCGCGCCGCCAAGAATCCGCTGCGACGCTGGCTGGGCCGCTCGCGCATCCGCACCGAGTGGGAGAACCTCCGCCACTTCCAGGCCTGGGGCATCCCGACCGCCAAGGTGGTCGCCTTCGGCCAGGAGCGGGGCGTGGCGGGCTTCTCCCGCGGCGCCCTCGTCACCGCCGAGATCCCGCACACCACGGACCTCGCGCGAATGGCCGCCACGGGCGACCCGCGGCTGGCCGACCGGCGCTGGGTCGCCCACGTCTCGCGCCAGCTCGCCACGGCCGCGCGCTCCATGCATTCGCGGCGCTTCGCCCACAACGATCTCAAGTGGCGCAATCTCCTCGTCGACGACGGCCCGCAGCCGACGCTCTTTCTCATCGACTGCCCCAGCGGCGAGTTCTGGGTGCCGCCCTTTCTCGAGTACCGCGTGGTGAAGGACCTGGCCTGCCTCGACAAGGTGGCGAAGTACCACCTGAGCCGCACCCAGCGGCTGCGCTTCTACCTCGACTATGCGGGCAGGAGGCGGCTCGCCCCGGCGGACAAGCAGCGGATCCGCCGCATCCTCGCCTTCTTCGAGGGGCGCGAGTGAGCGCGCGCGAGACTCCGGCAGTGCCCTCTGCCCTGGAAACCGCCGGGACCCTGCGCCGGGCCGGCCGGCAGCCTCCACTGCCCCTGCGCATCGCCCTCGAGGACGGGCGCATCCTCACCCTGCATCGCCTGTTCCGCATCCTGCCCGCCAAGCGGCTGGTCGGCATGGGCGAACTCGAAGGGGCGACGGTGCTGGCCAAGCTCTTCATCGCGCGGCGCGGCAGCGAGCGCCACTGGCGCCAGGAGCTCGACGGCATCGAGGCGCTCGCGGCCCAGGATCTCGCCACGCCCCGCCTGCTCGGCTCGGGCCGCCTGGGGGTCGGCGGCCACTACCTGCTCACCGAATTCCTCGACGACGCGGAAAGCCTCGCCGACGCGTGGCAGGCCGTCGAGCCGGGTCTCCTGCGGGACGGCGCCGCGGCACTCGCCGTGGCCGGCGCCGCCGTGGAGGCGCTTGCCCGCATGCACGCCCGCGGCCTCACCCAGACCGACCTGCACCTGGGCAACTTCCTGCGCCGCAACGGCACCGTCTACCTCATCGACGGCGATGCGGTGCACGCCGAGCATCCCGGCCGCCCCCTGGGCGCCGCGGCGGCGATGCGCAACCTGGCGATCCTGCTCGCCCAGCTGCCGCCCGCCGCCGACCCGCTGGTTCCCGCGCTGCTCGAACGCTACCGGGCCGCACACCCCGCCGCCAGGCCGGACGCTCCCCTGCTCGCGGAAGAGATGGCCCGGGTGCGCGCCTGGCGGCTGCGCGATTACCTGGCCAAGAGCCTGCGCGACTGCAGCCTGTTCAAGGTCGAACAGCGCCGCGACCGCTTCACCGCGGTCGTGCGCACCGAGGCACAGTGGCTCGCGCCGCTGGTGGACGATCCCGACCGGTGGCTCGCCGCCGGACGCATGCTCAAGGACGGCGGCACCTGCACCGTGACGCTCGCCGAGATCGAGGGGCGCCGGGTGGTGATCAAGCGCTACAACATCAAGAGCACCGGACACGCCCTGTCCCGTTTCTGGCGCCCCAGCCGCGCCTGGCATTCCTGGGTGGAGGGGCATCGCCTGCACTTCCTGGGAATCGCCACGCCGCGTCCGCTGGCGCTGGTCGAGCGGCGCTTCGGCCCGCTGCGCGGCCGCGCCTGGCTCGTCACCGAGTACTGCGGCGGCCCGGACCTGCTCGCCCACCTCGATGCGCAGCACGAGCCGCCCGAGGCCGAGGGCACGTCCCTGCGGGCGCTGCTCGGCGGACTGCACCGGGAAAGGATCAGCCACGGCGACCTCAAGGCGACCAATCTGCTGTGGGATGGGGAGCGGGTGACGATCATCGACCTGGACGCGATGCGCCAGCACGGCAGCGCGGCCGGCCACGCCAAGGCCTGGCGCAAGGACCGGGCGCGGCTGCTGCGCAACTGGCCGGCGGAGAGCGCGCTGCACCGCTGGCTGGAGGCAAACCTGCCGCCGGCCTAGCCCCGCAGCCGGATGGAGCCGAAGGCGGAATCCGGGAACGGCGGCGCAACGACGACGCCCGGCCCGGGATTCCGGTGTACTCCATCCGGGCTACGCGCCGGCGAGAGCGCCTACCCGTGGGGCGCGTCGGAGGCTTCGTGCGCCGGCTCGCGGAACTGCATGGAGTGCAGCCGCGCGTAGTGACCGCCGGCGGCCAGCAACTGGGCGTGGCTGCCGCGCTCGACGATTCGTCCCTGGTCCATCACCATGATCACGTCGGCCTTCTCGATGGTGGACAGGCGGTGGGCGATCACGATGGTGGTCCGGCCGCTCATGGCGCGGTCCAGCGCCGCCTGGATGTGGCGCTCGGACTCCGTGTCCAGCGCCGAGGTAGCCTCGTCCAGGATGAGAATGGGTGCGTCCTTCAGGAGCGCCCGCGCGATGGCCAGGCGCTGACGCTGCCCGCCCGAGAGCATCACGCCGTTCTCCCCCACCGGGGTGTCGAAGCCCTGGGGCAGGCGGTCGATGAACTCCCGCGCGAAGGCATGCTCCGCGGCCCGTTCGATCGCCGCCCGCGGCGCGCCGGCCAGGTCGCCGTAGGCGATGTTGTTCGCCACCGTGTCGTTGAACAGGGTCACCTGCTGGGTGACCAGCGCGATGTGGCGGCGCAGGTTGCGCAGGGTGTAATCCTCGACGTCGATGCCGTCGATCAGGATCTGGCCGTGCTCGTGATGGTAGAAGCGCGGGATCAGGCTCGCGAGCGTCGACTTCCCGCTGCCGGAGCGGCCCACCAGCGCCACCATCTGGCCGGGCGCCACGTCGAAACTCACCCCGTCGAGCACGTTGCGGTCGCTGCCGGGATAGCGGAAGGACAGGTCGCGCACCGTGATGCGCCCGCTCACCCGCTCCCGCTCGGTGCGGCCGTGGTCGATCTCGGGCGGCTCGTCGAGCTGCTCGAAGATGCTCTCCGCCCCGGCAACGCCCTTCTGGATGGTGGAGCTTACCTCGGAGAGCTGGCGGATGGGCTTGGGCAGCAGCCCCGCCGCGGTGATGTAGGCCACCAGTTCCCCCGCCGACGCGTCGCCGCGCAGCCACAGCACCAGGAAGAGCAGCACCGCCATCGCGGAGTAGGTGACGAGTTGCAGCGAGGGCGTGTAGACCGCGCCGGTCTGGACCATCTTGAGCTGCTTGGCGGTGTTGTCCTCGCTCGCCGTTCGAAAGCGCGCCCGCTCGTAGGCCTCGCCGCCGAAGCTGCGCACCACCCGGTAGCCCTGGATGGTCTCGGACGCCACGTGGGTGACGTCGCCCATCGCCACCTGGATCTTCTTGCTCTGCTTGCGGAACTTGCGGCTCGCCCGGCTCACCATCACGCCGATCACCGGCAGGATGGCCACCATCACCAGGGTGAGCTTCCAGTTCATCCACAGCAGGTAGCCGAACAGGAAGATCACGGTGAGGCCCTCCCGGATCACCACCTTGATCGCGTCGGTGGCGGCGCCGGTGACCATGGTCACGTTGAAGGTGATGCGCGAGATGAGGTGTCCCGAGTTGTGCCGGTCGAAGTAGTGGTTGGGCAGGCGCAGCAGGCTGTCGAAGAGCGCGAGCCGCAGGTCGTGCACCAGCCCGAGCGAGACCTTGGCGAGGAAGTAGTTTCCGAGATAGGCCCCCAGGCCCTGGTAGGCGGCGATCGCCACGATCATCAGCGGGACGCCGTGCATGAGCTCCATGCCGTCGATGACGGGCAGGCCGGTCAGCACCGCCGCGCTGGGATCGGCCAGGCCGTCGACGAAGTACTTGAGCACTGCCGCCAGCATCGGCTGGGAAGACGCGAAGATGATGAAGCCGAGGATGCTGATGGCGAACCGGCCGATGTAGGGCCGGACGTAGCCGAGCAGGCGGAAGTAGATTCTGAGGCTGGATGCGGCGGCCGCATCGGTTGCAGACATGGCGCGTAGGGCGGCAACGAGACGCCGGATGTTACCACGCCGTGCCGCGCACGCCGGATCGGGCCGCTCGGCGTTAAACTGTCGCCTTTTTTCGGCAGGCCGGGCCTTGCAGACGCTGGAACACGACAAGTTCGCCGCCTTGCGGGACGGCGCCGCGGTGATCGAGGCCGACCATTTCGGCGAGAAGGTGCTGCGCCTGCCCGACGGAAGCTATCTGAAGCTCTTCCGCCGCAAGCGACTCATCTCTTCGGCGGCCTGGTATCCCTACGCACAGCGTTTCGCCGACAACGCCCAGGGGCTCGCGGCCCTGGGCGTTCCCTGTCCGCAGGTGCTCGCCGTCTACCGGGTGCCGGCCATCGCCCGGGACGCGGTGCACTACCGCCCGCTGGAAGGGACGACGATCCGCCAGCTGATCGCGACCGCACCCGGAGCCGAGGCTGAAGCGGCGCTGCGCGCACGGATCGGCGCCTTCGTCGCCCGGCTGCACCGCCTGGGCGTGTATTTCCGCTCGCTGCACCTGGGCAACATCGTCCAGTGCCCGGACGGCCCCCTGGGCCTCATCGACATCGCGGACCTCAGCATGCGCGGCAAGCCCCTGGGCAAGCAGCACCGGCGGCGCAACCTCAACCACCTCCTGCGCTACGAGCGCGATGCCGCCTGGCTGCTGGACGGCGGCGCGTTCATGCGCGAGTACGACAAGGCATGAAACGGATCCTGTTCCTTTCCAAGGGGGAGGACTCCCCCTCCACCCGCTATCGCGCGCTGCAGTTCTTTCCCCGCCTGAGCGAGGCCGGATTCGAGCCGGTGCACGTGACGATGGCCGGCTCGCCGGGGTCCTACCTCGGCGCCCTGGCGGAGGCCCGGCGCGCCGACGTGGTGGTCGTGCTGCGCAAGACCCTTCCCGGCATGCTGCTATGGTCGCTGCGCAAGTGCGCCCGCCGGCTGGTGTTCGATTTCGACGATGCGATCTTCGCCAACAGCGACGGCAGCGCTTCCGCCACCCGCGCCGCACGCTTCGCCGCCATGGCGCGCGCGAGCGACCACCTCTTTGCGGGCAACGCCTTTCTCGCCGAGCGGGCGGCGGCCTGCAACCCTGCGGTCACGGTCGTGCCGACCTGCATCGACGCCGCCCGCTACGACGTGACTGCAGAAAAGCCCGCCGACCATGTGGACCTCGTCTGGATAGGCAGCCGCTCGACGCGCAAGTACCTGGAACAGGCCCTGCCCGCGCTGCGACTCGCGGCGGAGCGCGTCCCCGGCCTGCGGCTCAAGATCATCGCCGACTTCGATCTTCCCGACGCCGGCATCGAGACGGTGCCGGTGCGCTGGAGCGCCGAGCGCGAGGCCCGCGAGCTCGCGTCCTCGCACGTCGGCATCGCGCCGATGGCGGACAACGACTGGACCCGCGGCAAGTGCGCGCTCAAGGTCCTGCAGTACATGGCAGCCGGGCTCCCGGTCGTCTCCTCGCGGGCGGGGGTCAATGCGGAAGTCGTACGTCCGGGCGACAACGGATTTCTTGCGGACAGCCCCGAGGACTGGGCCAGGGCGATCGAGGATCTGGCCGGCGCCCCTGCCCTGCGCGAGAACCTGGGACGGGCCGGCCGGGAGCTGGTGTTATCGCGCTACGCTACCGGGCCGGTGTTCGAGACCCTGAAGGGCGCACTCGAACGGCTCGCCTGATCCGCCCCTCCAGGGCGGGCATTCGTCGCGCACGAGCACGACCACCGAATCGCCCCCGCGGTTGGTGAAGCGTGCCACTTCCCTCGCCTTCCGGGACGCGACCCACTCGGCGAACGCCTCGTCCTTGCGCCTCACGTCGAGCGCCAGCATGGTGTATCGCCCGGCCGAGAACGCCGCCGCGAGGCCGTCGCGGTCCAGCCCGTGCCGGGCGACGGCGAGCGGCCAGCCCGCGAAGTAGGCGATGCGCCCATCCTCGACGAAGACCTGCTGCGGATCCCGCACATGCTCAGACAGCCACACGCCCGCATCGCGATACTGCGTCTTCTTCGGCCCCAGGGACACCACGTTTGCCAGCGCCGCGACGAGCCCCAGCAGGATCAACGCCCACCGCCAGCGTGGAAAGCGCGCGAACATCGCCGCGAGGCCGACCGATGCGAGCGGCACCGCCAGGATGTTTAGGAAGCTTACGTAGCGTCCGGTGAGGAAGAACTGGTACATGAGGAAGACCAGCAGGACGGCGACGTACGCGCCGAACACCCAGCCCAGCGGCTGCCAGGCGCGAAGCCGCTCCCGCCCCCCGCCGCCCAGCAGGGCATAGGCCAGCGGCACGAGCGTCACCCCCGCGATCTCGAGGAACTTCACGGGCAGGATGGAGAGCAGCCCGAAGAACAGGATGGTGCCGGCCTCGTCGGCCGAATAGCGATTGAGCACCGCCGCCGCCATGCTGTCGGCGGCCGCGCCGAACCGTTCCATCGTCAGGGCGGGATTGGCCGCGGTGAGGTAGTACTGGAAACGGTGATGGAGGTCGAGTCCGCCGCCGACCGCCAGCCCGGCGCCGACCAGCAGCACGATACCCGGCGGTACGCACAACATCGCCACCCGCCGCAAGAAGCCACCCCGACGCGCCGCGAAGACCTGCCAGGCGAGGAGCGCCGGATACAGCACGACCGCCTCGACGCGGAACAGGCAGGCGAGGCCGATGAGGCCGTGCACCCAGGCCGCGCCGGACCAGCGCGGCCGTTCGTCCCACCCCAGGGCGGCGAGTAGCGCGGCCAGGGCGAACAGCCAGAAGCCGAACTCGCGGATGATGTGGTCGCGGTAGCCATTGAGCGCCGGAAGCGCCAGCACCACCAGGCAGGCGGCCCAGGCCGCGTTCGGGAACTGCCGCCGGGTGATCTGAACCAGCGTCGCGCAGACGCCGGCCATGAGCAGCGCGCCGAGGCCGAACCCCACCGTCTCCAGGCCGAGTCCGGTCGTCCGCGACAGGACGGCGATCACGATGGGCAGGAAGGGCCAGTCGAAGTTGGCGCGCGCCGCCGCCCATCCACCGTCGAGGAAGAGCCGCGCGGTGTCGATGTAGAGCATCCCGTCCCGGTTCGGTCCGATCCCACCGGAGATCGCGATGGCGGACAGGATCAGGCTGGCGATGAAGGCGACGCGGGCCGGCCCCAGCGCCCCCAGGGACAGGCCGACTCGATCGAAAGCGAGGCTCCTGGACATTCAGCCCGCCATCCGGTTGAGCATCGCGCCGAAGCGCGCGTAATCGGCCGCCGTCGGCGTCTCGACGTAGGCGCGCAGTACGGCCGCGGCGACCCTGGGGAAGGCCATCGGATCCTTCCTGCGCATGCGCCGCCAGAAACGCCACACGTTCGTGCGGAAATGCCGCCGCAGGTCCGCCTCGGCGATCAATCCGCCGTTGGCGGCGACGAACTTGGCGTAGGTCTGGAACAACGCGCCGAGCATCCTCACCCGCTTGCGCAGCGTATTGCCCGGATGCTTGCGGTAGCAGGCGAGCACCTCGGGCACGCGCGCGATCGGATAGCGTACCGACAGGCGCAGCCAGCAGTCGAGATCCTCGAGCGCCAGATTGCGGTCGAAGCCGCCGACCGACAGGAAGGCCTCGCGCCGCAGAGCGATCGTGGGATTGATCACCGAATGCTCGCCGAAGAAGAGCCAGCGGTAGGCCTCGCGGTCCGGCCCAGCCGGCGGACGCGCCCGTCGCTCGCGCCGCTCGACCGGCCGGCCCTCCTGGTCGACGTAGTCGGCGTCGGCGTGCACCAGGGCGATGTCCGGGCAGTTCCACTCTCCGATCGCGGCCTGGATGCGCTCGACCTTCTGCGGATGGAGCAGGTCGTCGGAGCCCAGCAGGTGCACCCACTCGCCGCGGCAGGCCTCGATGCACGCGTTCGAGGTGGCGCTCACCCCCTGGTTCTGCTGGCGCTCCAGCACGATGCGGCGGAACCGGTCCTTGCGCGCCTCCAGGAAGCGCCGCGCCACCTCGAAGGTGTCGTCCGGCGATCCGTCGTCGATGACGACCAGCTCGAGCTCCGGGTAGGTCTGCGCGCACACCGATTCCAGGCAGGCTTCGATGAAGCGCGAATGGTTGTAGGCAGGGATCGCGACGCTTACGAGGGGCTGGCTCATCGCTTCTCGGCCATCAGCATGTACTGGACGGCGACGAAGGGCTCGACCAGGCGGGTGGGCACGTACCAGCGGCGGAAGCGGCTCTTCATGTGTGGCACCATCGGGCCGCGGATCGCCCAGCCGCACTCGGCGAGCATCTCGGCGAGGCTTCCCCTGGTGAAGAAATGCAGGTGCGTACGGTCCATGATGCCCTGGTCGGTATAGCGGAACTCGCCCTTCAGCAGCAGCGGCAGCACCACCTTGTAGTGGCGCACGTTGGGGACGGAGAGCATCAGCCGGCAGCCGGGGGCGGTCTCGCGGTGCAGGAAAAGCAGCGCCTCCCAGGGATCGGCGAGATGTTCGAGGACGTCGGCCATCATCACCAGCTCGTACTGCTGCCAGGGCACCCGGTCCGCCACCGCTTCGAGCGAGCCGCTCCACACCTGTCGCAGATGGCCCCGCGCGATCGCCGCGGCCTCGGCGTTGAGCTCGATCCCGTCGCAGGCGGCGGTGAGGCCGGTGCGCAGCAGCTCCCTGCCGAGAGCGCCCGAGGCGCAGCCGATATCGAGCGTCGACGCCCAGGACGTCCCCTGGCCGCCCAGGAATTCGACGATCTCCTTCCGGTCGGCGACGTAGTACTCGGAGATGTCGTCGGCGCTCATGGGTTAATCGATCACTCGGACGCCGGGTCGCCCTTGACGACGAGGATGTCCTCCATCACCAGGTACTGCAGATCCGACCCGAAGAACATGTTGAGCGCATCGGTCGGCGAGCAGATCATCGGCTCGCCGCGGCGGTTGAGCGAGGTGTTGAGCACCACGCCGTTGCCGGTGAGCTTCTCCAGCTCCACCATCAGGTCGTAGTAGCGCGGGTTGAACTCGCGCCGCAGCACCTGGGCCCGCGCGGTGCCGTCCTCGTGCACCACCTCGGGCACGCGGCGCTTCCACTCCTCGGCGACTTCGAAGGTGAAGGTCATGAAGGGGGCCGGGTGCTCGCTCTGCAGCATCTTGGGGCCGACGGTGTCGAGCATGCTCGGGCAGAAGGGGCGCCAGCGCTCGCGGAACTTGATCTGCTCGTTGATGCGGTCGGCCACCCCCGGGGCGCTGGGGCAGCCGAGGATGGAGCGGCCGCCCAGGGCGCGCGGGCCGAACTCCATGCGTCCCTGGAACCACGCCACCGGATGGCCGTCGGCGAGGATCTTCGCGGTGCGCGCCGGGACGTCGTCGATCTTCTGCCACTGCGGCCGGGCCGGATGGCGGGCGCAGGCGGCGATCACGTCCTCGTTGGAGTAGTTCGGGCCGAGGTAGACGTGCTCCATCTTCTCCACCGGCACGCCGCGCTGCTCGGAGACGTAGGCGGCGGCGCCGACCGCGGTGCCCGAGTCGCCCGAGGCCGGCTGCACGAAGAGCTCGCGCAGCTCCGGGCGCGCGATGATCTTCTGGTTGAGCTTGACGTTGAGCGCCCCGCCGCCGGCGAAGGCGAGCCGGCCGGTCTCGCGCAGGATGTCGCCCAGGTAGTGGTCCATCATCTGCAGCGACAGGTCCTCGAACAGCTTCTGCATGCTCGCCGCGTAGTGGATGTAGGGCTCGTCGGCGATGTCGCCGTCGCGCTTGGGGCCCAGCCAGTCGATGAGCTTGGGCGAGAAGTAGTAGCCCTTGCCGTTCTCCTTGTAGCGGCGGAAGCCGATCACGTTGGCGAGCTCGGTGTCCACCACCAGCTCGCCGTTCTCGAATTTCGCCAGCCGCGAGAAGTCGTAGCGCTCCGGGTCGCCGTAGGGCGCCATGCCCATCACCTTGTACTCGCCGTCGAGCATCTCGAAGCCGAGGTACTCCGTGAGCGCGCCGTAGAGGCCGCCTAGGGAATCCGGATCGTAGAACTCCTTGATCTTGTGGATGCGGCCGTTCTCCCCGTAGCCGAAGAAGGTGGTGGCGTACTCGCCCTTGCCGTCGATGCCCAGGATCGCCGTCTTCTCCTTGAAGCCGGAGCAGTGGTAGGCGCTGGAGGCGTGGGCGAGGTGGTGCTCGACCGGGACGATCTGCACCTTCTTCGTGTCGAAGCCCAACTGCTGCAGACACCATTCGACCCGCTTGCGGTAGCGGTGGTAGCGACGGTTGCCCATCAGGATGGCGTCGAGCGCGCGGTCCGGTGCGTACCAGTAGCGCTTGGCGTAGTGCCAGCGGGCGGGCCCGAACAGGCTCACCGGGGCGAAGGGGATCGCCACGGCGTCCACGTCCTTGGGCTTGATGCCGGCGAAGTCCAGGCAGAACTTGGCCGACTCGTAGGGCATCCGGTTCTTGGCGTGCTTGTCGCGCACGAAGCGCTCTTCTTCCGCGGCGGCCACCAGGCGGCCGTCGATGTAGAGCGCGGCCGAGGGGTCGTGCGTCAGGGCACCGGACAGGCCGAGTATGGTCAGGGGCAAGGGAGATCCTCGTCAGGGCCGCACAGTGCGGCAGGCGAATTGCTTTGGGGCGCGATTATAGCCGCTCACCCGTAGGGCTGCGGATCTCAAGGTAATTCGGTACGGATTCCGGCGTGCGCCGGGGGGCGCCACATCCCGGTGGACACGTAGCGCTCGCCGGTATCCGGGAGCACCGTCACGATGCAGTCGAGTCGACGCCGCGCGGCGAGCTCGCAGGCGACGTGTACGAAGGCGCCCGAGGAAGGCCCGACGAAGAGCCCTTCGTGGGCGAGGCGCCGGCACATCGCCACCGCGTCGTCGAGGCTCACCGGCACGCGCTCGTCGATGACCGACTCGTCGAGGATGGCCGGGACGATGTCGTCCGGTGCGCCGAGCGGCTTCAGGCCCTCGATGCCGGGAAAGGTCTCGGGAATCGCCGCGGCGACGTGGGTGTCGGGATAGACCTCCTTCAGTCGCCGCCCTATCCCGGTGAGCGTGCCGCCGGTGCCCACGCCGGCCACCAGCGCGTCCGGCAGACCGGCGAACACCGGCGCGAGCTGGGCGAGAATCTCGCCCGCGGTGCCGTCGTAGTGCGAGCGCCAGTTTTCGGGGTTGGAGTACTGGTCGCAGTGCCAGTAGCGGTCCGGGTAGGTGTCCGCCAGGCGGCGGGCCTCGCGCAGCGCGAAATCGTAGCCTTCCACCGGATCCGTGATGACGAGCTCGGCGCCGCAGGCGCGGATGCGGTCGAGCCGCTCGGCGCTGGCGTTGCCGGGCACGACCAGGGTCACCGGCACGCCCAGCGCCGCGCCGAGCATGGCGTAGGAGATTCCGGCGTTGCCGGACGAGGAGTCGAGCAGGCGACGCCCGCCGCCGAGCTTGCCGGCGGCCAGCCCCTCCCGCAGCATGCGCGCGACCGGCCGGTCCTTGATCGAGCCGCCCGGGTTCACGCCCTCGAGCTTGGCGAAGAGCCGCGTGCGCGGGGCGACCTCGCGGATCACCGCGAGCTCCACCAGCGGCGTATTGCCGATCGCGGCGATCAGGGCGGTCGTGGCCATGGCGGCGATCACGCCGCCGGGGCGGCGCAGAAGGCCTCGTAGTCGACGTAGCCGGGGAACTCGGCTCCGTCCCCGCAGTAGCGGCAGCGCGCGTTGCGCGAGAGGGCGTACTCCGAGAAGCGTGCGTGAAGCGCATCGTAGTGCAGCAACCGGCCCACCAACGGGTCGCCTATCGAGAGGATCAGCTTCACCGCCTCGACCGCTTCGAGGAGCCCCACCACACCCGGCAGCACGCCCAGCACGCCTGCCTCGGCGCACGAGGGCGCCATGTCGGGCGGCGGCGGCTCGGGATAGAGGCAGCGGTAGCAGGGGCCCGGCCGCCCGGGACGCCCCGGCCAGAACACCGACACCTGCCCTTCGAAGCGGTACACCGAGCCGTGCACGCAGGGCAGGCCCAGGCGCACGCAGGCGTCGTTCACCAGGTAGCGGGTCGGGAAGTTGTCCGAGCCGTCGACCACCACGTCGAACCCGGCGAAGATCTCCTCCACGTTGGCGCTGGAGAGCCGCGCCTCGAAACCCGCCACCTTCACGGACGGGTTCAGCGCCTCGATCGCCTGGCGCGCCGAGGCGACCTTGCCCATGCCCACCCGCGCGTCGCTATGCAGGATCTGGCGCTGCAGGTTGCTGCGGTCGACCACGTCGTGATCGACCACCCCGAGGGTGCCCACGCCAGCCGCGGCGAGGTAGAGGGCGGCGGGCGAGCCCAGGCCGCCCGCGCCGATCAGGAGCACCTTGCTGTCGAGGAGCTTCATCTGCCCTGCCTCGCCCACCTCCGGCATGGCGAGGTGGCGCGCGTAGCGCTCCCGCGCATGCGGATCCAGGCTGCGCGGCTGCTCGAAGGGCAGCCCCTCGTTCTTCCACCGATTGAAGCCGCCCACCATGGAAGCGACGTTGCGATAGCCCATGCGCAGCAGGTCGTCGGCAGCGAGCAGCGAACGCACCCCGCCCGCGCACATGGTGATCAGCGGCCGCCCGAAGTCGGGCACCGCCTCCTCGATCCGGAGCTCCAGGAAGCCGCGCCCCAGGCGCAACGCGTCCGGAGGGCTGCCCTGGGCGATCTCGTCGGCCTCGCGCACGTCGACCAGCACCGCGCCGGCGGCGAGCCGGCGCGCGGCTTCCCTCGGGTCAACTTCCGGAATCCGCCCCTTGAGCTCCTGCAGTCTCCGGTCCTTGGCTTTCATGTGCGCCTCCTGCCACAGCGGGGATGATGGCGAGCACTGCGCCCTCGGGGAGCGGCGTGTCCAGGCCGTCGAGCGCGCGCACGTCCTGGCTGCCGAGGAAGATGTTCACGAACTGGCGCGGCGCACCCGAGCCGTCGATCACCCGCTCGAGAATGCCGGGGTGGCGCTCGCCGAGCCGCGCGAGCGCCTCGGCCACCGTGCCCGCCTCGACGGCGACCTCGTCGGCGCCCTCGGTGTAGGCGCGCAGCGGGGTCGGAATGCGGATCAGCACGCGACTCATGGCCGGATCTCCTCTTCCTCGAAAACCTTCTCGCCGTTCAGGCGCCAGGAGCGCATCTCCGTCACGCCGTCCGCGGTCACGGCGGCGATGAGGTAGGACCAGCCTTCCCACGCCAGCTCGCGGTCGGTCTCGGACGGGCGCGCAAGGTGGTCGGGATGGGTGTGCCAGACGCCGACGATCTCCACGCCCGCTGCCGTAGCGGCGGCTTCGGCGGCGAGGTAGTCGGTGGGGTCGATCACGTAGCGGTCGCGCGATCGCACGACCTGGACGTTGCGCGTCTCGCGCGCCACCGTGACCTCGGTCTCACCCGGCCGACGCAGCCCCAACAGCAGGCCGCAGGCTTCGCTCGGATATGCCGCCACCGCCCAGAGCGCCACGGCGCTCCGCTGCTCGGTCGGCATGCGCAGCACGCGTTCCATGCTCGGACGCTCCCGGCAACAGCCTGGAATGGCTTTTAGAAACGCTGCGGCGCGTGGAGTTCGCGCCGGTCGGCCGAACGAAGCCGGCCTGGGCATGCCGACGGGTCAGGGGCAGGTCGTGGCGCCGGTCACCCGCGTCACGTCGGGCCGACCGGTGGCGCTGACGGTGATCGTCCGCTGCTGGGATCCCACGCTGGGCGTGCTGCGGCACAGGGTGAGGTTGGCGGCCGTCGATCCGACCCCGCTCGGATCGAAGCTGAGGCTGGTCAGCGCGCTGCTTTCCGAAAGTACCATCCCCGTCGGCAGCGCCGGCTCCGCGTGCAGTCGCGTCGCACCCACCAGCACGATCCAGCCATTGTTCCATGCACCGCCGCAGCTCGTGCCGTTCGTCGATGAGCAGAGGGTCACGGTGGCATTGCGCTTGATCGCCTCGCTGCGGGCCAGATGGACGCTGGCGACGAAGTTGTTGGAGAAGGTGTTGAGCCGGCTGCTGAGCCGCACGGCATCGAAGGACGGCACGGCCACCATCAGCAGGATGACTGCGATGGCGATCGTGATCATCAGCTCGATGAGGGTGAAGCCGCGCACGGATGCTCGGTGCCCGTCCGCCCCCCTTCGTGCCCCGCTCGGGATCGCCATGGCCGTCACCGCTCGATGTACCAATAGACGCGTTCCTTGTTGCCCGCGGCGCCGCTGGTGCCGGTCTTCAGGGTCACCTCCACCGGCGAGGTCGGACTTGCGCCGATGATGAAGGGGACGGTCATCGGCTGGCCTGTCGCGGGATTGGTGACGGTCACCATACCGGACACCGGCGAAGGCGGCAGGCCGCCGCCTGCGATTTCGGCGAAGCGGCTGGTCGCGTCACCTACAGCCGATCCGGTCAGGAACGAGACGTTGTACACCCTAGCCGTACCGAGATTGCTGCTGCAGCTTCCGGGCTCGGGCACCGTCGGCATATGCGTGCTGAAGGTGACCTCACCGAACAGGACGACGGCCGAGGTGACCACCTGCTCGGTCGAGCTGAGGGTCATGTACCAGCCTTTCTTCGCATCGAGCTGTTCCTGCGTGGGCTCCGAGCCGGTATTGGTGATCTCCAGAAGAGAGCCGAGGCACAGCACCGAAGCTCCGCAGGTATCGGCCTCGTCCGATAGCCAGCTTGCCGTGCTGGGCTTGTCCTGCACCATGAAGAACTTGTTGGCGACGCTGGTGGCCACCGTATGGGTCGACAGCGGGTGCTCACGATCGCCCGAGCCGACGAGGACCGCGTTGTAGGTCGGGGCGATGACCACTTCGGGCGCGAACAGGAACTTGCGGTTGGCGACACCCGCCGGGCAGGTCGCGTCCGAGCAGCCGAGCGAGGCGATCTTCGTCATCGTCCAGCTTCCCTGCGCGAGCGTCCCGAAGGTGATGCGATAGATGTTGCCGCCCGTGTCCGCCACGTAGGCGTAATCGGCCTTTCCGGTGCTCTGGTTCGGCACCACCGTAACGTCGGCCGCGACACTCCGGTCGGTGGTGAAGGTTTGCAGTAGCGCGCCGGTATCCGCGTCCAGGACGTACACCTTGTTCCCCTTCGGGGAGGAGCAGGTGTTCGGCTCGGCGTCTTCGCAGGTGTCGTAACCGCCGCCCATGATCAGCATGGGGGTCGTTCCGGAGCCGTAGCCCGTCGCCTTGAGCGCCTTCGGAGCGGACCAGCTCTGACCCATGCCGGAGAAGCCCGTCGTGCACCCGCTGTCGTCACCCAGCGCAGTGGTGCAGCCCACGCGCCACATCAGGGTCGGGCTGGCGGGCGTCGACACGTCGAACGCGTATACCATGCGCCCACCGCGGCGCTGCGTGGCATAGATCCACACGGACGAGCCTTCCCGATGGGCGCTCACCGGCCCGTCGAAGAAGTAGGGCTTGGCGTCGGCTCCGCCCGTGCTCGGGAAGGGAACCGCCACGTTGTTGTCGTAAATCCGCTTCAGGCGGCTGTACTGCTCCGGCGCGACGAAGGCCCACAGCTCGTCACCCGCCCCGCTCCCCGACTGGTTGCCGTTGATCGCGCGCAGCGCGCCGTCGTTTGCGCCATAGAACACGACGACGCCGGTGGAACCGCCATAGTCGACCGCAACGGGGCGCGAATGCACCACGTCGCCATGTACGGACGGTCGCATCGCGGAGGTGTCGTTCAGTCCGCGCTCATTCAGCACGTTCTGGCCGCGCGTCCAGTTGATGATGGCGTCGCGCTCGCTCGAGCTCGCCGCACCCAGACTCGCCGTCGTGATGGCGGCATTGCTGGTGCTAAAATTCTCGAGCGTGCTGTCGGCCCCGCAGCTACTGCAGGTCTTCACATTCCGGGACCCGGGCGACTTCGCACGCAGCATGACCCCGGCGGCGCCCTTCTCGACCACGTCGCCGTCGGGCGTGTTCGACCACTTGAGATCGTCGGCCGTGGCCGTCGGGAACAGCGTGTGGCCCGAGCAGGTACCCTCGGCGTCGGAGTCCGTGTAGTCCCAGTAGCTATCGACCGTGGTCGAGGATGTCCAGTAGCTGCGGGCGCACTGAGTAATGAAGCCGGTGAGGCTGTTGATGGCCGCGGTGCCATCGGCGTCGGCGAGACTGAGCCCGAAACCGCTACCCTCCACCGAGGCGACGAATTGGTACTGCTTCAGGTTGCCCGGCCAGCGCGGCGAGGCCCCCGTGCTGTCGGGGTTGTTCACCGGCCGGAACATGCCGATGAACACCTGGTTGAGGTAGGTACCCTGCGTATTGACGCTGACCGGCAGGCTGGCCGATGCGAACACGCTGTTCACCGCCTGGATCTCGTCGAAGATGGTGTTTAGCGCAAGGACGATTTCGCTCCCGCCGTCGACGCTCGAGTCGACACGGAAGTACTTTCCGTCGCTGACGTCTGCCATGCTCTGCAGAAGCGCGCTGTTGCCCATGCCGTTGTTGTGCCCGCCGGGCATCGGCGTCGGATCGACGTCGATCGTGTACGTGACGACGCCCATGCTCGCTTTAAGGAACCGCGACCATTCGTCGGCCACGTTGTCCTGATGCGAGCTGTAGGCGAGCGAGATTTCGGTCGTGTCCCCGCCTGCAGCGGCCAGTTCGTTTCTGGCGGACGTGTTGCGGGAGCTGTTGTCCTTGACCACGTTTCCACCCGACACCGTATTGCCGATGTAGATGATGTAGGTACCGCCGCAGCTTCCCATGGTCGCCGGGGAGGTGTACGTCGTGGCACTCGAAGAGCTCAGCGCATTGCCGGGCCGCGCGTGGACCGCATCGGTCGCGGCAGTTCCGGCGGTGTTCCCGGTGTAGTCGCGCAGCGGATGCTCCGCCCCCGCGCCGGTCGACTGCAGACCCGACAGATAGCGGTAAGCCTCGGACATCGTCCGGGCCAAGGTGCGGGCCGAGGCCCGGTCACCCCCGTTGTTCAAGGTCGTGTTGGTGAGGCCGTTGACGAGATTGGAATACAAGGGCCGGTTCGTCGCGTCCATGGTGCGGATCGCGGCGCGGACGAAGCCCGAGTCGGGTTCGCCGAACATCATCAGGCCGACGTTGAAGCGATCGAGCGGGAGATTGTCGAAGACCTCCTGCAACGCCGCCTTCTCGTTGTCAAACGCATCGTTCCAGTTGGCCGTGTTGTCGAGAACGATGAGTACGTTGGGCAGGTCGGTGCTCGCCGGCGTCCCGACTCCCATGAAGAGGTCGATGTCCTCGGCGTGCAGAGACGGCGCACCGAGCAGCAGCCCGATCGCCAGCCAGCGCTTGATTGTCCGGATTGCCATTCTTTTTCTCCTCGCGTCCGGCCGGTCAGATGCAGTCGGAAGTGTTGTACTGCGCCTGCGTCAGTCGCTTGCGGACGCCTTGACGGACGGTGACCGCCGCGCCGGTCTGCGCGCTGTTCACCGTATCGACGGTGGCTACAATCTCCCACACCGTGTTGTAGTCGCTGCTGGTCGTCACACCGGATGTCACGCCGCTCAAGGTACTGGGGTCGACGGCGACGGGGGCGGCCTGGATGCAGACCGGCGCCGCCACGTCGATCTCGTAGTCGTCGGTCCCGTTCTGGTCGATGTCGACAAGCACCGTCGCCGCCACGGGCAGCGACGTGAAGTCGCTGCTGATGATCTGCTCGATGGCGATATTGCTGGCGGCGATCGCCTCGTCGCGGAACTGCATGTTGCCGACCGCCTTGAGGTTCATCGTGCTCAGCGTGAATCCGCTCACCACGAAGAGCGTGATGAGCACGAGGATGATCATGCCGATGACCAGCGTCGCACCGCGCTGGGCGAATTGAGTAGCGGGGCGCATCACGGTGTTTCCCTCCTCCCCGAGGGATTGACCAGACGGACTGTGGTCGTGAGCAGGTGGCGCTTGAATCCGTCGTTGAACGGGCCCAGCGTCCCGGTAGCACCGAGCCTGTAGGTCTTCGTGTCGGTGTAGCCCGCCGACGCTTCCGGAGCGCGCACCAGGACGTGGATCTTCAGCGCCACGACATCCGTGAGCTGCGCGGCGGTGCAGGGCGCGCAGGTCACGTAGGTATCGGGCGAGCCATCACCTCGGACGATGGTGCCCGCCAGCGGATCGTAGTTGACCGCGGCGTTGCTGCTGTCCCTATTGTCGATGCCGTACTCGAACCGCAGCGCCTGGATCCCCTCGATCAACGGGACTGCGGCCTGGAAGGCGCCGTCGGCGTACGCCGACCGCATCAGCGTGAAATCGTCGCGCACGTAGTAGATATTCGAGACGAGAATTCGGACCGGCGCCAGGGTACCGTCGCAGGCCATGGTCTGAAGGGTGAAACCGCCAGTGCCGAATGCGTAGCCCACGGACGGCACAGCGTTGATTTCGTCCTCGCAGCGCGACGCCTGGAAGCAAACCTGGTTTGCGGGGCAGGCCGACCCCGGCGCGGCGTTCACCGGCTGGGCGTAACGAACGACGATAGCGTGCGTACCGGCCAGTTGGTCGACCACGACCGCACAGGTGCCGAGTCCGCTCTGCACCGGAATGCCAATGAGATTATTGAGGTCGGCCGCCGTCCACGACGCCGGCGCAAGACACGGGTCCGGCTCGGCGGTCGGCGCGTCGCCGGGAGAGGTGATCGTCCGGTCGTCGAACTGCGGCAGGTAGCCGGCCCAGTATCCCGCATGCGAGAGATCGTTCTGCAGGAGCTGAATGGCGAAGCGACCGTTCTCGATGACCCGGTTCATCTTCTCCATTTCGCTGTGGCTGCGCATCACGTTCACGTAGAGCGTGAGCAGCGCGCCCACGATCAGAAGGCCGAGGACCATGGCCACCATGAGTTCGACCAGCGACATGCCGCGCTCGCCGGCCGGCGCCCGGAATCCGTGCCTGCGCGCCCCGCTCATGACGAGAGATCTCCGATCCGGACGATGGTGGTCACTGCGCGCCGGCACCGGTCGTTGGTGCAGGCCGAGCCGGCTCCGCCGTTGTAGCTGCCCTGCCCGCAGGTGCTCGCAGGCACCGAAGAGGGTGTAAGCCCCTGCCAGGCCACGGTGATGAGGTAATCGTCACCGCCCAGCCACTGCACGCAGCCGCGCCCGCCAACCATCGCTCCGACGTTATCGCTATCGCCATCGTTATCGATATCGAGGGTTTCGGCCGCGCCCTGCAGGGCGCTGCACCACTCGCTCGCGTCGATCTGCTGCCGGGTGCCTGCCGCTGCCGGGCATACCACGCCGGTGCCGAGCGGGTTGGCGGTCACGTAGTTCGCCGCATTGGCCCGATTCGCCGAAAGGCGGCTCGCCATGTCGTTGAGCAGGATCAGGGCCTGCGCCCGCTGATAGGCTTCCATTTCCGAAACCTGAAGGCGGGACAGCAGGCCCGCGAGACCGAGCAACCCGATTGCCACCACGATCAACGTGACGAGCACCTCGATCAGCGACGAACCGCGTGCGGCCTTGGAGGAGGAGCCGGCTTCGATGCCTGGTAGGGGTTTGATGGACATGTCGTCACCACTTGTCGGCGGGAGATTTCACTCCCTCGCTGGTGAGACTCAGGTTTCCGTCGCTCGCCTGGGCGCCCTGTGCCGTGAAGGTGATGGTGAAGTTCGGCGGCGTGGCGGCGTTGTTTACCCCGAGCGAGGCGTCGGTCACCTGATAACGCCCGCTCAGGTCGGACGGGAGCGAATAATTCAACGCCGCGAGGGTGGTCGCGTAGCTCCGGTTCGCGAGGAAGAACTGCTGCTGGCGGTTGGCGAGATCCATCATCTCGGCCTGAGCAGCCGCGCGGTTCGAGCGGATGATGTACTGCTGGTAGCTGGGCAGCGCCACCGCGGCGAGAATGGCCACGATCGCCACGGTGACCATCAACTCGATCAGCGTGAAGCCGCGCACACGCGCACCGACTGCTGCGCGGGAAGTCGCACCGATCCGGAACGGATTACCGACTCTGGTCATTTCTTCGCTCATGCCTGCTGCGTCCACTCGTGCGGGAATCGCACACCGCCCCGCCTTGCGCGGACCGGCACCGAAGGGAGCGAGCGCTCGCTCCATCAAACCTCAGGCACTACCCCCCCACGGGCGGGATCCACGCACGATCCACGGCCTATTTGAAACAAATTCTAACCGACTCCTGAGGGAAGTATGCAAATCGGCGTATCGGTGCGACGGAAGGGCGCACAGCCGGGACAAGCGGACGGGGATGCACGGCGCCGAGGAATCCGGGAATTGGCGCCGGATCTCGCTCTCCGCAGTTTGCCCGGTGCGCCAAAGCGCAGGCGCGCCAATGCATGCGGGGACATGATGTATGTATTACGTATAGCCTAAACGCATAAACAGCCCGCAGGCATGACCGGACCATTACCCCTCCGATCGCGGGCCCACCCCGCCTCGCTCAATGCGCCTCGTCCCAGTTCTCCCCCACGCCGACCTCGACGAGCAGCGGCACCGACAGCTCCGCCACCCCCGCCATCAGCGCCGGCAGCTCGGCGCGCACCCGCTCCACCTCGGCACGGGGCACTTCGAGCACCAGCTCGTCGTGCACCTGCAGGACCAGCCGGGAGGCGAGCCCCGACTCGGAGAGCCAGCGGTGGGCCGCGATCATCGCCTTCTTGATGAGGTCGGCCGCGGTGCCCTGCATGGGCGCGTTGATCGCGGCGCGCTCGGCGGCCTGACGGCGGCCGGCCTGGCTCGCGCGGATCTCGGGGAGGTAGAGGCGGCGGCCGAACACGGTCTCCACGTAGCCGCGCTCGCGCGCCTCGGCCTTGACCCGGTCCATGTAGGCCGCCACGCCGGGGTAGCGGGCGAAGTAGCGGTCGATGTAGGCGGCGGCTGCCGCGCGCTCGAGACCCAGGTTCTTGGCCAGGCCGTGGGCGCTCATGCCGTAGATGAGGCCGAAGTTGATCACCTTGGCGTAGCGGCGCTGCTCGGAGGCGACCTCTTCCGGGGCGAGCCCGAAGATCTCCGCGGCGGTAGCGCGGTGGATGTCCTCTCCGTTGGCGAAGGCGTCGAGCAGGCGGGCATCGCCCGACAGGTGGGCCATGATGCGCAGCTCGATCTGGGAGTAGTCGGCGGAGACGATCACGTGGTCCCGCGGCGCGATGAAGGCGGCGCGGATGCGCCGGCCCTCGGCAGTGCGGATGGGAATGTTCTGCAGGTTGGGGTCGGTGCTGGCGAGCCGGCCGGTGACCGCCACCGCCTGGGAGAAGCTGGTGTGCACCCGCCCGGTCCTGGGATTGACCATGCGCGGGAGCTTGTCGGTGTAGGTGCCCTTGAGCTTGGCGAGGCTGCGGTGCTCCAGCAGCAGCTTGGGCAGCGGGTAGTCCTCGGCGAGCTGGGCGAGCACCTCCTCGTCGGTGGAGGGCTGGCCGGTGGCGGTCTTCTTCACCACGGGAAGTCCCAGCTTGCCGAACAGGATCTCGCCGAGCTGCTTGGGCGAGCCGAGGTTGAAGGGCTGGCCGGCGAGCTCGTGGGCCTCGCGCTCCAGCGTCATCAGGCGCCGGCCGAGCTCCTCGCTCTGCTGGGCGAGGAGGAAGGTGTCGATGAAGACGCCGGTGCGCTCCATCTCGAAGAGCACCCGCATCACCGGCAGCTCGATGTCGCGGTAGAGCGCGGCGAGCGCCGGGACCGCCTCCAGCTGCGGCCACAGGTGCTCGTGCAGGCGCAGGGTGATGTCGGCGTCCTCGGCGGCGTACTCGGTGGCGCGGTCGATGGCGACCTGGTCGAAGCAGATCTGCCCGGCGCCCTTGCCGCACACCGCGGTGTAGGGGATGGTCTCGAGCCCCAGGTGACGCCGTGCGAGCGCGTCCATGTCGTGGGTCTTGTCGCTCTCGATCACGTAGGACTCGAGCAGCGTGTCGTGGGCGATGCCGCCCAGCCGCAGCCCGTGGTTGGCGAGGATGTGGGCGTCGTACTTGAGGTTCTGGCCGACCTTGCGGTGCGCGTCGGACTCCAGCCAGGGCCTGAGGCGCGCGAGCACCTCGTCGCGCGGCAGCTGCGCCGGCGCGCCCGGATAGCTGTGGGCGAGCGGGAGATAGGCGGCCTCGCCCTCGACGATCGCGAAGGACATGCCCACCAGCTGGGCGGCGAGCGGATCGAGGCTGGTCGTCTCGGTATCGAAGGCGACCAGCTCGGCCGCTTCCAGGCGCGCGAGCCAGGCGTCGAAGCTCGCCCAGTCGAGGATGGCCTGGTAGCCCGTGCGGTGCCCGCCCGGCTCGCCGGTCATCGGCTCGGCGGCTGCGCCGGACTTGCCGGCGTCGGCGGGAGACGACCGCGGCCGGTCCGAGGTCTGCTGCGCGCCGTCGAGATCCTTCAGCCAGGTGCGGAACTCGAAGCGCTCGTAGAGCGCGCGCAGGGCCGCCTTGTCGTCGTCGCGGGCGGGCAGGTCCTCGAGCTTCACCGGCAGGTCGAGCCCGGTCTCCACTGTCACCAGCTTGCGCCCGAGCGGCAGGAACTCGAGATGCCTCCTCAGGTTCTCGCCCACCTTGCCGCCGATCTTGTCGGCGTTGGCGATCAGGTTGTCCAGCGTGCCGTACTCGGCGAGCCACTTCACCGCGGTCTTGGGGCCGCACTTGTCGACGCCGGGGATATTGTCGACCGCGTCGCCCACCAGGGTCAGGTAGTCGACGATGCGCTCCGGCGGCACGCCGAACTTGGCGGTGACCCCGTCCGCGTCGAGCACTTCCTCGCTCATGGTGTTCACCCAGCGCACGCCCGGGCGGACCAGCTGGGTGAGGTCCTTGTCTCCGGTGGAGATCACCACCTCCCAGCCGCGCTCGAGCGCCTGGCGGGTGAGGGTGCCGATGACGTCGTCCGCTTCCACGCCGTCGATCATCAGCAGCGGCCAGCCCTCCGCGCGCACCGCCTCATGCAGCGGCTCGACCTGCGCGCGCAGATCGTCGGGCATGGGCGGACGGTGCGCCTTGTACTCCGGATACCAGTCGTCGCGGAAGGTCTTTCCCTTGGCGTCGAAGACGCAGGCGCGGTACTCCGCCTTGTAGTCGCTCTCCAGGCGACGTAGCATCGACAGCACCCCGCGGATCGCCCCAGTCGGCTCGCCGAGCGAGTTGCGCAGGTCCGGGAGCGCGTGAAAGGCGCGGTAAAGGTAGCTGGAGCCATCGACGAGCAGCAGGCAGGGCATCGGCAAATCCTTGCGGAAAACGGAGACGCCCGCGCGGCCGGAAAATGCTTGCCGCACCAGGCAGTTCGAGAAAACCGGAATCGAGAACGACATGACGGCGAAAGAAAAGCTTCCCCACGGCGTCCCGAGCGCCACGGCGCCGCGCTTCAACGCGCGCGAGTCCTGGCGGATCTTCGGGATTATGGCAGAGTTCGTGGAGGCGACCGAACGGCTCAACGCCATCCGCCCGGCGGTGTCCATCTTCGGCAGCGCCCGCACCACGCCGGACCACAAGTACTACCTGCTCGCCGAGCGCATCGCGCGGCTCCTGTCCGACGCCGGCTTCGCGGTGATCTCGGGCGGCGGCCCCGGCATCATGGAGGCGGCCAACAAGGGCGCCTACTTCGGCAAGAGCCCCTCGGTGGGCCTGAACATCCAGCTGCCGATGGAGCAGGCGGCCAACCCCTACCAGGACATCTCGCAGACCTTCCAGCACTTCTTCGCGCGCAAGTTCATGTTCGTGAAGTTCGCCTCGGCCTACGTGGTGCTGCCGGGCGGCTTCGGTACCCTGGACGAGCTGCTGGAGGCGATGACGCTGATCCAGACCGGCAAGAGCCGCAACATCCCGATCATCCTGGTGCACGGGCCGTTCTGGAAGGGATTGCTCGACTGGTTCCGCGACCGGCTGGTGGCCGAGCGCATGATCAACCCCACCGACCTGGACCTGGTGCAGGTCATCGACGAGCCGGAACAGGTGGTCGAGGCCATATTCAAACACTACGAGACCCGCGGCTTCCTGCCGCTGCCCGAAGAGCACGAGCTGATGCTGAACCTGTAGGGGCGAAGCGAACGCCGGTCCCGGATTCCGCTGGGGCTCCATCGGGGCTACGGGGCGGCGCCGGGCTTCGTCCGGTGCGCGACCGGAGCCGCAGCGCCGCCTCTGATAGAATGTTCGCATTCAAGGAGAACAACCATGCGTCGCACGCTGATCGTCCTGCTGATGGCCGTGGCCGGCCCGCTCGCCGCGCAACAGCCACCCAAGCTCGAGCCGCTGCCCGAGCCGCCCCCGCCTCCGCCGGGCGTCGCGGACGAGACGTTCGAGCCCGAGGTCACGATTCTCAAGCGCGGCGAGGACACGGTGGAGGAGTTCCGCATCCGCGGACGGCTCTACATGGTCAAGGTCACCCCGCCCCACGGCGTGCCCTACTACCTTGTCGACCACGAGGGCAACGGCGTGATGCGGCGCCAGGACGTCGCCCCCACGCTCTCCGTGCCCATGTGGGTACTGAAGTCCTGGTAGCAGGCAACGTCCACCCGATTCTTCGCCACATTCGATGTCGGTTTTCACTTCGGTTCCCGCCGCCACTCTCGCGGACTGGCTGCGCCATTACGCCGTCGGGCGGCTCGTCGCCTTCGAGGGCATCAGCGCCGGCGTCCAGAACAGCAACTTCTTCGTCACGACCACACTCGGCCGCTACGTCCTGACGCTGTTCGAAGCCATCCCCCGCGCCGAGTTGCCCTTCTACCTCAACCTGATGGCGCACCTCGCACGCCACGGCCTGCCGGTGCCCGGCCCCATCGCCGACCGCGACAACGAATACCTCGGCACCCTGTGCGATCGGCCGGCCGCGCTGGTGATGCGCCTGTCGGGCCGCTCGGACATGAATCCGGGTCCGGACCGCTGCGCGCGCGTGGGCGCGATGCTGGCGGGTCTGCACCTGGCGGGCCTGTCCTACGGACGGCGCCAGGACAATCCCCGCGGCGCGGCCTGGCGCAGCGCCACCGCGGCGCGCGTGCGCCCCTTTCTTCCGGCCGACGAGCAGGCGCTGCTCGACGCCGAGCTCGCCTTCCAGGCCGAGGTGGACGTCTCCGCCCTGCCCCAGGGCGTGATCCATGCCGACCTCTTCCGGGACAACGTGCTGTGGGACGGCGAGCACATCGGCGGCGTGATCGACTTCTATTTCGCCGGACGCGACGCCCTGCTCTTCGACGTGGCGGTCACCGTGAACGACTGGTGCACCACCCCCGCGGGCGAGATCGATCCCGTGCGCTGCGAGGCGCTCCTGGGCGCCTACCACGCGGAGCGCCCCTTCACCGCCGCCGAGCGCGCCGCCTGGCCCGCCATGCTGCGCGCGGCTGCGCTGCGCTTCTGGCTGTCGCGGGCGGAGGACTTCCACCTGCCCAAATCGGGCGAGATGGTGCTGGTGAAACCGCCCGCCGAATACCGCGACATCCTGCGCCTGCGGGGCGCCGGCGCCCCGTGCCTACCCGGGGTTTGATGTGCCCGGGTGCATCGGCTAGCATCGGAAGCCGATCCGCGCTGATTCGGGAAGAATCCCATCCCGCGCGCATAGCCGCCTGCCGCACCGAGCGATGACCGACCCGACCGCCCCCGATTCCGCCCCGCCCCGGCGGCGCCCTGCCCTGCCGCGCCCGGGCACCGTCACCCCCGAGCTGACCCTGGGCTGGCTCGCCGCCGGCTGGCGCATGCTCGTCGCCGACCCCGTGGTGTGGGTGGTCCAGACCGTCATCCTCATCCTGATCCTCGCCGCGCTCGGCTTCATCCCCTTCCTCGGCTGGGCGGTCGCGCCCATCGCGCTGCCGGTGCTGCTGGGCGGCATGCTGGCCGGTGCGGCGGCCCACCACCGGGGTGAGCGCGTGCGCATCGACCATCTCTTCGAGGGCCTGCGCCGGCATGCCGGCAATCTCCTCATGATCGGCCTTTTCCACCTGCTCGGCGCGCTGCTCGCGGCGCTGGTGGCCGCCGCCATCGGCAGCAGCGCCGCGCTGACCGGCGTGGTGGTGGGCGCCTTCGCCGGCGCAGGCGTGGCGGCCGGCGGCGTCATGCTGGCGGTGGCGGTGTTCACCGTGCTGTGGGTGCTGCTCGTGATGGCCCTGTCCTTCTCACCGGCGCTGGTGATGCTGCAGGACGTCGCCCCGCTCGATGCGATGAAACTCTCCGCGCACGCCTGCCTCTCGAATCTGCTCACCTTCCTCCTGTTCGGGCTGATGCTCTACGTGCTCACCTGGATCGCCATGCTGCCGGCCGGGCTCGGCATGCTGGTCCTCGTCCCGGTCGCGGTGGGCGCGATCCACGCCGCCTGGCAGGACACCTTTCTCGGACGGGCGGCGCTGCTGCCACCCGCCGCTCCCGATTCGGATAACCCCTGACCCGCATGCAAGCACGACAACTCCCCACCCAGCGCGGCTGGGCCTGGCTCCAGGAAGGCCTGGGGATCTGGCGCCGCAATCCGGCGCTGCTCACTTTCGCCGCCTTCGGCTATCTCCTCATGCTGCTGCTGATCAGCGTGGTCCCGCTCATCGGCCAGCCGGTGGCCTCGCTGCTGATGCCGGTGTTCTCCCTGGGCGTGCTCAACACCTGCCGCGCCATCGACGAGGGGCGGAAACCAGGTCCGGACATCCTGTTCTCGGGCTTCCAGCAGAACCTTCCCGGCCTGGTGACCATCGGCGGCATCTACCTGGTAGCCAGCCTCCTTGCGCTGATGGTGACGTCCCTCGCCGACGGCGGCACCCTCCTGCAAGTGATGACCACCGGCGGCAGCCTCGACCCCGAGGCAACCCGACGTCCCGGCTTCACCGTGGCGCTCCTCATCGCGCTCGTCGCCTCCACGCCGGTCATGATGGCCTACTGGTTCGCGCCCATCCTGGCCGGCTGGTGGAACGTGCCGGCGCCGAAGGCGATGTTCTTCAGCTTCATCGCCTGCCTGCGCAACTGGCGCCCCTTTCTCGCCTATGGGGTGGCCCTGCTGGTGTTCGCCGCCATCCTGCCGGGGCTGCTGATCGGCACGGTGGGGCTGGTCTCACCCACGCTCGCCACGCTGCTCTCGGTACCCTTGCCGCTGCTGCTCATCCCGGTCATCTTCGCCAGCTTCTACGCCAACGCGCGCGACGTGTTCCGCGAAACCAGCGATGAAGCCGACGCCACCGAGTGACGCGGGTCCGCTGGGCATCCTCGGCGGCACCTTCGACCCCATCCATTGCGCCCACCTGCGGCTCGCGGAAGAGGCGCGGGAGGCGCTCGCCCTGGAGCAGGTGCTCTTCATCCCGGCCGGCCAGCCGCCGCACCGGGGCATTCCGCGCTCCACGGCGGCCGACCGCCTGGAGATGGTGCGGCTCGCCACCGCGGGCAACCCCGCCTTCGCGGTGGATCCGGGCGAGGTCTTCGCCACCGGCAAGAGCTACACGGTCCTGACCCTGGAGCGGCTGCGCGCCGCCCACGGCACGCGCCCGCTGGTGCTGATCCTGGGTGCCGACGCCTTTCAGGGCTTGCCGGGCTGGCACCGCTGGCGCGAGCTCCTCGAACTCGCTCACCTGGCGGTGGCCAACCGCCCCGGCTACGCGCCGCACGGCCGGCGCTGGCCGGGGGTGCTGGCGCCGGAACTGGAAGCCGCCTGCGCAGGTCGCATACATACCGATGCGGCCGTGCTGCGCGATGCGCCGGCCGGGGCCATCGTCCCTTTCGACATGACCCCGCTCGCGATTTCCGCCTCGCTGGTGCGCGATCTCATCCACGCCGGGCGCAGTCCCCGTTATTTGCTGCCCGATTCCGTTCTCGACTATATTGCTTTGCACCACCTCTACCGCCGAACCTGATGGATATCCGCAAGCTCCAGGAAGTCGTCGTCGCCGCCCTCGAGGACATCAAGGGACGTGACATCGAAGTCATCGATACTCACAAGCTCACCGCGCTCTTCGAGCGCATCATCATTGCCAGCGCCGAGTCGAACCGGCAGACCCGCGCGCTTGCGCGTCACGTCCAGGACAAGGTGAAAGAAGCCGGCGGGACTGTGGTCAGCGTGGAAGGCGAGGAGACCGGCGAGTGGGTGCTGGTCGACCTGGGCGACGTGGTGGTACACGTGATGCAGCCCGCCGTGCGCGACTACTACCGCCTGGAAGAGCTGTGGTCCTCCACGCCCACTCGGCGCGGGCGGCTCACCGCCGAAGCGGTACACCCGGCCGGCGAGTGAGGACTCCCCGTCAGCACGCAGCCCGGATGGAGCGCAACGGAATCCGGGAGCTGCCACTCCCGAATCGGCGCCGTTCGGGCTCTGACCGCCCGACCCGGAACCCGCCGGGGCTCCATCCAGGCCACGAGCCGACCAAGCCGGAAATGCGGCCGTGAAACTCTTCGTTGTCGCCGTGGGCACCCGCATGCCCGGCTGGGTCGCGGCCGGCTTCGAGGAGTTCGCCAGACGCATGCCGCGCGAGCTGCCGCTGCAGCTCGTCGAGGTGAAGGCCGAGCCGCGCACCACCGGCAAGACGGTGGAGGCCATGATGGCCGCCGAGGCGGCGCGCATCGAATCGGCGCTGCCGGCGCGCTGCCGGCGGGTGATCCTCGACGAGCGGGGCGCGGACCTCACCACCCACGCCCTGGCAAAGCGCCTCGAAGGCTGGCAGGCGGCCGGCGAGGACGTGGCGCTCATCGTAGGCGGCCCCGACGGGCTAGACCCGGGCTTCAAGGCGAGCGCCCACGAGACGCTGCGCCTGTCCAGCCTCACCCTGCCCCACGCGCTGGTGCGGCCGCTGCTGGCCGAGGCGCTCTACCGCGCCTGGAGCGTGCTCAAGAATCACCCCTATCACCGCGAGTAGCCGCATCGAACCTTCCCGCTGGCGGGTGTCTGTTCTATAGAGACAGGAAGTCCGATCGACTGCGGGGAGCATCCGTCATGCAACTGCCGGCCGAACCACGTGCCGTTCTCATCGACCTGGCCGGCGTCCTGCACGTGGGCGACGAGGCCATCCCGGGGGCCGTCGAGGCGCTCGCGCGGCTGCGCGCGAGCGGCCTGCGGCTGCACTTTCTCACCAACACCACCCGCACGCCCCGCCCGGCCATCGTGGCACGGCTGCAGCGCCTGGGCTTCCAGGTGGCGGCCGAAGAGATCCATACCGCGGCGCTCGCCACCCGCGAGGTGGTGGCCCGCCACGGGCTGCGTCCGCACTACCTGGTGCACCCGGACATCGCCGAAGAGATGGGGCCGAGCGATCCCGAACCCGACGTGGTGGTGATCGGCGACGCCGGCCCGTACTTCGGCTTCGAGCGCCTCAACACCGCGTTCCGGCTGCTGATGGAGGGGCTCCCCCTCATCGCCATGGCGCGCAACCGGTATTTCCGCGAGCCCGACGGACTCACCCTCGACGCGGGGGCCTTCGTCGCCGCACTGGAGTACGCGGCCGGGGTCCAGGCCGAAGTGGTCGGCAAACCGGCGAGTCCTTTCTTTCTCGCCGCCCTCAAGGCTGTACGCACGGCGCCGGGCGACGCGATCCTGATCGGCGACGATCTGCACGACGACATCGGCGGTGCGCAGCGGGCCGACATCCCTGCCATCCTGGTGCGCACCGGCAAGTACCGGCCGCAGGACGAGGCCGACCCGGTCGTCCGCCCCGCCTGGGTGGCGGACGACTTCGCGGCCGCGGTCTCCGTCATCCTCGATCGCTGACCGACAGGGTGTCGGCGCGGAACTCGACGCGGCGGTTCTCGGCCGCGTACGGGTTGGCGGCATCATAGGGCCGATGCGGGCCGTATCCCACGGTGCGCAGCATGGTGGCGGGGATGCCGTGCTGCACCACCAGGTAGCGCTTCACCGCCTCGGCGCGCCGCAGCGACAGCCGCTCGTTGTAGTGAATCGAACCCACCGCGTCGGTGTGCCCTTCGATCACGACACGGGTGCCCGGTGCGGCGAGCTTGATCCCCTCGGCCATGGCGTCGAGCTGGCGCATGGCTTCCGGCAGGATGCTGGCAGAGTCGAAGGCGAACTGCACCGGCAGCGCCAGCCCGTCCGGCATGTCGGCCTGGGCCGGCGGCGAAGCGGCGGCGACCTGCTGCGCCTCCTCCGGCAGGAGCCGGATCGAGCGGAACTTGATGGGCCGCGCCACGCCGGCCTTGTGCTCCAGGATGGCGGCAACCTCGCGCGGGTCGGGGGTTTCGTCGGCGCGATACAGGCGCACCTCGCCGGCGTGCAGGATCTGGGGGCCGAGGGCCAGGACGAGGCTCAGGGAAAGCAGGCGGGTCAGTCTCATGGCGGTCTCCTTGGGGAAGTGGCGCAGTGCCGTTGTGCCCCATGAGTCGCGGCCCGAGCGGATTCGGTTCACGCCGGTTTTCCAGGGGGTGGGGGCTGGCATTCGTCGCCCGGATGGAGGCAGGGAATCGGCGGCCGGCGCTGACGTGGCACGGCCATGGACCCTTGCGCCCCCGTTCCCGGATTCCGCCGGGGCTCCATCCAGGCTACGTGCCGGCACGGGTCAGCGGGCGTCGAGCCGCTCGGCCAGTCCCGCGAGGATCGCCGGCCAGCGCTCCTGCCAGCAGCACACGTGGTCGTAGCCGGCGATCTCCACCACCTCGACCCCGGGCCGGCCCTGCGCGTAGCCCTGCACCAGCGCCGGCGGGACGGTGGTATCGCGGCTGCCGACGTAATGGCGCTGCAGCACGGCAGCCGGCAGGGAAGGCCGCAGGCGCGGATCGAGGGAACCGGTGAGCGGACTGTAGCGGTGCAGGCGGCTCCAGCCCGCGACGTCGAGGTTCGCCCCCACGGTTACCACCGCCACGGCCTGCGGGAAGCGCTCGGCAAGCAGCACGGCCAGCGTGCCGCCGCCGCTATGGCCGAAGAAGACGAGCCGCGGCGGTGGCCGCCCGGCGAGGATACGGGCGAGGGCCGCTGCCATGCTGTCGACCACTTCCGGGGCGTAGCGGCGGTCGGTCCAGACCGCCGGCGCGCAGCGTACGTCCTGGAGGCCGAAGTGGCAGGGACGCCCCAGGTAGAGCGCCGGTCCCGCATCGAGGGCCATCAGCTCGAGCATGAGCGGCCGGCGCGGGGTCGGATCGGCCGCCACGTGGACCTCGGCCACCCACGGCGTGCCGTCGTGCTCGATGTAGACGTGCAGGATTCCACGTCCCGTGCCCGCCCGGGTGTAGACCAGATGACGGAAGGGCTCGCCGGCGACCACCTCGCGGGCGAAGCCGTGCGCCGCGGCACGCGCCTCGATGCGGGCGGCCGGGCTCGCGCAGGCGGCGAGCGCCAGAGCCGCCAGCGCCGCTGCCGCCGCCCCGCGTCCTGCCATCCTCAGAACTCGCCGCGCACCCCGACCGTGAGCGCGTAGGCGGTGGTGTCCTCCATCCCCAGCACGGAATCGAGGGCGGCGAAGGCCGACAGCCCGCCGGGCATCTGCGTGCTCACGCCCACGGCCAGGGTGAAGAAGTTGCGATCGGGGTTTTCGGTAGGGATGACGAAAAAGGTGTTGAACGGATCGTGGGTGTACTTCGCGACGAGGGAACGGCTGTCGTTCTTGAACTCGTGGTTCCATTCGAGGGCGGCGTAAGGCACGAACACGCCGTAGCCGGTGCTGACCTCGGTGGACAGGCGCGCGCCCAGCGCGCTCTGCAGCGAGCGCGTGGTGCGCGAGCCGATGTCCAGCCCCAGCCCGGCATTGGGCTCCCGCTCGGTGAAATCGTCCACTTCCAGGTTGAGGTAGTCGACCCGTCCGTAGGGCGTGACCGTGAGCCGGTTCATGCGCAGGTCGTAGCCGGCCCCGACGGTGGCGCTCCACTGCTGCCCATTCGTGTCGCCGCGCGCGGCGGTGTTGATGCCGAGCGCCGGCAGCACGATGTTGCGCCTGGTCTCGTAGTCCAGCCACGCGTAGCCGAGCTGGGCATCGACGTACCAGTCGCCGATATTGTAGGCGGCGTAGGCGGTGAGACCCCAGTTGTCCGACTCCACGTCCCCGGCATCGCGGCTGAAATCGACGTCGGTGCGCGACCACGACAGTGCCACACCCGCAGCCAGCTGATCGCTGAAGCGGTAGTCGACGCCGCCGGTGAGACCGTAGTCGTCGAAGTCGAAGCCGTCCTCGCGGCTCGTATCGTCGCGGTCGCCCGTGTTGTAGTTGACGTTGAGGAAGCCGCCCCAGGGCCCGGCCGCGATGCCGTCGGCCGCCGCCCCGCCGCCGCGGCGCACCCCTTCGGCCGCAGCCAGCGCCCGCCCCTGGGGGTCCGGTGCGGGTCCGGAGAAGAGCAGGCCGCGTCCGCCCGCTCGCAGGGCGAGCAGCCTTCCGTAGATGGCGTTGCGTGCAACCGTGGTGGTCGCAACGCGGCCCTGGGCATGCATCTCCTCGGCAGCCGCCGCCTGCATGGTGCCGGGCACCAGGCTGGGCGTCGTCCGCGCCAGTCCACGCATGGCACTACACGTGGTGAAGAGTCGATCCTGTCCCTCCGTCCGGTTCAGAGGGGCAAGCTGCGGACACAGGGTGTCGATGGCCACCGCGGTCGGTCGCTGCACCTCGTTCAGTCCGGGCACGGCACTGAGCACCGGACTGGCTTGCCCAAAGGCCGCCCCCGCCCACGCGCATGCCGACGCGGCGACCACCGCCGCCTTGCCCACCTTCATTCCGTTGGTATTCATTCGCGCCTCCCGCTCGACGTTCCACGGCCCCCGCCGCACTTCCCTCAATCTAGCCCAGCAACATTGGATTCCAAGTCGGTTAAGATATTGTTGTCAAAGGACTTTAGCCGATTAGCAACAAGACGGTAGGCGATCTGCCCAACTCCAGGTATTGGCACTTCCGGAACTTCCTACACGCATTCCGGGACCGGACGGAGGGCTTTTTTTCGAACCGTTTTTCCATGCCCGGCGACCCATGCCACAGCGCGCAGCGCGGGCCTGCCGCGGGTGCTATACGTTAAGTGCCGAGACTGGCGGCGCCGCGCCCACGCGTGCCCGCCCCGTCGCCGGACGGCATGTCCGGAGCGGCTCCGGGCCTGGGTCCGGTACGTGTGACGCCGTGTTCGTGGCAATAAGGGCGGCGGCTGTGCGCGTCCGGAATCGCACCAGGAGGAGTTCGGCAATGAAACCAACCGCTCGACTTGGAGGGACCCTGTTTCGCCTCGCGCTGGTCCTGACCGCCGCGATGGGGGGATCGCTCGCCGGCTGGTCGGCGACGCCTCCGCTACCGTCCGGCACCCAGGAGGTGGACCGCTTTCTCATCGTCGATTGCCTGCTCCCCGGTCAGGTGCGCCGTCTGGGTACCGCCCTGACCTACCTCACCCCGCGCCGGCCGGCCAAGCTCACCGCCGAGGAATGCGCGCTGCGCGGAGGCGAGTACGTCGCCTACGACCGCGCCGATCTCGCCACTGCACTGGCCGTGTGGCTGCCGCTCGCCGAAAAGGGCGACCCCCAGGCCCAGACCTACGCCGGCGAGCTCTACGAGCGCGGTGTCGGCGGCGTCGCCCCCGATTACGCACGGGCGGCGCAGTGGTACCGCAAGGCCGCCGAACAGGGCCATCCGCGCGCGCGCATCAATCTCGGTTTCCTCTACGAAAAAGGCCTGGGGGTTTCCAAGGACCCCGTCACGGCCCTGAACCTCTATCGCCAGGCGGCGGGAATCGAAGAGGCGGTCGCGCTCGACGGCACCGCCGTCTCCGCCGAGCGCGAGGCGCAGCTCGAGGCCCTGCGGCGCGAGCTCGACGACACCCGGCGCCAGCTCGAGGAGGCGCAGGAGCGCCTGCGCCGCCAGCAGAGCGAGCACCGTTCCGAGCAGGAACGCCTGCAGCGCGAGCGCGACGAGGCGCGCGCGAGCGGCTCGGCCGCGGAGCGGGCCCGGGTGGCGGAGCTGGAGGCGCGACTCGCCGAGCGCGAGGCGGCGCTCGCCCGCCAGGCGGCCGAGGCGGCCCGTCTGGAGCAGGCGGCCCAGCGCCATCAGGCCGAGCTCGCGAGACTGCAGGCCCAGCGCACCGAAGCGCCGCCCGCGCCGAAGGTGGCACTCGCTCCGCCCAGCATCCAGCTCATCGACCCGCCCGTGGTAACGATGCGTAGTCCGCTCACCGTGCAGTTGCGCGGCGCACCCGCCATGCGCGAGATCGTGGGCAAGGTCACCGCGCCGGCGGGGCTGCTGTCTTTCACGGTGAACGACCGCAGCGAGCAGGTCGACGCCCAGGGACTCTTCAAGACCAGTCTGCAACTGGGCGGCGAGCCGACACCGGTGACGCTGGTGGCGGTCGACCGCCGCGGCAAGCGCGCGGCGCTCGAGTTCACCCTGGTGCCGGAGGCGCTGCAACAGGCGGCGCCGGACAAGCCGCAGGTACCCGACCTCGAATTCGGGCACTACCACGCGCTGGTGATCGGCAACCAGAACTACCGGGAGCTGCTCTCGCTCGACACCGCTATCAACGACGCGCGCGCCGTGAGCGAGGTCCTCGCGGACAAGTACGGCTTCAAGGTCACCACGCTCACCGACGCGACCCGCTACGACATCCTGTCCGCCCTCAACAAGCTGCGTGCCCAGCTCACGGAGAAGGACAACCTGCTCATCTACTACGCCGGCCACGGGGAGCTCGACCGCGCCAACCTGCGCGCCCACTGGCTGCCGGTCGACGCCGAGCTCGACAGCAACGCCAACTGGATCTCCAGCGTGGCCATCACCGACATCATCAACGCCATGTCGGTGAAGCACGTGCTGATCGTGGCCGACTCCTGCTACTCGGGCGCGATGACCCGCTCGTCGATCGCCCAGCTGCAGCCGGGACTGTCCGACGAGTCGCAGGTGACCTTCCTCAAGGCGCTGGTGCAGGCGCGCGCCCGCACCGTGCTCACCTCCGGCGGCGTCCAGCCCGTCATGGACGGCGGCGGCGGCGAGCACTCGGTGTTCGCGCGCGCCTTCCTGGAGGTGCTGCGTGAGAACGCCGGCGTGCTGGAAGCCGCGCGCCTGTACCGGGAAGTGGCCGCGCGCGTGCTGCTGCTGGCCTCGCGCTTCCAGGTGGAGCAGAAACCCGAGTACGCGCCGCTGAAGTTCGCGGGCCACGAGTCGGGGGACTTCGTCTTCGTGCCCGCGGGCACCTGACGGAAATTTCGAACCGGATGATGTGACGCTGCGACTCACGGGTGACGAAGCGAGCATGGAACTCTCCAACGACGAGATCTTCATCCTGCTGGCGCAGGTGCGGGCGGGCGACGAGGGGGCGATGCGCACCCTCTACCAGGCCTTCAGCCGCAAGGTGTACGCCTTCGCGCTGAACCGGATGCGGGATCCCCAGCAGGCCGAGGAGGTCGTGGTCGACACGATGTACGAGGTGTGGCGCCATCCGGACCGCTTCCGGGGGGCCTCGCGGTTTTCCACCTGGCTCATCGGGATCGCCCGCCACAAGATGCTCAGCGCGCTGCGCGGCCGCGATCCGCAGCACGAGGACGTGGACGAGATGGGCGAGACGCTCGCTTCCGAGGATCCGGGTGCCTTCGAGCTCCTGGCCGAGCGCCAGCGTCGCGAAGGGGTTCAGCACTGCATGGGCAAGCTGAGCGACGAACACCGCGAATGCCTGCACCTGGTGTTCTACGAGGGGATGTCGGTGGGCGAGGTGGCGAGCGTGCAGGGATGTCCCGAGAACACCGTGAAGACGCGCCTCTTCTACGCGCGCCAGAAGATCCGGAACTGTTTGAGACTGCTACTGGAGAAAGAAGGTGAAGAACGATAGCGAAAGCCGAAGACGGTTCCGGGAGCTCCTGCCCTGGCATGTGAACGGCACCCTGAGCGATGACGAGCGCGACTGGGTGGAGGACTACCTGCGCGAACACCCCGACGCCCGCGCCGAGCTGCGCTGGCAGGAGGGTCTGCAGACGCAGCTGCGGCAGACCGTGCCGTCGCCGCCCACCCCCGACGTGGGGCTCGAGCGCTTCATGGCGCGCATCCATGCCGAGACGGCCGGCGCGCAGGCACGCCCGGCCGCCCGTGCCGCGGCCCACCCCGGCTTCGCCGACCGGCTGCGCGACTTCCTCGCCCGCTGGCAGCTCACGCCGGCGCTGGCGCTGGCCGCAACCGTGGTCGTGGCCCAGGCGGCCATCATCGGCGCCCTCCTCGTGGGCCAGCAGGAGGCCGATCCCGAGTTCGCCACGGTGCGCTCGGTCGCGCCCGGTCAGCTGGTGACCGGACCGGTGCTGCAGCTCACCTTCCGGGCCGACGCGACGGAGGCCCAACTGCGCCAGCTCCTCGTGCAAATCGGGGGCACCCTGGTGGGCGGGCCGGGTCAACTGGGCAACTACCTGGTGGCGGTGCCGCCCGAGCGCGTCGAGCAGGTTTCGCAACAGCTCGCCGGCAATGCGCTGGTGGAGGACGTGGCCGTCCTGCAGCAGATGCCGGCGCGGGAATGAAGATTGGAGGTGGATCATGGCCGCACGCCTGGCATCGATGCTGCCCACCCTGTGCGCCGTCGTCCTGTCGACCGCCGCCGCGCTGACCCACGCCCCGCCCGGGCACGCCGCCGACGGGACGGGCGATGAGCAGCGCATCGCGCTGATCATCGGCAATAGCGACTACGCCCGCAGTCCGCTCAAGAACCCGGTGAACGACGCCCGCGCCATGGCCGAGGCCCTGGAGCGGCTGGGGTTCGAGGTGGAACTGCAGGAGAACGCGACCCTCACCGAGATGATCGGGGCGCTTCGGCGCTTCACCGCTGCCGCCAGCGAAAACGACGTGCGGCTCTTCTACTACGCCGGCCACGGGATCCAGGTGAAGGGCCGCAACTATCTCATCCCGGTGGACGCCGAGCTGATGAGCGAGGACGAGGTGGGCTTCAAGAGCGCCGACGTGAACGAGCTGCTCGAGCGGCTCGGGCAGCTGCGCAGCGGGCTCAACATCATGATTCTCGACGCCTGCCGCAACAATCCCTTCGCCAACCTGAACTTCGTCGGTCCGGACGGGCGCCTGGTGCGCTTTCGCGGATCCGGCCGGCCCGGGCTCGCGCCGGTGGACGCCCCGGCGGGCACCCTGGTCGCCTTCGCCACCGCCCCCGGCTCGGTGGCGATGGACGGGGGCAACCAGCGCAACAGCCTGTACACCCGCCACCTGCTCGACCACATCGGCGCCCCCGGCCTGCCGGTGGAGCAGCTCTTCAAGCGCGTGCGCATCGCCGTGGCGCAGGAGACGAAGTGGCTGCAGGTCCCCTGGGAGAGCAGCAGCCTGATGGGCGACTTCTGCTTCCGCACCCCGCCCGACGGGCAGTGCTCGTTCGGCGGCGGGAGTCTCGTCGACACGTCCCGATTCGCCCGCTGACGGGCAGTCGGGCCCAGGCGTCGAGGACGAGGTGCGTCGTGAACATTGCCGCCACCCCGGTCGCCGCCCTGGCGCTCGCCGCAGCGCTGTTCGGCGGCTGCGCCACCCCCGAGCCGGCCGCGCCACCGCAGCCGCCCGTAGCGGCCGATCCGGAGCTCGGCGCGCCGCGAGCCTACACGCCGACTCCCTCCCCGGAGGAGGAGCCGGCCGCCCCGCCGGCTGTCGCCGCCGCCACGCCCTGCCCGCCGGAGTTCTCCGGCTCGTGCTACCCGGTGTGGTTCGGCACCAACCGCAGGCCGGTGGATCCGGCCGACCACGGCAAGGGCTACACCGGCGAGTTCGACGAGCGCACGCACTTCGGCAAGCGCATCGTCTACATCCCGGAGAGTCATCGCCCGGGTGAGCTCGGCTCGCCCTTGTGGCGGCGGATCCTCACCGGGCGCGACGACCGCATCCGGCTGGGTCCGGCGACCCACCTCGACAGGGAGCAGTTCACGCGCGAAGTCCGCGAGGTGCTCGCCCGGCTCGACCCGACCGAGCGCAACATCCTGGTCTACATCCACGGCTTCAACACCAGCTTCGAGGAGGCGGCCCGCCGCGCCGCGCAGCTGGGCTTCGACCTGCGGGTGCCCGGCCTCACCGCCTTCTACAGCTGGCCGTCCCGGGGCAGGCTCTCCGGCTACCTCACCGATCTGGCCGCAGTGGAGGCGAGCGAGGAGCACATCGCCCGCTTCCTGGTGCGGGTGGCCGAGCTGGGCGGCCCCGGCAAGGTCCACATCATCGCCCACAGCATGGGCAACCGGGGACTGCTGCGCGCGATGCACCGCGCCACTGCGCGGGCGGCGCTCGCCGCGGGCGTTCGCTTCGGACAGATCTTCCTCGCCGCCCCGGACGTGGATGTGGCGCTCTTCCGCCAACTCGCCGGGATCTACCCCAAGGTGTCGGACCGCACCACGCTCTACGTCGCCGACGAGGACAAGGCGCTCGCCGCCATGGCCTGGCTCGCCCAGGGCGAAAAGGCGGGCAGCGCCCCGCCGCTCATCGTGCTGCCCGGCATCGACACCATCCGGGTGAAGGGCAGCGGCCTCTTCCAGCTTGGCCACAGCTACGTCGCGGAGGATCTCGACGTGATCGAGGACATCCGCACCCTGCTCTACTGGCAGGAACCGCCCGAACTGCGCGGCCACCGCAACGGCTGGCCCGTGCCGGACACGAGCGCGCAGGCCGGAGGGGCGTGGGTCATCGGCGAGTGAACACCGCGCGCCGCCCTCTCCGAAAAAAAATTGCAATCTGTTCGAACCGGATCGCCACGTCCCTGCGACTCAGGGTCAGATGGGGCACGAATCGCAGCCTTCATCTGCAACCTCACCCAATCGAGACAGGAGATCCGACCATGAAGACCATCGCCAAGACCCTCGCCATCGCCACCCTCGGTTTCGTCGGCGTCACCGGCGCATTCGCGGCCGACCAGCTCAACGCCAACAACAACCGCGCGACCCAGACCAACAGCGGCGCGCGCGCCGAGCAGAAGATCAAGATCGGCTTCCTGGACGGCAAGCTCTTCGGCAGCGCGCGGGTGAACGCGAACAACAACCGGGTCACCCAGAGCAACAGCGGCGCGCGCGCCAAGCAGGAAGTCGAGATCGGCGTCTACAAGTAAGCCCGCCGCCCTTCCTGCCCCGAAACAGCCCGGTCCGCCGGGCTGTTTCCGTTTACGGCCCACGGGCCGTCGGGCCTCCGGACTCCGCACTGCCCCGCAGATTCACCGACAAGCCGAAATTTCTTGAACCGGATCGCTGCCGTTCTGCGACTCATGGACAGATGGGGCAGACAACGCCGCCTCCATCTTCGCCCCCAACCCCGGCAACACAGACACGAAGGAGACACATCATGCAAACCATCGCCAAGGCCCTCGCCATCGCCACCCTCGGTTTCGTCGCCACCACCGGCGCGTTCGCGGCCGACCAGCTCAACGCCAACAACAACCGCGTGACCCAGACCAACAGCGGCGCGCGGGCCGAGCAGAAGGTGAAGATCGGCTTCCTGTCCGGCAAGCTCTTCGGCAGCGCCACGGTGAATGCCAACAACAACCGCGTCACCCAGAGCAACAGCGGCGCGCGCGCCAAGCAGGAAGTGGAGATCGGCGTCTACAAGTAAGCCATCCGCCCCTCCTGCCCCGACGCAGCCCGGTCCGCCGGGCTGCGTCGTTCGCGGGAGCCCGCCTACCGGGAAACCGGGGTGCCCCGCTGGGTGCTGCCACCTACACTGCATTTCACGGAGTCCGTTATGAAGCCAGTCAAATGCAAGATCCTGCCGCTCGCGCTCGTCGCGCTGATGGGCGGCGCCCACCTGGCCCATGCGGCCAGCTCCCAACCGATTCCCATCGAGGCGGAAGATCGCGCCAAGCTCGCACGGGTGAAAGCCCGCGGCAACGCGGCCTCGCGTGCGTTCGCCGGCGCGGGCAAGGGCGCGCGGGACGACGGGGATGCTTGCAGCATCGCCATCGGCAACGTGGACACCGACGGGCGCGGGCGCGGTCCGCGCGAAGTGAACATCTTCATCCCGGGCGACATCTTCCAGATCGACAACCGGTGCCGCTAGCCCGGATACGACGCCCAGGCCGAAACGAGGAGGCAGTCAGATGACCCTCACAGGACAAGGCCGCCGCGCGCGGCTCTTCGCACCCCTGGCGGTGAGCCTCGCCTTGGTGGGGTGCGCCGCGATGGACGTGAAGACCGACACCGTCAAGCAGACGGAGGAGATCCGCAAGGGCCCCGAATCGGTGCCGCGACGCTCGATCACGAGCTTCTCCGACGCGCTGCGCTGCATGGACACCACGCTCGCCAACTACGGCGTGCGCGACGTCTCGGTGCTGGTCGAGGACATCGTCGACCAGACCAAGAAGGTGAACGCCGGCACCAAGGACATGCTGATCACGGCGGTGTCCGAGATGACCGCACGGAGCCGGGCCATCCGGCTGGTGGCGTTCGGGCTGGATTCGAGCAACCTGATCACCTTCCTGCAACAGGCCGAAAGCAAGAGCGCCTACGCGGTGATCCCCGAGTTCGACATCAAGGGCTCGATCACCCAGCTCGACGAGAACCTCATCCAGAAACAGGCGGACGCCGGCCTCGGCTTCGATTCGGGCGGCAGCGTGGGACTGGGCTTCGGCTACGCCAAGGACGCCGCATCCAACATCCTCGCGCTCGACCTCACCATGCTCGACACCAGCGACTTCTCCATCCTGCCGGGCGTGACTTCGCGCAACGCGGTGGTGATCTTCAAGGAAGGCAAGGGTTTCGACGCCGACGCGACGATCCGCAAGTTCGGCATCAACTACAACCTGAGCCTGTCGCGCTCGGAAGGGCAGTCGCAGGCGCTGCGCACGCTCGTGGAGCTCGCCACGGTGGAGCTCTTCGGCCGGCTCACGCGCACCCCCTACTGGATCTGCCTGGGCTCGACCGGCAGCGAGCCGGAGATCCTGCGCGAGATCGAGGACTGGTACCACGCCTTCGCCACCAGGCCGCCCCGGCTCACCACCTGGTTCCAGGGCCAGTTGCGCCTGCGCGGCTACTATCACGGCCCGGTCGACGGCGTCGACAGCCCCGAGCTCGCCCAGGCCGCGGCCGCCTACCGGCGCGCGCTGGGGCTCCCCGAGGAGGGCGGGCTCGACCTGGCGTTCTTCACCGCCTATCTCAACGCCGATCATGCGAAGGTGATGGCCGCCTATCCGCCCCCCGCCCCACCCGTGGCGCCGGACTCCGGCGGCTCCGGCCCGGCTTCCCCGGCCCTCGCGCTGTCGGTGGGCACGCCGGACGGCCAGCAGCGCTTCCGCCGCGGCGAGCTGATCAACCTGGTGGTGCAGGCGAGCCGCGACGCGCACGTCCACTGCTACCTGCAGGACGAGAACGGTGCGATCCAGCGCTTCTTCCCCAACCGCTTCGCGCGCGATGCGCTGGTGCGTGCCGGCGTCCCGCTGCGGCTGCCGGGCGAGATGCGCTTCCAGTTCATCGCCAACGACCGGGGCGTGCGCGAGACGGTGGCCTGCTTCGGCGCCGAGCGCGACCTCCAGGCCCAACTGCCCGGCGTGGTCGTGGGGACCGACTTCGAGGACCTGCCCGTCACCTCGCTCGAGCAGGTCCGTACAGCCTTCCGGCGCGCAGCCGGCAACGAACTTGCGGAGGCCACTTTCCATGTCGACATCCGTTGAACCCCTGCGCCGGTGGGCGCTGTCGGGCCTCGTCGCGGCGCTCGTGGTGCCGCTGGCCGCGGCCGGCGTCACCAGCAAGGAGGAGAACGCGGCGTCCGCCCCGGTCGCACAGCCCAAGGCGAAGGCGAGCGCCAAGCCCGCGGCGGCGCCTCCCGGCTACCGCTTGCGCTGCTGGCAGGAAGGTCGGCTCATCCTCGAGGAGACGACGCGCGACGCCCCGCCCGAGTCGGCCCTGGACGTGCTGCGCCTGCACGACCGCAACGGCGGCACCTTGCTGCTGCTGGAGACGGCCAACGCGACCTGCCTGCTCAACGCGGCGACGACGCCCCCCGCCAAGCCGAAACCCTGAGACACATTCCCGTAACCGAACGGCTCGACGCGCGCCGCCACGCGGCGCGCGTCGGCCGGCATTCGAGGAGACGATTCATGAACCCGATCCGCCCCCTTCTTCCGTTCTGCCTCGCGGCGCTGCTCGGCGCCGCCCCCCTTTCCGCCGCCGCCGGGACGCTGGCGAGCGAATCGCGTCCGGTGGCCGATTTCGACCGCGTGGTGCTGCGCGCGAGCGGCGAGCTCCTGCTGCGCCAAGGCTCACGCGAGGGCCTGCGCATCGAGGCCGAGCCGCGGCTGCTGCCGGTCATCGCCAGCGAGATCCGCGACGGCACCCTCTACCTGGAGTTCCGGGCTCCGCAGGTGAATACCTTGCAGCCGGTGCGTTTCCACCTCACCGTGAAGGAGATCGAGTCGCTATCGTCCGAGGCGAGCGCCGACATCCACGCCGGCCCGCTGACCGGGCGCCGCTTCGCGCTCGAGCTCGCCGGCAGCGGGAACGTGGACATCGCCGCGCTCGAGTTCGAGGAAAGCCGTACCCGCATCACCGGCTCGGGCCGGGTCGCGATCGGCGGCGGCCACATCGGCAGCCAGACCGTGGAGATCGACGGTGCCGGCGACTACCTCGCGGGCGAGGCGGCGAGCGCGCGCACGCGGGTCCGGATCCTCGGCAGCGGCAACGTGGAAGTCGAGGCGCGCGAGCGGCTGGTGGCCGAGATCAGCGGCAGCGGCGACGTGCGTTATCGCGGCAGCCCGCGGGTGGAAGAGCGCATCAGCGGCGCGGGAAGCGTGGAACCGGTCGACTGAGCCGCCGCCGGGCGCATGCGCCCGGCGGCCTGCAGGAGCGGCGGAAGCCGCGAACCGGTGCGCAAGGGAAGATTCAGTGCAGTCCGGACAGCGCGGCAGCCGCCTCCTCGCGGGTGAAGAAGCGGCCGTCGCGCACGAAGCCCGAGACCACCGAGGCGCGCACCTTGGCCACCCGGCCGCAGGCATGGCGCGCCAGCACGAGTTCGTCGGGCAGGCCGTCGAGCAGGTGGAAGGGTGCCGGCCGGCCGTCGCCGAAGCGCGAAAGGTGGATGGTGCGGGTGCGGGTATCGAGGAAGGCGGGCCGGAAGCCGATGTCGCGGTTCTCCGCACTCACGCCGCCGCTGCCTTCGAAGCGGGCGTTTTCCGATTCGAGCTTCCGGGGGGTCATCGTGACGTTCATCGTGGCGCTCCTGGAGGGCGCCGGCTTCGTGTTCCGGCCGGCTCGTGCATGGGTCGCACGCGCCACACCGCAGGTTCGAAAAGTCGTGAGGCGGCGCTCGGGACGAGCCCGTCGTCACCCCCTCACCGGACGGCGGAGAAGTCGAACTGCAGGGGCTCGGACACGCTCTTGTGCTCGGCCGATCCCCTGTTGAACACCGCGATCTGACCGAGCAGGCGATCGCCCGGCTTGAACGCAACGTCGTCCTGATGACCGGTCGCGAGCGCACGGCCGAACTCCAGCTGCCAATGGCCCGCTTTCCAGGCGCCCTTGGCCGCCACGTCGGCCGCACTGCCCGTGGCCTTCGCGGGCTCGAACGAAACCAGCCGCTCGCCCTTCTTCTCGCGGGGTCGCGGCAGCATCTCGTAGGGCGCCGTGCCCGCATCGCGGCGCTTGGCGATGTAGATCACCGGCCCGCCCTTCATCTCGTACTCGGCCACGGACTCGAGCATCCTGGTGGTCACGTGGTGGGTCGAGTCCTCGGCGACGCCGGACGGATTTGTGCGTGCGGCCGACCAAAGCCACACGTCCACCTTGTAATCACGGGTGGTGAGCATCGAGCGGTCGAAGTCGCCTGCCATGTGGAAGCGCACCGCGAACATGTCCTCGTACTGGTTCTCGCGCTGGTACTTCTCGCCACGCCAGGCCCACTCCCTGTGCCGGATGTCCGCGGCGTCGTCGGGATAGCGGACGGCGAGGAAGAAGCGCCCCGCCGCCACGCCGGCTTTCAGCTCCACCGTGAGATCGCCGGTCACGTTGCGGTCGCCCGCCGGCTCGAGACCGAACTTGGCGCGCTCCTCCCGCTCGAGCGCGGGCTTGACCGGCACCTTCACCCAGCCGTCGCGCCCCCACTCGGCCAGATCGCCGTCCATCTTGGGCGCGGCGCCGAGCGCGTGCACCGCAACGACCTGGGGCGCCTGCGCCGCCGCGGCGAAGGGCAGGCTCACGAGAAGGGACACGAACAGCCTTTTCATGGTGAAAACCTCTTGTGGTCGGGTGCGCCTTACTCGACGACGATCTTGCCGTGCATGCCCTTGTCCTTGTGGTCTTCGATGGTGCATACCACTTCGTAGCTGCCCTTGGTCACCGGCACGAAGAAGGCCTCGACGACACCGCCCTGCTTGTAGGCCTCCAGCGCGGTGAAGAACGGCGCCTTCACCTCGCCGCCGTTGGGCTTGGGCGTCTGGACCTTGCGCCAGGCGACCGAGCGGAAGAACTTCTCGGCGGTGTAGTAGTGGTCGTTCTCGCCGACGTTCTTGATCACCAGCCGGTACGGCTGGCCGGCCTTCAGCCTGAGGTCCTGCGGGGCGAAGTTGTGATCGTCGAGCTCCACGGTGACCGTTTCCAGCTTCTCCCAATCGGCCGCCTTGACGATCTCGCCGGCATTGGTGATGTAGTCGGCCGCCAGGACCAGCGAGGGCACTGCCACGAGGGCGCCGGAAACGGCGAGAGCGATGAACGACTTGCGCATGACGACTGCTCCTTGGTTGTTTGCGCGCGTAGCGCTGTCCGCGCCGCACGAGGCGGCGCGTGGAAAAAGAGACCTGCTCGTCGTGGGGAAGGGTTCGCCGGCACCTGCGGTGCGCCCGGGCACTTTTCGCGCATGCCCGGCACAGACCGCGGATGACGGCAATCTGCCTTGGCGCCCAGGAAGCGGACGCGAGGCAAGCGCCTATGTCGTTCGTTGTAATGACGCAAATCCGCCCTGCGCTCGCCATATTGCAGGGCAGCACGGAGGCAAAGAGCCGGTATCCGATGCGATGCCAGAGCTGCATGAGAAGCATGACGCTGCGGCGCTGCACCGCAAGGCGAATCTCGGCGGCATTGTATCAAATAGCCACAAAGTCATATAGCCGGCACGCATCGATCGATCCCGCCCTCGCGGCCGCGGGTCGTCGGCGATCCGCGGCCGTTCGGCGCCGCCTACGGCACACCGGATATGACCGTCACCACGGGTGCGGGTAGAATCCGGCTGGCTTTCCGTTTTCCTGTCGAGCTGACATCGATGACGACGCTGCAAACCCGCATTTACCTCGCCTCGCGCAGTCCGCGCCGGCGCGAGCTGCTGCGCCAGATCGGCGTACACTTCGACCTTCTGGTGTTTCGCGGCGGCGAGCGCGGCGAAGACGCCGACGTGGACGAGACGCCTCTGCCGGACGAGCCGGTCGAGCGCTACGTGGAGCGCGTCGCGCTCACCAAGGCGGAGGCCGGCTTCCGTCGCCTGCACTGGCGCATGCTGCCGCGCAATCCGGTGCTGGCCGCCGATACCACGCTCGAGCTGGAGGGCGAGATCATCGGCAAGCCCCGCGACGGCGACGACGCGCGCGCCATCCTGCAGCGCCTGTCGGGACGGAGCCACCGGGTGCTCACCGCCGTGGCGATCAGCGACGGTATGCGCATCCGCAGCCGGGTGAGCGTGAGCGACGTGCGTTTCCGCACGCTCACTGACAACGAGATCCGCCAGTACGTCGCCTCCGGCGAGCCGATGGACAAGGCCGGCGCCTACGCGATCCAGGGGCGCGCGGCGGTCTTCATCGAGGAGATCCACGGCAGCTACACCGGCATCATGGGCTTGCCGCTCTTCGAAACGGCGCAACTGCTGCAGGAGTTCGGGTATCCGCTATGACTGGTTGATGGGCAATGCGCAAGCGTTGACGGGGGGTCTGCGATTGCGCATTTTCCATTGGCGGCGGTCCAAATGAGTGTCGAGTTTCTGGTGAACTTCACCCCGCAGGAGACGCGGGTCGCAGTGGTCGAGCAGGGGGTGGTGCAGGAGCTGCACGTCGAGCGTACGGCCAGCCGGGGCATCGTCGGCAACGTCTATCTGGGCAAGGTGGTCCGGGTGCTGCCGGGCATGCAGTCGGCCTTCATCGACATCGGTCTCGAGCGCACCGCCTTCCTGCATGTGGCCGACATCTGGAGCGACCGCCACAACGGCGACACCGGGCGGCCGATCGAGCGCATCCTGGCCGAGGGCCAGAGCCTCATGGTGCAGGTGCTGAAGGACCCGATCGGCACCAAGGGGGCGCGGCTGTCCACCCAGATCAGCATCGCCGGTCGGCTTCTGGTGTATCTCCCCCAGGAAAAGCACATCGGGATCTCCCAGCGCATCGAGGACGAAGCCGAGCGCGAGGCGCTGCGCGAACGGCTCACCCGCCTCGTGCCGGAGGACGAGCCGGGCGGCTTCATCGTGCGCACCATGGCCGAGTCGGCCTCCGATGCGGAGCTCTCCGCCGACATCGCGTATCTGAGGAAGCTGTGGGGCGAGATCCGCAACGGGGCCACGGGACGGCTGCCGCCCGCCGTGCTCTACGAGGACCTCTCCCTGGGCCACCGCGTGCTGCGCGACCTGGTGGACGACGAGACGGGTCGCATCCTCATCGACTCGCGGGAGAACTTCCAGAAGCTCACCGCCTTCGCCGAGGAATACACGCCGAAGGTGCTGCCGCTCCTGGAGCACTACTCCGGCGAGCGGCCGCTGTTCGAGCTGCACAGCATCGAGGACGAGATCCAGAAGGCGCTCGCGCGCCGGGTCGACCTCAAGTCGGGCGGCTACCTCATCATCGACCAGACCGAGGCGATGACCACCATCGACGTGAACACCGGCGGCTTCGTCGGCGCGCGCAACTTCGACGACACCATCTTCAAGACCAACCTGGAGGCGGCCCAGACCATCGCCCGGCAGCTGCGCCTCAGGAACCTCGGCGGCATCATCATCATCGACTTCATCGACATGGAAAACGCCGAGCACCGCGACATGGTGCTCGACGAGTTCCGCAAGGCGCTGGCCCGCGACCACACCAAGATGAGCGTCAACGGCTTCACCGCCCTGGGGCTCGTGGAGATGACCCGCAAGCGCACCCGGGAGTCGCTCGCGCACCTGCTGTGCGAGCCCTGCCCCACCTGCGGCGGTCGCGGCGAGGTGAAGACCGCGCGCACGGTGTGCTACGAAATCCTGCGCGAGCTCCTGCGCGAGGCGCGTCAGTTCAACGCCAAGGAGTTCCGCGTGCTCGCGGCGCACAACGTGATCGACCTCTTCCTGGACGAGGAGTCCCAGTCGCTCGCCATGCTCTCCGACTTCATCGGCAAGAAGATCTCCCTGCATCCCGAGGCGAGCTACACCCAGGAACAGTTCGACATCGTGCTGCTGTGAGCGCCCCCCGCCCGGACGGCCCCGCAGAGCCGACTCCGCAACGCTACCCGAGCGCGCCCCTGCGCTACGCGGCGGCGACCCGTCCGGGCTTTCTCAGCGTCACCCTCATCGGCTGCCTCGTCGGCTTTGCCGCCGCGTACGCCGACGGCGCGCCCTTCGACGGGCTGCTCGCCGCCGTCGCGCTCGTACTCGCGCTCGTCGCCCACGCCGCCGGCAACGTCATCAACGACTACCACGATGCCGAAAGCGGTGCGGATGCCGCCAACACCGGGCGGCTGTTCCCCTTCACCGGCGGCAGCCGCTTCATCCAGAACGGCGTGCTCACGCCGGGTGAGACCGCGCGCTTCGGCTACGGCCTGCTCGGTCTGGTGGTGCCGGGCGGGCTGTGGCTCGCGAGCCAGGCGGGCGGCGGCCTGCTCGCGATCGGCTTCCTCGGCCTGCTGCTGGGCTGGGCCTATTCTGCGCCGCCGCTCAAGCTCGTGAGCCGCGGGCTTGGGGAGCTCGTCATCGCGGCATGCTGGCTGCTGGTGGTGGTCGGCGCCGACTACGTGCAGCGCGGCGCCTTCGCCTGGACCCCGATCGCCGCCGGCGTACCGTTCGCGCTACTCGTGGCCAACGTGCTCTTCATCAACCAGTTTCCGGACGCCGCAGGCGATGCGGCCGCGGGCAAGCACACGCTGGTCGTGCGCCTCGGGGCCGACACCGCCAAATGGGGCTACTTCGGCATCGCCGTGGCCGCCTATATCTGGCTCGTGCTGCAGGTGGGCCGAGACAACCTGCCCCAGGCCTGCGCCGCGGCGGCCTTCACGCTGCTCGCCTCCTTCCATGCTGCGCGCGGCCTGCGCGAGCATGCGCGGGAGCCGGCCGAGCTGGGCACCCCCATCAAGCTGACGATCGCCGCAGCCAATCTTCACGGCCTCGTCCTCGCCGCCACCCTCGCCTACGCCCGCCCCTAGCCCCTAGCCCCTAGCCCCTAGCCCCTAGCCCCTAGACCCTAGCCCCTAGCCCCTAGCCATGATCGGACGCATCGCCGGCATCCTGCTGGAAAAGAACCCGCCCCAGATCCTCGTCGACTGCAACGGCGTCGGCTACGAGCTGGACGTACCCATGAGCACCTTCTACAACCTGCCCGCCACCGGCGAGCGGGTGGCGCTCCACACCCATTTCGCAGTGCGCGAGGACGGGCACTTCCTCTACGGCTTCGCCAGTGCGGAGGAGCGGGCGGCCTTCCGCCAGCTCCTGAAGGTCTCGGGGATCGGGGCACGCACCGCGCTCGCCGTACTCTCCGGCCTATCGGTCACCGACCTCGTCCAGGCGGTGGCCCTGCAGGAGGCGGGCCGGCTGGTGAAGATCCCGGGCATCGGCAAGAAGACCGCCGAGCGGCTGCTCCTGGAGCTGCGCGACAAGCTGGGGCAGGCGATCCCTGCCCTCGCCCCGCGCCCGGGACAAACGGCGGCCGGGGCGCCCGGCGACGCCCGGGCGGACATCCTCCACGCGCTGCTCGCGCTCGGCTACAACGAGCGCGAGGCGGCCGGGGCGATGAAGGCGCTGCCGGAAGGGTGCGGCGTCGCCGAAGGCATCCGGCTGGCGCTGCGCCAATTGTCGAAAAGCTGAACCGCGGCGGAGGGGCCGCGGCGGGCGCGTTGCCAGACGATCGCGGTCGACGCGGTCCCTACCGGCGGCACCGTAGCTCGTACCATACCCGCTTTGCGCAGCTGTCGCCTGTGCCCGACAGCTTTGATTGTCGGGATTTCTTACGCCGTTTTTTGGCTCGAAAACCGCTTCCACCGCCTTCCGTCGCGAAAACAGCCGTTTGGCCGATTGGCACAATCGATGCTGAATCTCCCTCGGGCAGATCGCCTGAAATCTTGTGGAGATCGGACATGAAAAAGCTAATCGGAACCTTGGGCGTCGCGAGCGCCCTGCTCGTCGCCCCGGCGGCTCACGCGGAACTGGTCACCCAGTGGGACTACGTCGTGACCCTGGAATGGACGGACGCCACCTTCGTGGCCGGCGCCAACGACGGTGACCCGTTCGGGCCCGGCACCACCTTCCAGAACGAAGACGTCATCAGCTGGGGCGCGCCCGGCGGCGACTTCACGAATCAGGCTGCGGCCCCCGAAGATGCCCGCAGCGCGCTGGTGATCACCGACGACCCGGCCAACGGCACTGCGATCACCAACGGCGGCCCGGCGCCGACCAACACGGTGACTCACTGGAACAACGCGATCCACCAATCCTACGACACCCTCGACACCGCCACCGCCGAGACCACGCTGACGCTCACGCCGCTGGTGCCCCCGGGCGACCCGCAGGAAACGGTCGATCGCACGTTCGTCGTGGAGTTCGCCGAGACCGTGAACGAGGCGCCCTGCGGCTTCGAGTCCGATTCCGTGTGTGACGACATCTTCACCATCATCCTGGGCGAGCTCTCCTTCGACTTCGTCTTCGACGGCATCACCTACACCGTGACGATCGTCGAGTTGTCGGGCAATCTGGGCGAGCTCACCGACGCGCAATGCGCTGCGGCCGGCGCCGCCCCCGGTTGCGTGGGCATCACCACCCTCGAGAACGCCGCGCAGGACGTGAACTTCGGCATCCTCATCTCCGCCGCCGTCCCCGAGCCGGGCGTGCTGGCCCTCCTGGGCATCGGGCTGATCGGACTGGGCGCCATGCGTCGCAAGAGCCTCTGAGGCTTACTTGCCACACCGGAAAAAGGGAGCTTCGGCTCCCTTTTTTGTTGCCCCACCCGCCCGGAAGCACGGCAGGAACCCCACCTGGACAGTGTCGAAAAGTTTTACAGTAATCCCTTACCCCATAGCCGGTACTTTTTATATATCAACGCGTTAGCTTGATGGCACGGCTGATGCTACATGACTGGCGAGAGCAATCCCGGACACCTCACCTACCCCAGGGAGCAGACATGAACATCAAGAAAATCCTTGCTGCAGCGGGCCTGACCGGCGCCCTTGCGTTCGCATCCAGCGCCCATGCGGTGCTCATCACTTCGTGGGACTACACGGTCACCCTCGCGTGGACCAACAACGTCACCTTCACCGACGGCGGCGGCACCCCCTACAATGACGCAAGCCTGATCAGCTGGGGCGCCAGCGGCGTCGGCACCGATCCGGTGAACAGCGGCGACGCGGCGACCTCGCGCAGCGGCCTGGAGATCACCGACTCGCCCGCCAACGGCGTCGCGTTCACCAACGGCCCGTTCGCCCCGACGAACACGGTCACCCACTTCAACAACGCCATCCTGGCCAGTTTCGCCACCCTCAGCACGGCCGAACTCGTCACCTCGCTCACCCTGACGCCGCTCACCCCCGTGGTGGGTCCGGACATCGGTCCGGTCTCGACGAATTTCGCCGTGCGCTTCACCGAGACCCTCAACTCGGCGCCCTGCGGTTTCGACGCCGAGACGGTGTGCGACGACATCTTCGTGGTGACCTTCGGCGACCTCGACTTCTCGTTCGACCTGGACGGCTTCACCTACACGGTGAACATCATCGAGACGACTCAGAGCCTGAACGCCTTGTCGCCGGAGGCGTGCGCCGCGGCCGGGGCAGCCTTCCCGTGCATCGGCTTCCAGACGCCCGAAGGCCAGGCCACTCCCGCCTCGTTCGCCTTCACCATCACCGCCGTGCCCGAGCCCGGCATCCTGGCCCTGCTCGGCCTGGGACTCCTCGGCCTGGGGCTTGCCCGCCGCAAGACCCACTGAGTCGTCGGCGCGACCGGATCAGGGGAGCTTCGGCTCCCCTTTTTCTTTGGGGTGCGACGGCGGGCTGCCGTGGGCTACACTTCGCGCATGATCGAAACCGACAAGCTCCAGGGGCCGCGGCTCGTGTCCGCGCAGGCGGCCGACCGCCAGGAAGACGCCGTCGAGCGGGCGCTGCGTCCCAAGCGGCTCGCCGAGTACGTGGGCCAGGCGCGCATCCGCGAACAGCTCGAGATCTTCATCCAGGCCGCGCGCGGGCGCGGCGAAGCACTCGACCACGTGCTGCTGTTCGGCCCGCCGGGGCTGGGCAAGACCACGCTCGCGCACATCGTCGCTGCGGAGATGGGCGTCAACCTCCGCCAGACCTCGGGACCGGTGCTGGAGCGCGCAGGCGACCTCGCGGCGCTGCTCACCAACCTCGAGCCGCACGACGTGCTCTTCATCGACGAGATCCATCGCCTCTCGCCCGTGGTTGAGGAGATCCTCTATCCGGCGCTCGAGGACTACCAGATCGACATCATGATCGGCGAGGGCCCGGCGGCCCGCTCGGTGAAGCTCGACCTGCCGCCGTTCACCCTGATCGGCGCCACCACCCGCGCCGGCATGCTCACCAACCCGCTGCGCGACCGCTTCGGGATCGTGTCGCGGCTGGAGTTCTACACGGCCGAAGAGCTCGGCTTCATCGTCGAGCGCTCGGCACGCCTGCTGGGCGTCGACATCGACGAAGGCGGCGCCGGCGAGATCGCGCGGCGGGCACGCGGTACGCCGCGAATCGCGAACCGCCTGCTGCGCCGGGTGCGCGACTACGCGCAGGTGCGCGCGGGCGGCCACATCAGCGCCGAGGTCGCGGATGCGGCGCTCGGCATGCTGGAGGTGGACCACCTGGGCCTCGACATCATGGACCGCAAGCTTCTCGGCGCCATGCTGGAAAAGTTCGGCGGCGGGCCGGTAGGCCTCGACAACCTCGCTGCGGCCATCGGCGAATCCAGCGACACCATCGAGGATGTGTTGGAGCCTTACCTCATCCAGCAGGGCTACCTGCAGCGCACCCCGCGCGGGCGCATGGCCACGCCGTCCATCTGGCGCCACTTCGGCCTCACGCCGCCCGGCGCAGCGGCGAGCGGCAACCTGTGGGCACAGTAGGCCGCCCGGCGGCCGCCCCGCCGGGGGAGCCCGCTCGCTCAGCGCGCCTCCGCCTCCAGCAGCGACGGGACCCCGCTCATCCTTTCGCGCGCATCGAAATCCGGCGCATCGACCTTCTCCTCGACCGGATGCTTCGTCATCATGAGAAAGGCACCGAGCGCAACGAGCAGAATGGCCCCGGCCATCACCGTAGCCACCGCATAAGGCAGATTCCCGGCAAGCTCGAACTGGCTGAACTTGATCACGAGCAGCAGGCCCTCGAGCGCCAGGGCGATGCAGGCGATACTGATGAAACGGGGTACCGTACGCCCCAACACGACGGCGATATGTCCATCCTCGGGGTCGCCGTACTCACGGCTGACCACCAGGCCGAGCTCGAAGGCGGCGAGCGCGATGACCGCGGTGTTGATGGCCTTCACCGCCGCCGCCGCGATCTGGTCGGGCTCGGCGATGGCGTTCACCAGACCATAGAGGGTGATGAGTCCGAGCAGCGCCGCGAAGGCGAAGAAGATGGCGGAGAATCCGAATGCGATCAGGCGTCGCAGCATGTAGGGAGCGTTGTAGTCGTTCATGATCGGCCTCGTGTTGTCGTTTCCGCCGTCATCATGGCCGGGGCGCCGCGAGAAATGCGGCGGATGTGTATCGAAGCGTTTGCTGCAGGACAGTATCGGCAGGCCCGCGATCGTGCCCGGCCACGCCCGGATCGTGTGGGAAATCCACACACACCACACGGACGCGACGGATATTCCTCGGGACTGACGCAGCACAGTCCCTGCCGCGTGCCCATGGGCCGGCTTCACATTCTTTTACCAGGCTCGCCGCGGCCGGACGAGCCGCCCGGGAGGAAGGCACCATGAGGCAGATCCTTGTTTACGGCGACTCCCTTTCGTGGGGCATCGTCCCCGGAACCCGCGCCCGCCATCCGTTCGACGTGCGCTGGCCGGGCGTGCTGGAGCGGCAGCTCACCGAAGCCGGGCTGGACGTCCGCGTGATCGAGGATTGTCTCAACGGGCGGCGCACCGTCTGGGAGGACCCGTTCAAGCCGGGCCGCAACGGCCTCGTCGGGCTCGAGCAGCGTATCGAGCTCCATTCGCCGCTGGCGCTGGTCGTGCTGATGCTCGGCAACAACGACTTCCAGTCCATGCATCCCCACACCGCCTGGCACGCCGCGCAAGGGGTGGCCGCGCTGGCGGGAGCCATCCGCCGCGCGCCGATCGAGCCGGGCATGCCGGTGCCACCCATCCTCATCGTGGCGCCTCCGCCGGTGACCCGGCCGGCCGGCACGATGGCCGACAAGTTCCGGGGCGCGGACGAGAAGTGCCGCGGGCTGGCTGCGGCGCTGGAAGCGGTCGCGGCCCAGGCGGGGTGCGCCTTCTACGACGCGGGCGGGGTCGCGCGCTGCAGCCCGACCGACGGCGTGCATCTGGACGCCGCCGACCACATCGCGCTCGGCGAAGCGCTGGCCACGGTCGTGCCGCCCCTGCTCGGACCGGCCTGAGATCCGCGGTGCGCACCTTCCTCGCCTTCGTGATCGTGATGTGTCTGGTCGGCGGGCTCTACCTGCTCGGCGGCCCGTCCTTCTTCTGGCCCGACCGCCTGGACCCGTCCCACGGCGTACTCCTGAGCGGGGTCTCCTCGAAACTCCTCGGCGCAGGCCTGCTCCTGGTGAGCGCGCTCGGGGTCATGGCCGCACGCCAGGCCGCGCACAGCGGCGGCAAGCCCGCCCCGAAAGACTGGCAGCTGCGCTACTTCCTGCTCCTGGTGCTCGCGCTCGCCCTGATCGGAACCGCCTTCAGCGTGGGCGAGCGGGGGCCGAACCCCGACTGGCGCGCGCCGGCCGGCCGTCAGCCGACCTGAAGCGCGAGCCCCTTGAGGTACTCGCCCTCGGGCACGGCGAGCCCCACCGGGTGATCGGGCGCCGCAGCGAGGCGATGGAGGATGCGGGCATCGACGCCGGCGTCGCTCGCCGCGCCGGCGACGATCTTCTGGAAGAGCTCCAGGCCGATCCCGCCCGAGCAGGAATAGGTCATGAGGATGCCGCCCGGGTTCAACAGGCGGAAGCCGAACAGGTTGATGTCCTTGTAGGCGCGGGCGGCCCGATCGGCATGCGACGCGGAGGGGGCGAACTTCGGCGGATCGAGCACGATGAGGTCGAAACGCCGACCGGCCGCGCGCAACGCACGCAAGGCCTCGAACACGTCGTCCTCCTGCCACTCGGCACGTTCGCCGGGCAGTTGCGGATTGAGCACGATATTGCGCCTGGCGGTCTCCAGTGCCGGCCCCGAGGAATCGATGGAGAGCACCGAGTTCGCCCCGCCGGCAAGGGCCTGGAGCGAAAAGCCGCCCGTATAGCAGAAGCAGTTCAACACGCTGCGCCCGGCGGAGAGAAGACCTGTGAGCCGGCGGTTGTCGCGCTGGTCCAGATAGAAGCCGGTCTTGTGCCCCGCGACCACGTCCACCTCCATGCGCACCCCATGCTCCACGATGGTGAGCCGCTCCTCGGGCAGCGCCCCATGGACGCAGCCGGTGACCGGGGCAAGGCCCTCCAGCGAGCGCACATCCGAGTCCGAACGTTCGTAGACCGCCTGGCACCCCGTTGCCTGGACCAGCGCGGCGATGATCGCGTCGCGCCACTTGTCGGCCCCGGCGCTGGTGAGCTGCAGCACCACGACCTCGCCGAAGCGGTCGGCGATCACTCCCGGCAGCCCGTCCGACTCGCCGTGGATGAGGCGCAGGCCGTCCTGTCCGGCAAGCAGCGGATGCGCCGCGCGACGGGCCACCGATTCGGCCACGCGCCGCTTGAAGAAGGCGTGGTCGATCACCGCTTCCCCATCGAAGCACCACATCCGCGCGCGGATCTGCGACTGGGGCGACCAGGCGGCGCGGCCGAACACGCGGCCGTCGTCGGCCACCACCTCCACGGTGTCGCCCGGCCGCGCGCGTCCCTCCAGGCGCGCCACCGAACCGGCGAAGACCCAGGGGTGACGCCGCAGGAGCGAACGCTCCTTGCCGGGTTGAAGAACGAGCTTGGCCATGTGAGTTACCGCGGGAGGGGAACGAAAGGCCGCAGAGTGTAAAGGCAGCGCTCCGCCTTCACCAGCGCTCCGGCGCCGTTCGGGAGCATCGGCGGCCGTGCCCGGGCGGATAGGTATCGCGCCGACCGCCCCCCGACCGCCCGTGCCCTCAGTCGCGCAGCATGAGCCGGATCCGGTCCGCCGTTTCCAGGAGCTCGGTCAGATCCCGCGAGCTGAGAAGATTGCCGAAGTACTCGAGCGCGCGCGAAGTGACGTACAGATGGCCGTTATGACGCTTTCGGATCCAGCCCAGCTCCACCAGGCGGGCGATCTTGCGCCGCACCGTCTCACGCGGCAGGCCGGTCGCGGCGGCGATCGAGTAGGCGTTACAGGGCTTCAATACGCACGGCGGCTCCTCGCCGTCGCCGCTCAGCGCACCGGCGCGCATCTCGACGACATTCTCCCGGGCGCCGATGTTGTGCAGCGCGATCTCGCCCAGCAGGATCGGCAGCAGGATGTCGCGCTCGAACTCCTCGTACAGCCGCCTGAGATTGCGGATCTCGTAGCGCGCCAGCAGCAGCGCCACCGAACGCAGGGCGTTCTGGCGTAGGCGCAGATTTTCGGTGACCTCGGAGGTCCCGTTATGGACGGGCGGAGGCCCGTTAGTGTGGGTATCGTATGACATGACTGCCTAGCTCCCTCTGTCCGGGCTCAGGACCCCTCGCATGCTCGTTCTTTATGAAATTCTGATGTGAGCATAGCGGAGCCCGGCACGCCGACCCGCGTCTCGCTCCCCGAATTGGGCAACACTCTGAAACGAGTTGGCTGTTGTCATTCTCCAGCCGGCAGATGCAGGGCACCTTGTGGAATGTCAACGCTTCTTCGCGCGCGGATGAGCCGCGTCGTACACCTTCGCGAGGTGCTGGAAGTCGAGATGGGTATAGACCTGGGTGCTGCGGATGCTGGCGTGGCCGAGCAGCTCCTGCACCGCGCGCAGGTCGCCGCTCGACTGCAGCAGATGGCTGGCGAAGCTGTGGCGCAGCATGTGCGGATGCACGTGCACGCCCAGCCCACGGGTCTGCGCCCAGCGCGCGAGGCGCGAGCGGATCGCCCCGGGGCTCATGCGCGCTCCGTGGCGGGTGAGGAAAAGCGCCGGGCTGTCGGCGCAGCGCCATTGCGGCCGCTCCGCGAGCCAGTCGGCGAGCGCCTGCGCGGCCCGAGTGCCGACCGGGACGGTGCGGGTCTTGCCGCGCTTGCCGCGAACGGTGACCAGTCGCTCGGCGAGGTCGAGGCCACCGTCGACGTCCAGTCCGGCGAGCTCGGCAAGCCGCAGCCCCGAAGAATAGAAAAGCTCGAACATGGCCCGGTCCCGCCGCTCCAGGGCGTCCTCGGGCGCAGCATCGAGCAATGCGCCGGCCTGCTCCGGGGACAGCACGCGAGGCAGAAGCTGCGGCGCCTTCGGGGCGCGCACGCCGTCGGTGGGATTCGTCCGGGCCCCCTGATGGCGCATGCGCCAGCGGAAGAAGCCCCGCCACGCCGACAGCACCCGCGCGAGCGAACGCGGGGCGAGCCCCGCCCCATGCAGCCGGGCGACGAAGCGGCGGATGTCGTGAGTCGTGAGCTCGTCCGGCAGGCGCGCCTCGGCCAGCGCGGCCAGCCGCAGCAGGTCGCGGCGGTAGTTCTCGAGGGTGAGCGGCGCGGCACGCCGCTGGCTGGCGAGGTGATGCAGGTAGGCTTCGAGCCAGCCCGGCACCACGGCGGGAACGGCCGGCACACCCTCGCGCGGGGTCACGATCAGCCCAGCTGCCGTCGCAGGGCCGAGGCGATGACGTCGCCGAGACGGGAAAGGTAGAGGGTGCCCATCTCGCGGTAGAAGCGCTCAGCCTCCTCGCTGCCGAGTGCGAGCAGGCCGAACACCTGCGCCTCCCGCCGCAGCGGCACCAGCGCGACCGAGCGGACGTGGGGCGCGGCCTCGCCGAACCAGGCGATCACCTCGAGGTTGCTCGGCGCGCCGCAGTAGGGATGGCGCAGATCGCCGGCGAAGAAGCGCACGGCCTCGGACACGGGCTCGAAGTCCTCGCCCTCTCGCTTGAGCACGCTGTTCCAGACCCGCATCGCCACGTGCGGCACGGCGAAGTCCTCGCGCATGCTCTGGAACAGTACGAAGCGCAGGCTCTCGTAGTCGTCCGCCTCGAGCAGCGACAGGGTGAGCCGGTGCATCTTCTCGCCGATCTCGTCGTTCTCCTCGCCGAAGCGGATGAGCTCGGCGAGCTTGCCTTCGAGGGCGCGGATCTTGTCGCGCAGGGCGTGGAGCTGGCGCTCGGCGAGCGAGATCGCCTGGCCGCCGTGCGGATGGGGAACCGTGAGCTGGGAGAAGAGCTCGCCGTGCTCCGCGAGGAAATCCGGATGATCCTTGAGATAGCGTGCGACGTCGTCGGCGTTCATGGAAAGGGGACTCCAGTCCGGGGCGCGGGCCCCGTCGTGTTCGTTGCCACCGAAGCGGCCATCACCGCTCCGCTCGTGTTCGGGCGCGCTCAGTCGAGCTCGATCTCGCCCTCGAAAACCGTCACCGCCGGCCCGGTCATGAGCACAGGCCGCCCCGGCCCGGCCCACGCGATCTCGAGCTCGCCGCCGCGGGTCGTCACCCGTACCGGCGAGCTCACAAGCCCGCGCAGGATGCCCGCCACCACGGCCGCGCAGGCGCCCGTCCCGCAGGCGAGCGTCTCGCCCGCACCGCGCTCGAAGACCCTCAGGCGCACGTGATGCTCGTCCACCACCTGCATGAACCCGGCGTTGACGCGGGCGGGGAAGCGCGGGTGGTTCTCGATCGCCGGCCCCTGGCTCTCCACCGGCGCGGTCTCCACGTCGGCGACCACCTGCACCGCGTGCGGGTTGCCCATTGAGACGGCGGTGATCGCCACCTCCTCGTCCCCCAGCGCGAGCGGCTGCACCACCGCGTCGGAGTCCGAGACGAAAGGCACGCGCGCGGGCTCGAGCACCGGCACACCCATATCCACCGTCACCAGCCCGCTTGCCTCGAGCCGCGGGGAGATGACGCCCGATCGCGTCTCCACGCGGATCTCGCCCTTGTCGGTGAGCCCCTTCTCGTGCACGAAGCGCACGAAGCAGCGCGCGCCGTTGCCGCATTGCTCGACCTCGCCGCCGTCTGCGTTGAAGATGCGGTAGCGAAAATCGACCCCGGGTGCTTCGGGACGCTCGACCACGAGCAGCTGGTCGCAACCGACCCCGAAATGCCGGTCGGCGAGAAATCTGACCCGGCGCTCGTCGAGCGTCACGGTCTGGCGGATGGCGTCGATCACGACGAAGTCGTTACCGAGGCCGTGCATCTTGGTGAAGCGCAGGCGCATGGGTGGAAAGCGGTCGCAGCCCGGCTGGGCGAATCTGCGGATTCTCGCCCAGCCACCGCAGCGCGTCCAGCGGCGCCGTGTGCGCTGCGGCAATATGCGGCCGCATCTCGCCCGTGCGAGAATGCCGCCGATGACGAACGCACGCCCCTCTCTGCGCATTCCGCTGGCCGCCTGGCTGCTCGGGCTTCCCGGACTGCTCTGCCTCGTCGGCGGCGCCGTCGTCCTGGCGGGCGACTTCGGCGCCATCCACCCGCTGCTCGGCGAGCCCGGAACGGGACTCGCGCTCATCGTGTCGGCGGTGGCACTTCTCGGCAGCGCCGCCTTTCCGATCGCGCTCGCCCGGCTCGCCGACCGCGACCAGACTCAGTAGGGGCGCGCCTCGCCCGGCGGGCGGGTCTTGAAGCGGCGGTGCACCCAGTAGTACTGCTCGGGCATGGTGCGGATCACCGCCTCGATCCACGCGTTCATCCGCCGCGTGTCGGCCACCGCGTCCTCGGTGGGAAATTCCGGCCACGGCTCGCCCAGCTCCACGCGATAGCCCTGCCCGCCCGGCAGCATGCGCGTCACGCACGGCACCACGGCGGCGCCGGCTAGCCGGGCGAGCCGCGACAGCCCCGTGATGGTGGCGGCCGGCACACCGAAGAAGGGCACGAAGATCGACTCGCGCCGCCCGTAATCCATGTCCGGCAAGTAGTAGAAGGGGCGGCCGGCCTTCATCGCCTTGACCGTGCCGCGCACGCCGTCCTGCCGCGAGAGCAGCAGCTGGTCGCCGAAACGGCTCCGCCCGTGATGCAGCCAATGGTCGAAGACCGGGTTCTTCTGCCGCGCGTAGATGCTCACGCAGTCGAAGCTCATCGCCACCCGCGTGCCGCCCATGTCGAGCCCGACGAAATGCGGGGCGAGCAGGATCACCGGGCGCCCTTCGGCCTGCAGCGCGCGCAGCCGCTCCTCGCCCTCGAGCTGCACCAGCCGGCGCAGCCGCTCCGGGCTCGCCCACCAGGCCAGGCTGCGCTCCAGCATGCTGCGGCCGAGCGCATGGAAATGGCCGCGCGCGATCGTCGCACGCTCGCGAGCGTCGAGCTCGGGGAAGCACAGGCGCAGATTCACCTCCACGATGTGACGCCGACCTCGCGCGAGGCGGTAGAGGACCTCTCCGACTGCGCGGCCCAGCACCGCCAGCAGCGGCAGCGGCAGCCAGTGCAACAGCCAGAACGAAGCGACGGCCAGACGGCTCAGCATGCGGAATCCTCCGGCGGGGGCTCGACGCCCGAGGGGCGCTTGTAGCGGTTGTAGCCCCACAGGTACTGGGCGGGGCAGGCCAGGATGAGGCGCTCGATCTCCCGGTTGATCGCGGCGCAGCGCTCCTCGATCGACCCCTCGATGGGCTCCCTCGGCTCGGACGTGCGTACCACGTACCCGGCTCCGCGCGGAAGCCGCTCGGCCCAGATGAGGATCGGGCGCACGCTCTTTACCTCCGAGAGCCGCGCCGCCAGCGTCATGGTCCACGCCGGGCGGCCGAAGAAGGGCGCCCACACGCCTTCGCCGCGGGCCGGCGCCTGGTCGGGCAGCATGCCCACCGCCTCGTGGCTGCGGAGCGTCTTCACCAGCTTGCGCACCCCGGAGAGATCGGCCGGCGCGGTGCGCATCTGCCCGCGCGCACGCCCGGCCTCCATCAGGGGCTGCAGGGCCGCCTTGCGCGGCGGGCGGTAGAGCACCGTGATCGGCGCGTGGGAGGCATAGTATTGCGCCGTGATCTCGAAGCAGCCGAGATGGGGCGTGAGGAAGAGAATGCCGGCGCCGGCCGCGTGCGCGGCATCGACCACCTCCCAGCCCTCCACACGCACCACCTTCGCGACCACCTCGCTGCTCGGGCGCAGCCACAGCCACGGCAGCTCGAGTGCCTGGCGGCCGGCCTCGGCGATCGCGGCGTTGCGCACGGCGCGGTCGTGACGGCCGAGGGCGCGCGCGAGATTCGCATCCAGGCGCCGCCGGTAGGACGGGGAAAGCCACCAGGTGGCCCAGCCGAGCCAGCCGCCCAGGGCGTGCAGCCAGCCGAGCGGCAGCCGGGCGAGAGCGCGAAAGAGGAACGAGACGATCACGATCGGTGGTAGTCGTAGTCGGATGGCCGGATCTGCCGGCGCATTGACCGGAACTGATCAAAAGCTATAATTATCGCTTAGCCGCCGAGTTAATTCGACAACTTGCAGGGCGGCCGCTTGGCGCGAGGGCGCACGGCTCAGAAATACTGCTAAAGCGTCGCCTGCTCGACGAAATCCCCGGAGCCGGCCACGCCGGAAAGCTCGGGGATTTTTGTTTTTGAGGAGCAGTGCATGGCCAAGGAATTTCTCTTCACCTCGGAATCGGTCTCCGAAGGTCACCCCGACAAGGTCGCCGACCAGGTCTCCGACGGCATTCTCGACGCCATCCTGGCCGAGGACCCCAGGGCGCGGGTCGCATGCGAGACGCTGGTCTCCACCGGCCTCGTGGTGATCTCCGGCGAAATCACGACCACCGCGCATCCGAACTACAAGGAGATCGCCCAGGACGTGATCCGCCGCATCGGCTACGACGATTCGGCGATCGGTTTCGACTACAAGTCCTGCGCCATCCTCACCGCCATCAACCGCCAGTCGCCCGACATCGCCCAGGGCGTGAACGAGGGCGAAGGCCTCGACCTGGACCAGGGCGCGGGCGACCAGGGCCTCATGTTCGGCTATGCCTGCAACGAGACGCCCTCGCTCATGCCGCTGCCGATCTACTATGCGCACCGCATCATGCAGCGCCAGGCCGAGCTGCGCAAGGACGGTCGCCTCGCCTGGCTGCGCCCGGACGCCAAGAGCCAGCTCTCGGTGAAGTACGTGGATGGCAAGCCCGTGGCGATCGACACCGTGGTGGTCTCGACCCAGCACAGCCCCGAGGTCTCCCACGCGCAGCTCTCCGAGCTGGTGATCGAGGAGATGATCAAGCCGGTGCTGCCCAAGGAGCTGCTCGCCGGCAACGTGCGCTACCTCATCAACCCGACCGGGCGCTTCGTCATCGGCGGCCCGCACGGCGACTGCGGCCTCACCGGCCGCAAGATCATCGTCGATACCTACGGCGGCGCGGCCCACCACGGCGGCGGCGCGTTCTCCGGCAAGGACCCGTCCAAGGTGGACCGTTCCGCGGCCTACGCCGGCCGCTGGGTGGCGAAGAACATCGTCGCGGCCGGTCTCGCCGAGCGCTGCGAGGTGCAGGTCGCCTACGCCATCGGCGTGGCGAAGCCCGTGTCGATGATGGTCGACACCTTCGGCACCGGCAAGGTGAGCGACGAGCGCATCGTGGAACTGGTGGAACGCCACTTCGACCTGCGCCCGAAGGCGATCATCCAGGAGCTGAACCTGCTGCGCCCCATTTACGGCAAGACCGCGGCCTACGGCCACTTCGGCCGCGACGAGCCGGAATTCAGCTGGGAGCAGACCGACAAGGCCGCCGCCCTGCGCGCGGACGCCGGGCTGTAACCATACCGGCCGCGGACTGAAACCCGCGGCCCATCCCGGCGCCGCCCGCTGACGGGTGGCGCCGGCGAACCGGCAGCGCAAGGCCGCACTCAAAAAGAACCAACAAAGCTCTCCCCGTCCCGAACCCATGATTACTCAGGCATTGCTGTTCGCGCTCGGTCTCGTCACGCTGGTCATCGGCGCCGAGGCCCTCGTGCGTGGCGCCTCGCGGCTGGCCATCTCCTTCGGGGTATCCCCGCTCGTGGTCGGCCTCACCGTGGTCGCCTTCGGCACCAGCGCGCCCGAGATGGCGGTATCCCTTGGCGCTGCGCTCGACGGCAAGCCGGATCTGGCGATCGGCAACGTGGTCGGCAGCAACATCGCCAACGTCCTCCTCATTCTCGGCGTCTCCGCGCTGATCGCGCCACTGCTGGTGGCCGAGCAGATCATCAGGCAGGAAATCCCGATCATGATCGGCGCATCGGTGCTGATGGTGGCGATGGCGCTCGACGGAATGATCGGACGTGTCGAATCGGGGCTGCTCGTCGTGCTCGTCATCGGCTACACCGTGTTCCTGATCCGCCAGTCGCGGCGTGCATCCAAGGAAACGATGGACGAGTTCGCGACGGAGATCCCCACCTCGAGCTGGGATCGCCACTGGAGCGTCCAGCTCCTGCTGGTGGCCATCGGACTCGCGATGCTGGTGCTGGGCGCGGACTGGCTCGTTACCGCGGCGGTGACCTTCGCCCGTGCCCTGGGCGTCAGCGAACTGGTGATCGGGCTCACCATCGTCGCGGTGGGCACTTCGATGCCGGAGATCGCCACCTCCATCGTCGCGGCCGTGCGCGGGCAGCGCGACATCGCGGTAGGCAACGTGGTGGGCAGCAACGTCTTCAACATCTTCGCCTGCATCGGCGCCACCGGCCTGGTCGCTTCCGGAGGGTTGCCCGTCTCCGAGGCGGCACGCAACTTCGACCTGTGGGTGATGCTGGCGGTCGCCTTCGCCTGCCTGCCCATCCTCATGACCGGCCGCGAGATCGCGCGCTGGGAAGGGGTCGTATTCCTCGGCTACTACGCCGCCTACCTCGCCTACCTGATCCTCGCCGCCCAGCGCCACGAGAGCCTTCCGGCCTTCTCGGCCGCGATGCTGAGCTACGTGATTCCGCTCACCGTCATCACCGTCGTGGTGAGTGTGGTCCGCCACCAGACGATGGCGCCGGAGAGCCGGCGCTCCTGACCCCATCGCCCGCCCGGCTGCCTGCGGCCGGGCATGCGGCGGCGGCAGCTCGGCAGCGGAAACGCGCCGCTCGTCGCATCACGCAACGCGCCGCTTGGCCTCGCGCCATGTTCGGAGCATGATTCCCATTACCGGCAATACAGTTTGCCGCTGCCGTGCCGTTATTCGATCTTGTTGGCCCCCTCCTTCATCGGGAGCGGGGCCGCGTGTGCGCGGCGATGCCGATCGGACGGCCTCGCCTGCACGGGCGCCGCATGCCAATGCCCTGCGACGGTATCGAAACGAACAACTTGCGGAGCATGCCGTGACAGTCGACAACCCAGCCCCTGCGGCAGGCAGACCGGACGGTTTCCGGCCCTATGCGGGCGTGCTCGCGGAGGTCCGCGGGCTGCTCGAAGCGCGCGCCGCCGCCGCGCTGGCCCGCGCCCTCGACAAGCTGGACGAAACGCTGCAGGCGCGGCGCCAGGAATCGACCGGCGCGCTCGAGCAGTCGCTCGCGCTGATGGAGGCGCAGTCCCAGCTCCGCTCGCTCGCTCGCGACCCCCTGCAGCGCTTCCGCAGCACTTTCGCCACGAGTTACCGCAAGCGCGCCGAGGAGCGAGCGCCGGGGCAGAACGTCTACGATGACGAACGCAGGGCCGGCAACGAGCTCAGCCTGGTGGACGACGAGCAGATGTCGGAGGAACTGGCGGTCAAGAATCTCGCCAACCGCCTGTTCGGCAAATGCGCCGGCGAGATGCCGGATTTCGAGGCGCGCGTGGCCTTCATGCTCGGCCGCGAATCGATCGAATCCGCGGCCAACCCGCTCGGCCCGGCCGCCCTGTGCGAGACGCTGAAGGAACTGTGCTGGTCGCTCGACACGGCGCGCGAGACCAAGCTGATGCTGCTCGAGATGCTGGCCGCGCAGGTCGGCGAAGAGCTGATCCCGATCTACAAGGAGGTCAACGAGCTGCTGATCGCGCGCCGCATCCTCCCGCTGGGACGGCCGTGGGTTAAGCGCTCGCGCGAGGACCGGCGCGCGGTCAAGCGCCCGGAAAGCGTCGACCGCCGCAAGGGCAGCTCCGGGATCATCGAGGAGCTCTTCATGCCCCGCAGCAGCGGGGGCGAGGGCCTGCCCGCCGGGATCATGGACTGGCGCACCCCGGGTGCCGGCGCGGACCTCATGCAGATGCTCACCCGCCTGCAGAAGGGCGAAACGCAGGTCGCCCTCGGCGATCACGCGTTCTCGTTCGACTCGGTCGTGGCGGACGGCACCGGCAACGTGCTCAATGCACTCATCGAGGCGGGGCTGGGCAAGCACCTCGGAAAGGTGGAGGGGATCGTCATCGACGTGGTCGCCACCCTGTTCGACTACATCTTCGACGACGACCGCGTACCGGCGCCGATGAAGGGCCTCATCGGGCGGCTGCAGATCCCCGTGCTGAAGCTGGCGATGATGGACCACAGCTTCTTCTCGAACCGCTCGCAGCCGGCGCGCAAGCTCATCAACACCTTGGCGCAGGCCGCAACCACCTGGGACGGCGAGCTCACCCCCGACACCTGGCTCTACCGCACGGCCGAGGCCTGCGTGCTGCGCATCCAGAACGAGTTCGCCGACAACCCGGAGGTGTTCGCCGCGTGCCTGCAAACCGTCGAAGGCGAGCTCGCCGAGCAGGAGCGGCGCGTCGACGCCAAGGCCGCAGCCCTGACCGGCAAGCTCGAGCAGCGTGAGCGGGTGGAGATCGCGAAGACGGTTGCCCAGAGCGCCGTCGAGACGCATGCGGCCAACGCCGAGCTACCCGAGTCTCTGCGGACCTTCCTGGCCGGGCCCTGGGTGAGGGTGCTCACCCGCGCCGCTCTCGAAGGCGGAGAAGACGGCCAGGCCTGGCGCGATGCCTGCTCCACCATGGACGAGCTGGTATGGAGCGTGCTGCCCAAGACCGCCGCGAACGACCGGCAACGCCTGGTCCAGCGCCTGCCCCAGCTCCTGAAGGGCCTGCGTACCGGGCTGGAAGCCGCGGCCGTCGAACAGGAGGTTCGCGAGGCCTTCTTTGCCGAGCTGGTGAAGCTGCATGCCGCGGCGGTGAAGGCCGGCATGCAGCCCCCCGCGCCGCCGGCGGACGCCGAGCCGCATGCGCCGCTGCTGCCGACCGGCCCCAGCAGGAAACCAACCCCCGAGGAACCGCAAGAAACCTTCGAAGTCGAGATGCTGCAACGCGGCGACTGGATCGAGCTCGCCGACGAGGGCGGCGAGATCCGTCGCGTGCGGCTCACCTGGGTCAGTCCCGCACGCACCATGTACCTCTTCGCCAATCGCCAGGGGCAGCGCGCGCTCGCGCTCACCCGTAGCGAGCTGGCCCGCCGCTTCGCGAACAAGGAAGCGTTCGCCGCGCACGAGGAGGCGCTCATGGACCGCGTGGTCGACAACGTCCTCGACCGCTATCAGCAGACCCAAGCCTGAGGAAATCCCCGATGAGCGAAACGCCCCCGACGCGCGACCCCAACGAGACGATCGGCAACATCCGCAAGTTCCTGGTGGCCGCCGAATCGCTGCCCAGCCCCAAGGGCACCGCGTTGCGTTTCGTCGAGCTCGCCCGCGACCCGGACGCCAGCATCGACGAGATGGTGCAGGTGATCCGCTCCGACCCGGCGCTCGCCGGATTCGTGCTCCGCGCCGCCAACGCCGCACGCTTCGGCGGCGGCAAGCCGATACTCGATCTCAACCGCGCGCTGGTGCGCCTCGGGGTGAACGCGGTGCGCAGCCATGCGCTCGCCGTCTCCCTCATCCGCGAGGGCACCCGAGTGCGCTGCGAGCGCTTCGACTACAATGGCTTCTGGACGGCCTCGCTCCTGGGGGCCTCGCTGATGGAAGCCCTGGCGCAGCGCACCGGCGGGTTCCCCTCCGCCGACGCCTTCGTGCTCGGCCTGCTGGGACGCGTCGGGAAGCTCGCCTTCGCCACCGCGGCACCGACCGAATACGCGCAGGTGCTGGAACGCCAGGCGGCGGGCGGCGTGCCCCTGGAGACCCTGGAGCAGCGCGCCTTCGGCTTCGACCACCACGAGCTGTCCTCGGTCCTGCTCGCCGACTGGGGCATCCCCACCGCGCTGGCGGACGTGGTGTACTGGCAGTGCGACCCGGAAGGCGGCGGCTTCGCCCCCGACTCGCGTCCCTACCGCATGGCTGGCGCCCTGCAACTCGCCAGCACGCTCGCCGACAGCTGCCTCGCCCCGGACGCCGCCAGCGTCGATGCCGCCACGGTGTACCTGCGCGCGGCGGTCCTGGAGCTATCCGCCGAGGAAGTGACCGCGATCACCGAGTCCTCCCTCGCGGACCTGCGCGACTGGCTGCGCCTGGTGGGCCTGCCTGCGCCGGCCACGCCGCCGCGGCCGCTGTGACGGCCGCCGCCGGCCTTACTGCCCGGCGTTGGGGAAGAACAGCTGCTCGCCGTTGATGCGGTAGGCGGCGATCGCCGACTGCCCGGGCTCCGAGGTCACCCAGTCGACGAACTTCTGGGCCGGCTCGACCTTGACGTGCGGATGCCGCTTGGGATCGACCGCGATCACCCCGTACTGGTTGAAGAGCCGCTTGTCGCCCTCCACCAGCACGGCGAGGTCGGCGCGGTTGCGGAAGTTGAGCCAGGTCCCGCGGTCGGCCAGGACGTAGGCACCCGAGGACGCGGCGATGTTGAGCGCCGGCCCCATGCCGCAACCGCAGGCCTTGTAGCCGGCCCAGGTGCTGGGATCGACGCCGGCCATCTTCCAGTAGCGCAGCTCGGCCGCGTGGGTGCCGCTCTTGTCGCCGCGGGAGACGAACTCGCCCCGGCTCGCGGCGAGCTTGCCGAGCGCTGCGACGATGTCCTTGCCGCGCACGCCGACCGGATCGCCCTTCGGCCCGACCAGCACGAAGTCGTTGTACATCACCGCAAAGCGCCTGATCCCGTAGCCCTCCGCGACGAACTTCTCCTCGGCCACCGTATCGTGCACGAACAGCACGTCGGCATCCCCCCGGCGCGCCATGTCGAGCGCCTGACCGGTGCCGACCGCCACCACCTTGACCTCGACCCCGGTCGCCTTGCTGAAGGCCGGCAGCAGGTGGGTGAAGAGGCCGGACTGCTCGGTGGAGGTGGTCGAGGCCATCACGATGGACTGCGATTGCGCCGAGGCGCCGCCGGCGGCCAGCCCGGAGCTGAGCGCCAGGGCGCAGCCGGCGAGAACGAGCGAGCGGAACGCTCCAGGGATGTTCATTCGAGTCTCCTCGTGGATGAAATGCGCGGATGGGCGCGGCAGGCCGCGGAGGCAGGGCAGGCGGCGGTTTTTGCGGTAACGTATGCGCCCCGCCGACTCGCCGCAATATGAAGCGTCGTGCATAGGATCCGTCTCCACTACACCCTCGGCCCCGACGGCGGCCCCGCCCGCATCGGCAACCCGCTCCTCGACCTCCTGCAGGCGGTGGCCGCCACCGGGTCGATCACCGGGGCCGCGCGCGAGCTCGATCTCTCCTACCGTCACGTGTGGGGCGAGCTCAGGCGCTGGGAGGGCGTGCTCGGTCACGGCCTCATCGTGTGGGAGAAAGGCCAGGCGGCGCGGCTCACCGAGTTCGCGGCCAAGCTCCTGTGGGCCGAGCGCCAGGCTCAGGCACGGCTGCTGCCGCAGATCGAGGCGTTGCGTGCCGATCTGGAGCGCGCCTTCGCCGTGGCCTTCGACGACAGCGCCCATGTGCTTACCTTCTACGCCAGCCACGACGAGGCGCTCTCCTGTCTGCGCGAGGAGGCGCTCGCCGAGACGCAGCGCCTGCACCTGGACATCCGCTTCACCGGCAGCGTCGACGCCATTCGCGCGCTGAACGAAGGACGCTGCACCCTCGCCGGCTTCCACACCATGGACACGCCCGCCGCCGGCTCGCTCGCCCGGCGCACCTACAAGCCGCTTCTGCGCCCGGGGCGCCACAAGCTCATCGGCTTCGCCCGGCGCACCCAGGGCCTCATCGTCGCCCGCGGCAATCCGCTACGGCTCGCCTCCCTCGCCGATGTCGCGCGCCGCCGGGCGCGTTTCGCCAACCGGGTGCTCGGCAGCGGCACCCGGGTGCTCCTGGACGAGCTCTTGATCGATGCCGGGCTCGCACCGGCCGACATCGCCGGCTACGACCGCACCGAGCCCTCCCACGCGGCCGTCGCCGAGGCGGTGGAGAGCGGCGAGGCGGATGCCGGCTTCGGCATCGAAGCGACCGCCCGCGCGCGCGGGCTGGACTTCGTCCCGCTCGCCCAGGAGCGCTACCACCTCGCCTGCCTCAGGGACGCGCTGGAGCAGCCGGCCACCCAGGCGCTGCTCCGGCTTCTGCGCACCGAACGCTGGCAGACGCGCCTGGCGGCGATTCCCGGCTATGCGGCCGCCGAGAGCGGAGAGGTGCTGTCGATGCGGCGCGTGCTCCCATGGTGGCACTACCGGACCGTGCGGGCGCATGCGGCCTCCCCGGATTCCGCTTCGCTCCATCCGGGCTACGAGGAGGCCGGGACATCGTGCAGCCCCGATGAAGCCCCGGCGGAATCCGGGACGCGCAGCCCGACGGCGCGTTGACGCCCTCCCCCGCCGCCCACACAATCGCGCCGTCACCCCCCGGACGCCGCCCATGCTCCCCCTCGATACCCTGGCCGCCTTTCTCGCCGTGTCGGTGGTGATCACCTTCGCCCCCGGCCCCGACAACCTGATGGTGCTCGGGCAGAGCCTCGCCCGCGGCCGCATGGCCGGCTTCGGCATCGCGGTAGGCTGCGCGCTGGGCTGCTTCACCCACACCCTGTGGGCGACGCTGGGCGTGAGCGCGGTCCTGGCCGCCGCCCCGAACGCCTTCCTGGCACTGAAGATCGCCGGCGCGGCCTACCTGGTATGGCTGGGCATCAACGCGCTGCGCAGCGGCGGCATCGGCGCCGGCGTCGAAACCGCAGCCCCGCCGCTGCCTTGGCGCCGCTACGTCGCTCGCGGCTTCATCGCCAACGCGGTCAACCCCAAGGTCGCACTCTTCTTCCTCGCCTTCCTGCCGCAGTTCACCCGGCCTGAGGCCGGCCCGGCGGGCGTGCAGATGGTGCTGCTGGGCCTCGTGTTCGCCGTGCAGACGGTGTTCGTGTTCGGCGCCATCGCGCTCGCCGCGGGAAGCATCGGCCGGCTGCTGGCGCGGCGCCCACGGCTCGGCCCCTGGCTGGATCGGGTGGCGGGCGTACTCTTCATCGGCCTCGCGGTAAACCTCCTGGTGGACGAACGCACCGCGTGATGCCCGCGCGCGGCGGGTAAAATAGCCCGCCATGAGACGCGCCCCAGCCACCGCCCTGCCCGGACCCGAGCCCACCGAACGCCACGACTGGCAGACGCTCAGGAACCTCCTTCCCTACCTGTGGGCCTACAAGGGGCGGGTGCTGTTCGCGCTCGCCTGCCTGATCGCCGCCAAGGGCGCCAACGTCACGGTGCCCATCATCTTCAAGCACCTGATCGACGCGCTCTCGCTCGCCCCGCGCGAAGCCTTCATCGTGGTGCCGGCGGCCCTGCTGCTCGCGTACGGCGTGCTGCGCTTCTCGACCTCGCTGTTTACCGAATTGCGCGAGATCGTGTTCGCGCGCGTCACCCAGCAGGCGGTGCGACGCATCGCCCTGCAGGTCTTCCGCCACCTGCACGCGCTGTCCCTGCGCTTCCACCTGGAGCGGCAGACCGGCGGGCTTTCCCGGGACATCGAGCGCGGCACACGCTCCATCGGCTCGCTCATCAGCTACACGCTCTACTCAATCGTGCCCACCCTGGTGGAGATCGGGCTGGTGATCGGCATCCTGCTGGTCGAGTACGACGCGGTCTTCGCCATCGTCACCCTGGTGACCCTCGCCACCTACATCACCTTCACGGTCAAGGTCACCAACTGGCGCACGGTGCTGCGCCGGCGCGCCAACGAGCTCGACTCGGCGGCGAGCGCGCGCGCCATCGACAGCCTGCTGAACTTCGAGACGGTGAAGTACTTCAACAACGAGGAGTACGAGGCGCGCCGCTACGACGAGCAGTTGAAGAAGTGGATCGGCGCCCAGGTCACCAACCAGTACTCGCTGTCGGCGCTCAACATCGGGCAGGCGGCGATCATCGCGGTGGGCGTCACCGTCATGATGTGGCAGGCGGCGGCGCGCGTCGCCTCCGGGGCGATGACAATCGGCGACATCGTGCTGGTGAACGCCTTCCTCATCCAGCTCTACATCCCGCTGAATTTCCTCGGCGTGATCTACCGGGAGCTGCGCCAGGCGCTCACCGACATCGAGCGCATGTTCGGCCTGATGCACGAGCACAAGGAGGTCTCGGACGCACCCGACGCGATCGAACTGCCGCCCGGCCCGGCGAGCGTGCGTTTCGAAGAGGTGATCTTCGCCTACGACCCCAAGCGGACCATCCTGCACGGGGTCGATCTCGAGATCCCCGCCGGCCGCACCCTTGCGGTAGTCGGCCATTCGGGCTCGGGCAAGTCCACCCTGGCACGGCTCCTGTACCGCTTCTACGACGTGCAGGACGGCGCGATCCGGGTGAACGGCCACGACGTGCGCCGTCTCACCCAGGCCAGCCTGCGCGCGGTGATCGGCATCGTCCCCCAGGACACCGTGCTCTTCAACGACACGCTCTACTACAACATCCAGTACGGCCGGCCCGAGGCGAGCCGCGCCGAGGTGGAGGCCGCCGCCCGCGCCGCCCAGCTCACGGAGTTCATCGCGCGCCTGCCCGAGGGCTACGAGACGCGCGTGGGCGAGCGCGGCCTGAAGCTCTCGGGCGGCGAGAAGCAGCGGGTGGCGATCGCCCGGGCGCTACTCAAGAACCCCGCCATCCTGATCTTCGACGAAGCCACCTCCGCCCTCGACTCGAAGACCGAGAAGGCGATCCAGGCCCAGCTCGAGCAGGCCGCCGAGGGCCGCACCGCGCTGGTGATCGCGCACCGGCTGTCCACCGTGATGAACGCCGACGAGATCGTGGTACTCGACCAGGGCCGCGTGGTCGAGCGCGGCACCCACGCCGCGCTGCTGGCCAGGGGCGGCGACTATGCGCGCATGTGGGCGCTGCAGCAGCAGGAAGGCGAAGAAGCGTCCGCACTCCAGCCCGCCTCGCCGGGCGGTATCGGCGCATAGCGCACGGCACATGGACGAGCTCTCGCCCGACGCGCCATCGGCCCTGGCGCCGCCTCCCGCGCGGACGATCCCGTCTCCTCATCCGCTGAAACTCCTCGCCATCGTTCTGCTGATAGCCTGGGCCGGACTGCTCGGCTATCAGTTGAGCGAGAACGCGGGCATGCGCGAGCAGAGCAATGCCGCGAGCCACCGCCTGGACCTCTTCGCCGCCGCAGTAGACGGCGTGGTCAACCGCTATGCGCACATCCCGTCCGCCCTCGCGCTCAACCCCGACATCGCCTCCCTGCTGCACTGGCCCACGGACGGCGGGCGCATCGCCACCGCCAACCGCTATCTCGAGCGCCTGAACGCGCTGGTAGGCAGCATCGCGATCTTCGTGCTCGATCATCACGGGGTGGTGCTCGCGGCGAGCAACTGGAACCGCCCCGACAGCTTCGTCGGCGAGAACCTCGCCTTCCGCAGCTACTTCCAGCAGGCGATCGCCGGCGAGCCCGGCCGCCATTTCGCCGTCGGCACCACCCGGGGCGACCCCGGCTATTTCGTCGCCCATCCGCTGCGGGAGGGCGATCGCGTAGTGGGCGTGGCGGTGATAAAGATCGGACTGGACGGGCTGCGGGATACCTGGCGCTCGCTCGGCACCCCGGCGCTGATCCTCGACCACAACGACGTGGTGATCCTCGCCTCGGTGGAGTCCTGGCTCTACACCGCCCTCGCCCCACTCTCGCCGCTCGCGCAGGCCGAAGTCGAGCGCACGCGGCTCTACAACGAGCGGCCGATCGGCCGCTTCCCCTTCCCGCTGCCGCCCGCCCTCGACGAGGCCGGCGCCGTGGTCGAGGTGACCCGTACGGACTTCGGCCTCAGCTCGCCCGCCCCCGGTACGGCCGCCTATCTCGCCCAAGGGCGCAACCTCAGGGAGAACGGCTGGCGCCTGGTGGTCTTCTCCGACCTTCGGCTAGTGCGCAACCAGGCGGTCTCCCACGCCGCCCTGGCGATGATCGGCACCGGTTTCATCCTGCTCTTCGGCGCCTTCCTTTCACAGCGGCGGCGCATCCTGCGCCAGAAGCTCGAGGCGAAGGCCATGCTGGAAAAGGCCAACCGCGAGCTCGAAGCCACCGTGGCGCGCCGCACCGAGGCGCTCACCCGGGCCAACGCCCTGCTGCGCAAGGAGATCGGCGAGCGCGAGCAGGCCGAGCAGACGCTGCGCGCGGCCCAGGACGAGCTGGTGCAGGCGGCCAAGCTCGCGGTGCTGGGCCAGCTCGCCACCGGCATCACCCACGAACTCACCCAGCCCCTGGGCGCCATCCGCACCCTCGCCGGAAACGCACTCGAATTCCTGCGCCGCGGCGATCGGACCACCGTGGAGAAGAACCTCGGCATCGTGGCGCGGCTCACCGACCAGATGGGCCGCATCATCACGCCGCTCAAGACCTTCGCGCGCAAGTCGCCGGCAGTGCCGGCGCGGGTCGACGTCGCGCACGCGGTCGCCAACGCGCTGTTCCTGCTCGACGCGCGGCTGCAGAAGAGCGAGGTGAAGGTGGACAACCGCTGCCGGCCCGGCGCGGTCGTCGCCTGGTGCGACCAGAACCGCCTCGAGCAGGTGCTGCTGAACCTCATCGGCAACGCAGCCGACGCGATGCACGACCAGCCCGGCCGCGTGCTCACGCTCAGTGCCGCAGCCGAGGACGACGAGCATGTGACGCTCACGGTCGCCGACACCGGCCCCGGCCTGCCGGAGTCGGTCCGTGCGCGACTCTTCGAGCCCTTCTTCACTACCAAGCCGGCCGGCGAGGGCCTCGGGCTGGGGCTCGCCATCTCCCGCGACATCGTGCGCGACTTCGGCGGCGACCTCGTGGCCGACAACCTCCCCGCCGGCGGCGCGTGCTTTACCCTGCGCCTGCCCGCGTTTGTCGGAGAGACCGCATGAACACCTCCCTCTCGGTGCTGATCGTGGAGGACGACCCCAACGTGCTGCTCGGCTGCGAGCAGGCGATGCAGCTCGCCGGCATCCCCGTCCTCACCGCGCCCTCGACCGAAGATGCGCTGCCGCACGTCGGCCGAGACTTCGCCGGCGTGGTCGTCACCGACATGCGCCTGCCCGGCGCCGACGGCCTGGCGCTGCTGCGCGAGGCGCGAGCCCGCGACCCGGAGCTGCCGGTGATCATGATCACCGGCCACGGCGACGTCACGCTGGCGGTCGAGGCGATGCGCGCCGGCGCCTACGATTTCATCACCAAGCCCTTCGCGCCCGAGCACCTGGTCGAGGTGGTGCGGCGCGCGCTCGAGAAGCGCAGCCTCACCCTGGAAGTGGCCGAGCTGCGCCGGCGCCTGGAGCGGCGCAATGGCGTCGAGGCGGCGCTGGTGGGACGCTCGCCGCAGGTCGAACGGGTGCGTCGGCTGGTAGCCGACGTCGCGGGCAAGGCGGTGGACGTCCTGATCCATGGCGAGACCGGCACCGGCAAGGAGCTGGTGGCTCGCTGCCTGCACGACCTCGGGCCCCGCGCCAGGGGCAACTTCGTGGCGCTGAACTGCGGCGGACTGCCCGACAACCTCATCGACAGCGAGCTCTTCGGCCACGAGGCCGGCGCCTTCACCGGCGCGCAGAAGCGGCGCGTGGGCAAGATCGAGCACGCGAGCGGCGGCACGCTCTTCCTCGACGAGGTGGAGAGCATGCCCATGGGCGTGCAGGTGAAGCTCCTGCGCGTGCTGCAGGAGCGGGTGATCGAGCGGCTCGGCTCCAACCAGGCGATTCCGGTGGACACGCGGGTGGTCGCCGCGACCAAGGACGATCTCCTCGCCGCCGCCAACCAGCAGAAGTTTCGCGCCGACCTCTACTACCGGCTCAACGTCGTCACCATCGAGCTGCCGCCGCTGCGCGAACGGCGCGAGGACATCCCGCTGCTGCTCGAGCACTTCATGCTGCAGGCCGCCCACCGCCACGACCTGCCCTTGCCCGAGGTCGCGCCCGAGCAGCTGCGCCGCCTCATGGCCCACGCCTGGCCGGGCAACGTGCGCGAGCTGCGCAACGTCGCCGACTGCCTGGTGCTCGGCATCGGCCGGGAGCTCGTCGGCTCCGCGCCGGGCGAGGCGATCGCGCCCTCCCTTTCCGAAGCGGTAGAAGCCTTCGAGCGCAGCCTCATCGCCGACGAGCTGCGCCGCCAAGGCGGCAATCTCTCCCGCGCCGCCGAGGCGCTGCGGGTGGCGAAGACCACGCTGCACGACAAGGTCCGGAAGTACGGACTCGGGGGCTGAAAGGCTGCCCTTGTAGCCCGGGTGGAGCCGGAGGCGGAATCCGGGAGAGGCGCTCGCCAGAGCGCCGCCCCCTGGATTCCGCTTCCCCCCATCGAGGCCAAGAGCTGTCCGCATCGCGTTCGGAAAACCGAACGCATTCCGCCACTTCCATTCGGGTTCCCGAACGGCATGCCTGCCGGCAAGCGCCGCGATCGGCCTGAATCCCTGTAAACACAAGCCATCCAGCCCGCGGGCAACGCTGGCACGGTCCCTGCAATCCGGTAGCTCAGCGGTCGCGTCACCGCGCTGAAGTCCAACCACTGGAGACCACACCATGCAGGCTACCCGCATCGCCCTCGCCCTCGGCCTCGCCGCCACCCTGTCCGCCCCCGCCCTGGCCGAACAGGGCACCCTCGACAAGATCCGCGCGAGCGGGACCATCACCGTCGGCCACCGCGAGTCCTCGGTGCCCTTCTCCTACCTGGACGCCGACCAGAAGCCGGTGGGCTACATGATGGACCTGTGCGCCAAGGTGGTGGATGCGGTGAAGGCGGAGCTCAAGCTCCCCGCCCTGCAGGTGAAGTACCAGCCGGTCACCTCGCAGAACCGCATCCCGCTCATGCAGAACGGCACCATCGACATCGAGTGCGGCTCCACCACCAACAGCGTGGCGCGCCAGCAGCAGGTCTCCTTCAGCGTCACGCCCTTCATCACCAGCGTGCGCATGGCCGTGCGCAAGGACAGCGGTGTGCAGGACATCGCCGATCTCGACGGCAAGCCGCTCGTCACCACCACCGGCACCACCTCGGACGGGCTCATCAAGCAGAACGAGAAGGGCAAGTCGATCAACGTGCGCAACATCTACGGCAAGGACCACGCCGACTCCTTCCTGATGGTCGCCAGCGGGCGCGCCGCCGCCTTCGTCATGGACGACATCCTGCTCGCCGGTCTCATCGCCAGCAGCAAGAACCCGGCGGACTTCGCGATCGTCGGCCCGTCCCTGCGCGACGAGCCCTACGGCGTGATGCTGCGCAAGGACGACCCGGCCTTCAAGGCGGTGGTCGACCGCACGCTGACCGCCATGATGAAGTCGGGCGAGGTCGAGCAGCTCTACAACAAGTGGTTCATGAACCCGATCCCGCCGCGCAACGTGAACCTCAACTTCCCCATGAGCGCCGCGCTCAAGGCCACCCTGGCCAACCCCAACGACAAGGGCGTCGAGTAAGCACGCGCCGCGCGCGCCGGCCCGGCCGGCGCGCTTCGTTGTCCCGGCGCCCGCTCCACGGGGCGCCGCACGAAGGAGGGGTTTCAGCGATGAACTACCACTGGAATTGGCAGTTCTTCTTCCAGGAGGCCGACGACGGCCTCAAGTACTACGAATGGGTGGTGCACGGCGCCGCCTGGACGACCGCCGTGTCGCTCTCCGCGCTGGCGCTGGCGCTCGCGCTCGGCTCGGTGCTGGGCGTGATGCGCACCACGCCGCATCGCGCGCTGGTCGCGATCGGCGACGCATATGTGGACGTGTTCCGCAATGTGCCGCTGATCGTCCAGCTTTTCCTGTGGTTCTTCGTCATGCCGGAGCTCCTGCCCAAGGCGCTGGGCGATTGGGTGAAGCAGGAGCTGCCCTACTACATCACCGCGGTCATCGGACTGGGCCTCTACACCGCGGCGCGCATCGCCGAGCAGGTGAAGTCGGGCATCCAGGCGCTGCCGCGCGGCCAGCGCTTCGCCGGGCTCGCGCTCGGCTTCACCGAATGGCAGACCTACCGCTATGTGCGCCTGCCCATGGCCTACCGCATCGTGCTGCCGGCGCTCACCTCGGAGGCGATGAACATCTTCAAGAACTCCGCGGTGACCTACGCGGTGGGCATCCTCGAGCTCTACTTCCAGTACAAGCAGATCATCGAGAAGACCTCGCAGGTGCTCGAGATCACCATCGTCGCGACCTCCCTGTATTTCATCCTGGCCTTCGGGATGAACCAACTGCTGGCCTTGGTCGAGCGGCGCACACGGGTGCCCGGCCTCATCGCCGGCGGCAAGGGAGGGCACTGAAATGTCGGATTTCGACTTCTCCGTCATCCTCGAGAACTGGCGCTTCCTCGCCGAGGGGCTGCGCTATACCGCTCAGGTGACCATCGTCGCCATGGTCGGCGGCATCCTTCTCGGCACCGTGCTCGCGTTGATGCGCCTGTCGTCGATCCGGCCGCTGCAGTGGTTCGCCACGATCTACGTGGACTTCTTCCGCAGCGTGCCGCTGGTGCAGGTGATCCTCGCCTTCTACCTGATCCTGCCGCTGCTGCTGCAGATGATCACGGGCCAGATGATCCCGCTCGGCGCCGACAAGTCCGCCTACTTCACCTTCATGGTGTTCGAGGCCGCGTACTACTCCGAGATCATGCGCTCGGGCATCCAGTCGGTGCCGCGCGGGCAGGTGGCGGCAGGCTACGCGATGGGCTTCACCTACGGCCAGACCATGCGCTTCGTGGTGCTGCCCCAGGCCTTCCGCAACATGCTGCCGGTGCTGCTGACGCAGACCATCGTGCTGTTCCAGGACGTGTCGCTGGTGTACGCGATCGGGGCCACCGACTTCTTCGGCGCCGCCGACAAGATCACCCAGCGCGACCTGCGCCCGGTGGAGATGTACACCACGGTGGCTGTCGTCTATTTCCTCATCTGCTTCGGCCTGTCGCGGCTGGTGAAGCGATTGCAGACCCGCGTCGCCATCATCCGCTAAAGGAGTCCCCCCATGATCGAGATCAACAAGGTTTCCAAGTGGTACGGCAGCTTCCAGGTGCTGACCGACTGCACGACCCACGTGAACAAGGGCGAGGTGGTGGTGGTGTGCGGCCCCTCGGGCTCGGGCAAATCCACCCTCATCAAGTGCGTGAACGGGCTGGAGCCCTTCCAGGAGGGCGGCATCCGGGTGAACGGCACCGCCGTCGAGGATCCGAAGACCAACCTGCCCAAGCTGCGCTCCCACGTGGGCATGGTGTTCCAGCACTTCGAGCTCTTCCCGCACATGAGCATCACCGACAACCTCACCATCGCCCAGGTGAAGGTGCTCGGGCGCGGCAAGGACGAAGCGAGGGAGAAGGGACTCGCCTTCCTCGACCGGGTCGGCCTCAAGGCCCACGCGCACAAGTTCCCCGGTCAGCTCTCGGGCGGCCAGCAGCAGCGGGTGGCCATCGCCCGCGCGCTCGCCATGGACCCGATCTGCATGCTCTTCGACGAGCCCACCTCGGCCCTCGACCCGGAGATGATCAACGAGGTGCTCGACGTGATGGTCGAGCTCGCCCAGGAAGGCATGACCATGATGTGCGTCACCCACGAGATGGGCTTCGCGCGCAAGGTCGCCCACCGGGTGATCTTCATGGACCGGGGCGCCATCGTCGAGGACGCGGACAAGGACGCCTTCTTCGGCCAGCCGCGCTCCGAGCGCGCCCAGGCCTTCCTCTCGCGCATCCTGCAGCACTGAGACGACGCGCGGGAAACGCGCCCGAGCCGTTGCGCCCGACCCACGTCCACGTATAGGAGTCCCCGATGACGAAGCATTCGGCACTGACGGCTCCCCTCCGGCGCACGCCGGATTCGTACCGCCGCCTCGCGGCGACCTGGCTGCTCTGCGTCGCTTGCGGTACGGCCGGCGCCGCCGCGCCGACGCAGGACACCCTCGGGCGCATCGCAGAGAGCGGCGTGCTGCGCCTGGGCGTGCGGCAAAGCTCGACGCCGTTCTCCTCCATTCCGCGCGGCAGCGAGCGGGCGGTCGGCTACTCGATCGATCTGTGCGAGCGCGTGGCGGGCGCGATCCGCCGCCAGTTGCATCTGCCGGCGCTCCGGATCGAGCATGTCGCCGTCACCCCGGCCGACCGCATGGAGCGCCTGGAGAACGGCGACATCGACCTCGAATGCGGCTCGACGACGAACACGCGCGAGCGCCAGGAGCGAGTCGCCTTCTCCTACACCACCTTCGTGACCGGAGCGCGGCTGCTCGTCCGGCGCGACGCGGGCATCCGGCAGCTGCGCGACCTCGCCGGCAAGTCGGTGGTGACCACCCGCGGCACGAGCACGGAGACCCTGCTCAAGCGCGAGGCCGAGATCGGCTGGATGCGCGGCGTCGCCCTGCTGTCGGCCGACGACCACCCGCAGGCCTTCCGCATGCTCGCCGAGGGCAAGGCGGAAGCGTTCGCGATGGACGAGATCCTGCTCACCGCGATGCTGACCAAGGCGGAGAGGCCCGACGACTTCTTCATCCTCGGCAAGTACATCAGCATCGAACCCTACGCGCTGATGTTCCGCAAGGGCGACTCCGCCTTCGCCGCGGCGGTCAACGACACGCTGCGCGGGCTGATGGAGAGCGGCGAGATCCACCGCCTCTACGCGAAGTGGTTCATGACACCGGCGTTCGACTTCCCGCCGACGCAGCTGATCCGCGAGAGCCTCGCCTCGCCGGACAGCACCCCCGCGTTTCCGTAGCCCTCGCGGACCGAGAGACCCATTCCGATGAACCTGCTCCTGGCCCCCGCGGCGCGCTTGATGGCGCGCCTGCGCTATCCGCAGAAGTTCGCCCTGATCGGCACGATCATGCTGTCCGCGCTGATCGGCCTCGCCTGGCTGTCGCTCGCGCCCCTGCTCGAGGACATGCGCGCCCTCGATCGGAAGGAGCGCGGCATTGCCGTCACGCAGCAGCTGTTCGAGCTGCAGCGCGGCCTGCGTTCGGCGCGCGAAGACGCCCAGCCCCTGCTCAAGGGGCTGTGGCCGGAAACACCCACCGGCGACACGTTGTGGAAGGCGCTGCAACCCACCCTCGACGCCGTCTCCGCGTTCGCGGCGGAGCCCCCCTTCGACGCGACCGCGCAGCAGCGCTGGCAGGCGGTCACGGCGCGCCTGAAGGCGTTGCGCGGCGCCTCCGCCCCGAACGGCGACCGCCTGGTCGAAGAGATCACGGCGACGATCGACGACGTGCAGCGCCTCGCCCTGCACCTGGGCTATACCTCCGGCCTGCTGCTGGAGACCGACATCGCCACCTCCTACCTGGCCAGGAGCTATACCGGCGACGTCCAGCGCGTGCTCGAAGCCTTCTCCCGCATGAAGCTCGTGGCCGCGGCGGACGTGGTCCAGCAGGCCGCCTTTCCCGACGACAAGATCCGCCTGACCCAGTCGGGGCGCGAAATCCGCAGTTCCCTGAGCCAGCTGGACGAGCTGGAGCAGCTCGCACTGGCCGGCCACACGGAGGCCCGGATGGCCATCGACGAAGCGCTCGCCGCGACCGCGCCGGCGATCGCGCTGGCCGCGCGCATTCATGCGGATTTCGTCGAACAGGACAACCTGCCGGGAGACTCGGCACGCTTCGCTGCCGAAGTCGCGCAGGCGGAACGCGGGCTCGCCGCGCTCGCCGACCGGTTCCGGCAGCAGGCGCGCGAGCTGATCGCGGAGCGCCGCGACGCGCTGCAGACCTCCCTGCTCGCCCTCGTCGCGGTCGTATGCGCGGTGGCCCTGCTGCAGCTCTATCTGTTCGGCGGCTTCTACGCCGTCGTGCGCGACACCATCGACGCGCTCGCCGAGCATTCCGGACGGGTCGCCGCGGGCGACCTCACCGCGAGCGTGCAGGTACGCTCGCGGGACGAGCTGGCCCTGGTCGCGCAGCGCTTCGACGAGGTCGTGGTCGGCCTGCGCCAGCTGATCGGCCGCGTGACCGACTCCAGCGCGGAAGTCGCGAACGCCGCCGGGCGTCTGCTCGGATCGACGCAGCGCATCGAGGCGGCCGCGAGCGAGCAGGCTGCGGCGGTGGCGAGCACCGTCTCGTCGATCGGCGAGATGTCGGTCAGCATCTCCACCACCGCCGGCCGCGCCGAGGACGTCAGGCGCATTTCGCGCGAGAGCGTGGAGCGCGCCGACAGCGGCCGCGAGCATCTGGACCGACTTGCCGGGCAGCTCGATCGCGCGGATCAGACGGTACGGACGATGGTGCAGGCCACCACCGAGTTCCTGAGCAGTACCGCGCGCGTCGCCGGCATGACGCGCCAGGTGCGCGAGATCGCCGAGCAGACGAATCTCCTCGCTCTCAATGCGGCGATCGAGGCCGCGCGGGCCGGTGAGCAGGGCCGCGGCTTTGCGGTGGTCGCCGACGAGGTACGCAGGCTCGCCGAGCGCTCGAGCCAGACCGTCAGCGAGATCGACGCCGTGATGGCAGAGTTCGGCAACCATACCGGCACGCTGACGGAAACCCTCGCGGCCGGCGAGCAGGCGCTGCAAACCAGCCGCGCCCATGCCGGAGAAGTGGCGGCGATGCTCGGCCAGGCCCGCGACGCCGCCTGCGATGCCGACGGCGGCGTGAGCGACATCGCCGCCGCCATGCAGGCGCAGCGCGCCAGCAGCGCCGACATCACCGGCAACACCAAGCGCATCCGCGAGATGACCGAAGAGAACCACGAAGCCATCCGCCAGAGCAGCGCCGCGGTCGAGACCCTCGGACGTCTCGCCGACGAGTTGCAGCAGGCGGTGAGCCGCTTCCGGCTGCGCTGACTCCCTTTCCGCGGGCGCCACCCCTCGGTCCGCGCGGACTGGCCGCAATACGGGACTGCCCCCGACGGGCGCGATTCGCCGGGGAATGGCGGGCATCCGTCCATACGCTAGGGTACACTCCGGGGATCGACAACCGATCCCGCGGATCCTCCCGACCCGGCGCAATGGACGCCCACCTCGCCCCCGCTTATCTTGCCGAAGCCATCCTCTTCCTGGGGCTATCGGGCGTACTCATACCGCTGCTGCAGCGACTGCGCATCAATCCCGTGCTGGGATTTCTCGCCGTCGGCATGGCAGTGGGCCCTTATGGACTCGGCCACCTCACCGCCGACACCCCCTGGTTGACCTACTTCACCTTCTCCCGGGCCGAGGACGTGGAGGTCTTCGCCAGCCTGGGCGTGATCTTCCTGATGTTCATGATCGGGCTGGAGATGTCGGTCGACCGGCTGCGCGCGATGCGGCGGCTGGTGTTCGGCCTGGGCAGCCTGCAGGTGGCACTCTCGGGGCTCGTGATCGGCCTCATCGCCTTTGCCTTCGGCCACGGCCTGCAGTCCTCGGTGGTGCTGGGGCTCGTCCTCAGTTTCTCGTCCACCGCCGTGGTGATGCAGCTCCTGTCGCAGCGGCGCGAGCTCGGCACCCCGCTCGGGCAGGCGACCTTCTCCGTGCTGCTGTTCCAGGACCTGGCGGTGGTGCCGCTGCTCGTGCTGGTGACCATCCTCGCCCAGGAATCGGGCGCGAGCTTCGCCGGGCTGCTCGGGGTCGCGATGTTCAAGGGCGTCGTGACGGTGGTGCTCATCTACCTCGTCGGGCGGCGCGTGGTGCGCCCCCTGTTCCACGCCGTCGCGGCCAACCGGCAGTCCGAGTCCTTCATGGCGCTCACGCTGCTGACCACGCTCGGCGTGGCCGGCCTCACCTGGGCGGCCGGCCTGTCCATGGAGATGGGGGCCCTGCTCGCGGGCCTGCTGATCGCCGAGACCGAGTTCCGGCACGAGGTGGAGGTCACCATCGAGCCCTTCAAGGGCCTGCTGATGGGCCTGTTCTTCATGTCGGTCGGCATGGGCATCGACATCTCGGCGATCCTGGCCGAGCCGATCCTGCTGCCGCTGTCGGTCGTCGGGCTGATGGCGATCAAGGCCGCCATCCTGTTCGCGCTGCTGCGCGCCTTCGGGCTCACCTGGGGCCGTTCGACCGAAGGCGCCTTCATCCTGTGCCAGGGCGGCGAGTTCGCCTTCATCGTGATCGGCATGGCGCTCGCCGTGGGTCTGCTGGACGCGGGCGTGGGGCAGTTCATGCTGCTGGTGGTGGGCCTGTCGATGCTGGTGACGCCGCCGGCGCAGCTCCTCGGGCGCCGCCTGGGCGACATGATCGACGCCCGGATCGGCAGCAAGCCGGTCCACAGCGAGGATGCGCTGGACGAGCTCGCCGGACACGTCATCATCGCCGGCTACGGCCGGGTCGGCCAGCTCGTGGGCGAGTTGCTCGCCGGCCACGGCGTGCCGCACGTCGCCATCGAGAACGACGCCAAGATCGTGGCGCGCCTGCGCGCGCGCGGCGCGCCGGTGTATTTCGGCGACGCCAGCCATCCGGAGTTGCTGCGCAAGTTCCACCTGGAGCGTGCCGTCGCGGTGGTGATCACCATGGACCACACAGCGGCGGCGGTGCATGCGGTGAAAGGCGTGCGCCGCGTCGCTCCCGCCGTTCGCATCGCGGCGCGGGCGCGCGACGAAACCCACGCCCAGGCGCTGCACAAGGCCGGTGCGTCCACGGTGATCCCCGAGACCCTGGAATCCGGATTGCAGCTCGCCGGTTCGGTGTTCGACACGCTGGGCGTCTCCGGCGAGGTCGCGAGCCGCCTCATCGACGGCGAGCGGCAGCGGCGCATCGGAAGCTTCGCACAGGGGCGCGCGGATGCCGGCCCGGCGGTCGCCCGGCAGCACGCCGCGATCCGATGAAGCTCCCCGGCGTCCATTCTTCGGTCGAACACCTCGTGACACGAGCCAGCATGAGTCCTTCCCTATCATGATCCGCCGTGCCCGCTCCGCTCTCCGCCAGCTCTGTGCAGTGGCCGCGACCACCCTGGCGTGCTCCACCTGCCTCGCCGGCGTGACGCCCGAAGGGACGCTCGAGCGCATCCGCGAGCGTGGCGCCATCCACCTGGGGCACAGGGAATCCTCGATCCCCTTCTCCTACTACGGCCCGGGCGGCGAGGTGATGGGGTACTCCCACGCGCTCGCCCTGCGCGTGGTGGAGGCGGTGCGCGACCAGCTCGGTGCTCCCGGCCTGCCCGTGCGCCTCGTCCCGATCACCTCCCAGAACCGGTTCGACCTGCTGCAGGACGGCACCATCGACCTCGAATGCGGCTCGACCACCCACAACTCGGAGCGTGCGCGCCAGGTGGCGTTCTCCAACACCATCTTCATCATCGGCACACGGCTTCTCACGCGGCGGGACTCCGGCATCCAGGACTTCCCGGACCTGATCGGACAGCGGGTGGTGACTACCGCCGGCACCACGTCGGAGGCGCTGCTCGAGCGCATGAACCGGGAGCGGCAATGGCGCATGACCGTCCTCACCACGCGCGACCACGCCGAGAGCTTTCACGTGCTGGCCGACGGCCGCGCCGACGCCCTCATGCTCGACGACGCGCTGCTCTACGGCGAGCTGGCCAAGGCGCCCGACCGCGACGCCTGGCGGGTGACCGGCACGCCGCAATCCTTCGAGGCCTACGCGTGCACCCTGCGGCGCGGCGATCACGACTTCAAGCGCCTGGTGGACCGCGTCCTCGCCCGCGTGATGATCTCCGGCGAGGCCGAGCGCCTCTACCGCACCTGGTTCATGAGCCCCCTGCCCGGGAGCGGACTCAATCTGAACTTTCCGTTGTCCGACAGCATGAAGGCGCTGTTCCGGGCACCTAACGACATTCCCTTCCAATGACGTCACGTCCCACCCTCGTGCTCATCGCCACCGGCGGCACCATCGCCGCCGCGACCACCTCGTCCACCGACACCACCGGCTACGTGGCCGGCACGCTGCCCGCGGAAGCCCTGCTGGCCGCCGTCCCCGCCATCGGCGAGGTCGCCGACATGCGCGTCGAGCAGCTCTTCAACATGGACAGCCGCGACATGGGCCCGGCCCATTGGGTGGCCCTCGCCCAGCGCACGCGCGCCGTGCTCGACGACCCGGACGTGGCCGGCGTGGTGATCACCCACGGCACGGATACGCTGGAAGAGAGCGCCGCCTTTCTCGACGCCACCCTCTCGCCCGAAAAGCCGGTGGTCCTCACCGGCGCCATTCGCCCCGCCACCGCGCTCTCGGCCGACGGCCCGGTGAACCTCTACGACGCGGTGCGTGTCGCGGCCCAGCCGGCGAGCGCCGGACGCGGCGTGCTGGTGTGCTTCGGCGGCCGGATCTTCGCCGCGGCCGGCGTGCGCAAGGCCGACACCACCGCCACGAACGCCTTCCAGGCGCCCCCCGGTGGGGTGGTGGGCCAGACCGATCCGGTGCGCTACTTCGCGCCTCCGGCTGCACGACCCGACCCGCTCCCCCTGCCCGAGTCGGCCGACCGCCTGCCGCGGGTCGACATCCTCTACGTCGCCGCCGGCAGCCCGCCCGAGGCGCTGGACCACGCGGTGGCGAGCGGCGCCCGCGGCATCGTGCTGGCGCTTCCGGGCAACGGAAGCGTGCCCGAAGCGTGGCGCGAGCCGGTCGCCCGTGCCGTGGCGGCGGGCGTGCCGGTGGTGCGGGCGAGCCGGGTCGGCGCCGGGCCGGTCACCCCCGACGCCGACGACGCCGAGCTCGGCACCCTGCCCGCCGGCGACCGCCCGCCCTCGGCGATGCGGGTGCTGCTCATGCTGGTGCTGGCGCAGGCGGAGGAATCCGCCCCGTAGCCCGGATGGAGTGCAACGGAATCCGGGGGACGGCGGCTCGATTGGCGCCGCTACTCCCGGATTCCGCCTTCGGCTCCATCCGGGCTACAGGAACGACCGGCTCGGGTATTACAGCTGGTAATCCTCCCCGTGCCCGGCCAGCGCCACATCCACCATGCGCCGGGTCAGGTGCGGCGCGAAGAGCTCGATGAAGGCGTACATGTAGCCGCGCAGGTAGGCGTTGCGGCGCAGGCCGACGCGGGTGGTGCTCGATTCGAAGAGGTGGGAGGCGTCCAGCATCCCCAGCCCCTTGTCCACCGCCGGGTCGTAGGCCATGCGCGCCAGGATGCCGATGCCCAGATCCATCGCCACGTAGGTCTTGATCACGTCGGAGTCGATCGCCGAGAGCACCACGTTGGGCTTGAGCCCCCGTCCGAGGAAGGCCTTGTTGATCAGCCCGCGGCCGGTGAAGGCGTCGTCGTAGGTGATGATGGGGTAGCGGGCGATCGCCTCCAGGGTGAGCGGCTGCTCGCGCAGGATGGGGTGGCGCGGCGTGGCCACGATGCAGCGGTTCCACTGGTGGCAGGGTAGCGTCACCAGGTCCGGATAGTCCGCGATGGCCTCGGTGGCGATGGCGATGTCGGCCTCGCCCGACAGCACCATGTCGCCCACCTGGCGCGGGTTGCCCTGGTGCAGGGACAGCTTCACCTGCGGGAAGCGCTGCATGAAGTCGCGCACCACCCGCGGAAGCACGTAGCGCGCCTGGGTGTGGGTGGTGGCGATGGAGAGGCTGCCCACCGCCTCGTTGGCGAACTCGTCGCCCACCTGCTTCAGGCTCTCGATGTCGCGCAGCGTCCGCTCGGCGATGGCGAGCACCTGACGGCCCGGCTCGGTGATGTCCACCAGCCGCTTGCCGTGCCGCACGAAGATCTCCACCCCGAGCTCCGCCTCCAGCAGCCGGATCTGCTTCGAGACCCCCGGCTGGGAGGTGAACAACGCCTCGGCCGCCTCGGACACGTTCAGGCCGCGCCGCGCGACCTCCTGGACATATCGCAATTGCTGGAGATTCATCCTGGAAAGGCCCGTGGGATGGGCTTAATAACCAAAAGTTCTTAGAGTCTAACGCAATAGGGGTTCAGGAGACTATCTCCTGCCCGTAGCATGCGGCGCAACACCTCGAAGAACACAAACCATGGACTTTGCCTACACCGTTGCCGGATTCGCCGTGGGAGCCATCGTCGGTCTGACCGGCGTGGGCGGCGGCTCGCTGATGACGCCGCTGCTGGTGCTGCTCTTCGGCATCCATCCGTCGGTAGCGGTGGGCACGGACCTGCTCTACGCGGCCATCACCAAGGCAGGCGGCACCCTGGCCCATGGCCTGAAGGGCACGGTGGACTGGCAAGTCACGCGGCGGCTCGCCGCAGGCAGCATCCCGGGCGCGATCGTGACCCTGGCGCTGGTGAGCCGGTTCGCCCCCGGCGGCATCGAGGGCGCGGCGGGCGTCATCAAGTTCTCGCTCGGCATCGCGCTGGCGCTCACCGCGGTGGCGATCATCTTCCGCAACCGCATCCAGGCCTACGCCCTGGCCCGCTTCGGCAGCCGGCCCAACCCGGCGCGCACCAAGTGGCTGACGGTCGCGACCGGCCTGGTGCTGGGCGTGCTGGTTTCGCTGTCGTCGGTCGGCGCAGGGGCGCTGGGCGTGACGGCGCTGTTCTTCCTGTACCCGGCCATGCCGGCCCTGCGCATCGTGGGCTCGGACATCGCCCACGCCGTGCCGCTCACCGCGGTCGCCGGCATCGGGCACTGGATGCTGGGCAGCGTCGACTGGCTGCTGCTGGGCAGCCTGATCGTGGGCTCGCTCCCCGGAATCTGGCTCGGCAGCCACATCTCGACCAAGGTGCCCGACCGGGTGCTGCGTCCCGCGCTGGCGATGATGTTGATGCTGGTGAGCGCGAAGCTGGTCATGCCCTGAGCGCGACGTCGCTCGCAAACGAACCCCCAGAGAATAGAGAGACCAAGAATGTACCGATACGACGCCTACGATCAGCGCATCGTCGATGAACGGGTCGCCCAGTTCCGGGACCAGACCCGGCGCTACCTGGCCGGCGAGCTGACCGAGGACGAGTTCCGTCCGCTGCGCCTGCAGAACGGCCTCTACATCCAGCGCCACGCGCCGATGCTGCGCATCAGCGTGCCCTACGGCCACCTGCGCTCGGACCAGCTGCGCATGCTCGCCCGCATCGCCCGCGAGTACGACAAGGGCTACGCCCACTTCACCACCCGCACCAACTGCCAGTTCAACTGGCCGGCGCTGGAGAAGGTGCCCGAGATCCTGGCGCTGCTCGCCAGCGTGCAGATGCACGCCATCCAGACCTCGGGCAACTGCATCCGCAACTTCACCTCGGATCCGTACGCCGGCGTGGCGGGCGACGAGCTCATCGACCCGCGTCCGTGGGCCGAGATCCTGCGCCAGTGGGCCACCTTCCATCCGGAGTTCGCCTACCTGCCGCGCAAGTTCAAGATCGCGGTGAACGGTGCCGAGGAAGACCGCGCCGTGATCCAGGTGCACGACATCGGCCTCGACCTGGTGAAGAACGAGGCCGGCGAGATCGGCTTCCGCGTGCTGGTGGGCGGCGGTCTGGGCCGCACCCCGATCCTGGGCGAGGAGATCTACGACTTCGTGCCCTGGCAGGACATCATCAGCTGCCTGGACGCCATCATCCGGGTCTACAACCTGCACGGCCGCCGCGACAACGCGTACAAGGCGCGCATCAAGATCCTGGTGAAGGCGCTGGGCATCGAGGAGTTCCGCCGCCAGGTGGACGCCGAGTGGGCGCACACCCGCGGCGGCCCGACCACCCTGACCGAGGCGGAAGTCGAGCGCGTCGCGGCCCACTTCGTCGATCCGGACTACGAGACGCTGCCGGGCACCGACCTCGGCTACCGCCATGCGCTGGCCGAGAACAAGCCCTTCGCCGCCTGGGCCAAGCGCAACGTGCGCGCCCACAAGGTGCCGGGCTACGCCAGCGTGGTGCTCTCGCTCAAGAAGACCGGTACCGCCCCGGGCGACATCACCGACGCGCAGATGGAGCTGGTGGCCGACTGGGCCGACCGCTTCAGCTTCGGCGAGCTGCGCGTGACCCACGAGCAGAACCTGGTGCTGGCCGACGTGCGCCAGTCCGAGCTCTTCGCGCTGTGGAAGCTCGCCCGCGACGCCGGCCTCGCCACCCCCAACATCGGGCTGCTGACCGACATCATCTGCTGCCCCGGCGGCGACTTCTGCGCGCTGGCCAACGCCAAGTCCATCCCCATCGCCCAGGCCATCCAGGAGCGCTTCGACGACCTGGACTACCTGCACGACATCGGCGAGATCGAGATCAACATCTCGGGCTGCATGAACGCCTGTGGCCACCACCACGTGGGCAACATCGGCGTGCTGGGCGTCGATAAGAACGGCGAGGAGTGGTACCAGGTGAGCATCGGGGGCGCGCAGGGCAACGACACCGCGCTGGGCAAGGTGATCGGCCCCTCGTTCGCGGCGGCCCAGATGCCCGACGTGGTCTCCGCGCTCATCGAGACCTACATCGACAACCGTCATGAAGACGAGCGCTTCATCGACACCGTGCGCCGCATCGGGCTGGAGCCCTTCAAGGCGCGCGTCTATGGCGAAAAGCAGGTGGAAAGGAAGGTGGCCAATGGCTAAGGTGATCCGCAACGGCCGCATCGTGGCCGACGATTTCGAAGTGCTGCGTCTTGCCGAGGGCGAGACTCCCGAGACGGTGGCCCTGCCCGCCGGCAAGATCATCGTGCCGCTGGCGGTATGGAAGGCCCGCCGCGCCGAGCTCGAGCCGCGGGGCGCCGAGGTGGGCGTGTGGCTCGCCGGCAACGAGGATCCGGCGGCGCTCGCCCCCGACCTCGCCCGGCTCGCCGTGGTGGCGGTGAACTTCCCCAAGTTCGCCGACGGCCGCGGCTACTCCATCGCCGCCCTGCTGCGCACCCGCTACGGCTACGCCGGCGAGCTGCGCGCCATCGGCGACGTGCTGCGCGACCAGTTCTTCTTCCTCACCCGCTGCGGCATCGACACCCTGCAGCCCAAGGAAGGCAAGTACGACGACGCCCAGCTCGAAGCGGCCCTGGCGAGCCTGAAGGACTTCGCCGAGCCCTACCAGGGCGCGGTGGATCGCGGCCCGCTCTTCCGCCGCGAGTCGCGCGGAGTGGCGGCATGAGCGGTCAGGTCTCCATGCTGCGCCCGGCCGCGAACAACCCGGCCACGCGCCCGGAGCTCACCGACGCCCTGCGCGCCGCCGTCGAGGCCAAGCGCGCCGCCGCGCTGGGCTTCCTGCAGGCGGCGGTGGCCGAGCTCGGCGCCGAGGGCGCGGTGACCTTCGCCAACAGCTTCGGCGCCGAGGACATGGTCCTCACCGACCTCATCCTGCGCGAGCGCCTGCCCATCGAGATCTTCTCGCTGGACACCGGGCGCCTGCCGGCCGAGACCTACACCCTGATGGGCGAGGTCGAGCGCCACTACGGCACCAAGCTCAAGATCTTCTTCCCGCGCACCGACGCGGTCGAGGACTACGTGCGCACCCAGGGCATCAACGCCTTCTACGACTCGGTCGAGCTGCGCAAGCAGTGCTGCCACATCCGCAAGGTGGAGCCGCTCAAGCGCGCGCTCGCGGGCAAGAAGGCCTGGATCACCGGCCTGCGCGCCGCCCAGTCCACCACCCGCACCGGGCTCGCCACCCGCGAGTTCGACGCCGGCAACGGGCTGGAGAAGCTCAACCCGCTCTCCGACTGGTCGGAGGCGGAGGTGTGGGCCTACATCCGCATCAACGAAGTCCCCTACAACGCGCTCCACGACCAGTTCTACCCGAGCATCGGCTGCGCGCCCTGTACCCGCGCAGTGGCCGTCGGCGAGGACGTCCGAGCCGGGCGCTGGTGGTGGGAATCTCCGGAGAGCAAGGAATGCGGACTTCACATCAAAAAGGCGTGAGCGCGGCGGGCAGGCACCCGCTGCACCCCGCGAGCCCCATGAACACCCACGGCGGCGCCGCGGCCCGCCCGCACGACATCGGACTGCGCCGGCGCCTGCTGGCCCTGCGCGCCGGCGTGCTGGCGGCCGTCCGTGCGCTGCGAGCCAAGAATCCCAAGACCCGGTAGAACCAAGATGTCGACGCTGACCAGACAAACCCTCACCCACCTCGACTGGCTCGAAGCCGAGGCCATCCACATCATGCGCGAGGTGGCCGGCCAGTGCGCCAACCCCGTGCTGCTCTTCTCCGGCGGCAAGGACTCCATCTGCCTGCTGCGTATCGCCGAAAAGGCCTTCCGCCCGGGCCGCTTCCCCTTCCCGCTGATGCACATCGACACCGGCCACAACTACCCGGAAGTCATCGCCTTCCGCGACAAGCGCGCCGCCGAGCTGGGCGAGCGGCTGATCGTGCGCTCGGTGGAGGACTCGATGGCGCGCGGCACCGTGGTGCTGAAGAGCCCCGACGAGAGCCGCAACAAGCACCAGTCGGTGACCCTGCTGGAGGCCATCGAGGAGTTCGGCTTCGACGCCTGCATCGGCGGCGCCCGCCGGGACGAGGAGAAGGCCCGCGCCAAGGAGCGCATCATGAGCTTCCGCGACGAGTTCGGGCAGTGGGACCCCAAGAACCAGCGCCCCGAGCTGTGGAACCTCTACAACGCGCGCAGCCACAAGGGCGAGAACATCCGCGCCTTCCCCATCAGCAACTGGACCGAGCTCGACGTGTGGCAATACATCGAGCGCGAGGGGCTGGAGCTGCCGTCCATCTACTTCGCACACACCCGCCCGGTGGTGCGCAAGAACGGCCTGCTCCAGCCGGTGACCGACATCACCCCGGCCAAGCCCGGCGACGTGGTCGAGGAGGTTCAGGTGCGCTTCCGCACCGTGGGCGACATCACCTGCACCGCGCCGGTGGAATCGGACGCCGACACCGTGGCCAAGATCCTCGCCGAGACGGCGACCACCACGATCACCGAACGCGGCGCCACCCGGCTGGACGACCAGACCTCCGAGGCCTCGATGGAGCAGCGCAAGAAGGAAGGCTACTTCTGAGACCGACTTTGCTCCTCCCCCTTGAAGGGGAGGGAGCAACACCGCACCGAACCGAACCGAAGCATCACAGGAATCATGGACATGTCCGCCCTCGAGACCCTGCCCCCCCTCGTCGACTCCGGCCCCGAAGACCACGGCCTGCTGCGCTTTCTCACCTGCGGCAGCGTGGATGACGGCAAGAGCACGCTGATCGGGCGCCTGCTCTTCGACACCAAGACCATTCTCGCCGACACGCTCAACGCCATCGAGCGCACCTCGGCCAAGCGCGGCATGAGCGCGGTGGACCTCTCCCTGCTGACCGACGGCCTGCAGGCCGAGCGCGAGCAGGGCATCACCATCGACGTCGCCTACCGCTACTTCTCCACCGGCACGCGCAAGTACATCATCGCCGACGCCCCGGGGCACGAGCAGTACACCCGCAACATGGTGACCGCGGCCTCCACCGCCAACCTCGCCATCATCCTCGTGGATGCGAGGAAGGGCGTGCTCACCCAGACCCGCCGCCACTCGTATCTCGCGAGCCTGGTCGGCATCCCCCACCTGCTGGTGGCGGTGAACAAGATGGACCTGGTCGACTACGACCAGGCGGTGTTCGAGCGCATCAAGGCCGACTACCTCGCCTTCGCCGAGAAGCTCGGCATCAAGGACGTGCGCTTCATCCCGCTCTCGGCGCTCAATGGCGACATGATCGTCGACCGCGGCGAGCGCCTCGGCTGGTACGAAGGCCCGACCCTGCTCGAGATCCTCGAGAAGGTGCCGGCCGCCCACACCGAGCAGGCCGAGGACTTCCGCTTCCCGGTGCAGTTCGTGTGCCGCCCGCAGGACTCCGCCAACCCCGAGCTGCACGACTACCGCGGCTTCATGGGCCGGGTCGAGTCGGGCGAGATCGCGGTGGGCGACGCGGTCACCGTGCTGCCCTCGGGGCGCACCAGCACCGTCAAGGACATCCAGCTCGGCGGCGTGAGCCTGCCCCGCGCCATCCACGAGCAGTCGGTCACCCTGCTCCTCGCCGACGAGATCGACATCTCCCGCGGCGACATGATCGTGAAGAGCGCCGAGCAACCCGAGCCGGTGAAGCAGATCGACGCCACCGTGTGCTGGCTCTCCGAGACGCCCTTCTCCCCCGCGCGCACCTACCTCCTGCGCCACACCACCCGGGAGGTGAAGGCCAAGCTGGTGAAGATCGACTACCGCCTGGACGTGAACACCCTGGAGCACGAGCCCGCCGCGGCCCTGTCGATGAACGACATCGCCCGCCTCACCCTCAAGCTCGCCCAGCCCATCTTCGCCGACAACTACGGGGACAACCGCGCCACCGGCGCCTTCATCCTCATCGACGAGAGCACCAACAACACCGTCGGCGCCGGCATGATCGGCTGAAATCGCCCTGTACCCGGCACCAAGGCGTGCGGGACGTCCGACAACGGACGTCCCGCACGCGTTTTGGAGCCACGTCCCGAATCGGCTCGACCCGATATATCCCACGCTGCCGCACCGAAGCGGCGTAGGATGATGAGCAGTCGGAGCGGTTTCAGGGGCGAACGGCTCGGTGCTTCCGGCATTGCTCGGCGGATTTCAGGAGACATTGCGATGGCAAGCGATCGAATCGACCGCCCGGCGGACGATGACGAGGCCGCCATGCGGGCGCTGGGCATCGCGTTCGACGGCCGTGCGTACTGGTACGGTCGGTATCGCTACGAGGCCCTCCGGGACGCCATCGACTACGCGACGCCGGACAGGTCGCGGCCCTCCCACCGGGACGAGATGCCCCTCTCGCACCCGCGCGAGGAGCCGGCGCGGCCGACCGGAAACCAGCGGCAGGCGATGGCGGAGCTCGGGGTCACGTTCGATGGCAGGCATTACCGCTACGACGTGTATCGGTACGACCGCTGCGCCGACGTGACCAGCTACGCCCGGCTCAAGTCAGGCTAGACCGCCACGCGGCCACGGCACGCCCGGCGATGCCGGCGATCTCGGCGGGGCAGGAGCGCTCGGATCGCGCGCGGAGTCGCGCCGGCCGGTGCGCACGCGGTCCGGGTTGAACTTTCCGCGAGTTCTGCCGCCTCTCCTTCTTTCCCGCAGCGAGGAAGATGATGGGAAATCTGCCGGGGGCAAACACCGAAACGCTCAGGCGCCTTCTGGCGCTCGCGCGCGATCTCCTGCAGGCCCCCACGCTGACGTCGATCCTGGAGACGGTAGGCCCCGCGCTGCGCGACCTGCTCGCCGCGGACGCGGCACTGCTGCTGATACGCTCGGGAGACGCCGAGCACTCCACGGAGTTCGATCGTCACGGCCGCATGCACCCGTCCCAACAGGATTCGATCCTGCACGAGCACGCCCGGCGGGCAATGGCCGATCGCACCCCGATTCTGCTCCCCGACGTCTCGCCGCACGATGCGCTCGCTGGCCCGGGTTCGGCGAGCCTGCTGGCCCTCCCGTTCCCCCCCGGCGAGCCGGTCGGGGTGCTGGCCGCCCTCTGGCGCGGCCGCGCACGGACGGAGCATCTCGCGGGACAGGTCTCCACCGTGCGCTACATCGGCGACCTCACCGCAGCGGCCCTGGGCAATACGGTCGCTCGCCGCGAGCTCGAGGCGCGCCTCGCGTACCACGCCGCGCAGAGCGAGAAGGACATCCGCGAGCATGCCGCAGAGCTCGACCGGCGCGATCTCATCGAGGACGAGCTCAAGCGTCTGGCGATCACGGACGCCATGACGGGGGTCCTCAATCGGCGCGGCTTCTTCCTCGAGGCGGAGCGCGGACTGAAACTGGCGCGCCGGCGCGGAATGTCGAGCGCGCTGATCGTCACCGACCTCGACGGCGTGAAGAAGGTGAACGACTCCCTGGGCCACGGGATCGGTGACGAACTCATACGGGACGGCGCATCGCTGCTTCGGGAGTCGTTCCGGGCTGTCGACATCGTCGCCCGGCTCGGCGGCGACGAGTTCGCCGTGTTCACTCTCGATTGCGACGCACCCCAAGGCGCCCTGGACCGGCTGAAGCAGCACGTCGAGGCCTTCAATCTGCAGAACGCGAGACCCTACCGCGTGTCCTTCAGTGCAGGGGTCGTCGCGTGCGACCCGGCCTCCAGCCGCCCGCTGGCGGAGTATCTCGCCCTTGCCGACGAGCGGATGTACCTGCAGAAGAGAGCCGATCGCGACGGCGACCACCCAAACACCTGAGGGCCTGGCGACGGGCGTGTCCCGCTCGCAGCGCCCGGTCGAACAGCCCACGGCTGGAGGAGCCCCGCCCATGAAGATCCGCATCGGCTACGAACTGATCTACGAGTGTCCGCAACCGACGCCCATGATCCTGACCCTGAACGTCCATTACTCGCGGGCCTCCGACCTGATCGTCCCCGACCACATCCTCGCCGATCCGCCTGTTCCGATGACTGCGTATCGCGACAGCTACGGCAACTGGTGCACCCGTATCGTCGCGCCCCGCGGCCAGATCCGCCTTGCCGCGGACGCGCTCATACGGGACTCGGGCGAGCCCGACCCGTACATTCCCCATGCGCGCCAGACCCCGGTGGAGGAACTGCCCGACGAGACGCTGCTGTTCCTGCTGGGAAGCCGCTATTGCGAGACCGACCGCCTCTCCGACACGGCCTGGCAACTCTTCGGCGACTCGACGCCCGGGTGGACGCGGGTCCAGGCGGTCTGCGATTTCGTCCACCGGCATGTCACCTTCGGCTACGAACATGCGCGTCCCACCAAATCGGCCTGGGACGTCTTCCGCGAACGGTCAGGCGTTTGCCGCGACTTCGCCCACCTGGCCGTCGCCTTCTGCCGCTGCCTGAACATCCCGGCGCGATACTGCACCGGCTATCTCGGGGACATGGGGGCGCCGCCCCCCTACGGGCCGATGGATTTCGCCGGCTGGATGGAGGTGTATCTGGACGGCCGCTGGCACACCTTCGACCCACGGAACAACGTCCCGCGGGTCGGGCGCGTACTGATCGCCCGCGGGCGGGACGCCGCCGACGTCGCCATCAGCAGCACCTTCGGCCCGAACGTGCTGAAGCACTTCGCGGTGCGGACCGACGAGGTGCCCGACCGATGACGCCGGTCAGAGAATGACGGTGATCTCCTCGCGCCGGATCAGTTCGGTCTCGAACTGAAGGGCGTCGTAGCCCAGCGCGTCCTTGGCGCAAAGGATCCCGACCGGGCGGCCGTCCTGGACGACCGGCACGTGGTGGAACCCGCCCTCGAACATCAGATGGAGCGCGTGGCCGAACGCGCAGTCCGGGGACGTCGTCTGCGGCGAGCGAGTCATCACCGACTCGACCCTCATCGCCTCGGGATCCAGCCCGGCCGCCACGACCCCGAACACGATGTCGCGCTCCGTGCAGATGCCCTGCAGGACCCCTGAGCCGGGGTCCGTTATCAGAACGGCACCGATGCGATGGCCCTTCATGAGCTCGGCGACGCGACGCACCGTCGTGTCGGCGGCAGCGGTGACGAAGGCCCGTCCTTCGATGACCGAGCTGACTGTGTGACCCATCATGATGCTCTCCTTCTCCAAACCTGCACGGGCATGGGTGCCGGGCCGCCCGTGGCAGCGGACTGGATCCCGGTCCGGGACACGAGGCCGCCTGGCCTCCTCGCTCAGGAGGCCGGGCGGATGTTCGAAGCCTGCTGCCCCTTCGGCCCGGCATTAATGTCGAACTCCACCCGCTGGCCTTCCGTCAGGGTCTTGAACCCTTCCGCCTGGATCGCAGAGAAATGGACGAACAGATCGTCGCCGCCGTCCTCCGGCGTGATGAACCCGAAGCCCTTCGAATCGTTGAACCACTTTACCGTGCCGATTGCCATGTCCCGATCTCCTGAAAAAAGGGGAATCCCCCCCGAATGGGGCGAAGATCAAGACGGTGTGATCGTGGGGGAGAATGGCCGCGGCGGATTGCGGCGATCGGACCGGACTACAAGGACACTGCTCGAGACTCGCCGACCCACTATGCGCCCGATCGCGGCACATAGCAAACGGCAGCGCACGACGCGGGGCGAGGCCCCGTGCACCGTGCGCGCGTGCGGGGGACGCCGCCCCTCGTCACGGCGGAGGGGCCGATGCAAGCGCTCCGTCCGCCTCGCCCTCCATCTCGCCCCCCATCTGCGCCGGCATGCTCGGTCGAGCCCGCCCCTTGTCGATCTGCTGCGCTCGCCCCGCATCGTCCCACGAACACGCGGGACGGCCGATAATGGACGCCCCGTTTGCCTTTCGGAGCCCCCGATGCCCCCGACCGAACCCGACCGTACCCGCCTCGACAAATGGCTGTGGGCCGCGCGCTTCTTCAAGCACCGCACCAACGCCACCGAAGCGGTCGACGGCGGAAAGGTGCGGGTGAACGGCGCCCCGGTGAAGCCCTCACGGGAGGTGAAGCCGGGCGACCGCGTCGAGGTCACCATCGGCGAGGACCACCGCGTCGTGATCGTGCGCGCCATCGCGGAGAAGCGCGGCCCGGCCGAGGTCGCCCGCACCCTCTACGAGGAGACCCCCGAGAGCATCGCCGAGCGCGAACAGGCACGGGAGCTCCGCCGCATGGCCGCGCCGCCGGGGGCGGATCTGCACGGGCGGCCCACGAAGCGGGATCGGCGGCAGATTCAGCGGTTTCGGGGCTCGTAAGCGGCCGCCGACTGTTGTCGCAGACTGGGGCTTAACCGACCGTCCGCGACTGGCGTTGAAGTCATCGCCAAGCATGGCACCGAGTCTAATTGGTCGTTCAAAGCGGCAGCCCCCAATGATGCCCGCCGCTCCGGCACGAGCTGCGCTAAACACCAGCTCTGCTGCCCGACGAATGCGGTCCTGGCCCTTAGGGATGCGGTGCCTGCTCGGCGCTAAGTGTTTGCGGAGCGAGTTCGGCCGCTAGGGCAGCCCCAGAGAACAAGCGCTGGATCAGACCGGCCAAACGAGGCGACGCCACGTCGTTCGCTATCCTTCGGCAGGCCTCTACAAATCGCTCCGTGGCGGTGCCGAAGTGGGGATCGTAGGTTCCACGATGAAGCCGCATCTCGATCATCTGGCGCATGAAGCGGCGAAGCTTGTCCAGATCCTCCGTGTCGCGGATAGCAGCCTCGAAGTCAGCTGCAGTCGCTCGCCGCATTGCCATCTCTTGCAGAGTCCCCCAACCACTCTTTTCAATGATGTGCAGGCACGCGTCGACCACGGTTGTGTTGGCCTGGGCGTTTGCCTTGATCGCGGCAAACTCGGCTTCGATCTTTGGATGCAGCGGGTTATTGAAGGGGTTGTCGTTGCTCATCGCGTTTGGTTTGCTAGCTTTGAAGGCCTCGATCCAGCTCTCGATGATCGCCTCGCCAATCGCCGCGCCTCCCGGCATCCTACCGAGAACCGTGTCGAGCTGCGTTGCGACGAATGGATCGAGCAGGCTCGCGCTCGTGAGGAACACAGCGGCTTCGGCCACCAACTGCGCCTCGTCGACGCGATGATCCCAGAAGACACGCTTAAGGAATCGGCGAGCTGCTTCCCTTGCCTCCATGGCTTCCTTTTCGGCCACATAGCGATCGATGACCGCTTCGATGCTGGCGGCCTCAAATAGGCCAGACTCCAAGAACTCGACCAGCCGCATCTCAAATTCGTCGCAGCTATGGATGCCCAGCTCGTGCATTAGCATCCGCCAACCGTCCTCCTGTTTCTCCTCCGGCGTCGGCTCCTTGTTCCTGTCCCTCGCGAAGCCAGCCCAGCCCGGATTCCCAGCGTTCAGGGCGAACTTGAAATCCGGGCCATCCGACAAGCCTCGATAGTGAATAGCAGAAAATAAAACAATGGACGGAACCACGCGCGCCTGTATGGCATCCTCCAAGTCGCGCTCAGCCAAGATCTGATTGGTGACACGAATGACTTTGACGACGATCCGGATGTTAGTCAGGTCGCAGGCAACCGACGCCCGCTGAAGCGCTTCTGCGTACCTAGATGGCGCGAGCCTGATGGCGATGGAGAACGCTTCGTCGGCACCAGTCGATAGCCTGATTTCTTGGTCAATCACCTTCTCGCGGAATCTTGCCCAGAGCTCTTCTTGATCTCCCTTATTGGATAACTTATCGTCATTGAGCACTAGGACAAATCTCGAGCCATACTGCTTAGAGTATTCGTCGATGAAGCCTAGCACCTCGTCGATGCCCAACTTCTCGTGCTTGCGCTCGATGTCGTCGATGACGATTACCTTGCTCCGAAGCACCACAGGTGCCAAGAACAGTACATTTAGGTCATTGAGAGCTGCCAACGCCTTGTAGTGCGTCGAAAGCGCTTTCACACCGACCCCGAACAGGCTCCTTAATCCATCAAACACACCGCCATGCGACTCTACGCCGGGAATGGCAGTCTCGATGAGCTTGCGTTTGACTTGGTCCATGCTCGACAGGCCGAATAGCGAAACGTAGAGGGACATCTTGACGCCGTCATCGCCAGACTCGTTCTTGACCTCATTCCAAAGGTGGGTTTTCCCTGTACCCCATTTACCCGACAAGGCGATCACCTTGTTGTCAGCTTGACTCAGAAGTTTGGCCAGCTGATCCTTCGTCTTTTTCAGTGACACACTCTTCTCCCGATAGCTTCCAACTGATACAGTCGGCCGAAACTTCGACATAACATTCTTGCAAGGCACGGCGCGTCCGTTACACGGAAGATGACGGCCCGCCTACAGCGCTGCCTATCCGCAACACGCGCATTGTGGCAACGTCTGTCGCTCTGGTAAGCCACTAGAAGGACCGATTTTGGTCGATTGTTGTAGTTCGCATGCCAACAGTCGAACGACCAATCCGGACGAAGGTCTGCCGTTTGCCGGAAGCGTGCTGGCGACCGTCGCGTTTTCGACCTCAGCTACCGGCGAGGCCGCGCCGATCTAACGGCTGCAGTGCGGCCTACAGCTGCCTCAAGGCGCTCCCCGCCTTCGAACGGTCGGTCTCTACTTCATCGAACTGGCGATATCGATCCACTGCTACCCGATGCAAATGGCGAATGACAAGACAGGTCCGCAATCCGGTTGCAGCCGCTCCCTCAAGACCGACAGCGGACGGCAGTTCAGCCATTTCAGACTCTACCGCTCTTTCAAGAGTCTTCATCATTAGTCGGCGTACCTAGCTCCGGGCCCCGATTCATTCGAGGAGTCGCTTGGCGGCGTTAATGATTCAATCCAGAATTCTGGCGGAATAGGCAGCTGATGGTGGCGGCAGGCAACCAAAATCACGGGCCAAAATCCCGCCTTGATTGGCGAAAGGTTCTCGAATGCCGTATCTACGCGGCACGCCCGCGCTATGGTTGCGATGAGTTGACCGCCCCCCTCCTCCAAGGACAGATCACAAACCGCCTGGCCGTGGTCTTTTCCTCCCCCATAAAGCTCATCCTCTGAGGCCGCATCAGGTTTCCAGAGTTGTAGCGTGCAGTGTTCTAACTCTTCTCGCACTAACCTCCCGAGCGCCTTCACATCCTCCTCCTGGCCGAGAGCCTGCAACCAAGCAGCAACTAATGGGATCACTGTGCTGCCGGCGGTGGCATCTTTGAAGTAATCGTCCGAACGATCAAGAGGGTGGTCGGCAAGCTCGCGGTAATCCGAGGAGCACGAAGGATATCGCCCCCTCGTACGGATCGTGAAATCAAGGCGCCGCGCCATCTCGCGCAACCAACTCGTTACGCCTACCGCGTCGAGCCCGCTCACCACCCAGAGTTGCAGGAACAAGGCAATGTCTGTTCCCTGGCGGTCAGTAATTGGTAACAGAAGGGCTGGATTATTGCTAATCAGCGCTAGGCCGGCTTGGGTAAGATTAACCACGCATTCACGCGCCGCCTCCTCTTCCTCTCGCCCACCACGCCCACCGAGCCAATAGAGCCATAGGCCTGTGAGGCCAATGCGCCCCAGCACTTCGTAGAGCGCAAGGTTCACGTCAAGCGAACTCTGCGAACCGATAGCCATCGACATTCCATGGCGCACGTGGACGTGGGGCGTCACTTTTCGCACGATGAACTCCGATGCGATGTGAAGGTGAAGTTGGATGATCTGAAGAACAACGGCACTAAGAGCCTTTGCCTCTCGACTCTTGCTACCAATAGTCGGCCGCAGAAGCTCCCAGACGTTCAATAGAGCAAGCTCACTTGCTCGGTAGGGCGCCTCGAGATTATCTGCGTCGCGAGCCCAGACAAACAGAATCCACAGACAAATGTTTAGCTGTCGGGCGGCGCGCACTCGGGCCTTGGTCGATGCTACACCGGCCGCACAGAGACTCCGGGAAAGCCGCCCGAAATGCTCATAAGAGATCGCCGGTTCATCAACCATTGCGACAGCTTTTTGAAAACTGCTGCGCATCACCTTGGGGAGAATTTCCTCCCTCAGGATACCTTTTAGAATCAACCCAGCAATTTTGTCACCGTTCCACTCATCAAAAGTAATCCGCTCAGTCGTATTCTCGGCAATATAGCCAGCGAGAGATTCACGTACTTGTTCATGAACATCGCCGCCAAAGGCGAGACAGATGACTATTTTTAAATCCTTATGTCTCGCCGGAATTCGGTTTCGGATGTAGGCATCACGGATCTCGTTGAGCGAGGACCGCAAAGCCTGAGGCGTACCATCCCAGTCCTGGCGAGTAAGGTCACCCTGCTTCACGGAGAACAGGAAGACTTTGCGCTCACCGTCATCCTCGCCGATGGCTGCAATGTCTACCCCTCGTTGGAGGGTGCCTCGTCGCGGCCTTGAGTAGACAGTAAAACCGAGTTCGCTCAACAAATCGGGAAGAATGGCGTCAAGTTCCTCGCGTTCCTTTAGCGAAGCCAAGTAATCACGGATGAGAAGCTTCATGCCAGCATTCTCTCAGCACGGAAGACACGCAGGCGGTGATCCAGGCCGACGGGATCGGCAATTTCCATGCGTGGCATCTCAAAGGAGACGCCATACGGCCGCAGATCCATCTCCATTGGCCGACTTTCGTTGCTGCCATCCTTTATAAAGCTAATTGAGCGTCTTCCGTAGAGCAGCACTGATCGCTTCACTAAGCTTAGCAATACCGACTGACTTTCGGCGCGCTTGTGAGCATCGCGCATTAGGTCCGACATGCGCACTCGCTCAATACGGCGATTATGCTCGGTTGGTTGCATTTCCTTGATTACGGGAATTGTACGCAGAGCTCTGAGATAAGCTTCGTTTTGGTCAAGCGCTTGATCAACACGATGCTTGGCGGCATCGTCCAAGTCAAGCGTCTCGAGATATTCCTTTACCCCAACGTAATTTTGAAGAAGTGTCTGGACCAAAAGTATCTGAATTTCCGACGCGGTCGCGTCGTTGCAAACTCGCAATACGGAAACGAGAACTGACGCAGCTGTTATCGGTTTAAAGAAGAACCAGCCGATCGCCTTGCGACAAAGGAAAAGTTGGGCAATAGGAGAAATTGCAAGGTCTTGCGACCTAAGCTCGAGGGGCACCCCCTTTAGGTCACGGCTGCTCGTTAATGCATTAGCTAGGCCACCGCAGAGGCGCGGCTCCCCACTTTGGAGCCACCGGACTATGACATGGCTAAGACGGCCAGTAGGCCCAGTAACTAATGTCTGCGTAAAGCCACTAAAATCTGAAAGCTCAAGGCAATTGTCCCGCCGGGAAAGAAGCTGGCCCACGTAGGAGATCGCTGCATTTGAGTATCCGACTCCCATTAGCGATTGCAGGCCGTGATCTAGCTCATTCACTGTTCCCCTGTTGGCCGGATTCAGACGGATGAGTGCATCTAATATGCTAACAACGATGTCCTCTTGCAGTGCCTTATGGCAGGCCCAAAGTACGTGCGCACATTGGTGTAGAGTAAAATCGCCAGCGTTATGAACCAGCCGCTTTACCAATCCCACAGGGTCAACCGTGCGCTCGACGTTGCTGCGCGCGAGTATCGCCATCAATGCAAGGAGCAGATGTGCTTTGGTGTTGTCGTCCTGTCCGCGATCTGTCAAATCCGACAAAGCGCAGAACGTCTTGGCGCACGATGCGGGATCAACATCAGGGATCCGGCCAAGAGCTGTAATAGCAGATAGGCAGCGCGCGTCGTCATAACTAAGCGCAATTTCGCGGGCTTGAGTAGTATCGTTGATCGCCTCAAGCGCGAACGTAAGATGCCGCATAGCGAGTCCATCGCCAGCGCGAGCCGCGGCGATGACTTCCTGAGCACGGGAGGGGACTTTCGCACACCAAGTACGGAAGGCGGCATTAGGTACGTTTGCAGCGAGATCCTGCCCCCCTCGAGCAACCAAAGCTTCGACGCAGGTCATCATGCGTGCAGGCGGTTCTTCGAGCTTTGGCAAAATCCTGCAAATATAATGCACTGCCGCAAAAAATCTGTGCTCATCGAGCGCTTGCAGGGCACCCTTCTCGATAAGCAGAAGCAGATCGAGATGACCTTCGTTGTGCAACTCAGCGCAGCGCACATTGACGGCCTCGATTTCGTCCTCATTGCGCAGATTGAATCGACTCGCCATTGCGCTGGCCAGAGTGCCCCTCTCGAAGAGCGCGAGCAATTCTTCAGAGGTGGGTGCAGCGCTCATGCTCTCTCGCTTCAATTCTCACGGTGAGTCCTGCCTCTCGTCTCTGGGTGCTGCCTATTTGGAGGGGCCATTCTCGCATAGGAGGCCTGCAGGATGCTTACGGATGTATGCAGGATGGCTTCAGGTCGCTGTTTGGAGTTTCCTCTTACTAGGGAGGTATTAGCAATGCGGAGCGAGTGTATTGTTCAGCGTCGGCTATGGGCAAGGAGTAGGCCAGTCCCTGCCGCATCGAGGGGGCGGCTTCAGAGCGGAAACCTTGCGTTCAACGTCGGAGTCTGTCGAACTGCCAAGCGACGGGACCTGGCCGTATCGTGTTGCTGCCATGGCTAGATCAATCGAAGTGTGGCAGCCCGTCGATTCGATCATCCTTCTAGCTGGCCGGTCCGTTGTCTAGCTGGTACCTGCGTAGGACATGGTTCGCGCTCATCGACGGGGCGACGCAGGTGACGGCGGCTGGCGCATCTGCGCGACCAACGCGAGCGCTTGCCGTTCCGTACCGTAGGCAACCTGCAGCAGGAGGGCCACGGGAGGGGGGATATCACGGCCTGATTCGTATCGGCTGCCACCGGATTGCGTGATACCGACTCTTACCCAGAAAGCGGATTGCGTCAGGCCAAGCTTCTTGCGCCGTTCGACGATGTCTACGCTTGACCTGAACCAAAACTCCTTCACTGTCGCGGACGGCATGGGACACTCCTCACTTGTTGTCGCCTAGCACGGCGGCATTTTACGAGCATTCAGCGCATCTCCGCGACAACGGTAATTTCTCTGCGACGGTCAGCCCTTCGGGCTAAGGCCAGGCAGGAAGTCCACCCCGGTCCGTCGCACCAGTTCCTCGTAGCTGATCGGCCGCCCCGCTCGTGCATCGTCCCGGTTCTCGATCCAGTGCGCCCACGCGCGGTTCGCCTTGGAGTCGTAGACGAGCTTGAAGAGGTGGGTCGGCACCCAGACCCGCCCCGGCCCGATCCTCTGCGTGCGGCCCTGATACACCGGGCCGCTGAAGACGTAGACCGGGCCGCCCGTGCGCATGACGTAGCGGCGCGTTGCCTTCTCCACGGCCTTGGCCCAGGCGCCGCGGTTGTTCTCGGGCGCCTGGGGCACCATGTTCGCGAGGCTGAAGGACTGCGCCATGGCCTGGGCGGTCGGCATGTCGGCGGCGGGCGCCATGTGGCCGCGGTCGTAGCCGGAGCCCTTGTAGTCGTCAAGGGTCGCGCGTTCGGCCGAGGGGAGGCGCGCGTCGGCAAAGAAGCGGTTGGTGCGCTTCTCGTCCTTGGCGTCGGTCAGCGTGTCGCGGGTGAGGCGCTGGACCACATAGACCGGCGTCTTGGTCTTGCCGGAGTGCAGGATGGCGAAGGCGTCGTAGCACAGCTCGCGCGGTTTGAGCGCCTCGCGGTCGGGCACGGCGGGCGGGGCGGCCGGGAAGAACTGCGGGCAGGCGGCGAAGCCGCTCGGCGCGGCGGTGCGCGGGGCGGGATGAACGGGAGCCGAAGGGACGGCAGCCGCCACGGCGACTGCGGCGGCGGCAAGGAGATTGCGGAGACTCACTTTGCGTACGGCAAGAGTTGGGGACGGATTGGCGGCGGCGAAGAACGGACGCGGCGAGGAAGGTGCCGTTGGTGTCCCCGTTGCGGCTCGGAACACCGACGAATGGACGAAGTGGCCAGATGCTCGGCGACGGGCAGCACGCTAGCCAAGAGCGGGCCCACTGCCGTCAACCTTGCAGAGCTGCACTCCAGCTCTGCAAGGTTATCGTCCGAAATTTGGTCGGTTCGCCGGGCATCATGTAGCAAATAGCCGTGCCGTCCCCGCCACTTGCCTACCCCGCGAACCGCGGGTCCTGCTTCGCCAGCATCGGCTTCATCAGGGAGTCTTCCTTGATGATGTGGTCGATGAGCCAGGCGCGCAGGAGCGCCATCAGCTTGTCGATGGATTCCTTGGGCAGCTCCTTGCCGGCGCAGGCGGCGACCTCGCGCGAGAGCTCCTGCAGGCGCGCCTTCAGCGCGGCGTGGGCCGCCCTGTGCTGCTCGTAGCGCGGGTACTTGAGCGCGACCATGATGCGCTCCTCGTGGTCGAAGTGGTCGCGGGTGTAGTTGCTGAGCTGGGCGACGGCGTCGCCGATCACCTCGGCGCCCTCGCCGGTGCGGATGGCGAGCTCGACGGTGTTGATGAGGCAGACGAGGAAGCGGTGCTCCGCGTCGATGGTTTGGTTGCCGGTGTTGAGCTGGCTGCGCCAGAGGATTGTCATGCGTGCCCCTGCAAGGCCTGATCGTCAGGAACCGCACATGATAGGGGCGCTTTCCGGACGTCGAAAAGGGGCCTGTTGCGCAATGCGTCACACGCGGTACAACCCGACACCGCCCGGGTGTGGGAAAATCGCGGCCTTGCCCGATCTTCAGCTGCCGGGCACAGCGAGTTTCGAGAAGATAGCAACATGAAAAGTGTCGACGATTTCCGCCTCCGTTTCGGCAGCCGGGAATACGTACCGATCATGATCGGCGGGATGGGCGTGGACATCTCGACCTCCGACCTGTCACTGGAAGCGGCCCGCCTGGGCGGCATCGGCCACATCTCCGACGCCATGCTTCCCACGGTGAGCGACCGTCGCTACGACACGAAGTACGTGCGCGACAAGCTCAAGCTCTACAAGTACAACGTGGCCAACCCGAACAAGTCGGAGGTGCAGTTCGACCTCGGGCTGATCGCGGAGGCGACGCAGACCCACGTGCGCCGGACCATGGAGCGCAAGCGCGGCGACGGGCTCATCTTCATCAACTGCATGGAGAAGCTCACGATGAACTCGCCGAAGGAGACCCTTCGGGTGCGCCTGCGCTCGGCGCTGGATGCCGGCATCGACGGCATCACGCTGGCGGCGGGCCTGCACCTGGGCTCCTTCGCGCTGATCGAGGATCATCCGCGCTTCCGCGATGCCAAGCTCGGCATCATCGTCTCCTCGCTGCGCGCGCTGCAGCTCTTCCTCAAGAAGTCCGCCCGCACGGGCCGCCTGCCCGACTATGTGGTGGTGGAAGGCCCGCTGGCCGGCGGCCACCTGGGCTTCGGCATGGACTGGGCGAAGTACGACCTGCACGCCATCGTGGCCGAGATCCACGAGTGGCTCGCGGCGGAGAAGCTCGACATCCCGCTGATCCCGGCCGGCGGCATCTTCACCGGCTCGGACGCGGTGGATTTCCTCGAGCACGGCTCGGCGGCGGTGCAGGTGGCCACCCGCTTCACCGTCACCAGCGAGTGCGGCCTGCCGGAGGACGTGCAGCAGGAGTACTTCAAGGCGAGCGAGGAGGACATCGAGGTCAACACGATCTCGCCCACCGGCTATCCGATGCGGATGCTGAAGAGCAGCCCGGCGATCGGCTCGGGGATCCGTCCCAACTGCGAGGCCTACGGCTACCTGCTCGACGGCAACGGCAACTGCGCCTACATCACCTCGTACAACCGCGAGCTGCTGGCCCATCCCGGCGCCAAGCGGCTGTCGGTGATGGACAAGACCTGCCTGTGCACCCACATGCGCAACTTCGACTGCTGGACCTGCGGGCACTACACCTACCGGCTGAAGGACACGACGCGCCGGCGCGAGGACGGCAGCTACGAGATTCTCAGCGCGGAGCACGTGTTCAAGGATTACCAGTTCAGCAAGGACGGGAAGGTGATGCTGCCGGGGTGAGCTTCCGCCGCCCCGAAACGCTGATCGCTCCTCGCCCTCGCAGCGCGACACGACGCCCCTCGCGGGGCGTCGCCGTTACCTGAACAGCCCCCTCAGCCCCTCGCGCAGCTTCTCGTCCAGCTGCTGCTCGAGCTTCTCCTTCACCTGCCCCTTCACGTTCTCCTTCAGCAGGCGCTCGGCGTCGAGGCTGTATTTCGGCTCGGCGAAGCTGCCGCGCACGCGGATGGGCACGGTCACGCCGCGTAGGCGATCGAGCTCCTTGCCGCCCTGGCCGGTCAGGGTGCCGACCACGCTGGCCAGCACCAGGTAGTCGATCTGCTCGCGGCCGAGGTCGAAGCTGCCGTTGCCGGTCACCCGCAGCAGGGGCGACTTGGCGACGAGGTCGTCGTTGCGGCCGACGCCGTCGGTGAAGCGCACCGAGCCGGAGAGCTCGGAGAAGTCGGTCTGCTCAGGGCCGCTCGCCGGGGGCGCCGGCTGGCCCTTGAGGAGCGCCTCGGCCTCGCGCAGGAACTGGGCGATGTTCACGCCCTTCACCGCGCCGTCCGCGAAGCGGAACTGGGCGGTGCCGCCCAGGGTTTTCTGGATCGCCTCGGCGTCGGCGCCGGTCCCGGCGAGGCGCATGCGCAGCTCGGCGCGGCCGGTGAGGCGCTCGGGCTTGCCGGTGAGGTCGCGCAGCAGCGGGCCGATCTGCACGCCGGTGAGTGCCTCGTCCACGCTCACCCGCAAGGCCCGGCCGCGGGCGTCGAGGGTGACGTTGCCGGCGTAGCGGCCCTCGTAGAGGGAGGCCCCGAGCGGGTTCAGGCGCATGACGCCGCCGTCGGCCCGCGCGGTGACGCCGATGTCGGCGAGGTTAAGGCCGGAGACCTTCAGCTTGCCGATGTGCAGCTTGCCTTGCAGGTCCAGGCCGCGCAGGGCGGCGGGCTCGGCGGCGGTGGCGGCCGCGCCCGGGGTGGCTACCGGGGCGGGCTCGCTCGGGTCGCGCCGGGGCAGGTAGCGGTCGAGGTCGATGGCGTCGAGCTTCAGGTCGAAGCGCAGGGCGTTGCGGGCGAAGTCGGCCACGCCGAGGGAGCCGGTGAGGTTGCTGTCGTCGAGCTTCAGGGCCAGGTCCTGGAGCATGGCGCGGGTGGCGCCGGCGTCGATCTTCGCCTTCAGGCTGGCGCGCTCGAGCACCCCGGCGTCCGTGCCCGCGGGCACCGAGGCGCCGAGGGCGGCCAGCACGGCGCGCGGGTCGAACTCGGGCACTTCCAGCACACCGGCGTACTTGGGCTCGGAGACGATGCCGCGCCCCTGGAGCGTGCCGCGCGCCTGCAGCCCGTAGGCCTGGAGCGCGAGATCCTCGACGGCGAGGGTCTCGGCCGCCAGGTCGGCGGCAATGGCGGCCTTGGCGCTGGCGTCGATCGATCCGCCCGGCAGGCCCGCGCCGCGGCCCTTGAAGCCCAGGGTCAGCCCGTCGATGGCGTAGCGTTGCTGCTCGGGGTCGGCGAGCACCTCGCCCTTGAGCTCGAAGCGGCCCTCGATCGCGGGCGCGCTGGAGGCGATGTTCGTCGCCAGGGCGAGATCGAAGGGCTTGCCCGGACGCACCTCGCCCGTCTCCAGGCCGAGATCCTGCAGCGTGTAGCGCACGCCCTTCTGCCGGTCCTCCCACTTCACCCGCGCCGATTCGATGTCGATGCCGCCGATGGCGAGCGCCGCCACCGCGCCGGCGGCATCCTCGGCCGGCTGCGGCTCGGCCTGGGGCGATGCCGGCTCGGCCGGGGCGCCGCGCAGGTCCTCCCAGTTGGTGCGGCCCTTGGCGTCCCGCACCAGGTTGAGCTCGAGGCCGCGCAGCAGCACGCGGTCCACCTCGATCTCGCGGGAGAGCAGCGGCACGAGCTTCACCCGCGCCTCGACCGCGGCGACCTTGGCGAAGGGCTCGTCGCCGAAGCCCGGCGCGTTGCCCAGCGTCACGTCGGCGAGCTCGATGCCCAGCCAGGGGAAGACCGACAGGCCGATGTCGCCGGCGATTGTGAGCTCGCGCCCGGTGTGGGCTCGGACCTGCTCGGCGATGCGATCGCGGTAGTCGTTCGGATCGAAGATGGCGGTCAGGTAGATGGCGAGCGCGACGAGCACCAGCACGATGACGGCGGCGAGGCCGGCGACGATGCGGATCACGGGTTTCATGTACGGGCGACCAGGGATGGAATGCAGGCAGCCTAGCAACCTGCCCCGGGCAGGGCAAGGCGCAAGGAGCGCGCGGACAGGGACTTCGGGCGGGAACACCGCGCGCGCGCTACACTCACACCACGGAATGCACGACGCATCGGACCGACCGATGGCGCGGCTACGAACAAGGAGTTCGCCATGCGTGCACGCTTGCGGCGACTTGTTGCCCTGCTCTTCCTCTTCGGCGGACTGGGCCTGCTTGCGGCCTCCTTCGCCGACGATCCCGCCCCCAGCCGGGTGATGACCCTGCGCATCGAAGGCGTCATCGGCCCCGCCACGGCGGACTTCGTGACCCGCGGCATCGAGCGGGCGAGCGAGGGCAACGCCGGGCTGGTGGTGCTGGTGATGGACACTCCGGGCGGCCTGGACACGGCCATGCGCGCCATCATCCGCGCCATCCTCGCCTCGCCGGTGCCGGTGGCCACCTACGTGAGCCCGGAGGGCGCGCGCGCGGCCAGCGCCGGCACCTACATCCTGTACGCCAGCCACATCGCCGCCATGGCGCCCGCCACCAACCTGGGGGCCGCCACGCCGGTCGCGATCGGCATGCCCGGAGGCGGCGGACGCCCCGGCGGGGCCGACGAGGAGGCGCCCGCCGACGAGGGCAAGGAGAAGGCGGCGGACAAGGCCGCGGACGGGAAAGACAAGGAAGCGCCCGCCAAGCCTGCGCCGCGACGCGGGGGCACCGGCGACGCGATGATGGACAAGGCCACCAACGACGCCGCGGCCTACCTGCGCAGCCTCGCGCAACTGCGCGGACGCAGCGGCGACTTCGCGGAGCGGGCGGTACGCGAGGCGGCGAGCCTGTCGGCCGAGGAGGCGCTCGAGGGCGACGTGATCGACCTCATGGCGAACGACCTCGAGGATCTGCTCGACAAGCTCGACGGGCGCGAGGTGAAACTCGACAGCGGCAACACGGTGCGCCTGGACACCGCCGACGCGCAGGTGGTCAACGTGGAGCCCGACTGGCGCCATCGCCTGCTGGCCATCCTGTCCAACCCGCAGCTCGCGCTCGTCATGATGATGATCGGCATCTACGGGCTGTTCTTCGAATTCACCAGCCCCGGCTTCGGCGTGCCGGGCGTGGCCGGGCTCATCTGCCTGCTGCTGGCGCTCTACGCCTTCCACCTGCTGCCGGTGAACTGGGCCGGGGTCGCGCTCATCGCCTTCGGGGCGGTACTGATGCTGGCCGAGGCCTTCCTGCCGAGCTTCGGGGCGCTGGGCGTGGGGGGCATCGTCGCCTTCGTGATCGGCGGGCTCTTCCTCATGGACACCGAAGCGCCCGGCTTCGGCATTCCGCTCTCCTTCCTGGTCTCCGTCGCGGTGGTAAGCGCGGGCCTCATCCTGGCGGTGGGCGGGCTGGCGGTGCGCACCCGCTCGCGCCCGGTGGTGAGCGGGCGCGACGAGATGGTGGGCGCACCGGGCGTCGTCACCGTCGCGACGCCGGAAGGCACCTGGGCACATGTACATGGCGAGACCTGGCGGGTGACCGCGCCCGAGCCCCTCGCCCCGGGCGATCACATCCGCGTCATCGCAATGGACGGCCTCACCCTGCGGGTGGAGCGAGCCGTGAATACCAACAACGCCGCCGCAAGGAGCTCGACATGATCTTCGACTTCAACATAGGCCTGACCACCGTCCTCGTCATCGTGGTGGCGCTGCTCATCGCCGCCATCCGGATCCTGCGGGAGTACGAGCGCGGCGTGATCTTCATGCTCGGCCGCTTCTGGAAGGTGAAGGGACCGGGCCTCATCGTCCTGATTCCCGGCGTGCAGCAGATGGTGAAGGTGGACCTGCGCGTGGTGACCATGGACGTGCCGAGCCAGGACGTGATCTCCCGCGACAACGTGTCGGTGAAGGTGAACGCGGTGCTCTACTTCCGCGTGGTCGATCCGCAGAACGCCATCATCCAGGTGGAGAATTACTTCGTGGCCACCAGCCAGCTCGCCCAGACCACCCTGCGGGCGGTGCTGGGCAAGCACGAGCTGGACGAGATGCTGGCCGAGCGCGAGAAGCTGAACCTCGACGTGCAGCAGATCCTGGACGCCCAGACCGACGCCTGGGGCATCAAGGTGACCAACGTCGAGATCAAGCACGTGGACCTCAACGAGACCATGGTGCGCGCAATCGCCCGCCAGGCCGAGGCCGAGCGCGAGCGGCGCGCCAAGGTGATCCATGCCGAGGGCGAGAAGCAGGCGGCGCAGGCGCTGATGGAGGCGGCCGAGATGCTCTCGCGGGAGCCGGCCGCGATGCAGCTGCGCTACCTGCAGACGCTCACCCAGGTCGCCGGCGACAAGTCTTCGACCATCGTCTTCCCGATTCCGGTCGATCTGCTGAAAGGCGTGGTGGAAGGCGGCCACGCCGCGGCGGCGCGACCCGGCGCCTGAGGACGCAGCTCGCGGATTCCGCCGCGCCGTCCGAAACCGATACCCGACCAATTCGGTCAACCTTGGCGAACCCATTCGCCGAGGACGTCCCCATGGCGCAATCCGCCGACCGCTACACCGTGCAGCGCATCCTTTCCATCCGCCGCTGGACGCCGCATCTGTTCAGCTTCCGCATCACCCGCGATCCGGGCTTCCGCTTCGTGCCGGGCCAGTTCGCCCGCCTGGGCCTGCCCAAGGCGGACGGGCAGCTCGTCTGGCGGGCCTATTCGGTCGTGTCCGCCCCTTACGACGAGTATCTGGAGTTCTACTCCATCGTGGTGCCGGGCGGCGAGTTCACGCCGCTGCTCGCCCAACGGGAAGTCGGCGACACCATCCTGGTGGAGAAGATGAACTACGGCTTCCTCACCACCGACCGCTTCGAGTCGGGCAAGGACCTGTGGCTGCTCGCGACCGGCACCGGGCTGGCCCCCTTCATGTCCATCCTGTACGACCCGGACACCTGGCGCGACTACGAGAACATCGTGCTCGCGCACAGCGTGCGCACCGTGGCGGAGCTCTCCTACCGGGAGGAGATCGCGCGCCTGCACGAGCACCCGCTGATCGGCGAGGCCGCGCGCAAGCTGGCGTACGTCCCCATCGTCACCCGGGAGTCGATGGAAGGGGCGCTGGGAAAACGCATCCCGGCGCTGATCGAGAGCGGCGAGCTGGAGGGGGCGGCCGGGCTGCCGCTCGACCGCGAGCGCAGCCGCATCATGATCTGCGGCAACCCGGAGATGGTGGCCGACACGCGCAAGGTGCTGGGCGAGATGGGCTATCGCCTGTCGCGCCGGGCGGAGCCGGCGCAGCTTGCGGTGGAGAACGCCTGGTGAGTCCCCGCGCTCACGCCTCGTCGGCGAAGGCGATGGTCACGCGCTTGTTGCGCTTGCCCTCGGAGCGGATCTTCGCCACCTTGAGCGGTCCGATCTCGCCGGTGCGGGCGAGGTGGGTGCCGCCGCAGGGCTGGAGGTCGACGCCGGTGACGTGGATGGTGCGCACACTGCCTTGTCCGCGCGGCGGCTGCACCGACATGGTCTTCACCAGGCCCGGGTTGGCATCGAGCTCGGCATCGCTGATCTCGCCCGTCTCCACCGGGATGTCGGCGGCGACCAGCTCGTTCAGCCGCGCCTCGATGGCGGCGGCGTCGAGCTTGTCCATCTCGATGTCGAAATCCAGGTGGGCCTTGTCCTCGGCCATGCGCCCGCCAGTGACCGGTGCGCCCACCACCGCGCACAACAGGTGCAGCGCGGTGTGGAAGCGCATCAGCCGGTGGCGGCGCGGCCAGTCGATGGCGGCGGTGACCTCCTCGCCCACGGCGGGGGGCGCGACGCCTTCGGCGAGAACGTGCACCACGGCGTCGCCCTCGCCCTTGACCGTGTCGGCCACGGCAAGGCGGCTGCCGTCGGCGCGCACCAGCTCGCCCCGGTCGCCGGGCTGGCCGCCGCCCGCCGGATAGAACACGGTGCGGTCGAGCACCACCCGTCCGTCGTCGACGGCGGTCACCACCGCGGCGCACAGGCGGGCATAGGGATCGTCGCGAAAGAGCGCTTCGGTAGGCACTTGCGTTCCCTCCTTCAGGGCAGAACGATGGCGAGCGCGATCGGCAGGAAGAGCAGCGCGGCGAGGTTGCCGAGGAGGACCATGGAGGCCACGGTCTCGGGATCCTGGCGATAGCGCTCGGCGAAGATGTAGTTGAGCACCGCCGGCGGCAGCGCCCCGAAGACGAGAAGCAGCGCCTGCTCGCGCGGCGGCAGCTCGATCGCCTGCATCACGCCCCACGCCAGCAGCATCCCGGCGATGGGTCGCGCGGCGGCGACCAGGACGCCCATTCCGAGCGAGCCCATGCGCGAGTCGGTAAGCCGCACCCCCAGGGCGAACAGCATGAGCGGAATGGAGATGTCGCCCAGCATGCGGATCGCGGTCATCAGCGGTGGCCACACCTCGATGCCCACGAGCGCCACCGCGAGACCGGCCAGCGTGGCGGCCACCGAGGGCACGCGCCAGATCATCCATACCCGGATGCGATGGTCGAGCAGCCAGGCGCCGAACGAGAAGTGCAGCAGGTTCGACACCATGAAGATGACCACCATCGGCGCGAGCGCCGGTTCGCCGAAGGCGAGCACCGCCAGCGGCAGGCCCAGGTTGCCGCAGTTGTTGAACATCATCGGCGGCACGATGGTCTTCGGTGCCACCCGAGTCGCGTAGGCCAGCGCCCACCCCGCCGCCCCGGAGCCGAGCACCACCAGCAGCGTCGCGCCGGTGAGCGGTAGGTACTCGGCGATGCGGAACTCCTTGCTGGTGAGCGCCCCGAAGATCAGCGCCGGCACGAACACATCCATGTTGAGCTTGTTGGCGTGCGCGAGGTCCGGCTTCATCCGCTTGCCGACGAAATATCCGAACGCGGTGATGGCGAAAAGCGGAAAGAGGATGGAGACGATGCGGATCAGCATGGGGCGCGGCCGGCGGGCGATGACGGTCGTGAAGTGTAGCCTGCGCCGCGCCCCGCGCGGACAGGGACACTTCTCGCCCGGCGCACCATGACGCCGGGGCCCCGGAAAGCGCTCAGAAACGCGCCCCGATCAGAACCTGGGCGGCGTTGAGCCCGTTGTTGGGCTGCATCAGCCCGCCGTTGGAGTAATGCGAGATGCGCACGCCGGCGAAGAAATCGTCGCGCATGGCGATGCCTGCACCGAGATGCTCCCCGAACTGGAAGCGGGTGCTGTACTGGTCGTCGCCGAGCTCGCTGCGCGTCAGGTAATTGATGCCGAGGCCGATCTCCAGATAGGGGCGCAGCGCCCCCTCGCCTAGGAAGGCCTGCAGGATCGCCGCGCCTCCGGCCTGCCACAGCGCGCTCGGCCCCGGAACGTCGTCGTCGAACACGCGATGGCGGTTGACCTGGAGCTCCGGGCGCAGCGTCAGGTCCGCCGCGCCCCATTCATACGACCAAAAAGGCGCGAAGCGCGCCCCCACTCCCACCGACTCGATGTCGCCGCGGCGCCCCGCCTGCACCATCCACGTCGTGTCGGCGGCCTGCGCGGACAACGCGACGCCTCCGCCGATCAGCACGGCGATCCACTTCTTGTTCATTCTTGCCCCTGCCCCCCGGGTGATCCCGGAAATCTCTCACGGCGGGGTTACAGGACGTAGCGCGCAAGATCCTCCCGCCGTGACAGCACCTCGAGCCGCGCGTCGACATAGGCGGCATCGATCACCACACGGCTCACGCCCGCCTTGCCGGCCTCGAAGGAGATCTCCTCGAGGAGCTTCTCCATTACGGTATACAGCCGGCGGGCGCCGATGTTCTCGGTTTTTTCGTTCACCTGGAAGGCGATCTCGGCGAGCCGCCGGATGCCCTCGGAGGTGAACTCGAGCTCGACGCCGTCGGTGGCGAGCAGGGCCTGGTACTGGCGGGTGAGGCAGGCGTCGGTCTGGGTGAGGATGCGCTCGAAATCCTCCACCGACAGGCTTTCGAGCTCCACGCGGATCGGGAAGCGTCCCTGCAGTTCGGGGATGAGGTCGCTCGGCTTGGACAGATGGAAGGCGCCGCTGGCGATGAACAGGATGTGATCGGTCTTGATCATCCCGTACTTGGTGGAGATCGTCGTGCCTTCAACGAGCGGCAGCAGGTCGCGCTGCACGCCCTGGCGCGACACGTCGGCGCCGTGTACGTCCGAGCGCGCGGCGATCTTGTCGATCTCGTCGAGGAAGACGATGCCGTGCTGCTCGACCGAGCGCACCGCCTCCGCCTTGACCTCCTCGTCGTTGATGAGCCGCGCGGCTTCCTCGTCGGCGAGCGCCTTCAGCGCCTCGCTGATCTTCATCTTGCGCAGCTTCTTCTTGCCGCCGCCCAGGTTCTGGAACATGCCCTGGATCTGCTGGGTGAGCTCTTCCATGCCGGGGGGCGCGAAGATCTCGGCGGTCATGGCGTGGCTCGCCACCTCCACCTCGATCTCCTTGTCGTCGAGCTCGCCCTCGCGCAGCTTCTTGCGGAATTTCTGACGCGTGGCGGTATCGGCCTGCGTCGCCTCGTCCCCCAGTCCCGTCGGGCGCGCCGCGGGCAGCAGCACGTCGAGCACACGATCCTCGGCGGCGTCCAGCGCGCGGTCGCGCACGGTGCGCATCGCCCGCTCGCGTCCGTCCTTGACGGCGATCTCGGCCAGGTCGCGGATGATGGTGTCCACGTCGCGCCCCACGTAGCCGACCTCGGTGAACTTGGTCGCCTCGATCTTGATGAAGGGGGCGTTGGCGAGCCGCGCGAGGCGGCGCGCGATCTCGGTCTTGCCCACGCCGGTAGGCCCGATCATCAGGATGTTCTTGGGGGTGATCTCGCTTCGCAGCGGCTCCTCGACCTGCGCGCGGCGCCAGCGGTTGCGGAGCGCGATGGCCACGGCGCGCTTGGCCTTGCCCTGGCCGACGATATGCTTGTCGAGTTCGGAGACGATCTCCGGAGGCGTCATCTGGCTCATCCTTCGAGCACCTCGATCACGTGACACTGGTTGGTGTAGATGCACAGGTCGCCGGCGATGGAGAGCGCGCGCTTGACGATCTCCTCGGGCGGCAGATCGGTGTTTTCGAGCAGCGCCCGCGCCGCCGCCTGGGCGTACGCGCCGCCGCTGCCGATGGCGACGATGCCCTGCTCGGGCTCGAGCACGTCGCCGTTGCCGGTGATGACGAGGGAGTTGTCGCAGTCGGCCACCGCGAGCATCGCCTCGAGCCGGCGCAGGACGCGATCGGTTCGCCAGTCCTTGGCGAGCTCGACCGCGCTGCGCAGCAGATTTCCCTGGTGCTTCTCCAGCTTGGCCTCGAAGCGCTCGACGAGCGTGAAGGCGTCCGCGGTCCCGCCGGCGAAGCCGGTGAGGATCTTGTCCTGATAAATCCTGCGCACCTTGCGTGCGCTCGCCTTGATCACCACGTTTCCGAGAGTGACCTGGCCGTCTCCGCCGAGCGCGACGCGGCGTCCGCGGCGCACGGAGAGGATGGTAGTACCGTGATATTGTTCCATTCGGGTTTCCTTGCGCAGGCGCCGCGCACCGTCTAGCGGTGCAGGGTGACCTGGGCGACCTGATCGACGCCCATCACCCGCAGCAGCGCGGCGACCATGGCGTTAACCTGAATCCGTGTTGTCTTCAGCGCGTACCCGCTCCGCGAGCCCCAGCGTAT
>DYFV01000133.1 GCA_020725025.1 Azoarcus sp.
GAATCAACCGAATACCTGATCAACCCTTTTGCACAACTTGACGCACACAACTCTGTCGCTCTTAATGTAGCCGCCCGCGGGCGGTGTTCAATCCCCCAGGCGGGGAGCCCTCATCCAACCCAGGAGGTCAGCATGAGTCATTCGCCCGGCCACCGGAAATGGCCCGATCACAAGGTTCAGGAAGAGCCGCTCGCGCAGCGGGTGCGGGTGGAAGTCCTGGGCACGCCGATTGCCGACTCCGAGGACGTGATCCGTGTCGTCGAGGACAAGCACCCGGACCGCTACTATTTTCCGCGCGCCGATGTGAACATGGCGGCGCTGGAGCGCTCCGAGTCGACCACCGAGTGTCCGTTCAAGGGGACCGCCCACTACTTCAACCTGAAAGTGGGCGACCGGACCTTCCCCGATGCGGTGTGGACCTACGAGGATCCCTACGACGAGCACCGCGGACTCGCGGAGCGCCTCGCCTTCTACGACGACCGCATCCCGCAGATGCACATTTCGACGATGGATCGAGGAAGAACGGCATGACGATGAACCGCGACTATGCGGAACGCGAACCCACCCGCGCGGAGATCGACGGGCTGCAGGAGCCCACGATGATCGAGTTCGGCGCCCCCTGGTGCGGCCACTGCGGCCGCGCCCAGCCGCTGATCGCGCTCGCCTTCGACCGCCACCCCGAGGTGCGCCACATCAAGATCGAGGACGGCAGCGGACGCCGCCTGGGGCGCTCCTTCGGCGTGAAGCTGTGGCCGACGCTGGTGTTCCTGCGCGACGGACACGAGGTCGCGCGGGTCGTGCGTCCCACCGACGCGAACGTGATCCAGCGGGCGATGGCGCTGCTCGAGGAGCCGGCGAGCACACGTACGGCTTGATCCCGGCCGAAAAGCCGGGACAATGCGGGCTCCAGATTTCTGTCGAGTCCGTCATGCCCTTCGCCCGCTTTCCGCTTCGCTCCGCAGCCCTGATCGCCGCATCCGTCCTGCTCGCCGCCTGCGGCCAGGACGCTTCCCGGGTCGCCTCCGAGCCGGGCGTCCTCCAGATCGCCACCGAGCCCGGTGCCGCCGAGTTGCACGTGGACGGCCAGCACTACGGACGCACTCCCGCCGAACCCGGCCAGACGCTCGACGTGAAGCTCGCACCCGGCCGCCACGTGGTGGAAGCGCGCAAGCCGGCCGACGAGTACTCGGAATGGGTCGGGAGGCACGAGCAGGTGGTGGGCGACGAACCCCTGCCGGTGCTGGTGATGAAGCTCGAGCGCCGCCTCACCCCGGCGGGCGAGGAGGCGCGCGGGGCGGAGCGGGAGCGGCTCGAGGCCCGCGAGCAGGCGCTGGTCGCCGCCTTCGAGGCCGACGGCGCCGTGGTGACCGACACGCGTACCGGTCTCATATGGATGCGGTGCAGCGTCGGGCAGACCTGGACGGACGGGGCGTGCACCGGCGAGGCCGAGAAGCTGAGCTGGAACCAGGCGATGGAGCGGGCCGGCGGCTACGAGTGGGCGGGGCAGCGCGGCTGGCGCATGCCCACCCTGGAGGAACTGCACACGCTGGTCTACTGCAGCAGCGGACGCCGCTTCGCCTTCGAGGGCGACGGCACCGGAGGGGCCTGCGAGGGCGACTACCGGCGTCCCACCATCCTGGAGGCGGTCTTCCCGGGCACGCCCGTCGGCAACTACTGGTCGGGCACGCCGCACCCGGTGTACTCCCACGCCGCGCTCGGCGCCTCCTTCGCCAACGGCGCGGTGGGCGCCGGGAGCCGGAACGAGTACGTGCACGTGCGGCTGGTGCGCGAAGCGCGCTGACCGGCAGGACGAATCGCAGCGATCGGTCCGGCGTCAGGCGCAGAGCTTCGCGGCGATCTTCGCCACGTGCTCGCCCTGGAAGCGGGCGATGGCGAGCTCGTTCCCGGTGGGCTGGCGCTTGCCGTCCGATCCGGCCAGGGTGCCCGCACCGTAGGGCGAGCCGCCGGTGATCTCGTCCATGTTCGTGAGCTCCTGGCAGGAGTAGGGCACGCCGACGATCACCATGCCCAGGTGGAGCAGGGTGGTATGGAAGGTGGTGATCGTCGTCTCCTGCCCGCCGTGCTGAGTGCCGGTGGAGGTGAACACGCTCGCCGCCTTGCCGATCAGTGCTCCGCTCACCCAGTGCTTGCCGGTCTGGTCGAGGAAGTTGCGCATCTGCGCGCACATGTTCCCGAAGCGGGTAGGGGTGCCGAAGACGATCGCGTCGTAATCGGGCAGCTCGTCGACCGTGGCGATCGGGGCGGGCTGGTCGAGCTTGGCTCCCGCCTTGCGCGCGACCTCCTCGGGCATCAGCTCCGGGACGCGCTTCACGGTCACCGCCGTGCCGGGCACGCGGCGCGCGCCTTCGGCCACCGCGTTCGCCATGGTCTCGATGTGTCCGTACATGCTGTAGTAGAGGACGAGTACTTTTGCCATTCTTGGTCTCCCGTCTGGGGCGCGCGAGGGTGGCGCCGCGAGTCGAGCCGCGCGAGCGGCTGCCTTTCTGATCTTAGACGGGGGTGGCGGCCGCGCCGCGGCCGACGAAGGTTTCCGGGCGCTCGTCTCCTGCCGGAATCCCGGCCACGCTGTAACCGTTACACGGGACAGGTGTCGATTTCACGGCAGGCGGCCGCAGGAACCGGCCGCTTTCGCTCGGGCGCGCGGCACGGGCCTTGCGTGAAGCGTGAACCGGGCGCCGCGGCAGCGGTCCGGCGATCGGGTACAGCGAATGCTTCGCCGTCGGCCGGAAGCCACGCCCATGAAGATTGCCCAGATCGCGCCACTGTCCGAGCGGGTTCCCCCCAAGCTGTACGGGGGGACGGAAAGGATCGTCTCCTTTCTCTCCGACGAACTCGTCCGCCGGGGTCATGAAGTCACCTTGTTCGCGAGCGGCGACTCGCTGACGAATGCCGAGCTGGTGCCCTGTTGCGAGACCGCCTTGCGGCTCGACCCCACTGTCCGCGACACGACGCCCTACCAGGTCCTCCAGATGGAGGCGGTGCGTGCGCGCGCCGACGCCTTCGACGTCCTGCATTTCCACATCGACTACCTGCATTTTCCCCTGGTCCGCCCTTATCTCGAGCGCACCGTGACCACCCTGCACGGGCGCCTGGACATGCCCGACCTGGTGCCGCTGTACCGCGTCTTCCCGGACATCCCCCTGGTCTCCATCTCGGACGCGCAGCGCCTGCCGATGCCGCCGGCGAACTGGGTGGGCACGGTCCACCACGGCCTGCCGCGCGATCTGCTCGCCTTCAGCCCGGAAGCGAAGGGCGGCTATCTCGCCTTTCTCGGCCGCATCGCCCCCGAGAAGGGCCCGGACCGTGCGATCGAGATCGCCGCCCGCGTCGGTTTGCCGCTCAAGATCGCGGCGAAGGTCGACAAGGCCGATTGGGACTACTGGGAGGCGATCGTCAGCCCCCTGGTGGCGACCCACCCCGGCGTCGAGTACATCGGCGAGATCGGCGAGCACGAGAAAGCCCGCTTCCTGGGCGACGCGCTCGCGCTGCTGTTTCCGATCGACTGGCCCGAGCCGTTCGGCCTGGTGGTCATCGAGGCGATGGCCTGCGGCACGCCGGTCATCGCCTTCCGCCGGGGCGCGGTGCCGGAGTTGATCGAGGACGGCGTGTCGGGCTTCATCGTCGAGGACGCGGACGCAGCGGTCCGGGCCCTGGCGCGGCTCGACCGCCTGAGCCGGGCCGCCACACGCGGCTGCTTCGAGCGCCGCTTCACCGTAGAGCGCATGACCGAAGACTACGAGGCCGTCTATCGCCGGCTGGCGGCCTCGGCGCAGCGGGTGCCCCATGCCCCGGACGACATGCTGCCCGCGTGTGAAACGCCGGCTTAGCCCATTGACCTGCCGGAGGACCCGATGAGTGAGCCAGCCGAGGAAAGGGTGGCGCCGAAGACGCGCAGTAGCGCGCCCCCGACCCAGTTCTACATTCCCGCGGCCGCATCGCTTCAGGAGCGGCGGCCGCGAACGCTCAAGCACGGCGACACCTTCGCGGTGTTCGACCACAACGGGGACGTGGTGTCCGGTCCCGGCAGTCCGGAGGGGCTGTTTCACCGCGACACGCGCCACCTCTCCCACCTGCACCTGGCCATCTGCGACGCGCGGCCGATGCTGCTCAGCTCCATGCTGCGCGACGACAACGCCACGCTCACCTGCGACCTGACCAACCCCGACCTCTACGAGGACGAGCGGCCGCTCATCGGCCACGACCTCATCCACATCCGGCGTTCGAAGTTCCTGTGGAACGCCTCGTGTTTCGAGCGGCTCACGATCCGCAACTTCGATCGCCGGCGCTGCGGCATCCGTCTCACGGTGGACTTCGCGGCCGATTTCGCCGATCTCTTCGAGGTGCGGGGCTCGCGCCGCGAGAACCGCGGCACGCTGCATCCGGCCGAGGTCGGTCAGGACACGGTCACGCTCGCTTACTCGGGCCTGGACGGTCGCCGCCGGGAGACGCAGCTGCGCTTCGAGCCGACGCCCACCCGGCTGGAGGAGGGCTGCGCCGTCTTCGACCTGGATCTGGCCCCCCAGGGGCAGGCCACCGTGTTCGTCGAGATCCGCTGCGAGCCCGAGCCGGACCGGCGCACGCCCTGCGAGCAGTTCTTCGTCGCCCTGCGCGATGCGCGCCGGGCGCTGCGCAACGCATCGTCCCGCGCCACCGCCATCGACACCTCCAACCAGCTCTTCAACGAATCCGTGCGCCGCGCGGTCTCGGACCTCTACATGCTGATCACCGAGGTGCCCGAGGGGCCGTATCCCTACGCCGGGATCCCCTGGTTCTCCACCGTGTTCGGCCGCGACGGCATCATCACCGCGATGCAGACGCTGTGGATGGATCCGGCGGTCTCCCTGGGCGTGCTCGGCCATCTCGCCGCCAACCAGGCCGAGACCGAGGACGACGCGGCCGACGGCGAGCCGGGCAAGATCCTGCACGAGCTGCGCTACGGCGAGATGGCGATGCTCGGCGAGGTTCCGTTCCGCCGCTACTACGGCAGCATCGACTCGACGCCCCTCTTCGTGATGCTCGCCGGCGCCTACCTGGAGCGCACCGGCGACGAGGCGCTGCTCGCCGGTCTGTGGCCCAACATCGAGCGGGCGCTTGGCTGGATCGACGACTACGGCGACAGGGACGACGACGGTTTCGTGGAGTACGGCCGCCGCCGGCCCGAGGGGCTGATCAACCAGGGCTGGAAGGACAGCCACGATTCGATCTTTCACGAGGACGGCGCCCTCGCGCGCGGGCCGATCGCGCTCGTGGAAGTCCAGGCCTACGTCTACGGCGCCAAGCGTGCCGCCGCCGCCATCGCCCGCCGCCTCGGCCGCGCCGAGCGGGCGGATGCGCTCGACGGGGAGGCCGAAGCCCTGCGCCGCGCCTTCGATGCCGCCTTCTGGGACGAGGCGCTGGGCACCTACGTCCTGGCGCTCGACGGCGACAAGCGACCCTGCCGGGTGAATTCCTCGAACGCGGGACACGCGCTCTTCACCGGGATCGCGCTGCCCGAGCGCGCCCCCGCGGTGGTGGCGAACCTGATGGGCAGTGCCTCCTTCTCGGGCTGGGGAGTGCGCACGATCGCTGCGTCCGAGGCACGCTACAACCCTGTGAGCTACCACAACGGCTCGGTCTGGCCCCACGACAACGCGCTCATCGCCGCCGGCTTCGCCCGCTACGGTTTCACCCGGGAGGCCGCGCGCGTGTTCGAAGGACTGTTCGACGCCTCGATGTACATCGACCTGCGGCGCCTGCCGGAGCTGTTCTGCGGCTTCGTCCGCCAGCGCAGCCAGGGGCCCACCTTCTACCCGGTGGCGTGCGCGCCCCAGGCGTGGGCAGCCGTTGCGCCGCTCTATCTGTTGCAGAGCTGCCTGGGGCTGGGCTTCGATCCAGCGACCTGCACCGTGACCTTCACCCGCCCGGCGCTGCCCGCTTTTCTGGACAGGACCGTGCTGCGCGGCCTCGCCGTGGGCAGTGGGGAACTGGACGTGCTGCTGCACCGGGCCGGCGCGGAAGTCGCGGTGCACGTGCTCTCGCGCCGGGGCGACGTGCGGGTCATCACGACCAGCTGAAGCGCGACAGTATCGCGCTAGGCGGCGCGGCCGGCGGCCGTGGTCTGCCCGAGCTCGCGCAGCAGCGCCTCGTCGAAGGCCGGAATGTCGTCCGGCTTGCGGCTGGTGACGAGCTTGCCGTCGACCACCACCGGCTCGTCGGTCCACTCCGCGCCGGCGTTGCGCAGGTCCTCGCGCAGGCTGGGCCAGCTCGTCATCCGCTTGCCCTTCACCACGCCCGCGTCGATGAGCGTCCACGGACCGTGGCAGATCGCCGCGATCGGCTTGTTCTCGCGGGCGAACTCGCGGATGAAGGTGATCGACTCGGTGGAGAGCCGCAGCTGGTCGGGGTTGGCGACGCCGCCGGGCAGCACCAGCGCGTCGAACTCCGCGGGACGCGCGTCGCGCACGTCGAGTTCGACGGGGAATCGGTCTGCCGGAGAGAGGTGATTGAAGCCCTGGACCTGCTCACCCCGGGGCTTGGGGGAGACCAGCGTGACCTTCACGCCATGCTGCTCCAGGAAACCGCGTGGCGCGGTGTATTCGACCTGCTCGACGCCGTCCGTCATCAGGACGGCGACGTGCTTGCCCTGCAGGGCGGATTGCTGACTGGCTTGCATCGTGGGCCTCCATGCCGCAACGAAACACGACGCGTGTTCGTAGCAATCATGGGGCCCGGGAAGGAAAACGCCGGCACGCGCCGGCGTTTTCCTTCCCGGAGACAGGCACGCCGAGCGTGCCTGACGGGGGTGTCGCTTACAGCGGGCGGATGTTCGAAGCCTGCTGCCCCTTGGGGCCGCGGGTGATGTCGAACTCGACGCGCTGGCCTTCGCTCAGGGTCTTGAAGCCCTTGCCCTGAATCGCGGAGAAATGGGCGAAGAGATCTTCACCGCCCTGCTCGGGGGTGATGAAGCCGAAGCCCTTGGAATCGTTGAACCACTTCACGGTGCCGGTTGCCATGTCTTGCGCATCCTAAACAAAAAGTAAAAAAAGGAGGGGGCAGCCCCTGCTTGGGGCGAAGATCAAGACGGCGGGTGATGAAGGAAGGACTACGCGGCGCGTGCCGCGCATCGAACCGGACAACCAGGACACTGCTTGAAAATCGCTGGCCGACACTATGCGCCACAACTGGCGAAAGTGCAAACCCGGCCCGCCCCTGGTCGGGGAATCCCGTGGGCATGTTCACGGAATTCCTTTCTCCGAAGAGTTGTGTGCGTCAAGTTGTGCAAAAGGGTTGATCAGGTATTCGGTTGATTCC
>DYFV01000134.1 GCA_020725025.1 Azoarcus sp.
GCTTCAGGCGGATCGCGGCAGCCAGCCCCGCCGGGCCGCCGCCCACGATCAGGACATCAAACTCCATCGATTCGCGTTCCATCCCGTTCTCCTTCGTGCAGTGCTCGTTGTTGTCCGGGCGGCGGCGTACGTGCATGGCCGCGCGAGCCCGGTTGGACATAACATACGGGGCCGTATGTTACATTACCCCGCGAACGCAACCAACAGGAGCGAGACCTCCATGGAAGAACGACGCAAGCTGCTCCTCACCACGCGCATTCCGGTGCGGTGGGGGGACATGGATTTCTACGGGCATGTGAATAATACGGTGTATTTCCGCTACTTCGAGCAGGCGCGGGTCGAGTGGCTGGAGCAGATGGATTTCCGGGTGGGACCCGACGTTCCCGAAGGCGCGGTGATCATCAACGCCAGCTGCACCTTCCTCATGCCGGTGAACTACCCTGCAACCGTGGTGGTGAAGCTCTACGCCGGCCAGCCCGGGCGCAGCAGCGTGATGACCTGGTACGAGCTGTTCGTGGAAGGCGACGACCGGCTCTACGCCGAGGGGGCGGCCAAGGTCGTGTGGATGGACACCCGGACCGGGAAGTCCGTCCCCATCCCGGACGCGCTGCGTGCGCTTGTCGAACAAGAATAGTCATAACACTCAAACACGTAGGAGACGAGGAAGATGGCAGCTCCCGAACAACCCATGTGGACACCGTCCGCCGAGCGAGTCGCCTCGGCGAACATCACCGCCTTCGCCCGCGCCGCGGAGGCGCGCTGGGACCTGCGTCTGCCCGACTACGCGGCGCTGCACGCCTGGTCGGTCGGCAGCCCCGAGCAGTTCTGGACCAGCGTCTGGGAGTTCGGCGGCGTAGTCGGCGAGCGCGGCGAGCGGGTGCTGGTCGACGGCGACCGCATGCCGGGGGCGAAGTGGTTCCCGGAGGCGCGGCTCAACTTCGCCCAGAACCTGCTGAGAAGCCGCGACGAGCGCGACGCGCTGGTGTTCTGGGGCGAGGACGAGGTGAAGAACCGCCTTACCCACGGCGAGCTCTACCGCGCGGTGGCGCGCTTCGCCGCCGCCTTGCGGGAGCAGGGCGTCGGGCCGGGCGACCGGGTGGCGGCCTATATGCCCAACATGCCCGAGACGGTCGTCGCCATGCTGGCCGCGGCGAGCATCGGCGCGATCTTCACCTCGGCCTCGCCGGACTTCGGGGTGCAGGGGGTGGTGGACCGCTTCGGCCAGACCGAGCCCAAGGTGCTGGTGGCGGTGGACGGCTACCACTACAACGGCAAGGTGATCGACTGCATGGGCAAGCTCGCGGAGATCGTGCGCGCGCTGCCCTCGGTGCGGCGGGTGGTGGTGGTGCCCTACGTGCACGCCGAGCACGACCTCGCCCCGATCGCGCACGCCCGGATGCTGGCCGACTTCGTGGCGCCGCACCACGCGGAAACGGAGATCGTCTTCGCGCAGCTGCCTTTCGATCATCCGCTCTACATCATGTACTCCTCGGGCACCACCGGCGTGCCCAAGTGCATCGTCCACTGCGCGGGCGGGGCGCTGCTGCAGCATCTCAAGGAGCACCAGCTCCACACCGACGTGAAGCCGGGCGACCGGCTCTTCTACTTCACCACCTGCGGCTGGATGATGTGGAACTGGCTGGTGTCCGGTCTCGCGGCCGGGGCGACGCTGCTCCTCTACGACGGCTCGCCCTTCGCCTGCGACAACACGATCCTCTTCGACTACGCCGACGCCGAAGGCATGACCCACTTCGGCACCTCGGCGAAGTTCATCGACGCGGCCGCGAAGTTCGGCCTGAAGCCGCGCGAGACGCACAAGCTCGAAACCGTGCGCGCGCTCCTCTCCACCGGCAGCCCCCTCGTGCCCGAGGGCTTCGACTACGTCTACCGCGACATCAAGGCCGATGTGCAGCTCTCGTCGATCTCGGGCGGCACCGACATCCTGTCGTGCTTCGTGCTCGGCTGCCCGACCCTGCCCGTGTGGCGCGGCGAGATCCAGGCGAAGGGGCTCGGGATGGCCGTGGAGGTGTGGGACGACGATGGCCGCCCGATCGAGGGCGAGAAGGGCGAGCTGGTGTGCACCCGGCCCTTCCCGGTGATGCCCATCGGCTTCTGGAACGATCCGGACGGCGAGAAGTACCGTGCCGCCTACTTCGAGCGCTTCCCGGGCGTGTGGTGCCACGGCGACTTCTGCGAGGTCACCACCCACGGCGGATTGGTGATCCACGGCCGCTCGGACGCTACCCTGAACCCCGGCGGGGTGAGGATAGGCACCGCCGAGATCTACCGCCAGGTGGAGAAGCTCGAGGAAGTGGTCGAGTCGCTCGTGATCGCCCAGGACTGGGAGGGCGACGTGCGCGTGGTGCTCTTCGTGCGCCTGCGCGAGGGCCTCGTGCTCGACGACGCGCTCGCCGCCAGGATCAAGAAGACGATCCGCGACAACACCACTCCGCGCCACGTGCCCGCCAAGATCCTTCAGGTGGCCGACATCCCGCGCACCAAGAGTGGCAAGATCGTGGAACTGGCGGTGAGGAACGTGGTGCACGGCCGCCCGGTGAAGAACGTCGAGGCGCTCGCCAACCCCGAGGCGCTGGAGCAGTTCCGCGACCGGACCGAGCTGCGCGAGTGAGAGCGAAGGAGGGGCCCGATGCTGATGAATCGCGATAAATCGGCGTTGCTGGTGGTGGACGTGCAGGAGCGCCTCGCGCCTGCCATCCACGACGGACAGCGCGTCACCGACAACTGCGCCTGGCTTGCGCGCCTGGCCGCGCGGCTCGAGGTGCCGGTGGTGGTGACCGAGCAACTCCCCGACAAGATCGGGCCCACCCTGGAGTCGGTGCGCACCGCCACGGCCGACGCACAGTACGTGGTGAAGGTCTGCTTCTCCGCGCAGACCGATGGAGCGCTCGCCGGCACGGCCGTGGATAGCCGCCGCCAGGTGGTGATCTGCGGGATGGAAGCGCACGTCTGTGTGCAACAGACGGCGCTTGCGCTGCGCTGGGCGGGGAAGGAAGTCTTCGTGGTGGCCGACGCCGCCGGCTCGCGCGACCCGGCCAACCGCGATCTCGCCTTCGCCCGCATGCGCGCGCACGGGATCGAGATCGTGTCGCGGGAGATGGTGGCCTTCGAGTGGCTGGAAAGGGCCGGGACGGAGGTGTTCAGGGAGGTAAGCCGGGCGTTCATTCGGTGAGCGGGATGCGTGTCGGAACTTCGGCCCGCGGAGTCTCGCCCAAGCGATAATGCGCAGCACGTGGCGACCGGCGCACTCGGATGGTGCCCGGCTTCGCCGTTTCTGCAGCTGGGGTTTCGCTCGAGAATGAACAGTCTTCCGATCCTTGGAGCGATCCTGCTCCTCCTGACTGCCTGCGGCGCCGACCCCGCGGGCGCGCCGGCGTCGCCGCCCCCGCGCGTCCATCTCGTCGAGCTCGCGAAGGCCGAGCCCGGCCGGCTCTCCTGGTCGTCCGACCGTTCGGGCAGCCTGCGTGCCCTGCGCGAGGTGAAGATCGTCAATCAGGAAGAGGGCGAGATCGTCGCCGTCACGGTACGCGAGGCCGATCGGGTGAAGGCGGGCGAGGTGCTGGTGCGCTACGACGACAGCCTGCTGCGCGCCGAGCTCGACAAGGCCGAGGCGACGCTGCGCCAGGCGGAGCTGGACCACGAGCGCGCGCGCCGTCTGAACGCGCGCGGCTTCGTCGGCGAGGAGGCGCTGTCGCGGGCGGATACCGCCGCGGAGATCGCCCGTGCCGAAGTGCGCCTGCTGCGTGAGCGGCTGGAGAACCTCACGCTGGAGGCACCGTTCGCAGGCGTGGTGTCGCGGCGGCTCGCGGAGCCGGGCAGCGTCACGCCGCGCCATACCCACCTCCTCACCCTGCTCGATCCGTCGACCCTGGTGACCGACGTGGACGTCTCCGAGCTGATCTTGCCTCGCCTCGAGGTGGGCGACGTCGCCGCGGTGCGCATCGACGCCCTCGGCGACACGGTGCACCCGGGCCGGATCCTGCGCATCCACCCGGCCGTCGATCCTGCCACTAGGACCGGGCGCGTGGAGGTGGCGCTCGATCCGGTGCCCGCCGGCGCGCGGCCCGGGCAGTTCTGCCGCGTGGAGCTCGCCACCGGCACGCGGGAGCACATTCTCCTTCCGCTCTCCGCGCTCAAGCGCGATGCGGTGGGCGAGTTCGTCTACGTCTATGAGGAGGACGGCAAGGTGCGCCGGGTCGAGGTGACGAGCGGCATGCGGCTGGCCGACCGGGTGGAGGTCCTCTCCGGACTTTCTCCCGGCTCCCAGGTCGTCACCAAGGGCTTCATCGGACTCGCGCCCGGCAAGCAGGTGCGGCCGGTCGAGGCGCCGGGGGTGTGACGATGCGCCGAGGCGGCGTTGCCGTATGGTGCATCCATCACCCGGTGGGCACCCTGATGCTTACCCTCACCGCCATGGTGCTCGGCGTGTTCGCCTTGAGCCGGCTGGCGGTCGACCTCCTGCCGCAGCTCATCTACCCCGAGATCGGCATCCGCGTGGTCGACCCGGCGGTACCCGCCAACATCATGGAGGACCAGGTGACGCGCCAGCTCGAGGAGCAGCTGGCGATCACCGAGGACGCCATCGGGATCGAGTCCACCACCCGGGAAGGGGTATCGGGGGTGGAGCTCTTCTTCGACTACGGCAAGGACATGGACATCGCCCTGCGCGATGCGGCGACGCGGCTCGATCGGGCGCGGCGGTTCCTGCCCGCGACCATCGACCCGCCGATCATCTTCAAGCGCGACCCGTCGCAGATCCCGGTGATGGAGTTCGTGGTGAGCTCGCCGCTGCGCGGGCCCACCGAGCTGCGAACCTGGACCGACGACGTCTTCGCCAAGCAGTTCCTGAACGTGCCGGGCGTGGCGGCGCTGGAAGTGGGCGGCGGGCTGGTGCGCGAGGTGCACGTGATCCCCGACCAGAAGCGGCTCGCCGCGCGCGGACTGTCGGTGGACGACGTGATCGAGGCCATCGAGCGCGGCAACATCGACCGCCCGGCGGGGCGCCTCAAGATGGGCGAGCAAGAGTTCACCAGCCGGACGTCAGGCCGCTTCGCCAGCATCGAGGCCATCGGTGCGCTGCCCTTGGGCTTGCCGGGTGGCGGCTCGGTGGCGCTCGCGGAAGTGGCCGAGGTCGTCGACGCGCAGCAGGACGAACGCGTGCGGGTGCGCTACAACGGCACGCCGGGGGTGCGGGTGTCGGTCCAGAAGCAGCCGACCGCCAACACGGTGGAGGTGGCCGATGCCACCAACGCGCGGCTTGCCGAGCTGTACGCCGCGCGGACGCTGCCCGAGGACGTCCGGGTCGACGTGATCTCCGATCAGGCCATATACGTGCGCCAGGCGCTGGACAACGCCACCGGCGCGGCGCTCGCCGGCGCCGCCTTCGCCATGGTGGTGGTGTATCTCTTCCTCGGCAACGTCCGCGGCACCCTCATCATCGGCAGCGCGATTCCGATCTCGATCCTGGTGACCTTCGGCATCATGGCGCTGGGCGGTTTGTCGCTGAACCTCATGACCCTGGGCGGCCTCGCCCTCGGGGTGGGGATGCTGGTGGACAACACCATCGTGATGCTGGAGAACATCGAGCGCCATCGTCACGAGGGCGAGCACGGCATGCAGGCCTCCGCGCACGCGGCGGCGGAGGTGACGAGCCCGATCATTGCGGCCACCACGACCAACCTGGCTGCGGTGCTGCCCTTCCTCTTCGTCAGCGGCCTCGTCGGGCTGCTCTTCCGCGAGCTGATCTTCACCATCTCGGCCGCCATCGCGGCCTCCCTCGTGGTGGCGGTGACCCTGGTGCCGGCGCTCGCGGCGCGCAGCCGCCAGACCCGGCCGGCGCGGCTCGCCCGCCATGTGGACGGGTTGGTCGTACGCCTGCAGAAAGCCTACGTGCCGGTCCTGGAGCGCGCGCTGCGGGCACCGTGGGCGGTGGTCGCCCTGGCGCTCGCCCTGCTGGTGGTGGCCGGCTACCTGTTCCACGGGCTGAGTGCCCGCCAAGCCTTCCTTCCGCCCATGGACGACGGCCGCGTGCAGGTGCGAATCCTCACCGACCCCGGGACCTCCATCGACGAGATGGACCGCATCGTGCACCGGGTGGAGGCGCTGATCCGGGAGCAGGGCGAGGTCGAAGGGGTCTCGGTCGTGGCCGGCGGCCTGATCTTCGGCCGCTCCCAGCGCGAGCAACCCAACCGCAGCTCGATCTCCGTCCAGCTGCTGCCGGTCGGCGAGCGTGCCCGAGGGGTCGATGAGTGGGTGAGCGATTTCCAGCGGGCGGTGGTCGACGCGGAGTTCGTCGGCGTGCGGGTAACGGCGCGCCCAGCAGGCCTGCGCGGGGTGCGGGTGGCGCGTTCGGACGAGGACATCAACCTGCGCATCACCGGTCCCGATCTGGACACGCTCGAGAAGCTCGGCGACGCGGTCGCGACGCGGCTGCGCCCCCTGCCTGGCTTGCGCGGCGTGGAGCATTCGGCCGAGGAGACGCGCCTCGAATTCGCGGTGCGTCTCGATCGCACACGGGCAGCCGAGCTCGGCATCGACGTGGCGCAGGCGGGGCGGGCGATGCAGGTGGCCCTCGACGGGCTGATCGTGAGCGAGTACTTCGAGGGGGATCGCGCCTACGATATCCGGGTCCGTCTGCCGCAGCACGACGCGCCCGCGTCCCGCCGCCTCGAGTCCACCCTGCTCTTCGCCGCGGAGGGCGACCGGCCGGCGGTCTACCTGGGCGACGTGGCACAGGTGGACGTCATCGCCGCCCAGTCGCAGATCCGTCGTCACGGCCAGCGCCGCATCGTTGACGTAGCCGCCGCGCTCACCGGGACCCGGTCGCTCGGACAGGTAATGGGCGACGTGCGTGCGGCCGTCGCGGATCTCGAGCTGCCGCGAGGCTACTCGCTGCATTACGGCGGCGCCTTCGAGAGCCTGCAGCGTGGCCAGACCCAGGTCGCGACCCTGGCAGGGCTGGCGATGTTCCTGGTGTTCGTGGTGATGGCGGTGCAGTACGAGTCGCTGCGCAACCCTGCGATCATCATGGCGGGCGTGCCTTTCGCGCTGATCGGTGTGGTGGCGGGGCTCGTCGCCTCCGGCCTCCCCCTCTCGATGCCGGTATGGCTGGGCGTGATCATGCTGATCGGGGTGGTGGTGAACAAC
>DYFV01000135.1 GCA_020725025.1 Azoarcus sp.
GAGCTACTACCTCGCCGACGAGGAGACGATCCGCGCCGCCCAGGCGGCGGTGGCCAGCCAGGGCAAGGCCAAGGCCTGAGCATTGCAGCCGCGATGAGCGCCGATTCCATTCGCCGGCCCTTGGCCGGCGCGCTCGTCGCCGCGGTGCTCGCACTGGCCGGGGCGGGCGCCGCCGCCAACGAGACGGGGGAGGTGGTGCAGCGCCGCTCCGACCTGGAGGAGGTCAAGCGCCGCATCCGCGATCTGCAGAAGGAGATCGCCGACACCGAGGAGTCGCGCTCGGCGGCGGCCGATCAGGTGCGGGATGCCGAACGTGCGGTCTCGGAGGCGGAGCGGCGATTGCGCCGGCTCGCCGCCGAACGCAGCGCCTCGGAGCGCTCGCTCGCGCTGCTCGAGGCCGAGCGCAAGGCGGTGGAAGAGCGTATCGCGGGGCGGCAGGCCGAGCTCGGCGAATGGCTGCGGCGCCACTACATGCATGGCTCCGCCGCCGGCGTGGCACCGCTGCTCGCCACCCGCGACCCCAACCAGCTCGCCCGCGACGCCTACTACCTGGAGCACCTCGGGCGGGCGCGGCTCGCGCTGATCGAGTCGCTGCGTGCGGATCTGCGCGAGAAGGCGCAGCTCGCGCAGTCCATCGCCGCACGGCGCGACCGGCTCGTCGCGCTCGAGGCCGAGCAGACGGCGGTACGTGCCGAGCTCGCCGCCGTTCATGCCAAGCGCAAGGAGGCGCTCGCCGCGCTGGGCGAGCAGTTGCGCACCCGGCAGCGGGAAGTGCAGACGCTGCGCGGCGACGAGCAGCGCCTCGCACGCTTGGTCGAGGCGCTCGCCCGCCGCGCCGCCGAACGCGAAGCCGCGCGCGTCGCGGCAGCGCGCGCGGCGGCACAGGCGGCTGCCGCGCCGCAACGCCAGGCGTCGAGCGGCCGCGCCGGACGGGAACGGTCCGAGCCGGTGGTGGGCGAAGTGCGGCAGGCCGCCGGTCCGACCCCGACCGGGGTCACCTTCGCCCAACTGCGCGGCAAGATGCGCTTCCCCGTGCGCGGAGAACTGGTTGGCCGCTTCGGTGCTCCAAGAGCCGAAGGGGGCACGACGTGGCGGGGCGTCTTCATCCGCGCCGGCAGCGGCAGCGAGGTGCGGGCGGTGGCGCCGGGCGAGGTGGTCTTTTCCGACTGGCTGCGCGGATACGGCAACCTCATCATCGTCGACCACGGCGACAGCTATCTGTCGATCTACGGAAACAACGACATCCTCCTCAAGGAGGTAGGCGACGCCATCTCCGGCGGAGAGGCGATTGCCAGCGTCGGAGCGGGCGGGGCGGCTACGGAATCGGGTTTATACTTCGAGATCCGGCACCAGGGTCAGCCGCTGGATCCGCTGCAGTGGGTGCGTCTCAATTGACCCGGCAGGGGGCGTCCCCGCGGGTGCTTCTTCCTCGACGGAGTAGTCATGGGTAACAAGCTTCAGAAGCTCGGTCTCATCATGACCGGCGTGTTCGCCGGGGTGCTGATCAGCCTCAACTTTTCAGCCAGCGCCGACAAGAACGCGATGGCGCCGTTGCCGGTCGAGGAGCTGCGCGCGTTCGCCGACGTGTTCAATGCCGTCAAGCAGGGTTACGTCGAGCCGGTCGAGGACGCCAAGCTCATCAATCACGCCATCAGCGGCATGCTGAGCGGGCTCGATCCGCATTCGGCCTATCTGGACTCGGAGGCCTTCCGGGAGCTGCAGGTCGGCACTCAGGGCGAGTTCGGCGGCCTCGGCATCGAGGTCGGGATGGAGGACGGCTTCGTCAAGGTGATTTCTCCGATCGAGGACACGCCGGCCTTCCGTGCGGGCGTCAAGGCGGGCGATCTCATCGTGAAGCTCGACGAGACGCCGGTGAAGGGCATGAACCTGAACGACGCCGTCAAGCGTATGCGCGGCAAGCCCAACACCCAGATCACCCTCACCGTGGTGCGCAAGGGCGAGAGCCGTCCGCTGGTGCTCACGCTCACCCGCGAAATCATCAAGGTGCAGAGCGTGAAGTCGAAGGTCTACGAGCCCGGCTACGGCTACCTGCGGGTCGCCCAGTTCCAGGAGAACACCGCCCCCTCGCTCGTGGAACACCTAGGCAAGCTCACCAAGGAAGGCGAGCTGCGGGGGCTCGTGCTCGACCTGCGCAACGACCCGGGCGGGCTGCTGCATGGCGCGGTCGGCGTGGCCGCGGCCTTCCTTCCGCCCGGAACCCTGGTCGTGTCGACCGACGGACGTACCGAGGATGCGCGCCGCGAGTATCGCGCCACGCCCGAGGACTATCTGCGCGGGCGCGGTGACGACTTCCTGAAGGACGTGCCCGCCGCCGTGCGCGACCTGCCCATGGTGGTGCTGGTCAACGGCGGCTCGGCCTCGGCGTCCGAAATCGTGGCGGGCGCGCTCCAGGACCACAAACGGGCGGTGGTGATGGGGACGCAGACCTTCGGCAAGGGCTCGGTCCAGACCATCATGCCGCTCAACAACAACACGGCCATCAAGCTCACCACCGCGCGTTACTACACGCCGAGCGGCCGCTCGATCCAGGCCAAGGGGATCGAGCCCGACATCGTCGTGGAGGAGAGCGCGAACGGTGGCTCCGTGCGCCGCCTGCGCGAAGCCGATCTGGCGCACCATCTCGGCAACGATCGCGACCCGGAGAAGATCCTCGAGGGCGAGGCGAGGCCGGACGGCAGCCTGCCGGTGGGCGACGACGAGATCCCCGAGACGCCGCGCTTCGAGCTGGGCGGCAAGGACGACTATCAGCTGGTCCAGGCGGTCAACCTTCTCAAGGGACTGCAGATCGTCCAGAATAGAAAACAATAAGATCAGAAGGGGCATATAGGGGGCGTGATGCGTCGGGAAACGGCCTACAAGCTCGCCGGCAGGAATCACGACCACCCCGTGGCCGGCGCGGGGCTGCGCAAGGAGCGGGAGATCCGCTTCACCAAGCTTCCGCCCGGTCAGGCCGAGCGGGCGCTCCAGTCCCTGCGGATGCTCAAGGGGCTGCGCGTCGAGCGGGGCGAGGGCGACCGCAGCCTGAGCATCTTCTACAACGTTCTCGACTATTCCCAGGAGATGGTCGAGGACGCCTTGCGCGACGCGGGCTTCCATCTCGACAACTCGCTCTACATGAAGCTGGTGCGGGCGCTGGTCTATTTCTGCGAGGAAACCCAGCGCCACAACCTCGAGTCGCCCGAGCGGCTCATCAAGAAGTCGAACGAGGTCTACATCCAGGTCTACGACCAGCATCCCCACGGCGATCACGACGACACGCCGCCGGAATTCCGCGAGTACAAATAGCGGCGCGTGCAGCTTCGCGCCGCTTTCTTCATCCCTGTCCTGTCCCATGAACGACGACCAGCTTCTACGCTACAGCCGCCATATCCTGCTGCCCGAGATCGGCGTCGAGGGCCAGGAGGCCATCCTCGGTGCACGGGTGCTGGTCGTGGGCGCAGGCGGGCTCGGTTCGCCCGCGGCGATGTACCTGGCCGCTGCGGGGGTCGGGACGCTGGTCCTTTGCGACGGCGACAACGTGGATCTCACCAACCTGCAGCGCCAGATCCTGCACAGCGCGGACGGGGTGGGGCGCCCCAAGGTCGAGTCGGGGCGCGACACGCTCCTGCGCCTCAATCCCGAGGCGCGCGTCGAGGCGCTCGCGCTGCGCCTCGAGGGCGCGGCGCTCGAGGAGCAGGTCGCGGCGGCCGACGTGGTGCTCGACTGCTCGGACAATTTCGCCACCCGCCACGCGGTCAACCGCGCCTGCGTGCGCTTCGGCAAGCCGCTGGTATCGGGCGCGGCGATCCGCTTCGACGGGCAGGTGTCGGTCTTCGATCTGCGCCAGGCCGACAGCCCTTGCTATCACTGCCTGTTTCCCGAGGGCGAGGACATCGAGGAGGTTCGTTGCGCGGTGATGGGCGTCTTCGCGCCCCTCACCGGGATCATCGGCGCCACTCAGGCGGCCGAGGCGCTGAAGCTCCTGGTCGGTTGCGGCGTCTCCCTCGACGGGCGCCTGCTGCTGCTCGACGGGCTGGCCATGGAGTGGCGCAGCGTCGCGCTGTCCCGCGATCCCGCCTGCCCGGTGTGCGGCGGGCGCGGAGAATAACGGCGCCTAGCCGGCCGCAGCGACGGGGCGGGCGAGGATCCGCAGGTCCTGCCCGATCTGGCGCACTTCGCGCAGGGTCAGGCGGGTCGCACCCTGCAACTGCTGCAGTTCCGGAAGGTTGAAGAGCCCCTGCGCTGCCTCGCCGACGAGGAGCGGCGCGACGTAGAGCAGCAGCTCGTCCACGCAACCCTCGCGCAGCAGCGAGCCGTTCAGCTTGAAACCCGCCTCGGCGTGCACCTCGTTGACGCCGCGCGCCGCCAGCTCGCTCATCAGGCGCGGCAGATCGACCTTGCCGCCGGCATTGGGCAGCACCAGCACCTCCGCGCCGAGCGCTTTGAGTGCGCCGATCTTCTCGGTATCGAACACGGCGGCCGCGACGAGGCAGTTGCCGCCCTCGAGGATCTTCGCCGACGCTTCCACTTCGAGGCGAGCATCGACCAGCACGCGCAGCGGCTGGCGTTCGCAGGGCACGGCGCGCACTGTGAGCTGCGGATCGTCCGCGCGCACCGTGCCGATGCCGGTGAGGATCGCGCAGGCACGCGCCCGCCAGCGGTGTCCGTCGCGCCGTGCGGCTTCGCCGGTGATCCATTGGCTCACGCCGTTGTTGAGCGCGGTCTTGCCGTCCAGCGACGACGCCGCCTTCAGCCGCACCCAGGGGCGGCCGCGGGTCATGCGCGACACGAAGCCGATATTGAGCTCGTGGGCCGCCTCGGCGAGCAGTCCCGTCTCGGTGACGATGCCGGCTGCGCGCAGCCGGGCGATGCCGGCGCCGGAAACGAGGGGGTTGGGATCGGTCATGGCCGCCACCACGCGGACCACACCGGCGGCCACCAGGGCGTCGGCGCATGGCCCGGTGCGGCCGTGGTGGGCGCAGGGCTCGAGGGTGACGTAGGCGGTGGCGCCGCGCGCGGCGCTGCCGGCCTGCGCCAGCGCAAGTACTTCGGCGTGCGGCTCGCCGGCGCGCCGGTGCCAGCCCTCGCCCACGACGCGCCCGTCGGCGACGAGCACGCAGCCGACCCTCGGGTTCGGCGTGGTGGTCTCGAGGCCGCGCTCGGCGAGGCGCAGTGCCTGCGCCATGGCGGCGTGGTCAGCTGCCGAAAAGGTCATTCTCGGAAGGCGAGGCGGGGCCCTCGTCCTTGCGGGCGCGCCGCGGGCGTGCCTTGACTTCGCGGATGACGTCGGCGAACTCGTCCACGTCGGCGAAGTTGCGATACACGGAGGCGAAGCGGATGTAGGCGACCTTGTCGAGCTTCTTGAGCTCGCGCATGACGAGCTCTCCCAGCTTCTCGCTCGGCACCTCCTGCTCGCCCATCGCCAGCAGCCGCGCCTCGATGCGGTCGATGGCCGCTTCCAGTGCCTCGAGCGTCACCGGCCGCTTGCGTAGCGCCAGCTTCATGCTGCCTGCGAGCTTGTCGTGGGCATATTCCGTGCGCAGGCCGTTGCGCTTGATGATGTGAGGCATCTTGAGGTCGATGCGCTCATAGGTGGTGAAGCGCTTGTCGCAGTTCACGCAACGGCGGCGGCGACGCACAACGTCGCCGTCCTCGTTCTCGCGGGTGTCGGTGACCTGGGTGTTGGGGTCGCCGCAGAAGGGGCATTTCATGGCGGGATAAGGCGGAGCCGGCGCGGGCCGGACTCCGCCGCGTGGCGCTTACTGCCCGTACACCGGGAAGCGCGCGCAGAGATCGGCCACCTTGCCGCGCACGCGCTCGATCACCGCCTCGTCATGGGGTGCGTCGAGCACGTCCGCGATGAGGTGGGCGATCTGCTCGGCCTCGATCTCGGTGAAACCGCGGGTGGTCATGGCCGGCGAGCCGATGCGGATGCCCGAGGTCACGAAGGGCTTTTCCGGATCCTTGGGGATCGCGTTCTTGTTCACCGTGATGTGGGCGCGGCCCAGCACCGCTTCGGCCTCCTTGCCGGTGATCTTCTTCGCCCGCAGGTCCACCAGGAACACGTGGCTCTCGGTGCGGCCGGAGACGATGCGCAGGCCCCGCTCCTCGCCCAGCACGCGCGACATGACGCGCGCGTTGGCGATGACCTGCTCCTGGTAGTCGCGGAAGGCCGGGGAGGCCGCCTCCTTGAAGGCCACCGCCTTGGCGGCGATCACGTGCATCAGCGGGCCGCCCTGCAGACCGGGGAAGATCGCGGAGTTGATGGCCTTTTCGTGCTCGGCCTTCATCAGGATGACGCCGCCGCGCGGGCCGCGCAGGGTCTTGTGGGTGGTGGAGGTGACGACGTCGGCGTGGGGCACCGGGTTCGGGTAGTAGCCGGCGGCGATGAGGCCCGCGTAGTGGGCCATGTCGACCCAGAAGATCGCGCCGATTTCCTTGGCGACCTTCGCGAAGCGCTCGAAGTCGATGCGCAGGGCGTAGGCCGAGGCGCCGGCGATGATGATGCGCGGCTTGTGCTCGCGGGCGAGCCGCTCCATCTGCTCGTAGTCGATCTCTTCCTTCGCGTCGAGGCCGTAGGCCACCACGTTGAACCACTTTCCGGACATGTTGAGCGGCATGCCGTGGGTGAGGTGGCCGCCCTCGGCGAGGCTCATCCCCATGATGGTGTCGCCCGGCTTGGCGAAGGCCATCAGCACCGCCTGATTCGCCTGGGAGCCCGAGTTGGGCTGCACGTTGGCGGCATCTGCGCCGAACAGCGCCTTCAGGCGGTCGATCGCGATCTGCTCGGCCACGTCCACGTGCTCGCAACCGCCGTAGTAGCGCTTGCCGGGATAGCCCTCGGCATACTTGTTGGTGAGCTGCGAACCCTGGGCTTCCATCACCGCGCGCGAGACGTAGTTTTCCGACGCGATGAGCTCGATATGGTCTTCCTGGCGGCGGTTTTCGGCCTGGATGGCAGCCCAGACGTCGGGATCGACCTTGGCGAGAGTATCTTGCGAAGAGAACATGGGGAGGACTCGGGGGTTTGGTTTTTAAAGGCGGATATTACCATGCGCCCCCGGGCGCCATGAACGCCGGCGACGCACCCGGAGCTGGCCCCCGGCCCCTAG
>DYFV01000136.1 GCA_020725025.1 Azoarcus sp.
GCCGGGCATGACCCCGCTCAACCGCGGCCAGCTGCTGACCGAGGACGACTACCTCGCCAAGGTCGAGGAGTACGGTGACGACTTCGACGCCGTGATGGGCGCCGAAGGCATCCGCGATCTGCTGCGCACCCTGGACGTGAACCTCGAGATCGAGAAGCTGCGCGGCGATCTGGAGACCACCAACTCCGAAGCCAAGATCAAGAAGTTCTCCAAGCGCCTGAAGGTGCTGGAGGCCTTCCAGCAGTCGGGCATCAAGCCCGAGTGGATGATCCTGGAAGTGCTGCCGGTGCTGCCGCCGGACCTGCGTCCGCTGGTGCCCCTGGACGGCGGCCGCTTCGCGACCTCGGACCTGAACGACCTGTACCGTCGGGTCATCAACCGGAACAACCGCCTCAAGCGCCTGCTGGAGCTCAAGGCCCCCGAGATCATCGTGCGCAACGAGAAGCGCATGCTGCAGGAGTCGGTGGATTCGCTGCTGGACAACGGCCGTCGCGGCAAGGCGATGACCGGCGCCAACAAGCGTCCGCTGAAGTCGCTCGCCGACATGATCAAGGGCAAGGGCGGCCGCTTCCGTCAGAACCTGCTGGGCAAGCGGGTCGACTACTCGGGCCGTTCCGTGATCGTGGTGGGCCCGCAGCTCAAGCTCCACCAGTGCGGCCTGCCCAAGCTGATGGCGCTCGAGCTCTTCAAGCCCTTCATCTTCAACAAGCTGGAGCTGATGGGGCTCGCCACGACCATCAAGCAGGCGAAGAAGATGGTCGAGAGCCAGGAGCCGGTGGTGTGGGACATCCTGGAAGAGGTGATCCGCGAGCATCCGGTGCTGCTGAACCGCGCCCCGACCCTGCACCGCCTCGGCATCCAGGCCTTCGAGCCGGTGCTGATCGAAGGCAAGGCGATCCAGCTGCACCCGCTGGTCTGCGTGGCGTTCAACGCCGACTTCGACGGCGACCAGATGGCCGTCCACGTGCCGCTCTCGCTCGAGGCGCAGATGGAAGCGCGCACGCTCATGCTCGCCTCCAACAACGTGCTCTCGCCCGCCAACGGCGACCCGATCATCGTCCCGTCCCAGGACATCGTGCTCGGCCTGTACTACGCCACCCGCGAAGGCGTGAACGTGCCGGGCGAAGGCATGGCCTTCTCCGACGTGGGCGAGCTCAAGCGCGCCTACGAATCGAAGCAGATCTCTCTGCATGCCCGCGTGACCGTACGCCTCAAGGAGATCGAGGTCGGTCCCGACGGTGAGCGCCGCGAGAAGCTCACCCGCTACGAGACGACCGCCGGCCGGGCCATCCTGTCGGAGATCCTGCCGCCGGGCCTGCCCTTCAGTGTGATCGACAAGCCGCTGAAGAAGAAGGAGATTTCCAAGCTGATCAACGCCTCCTTCCGCCGCTGCGGCCTGAAGGAGACGGTGGTGTTCGCCGACAAGCTGATGCAGTTCGGCTTCCGTCTGGCGACCCGCGCGGGCATCTCCATCGCGGTGAAGGACATGCTCGTCCCGACCCAGAAGAACCCGATCATCCATGCCGCCGAGCAGGAAGTGAAGGAGATCGCCCAGCAGTACACCTCGGGTCTGGTGACCGACGGCGAGCGCTACAACAAGGTCGTCGATATCTGGGGCCGCGCCGGTGACCAGGTCGCCAAGGCGATGATGGACCAGCTCGGTCAGGAAGACGTGGTCAATCGCAGCGGCGAGACGGTGAAGCAGGAGTCCTTCAACTCCATCTACATGATGGCCGACTCCGGTGCGCGCGGCTCGGCCGCCCAGATCCGTCAGCTCGCCGGCATGCGCGGTCTGATGGCGAAGCCGGACGGCTCCATCATCGAGACGCCCATCACCACGAACTTCCGCGAGGGCCTCAACGTTCTGCAGTACTTCATCTCGACCCACGGCGCCCGTAAGGGCCTCGCGGACACCGCGCTTAAGACCGCGAACTCCGGTTACCTCACCCGCCGTCTGGTGGACGTGACCCAGGACCTCGTCGTCACCGAAGAGGACTGCGGTACCCGTGAAGGCTTCGCCATGAAGGCCCTCATCGAGGGCGGCGAGGTGGTCGAGCCGCTGCGCGAGCGCATCCTCGGCCGCGTGTGTGCCGAAGACGTGGTCAATCCCGAGACCCAGGAAACCATCATCGAGGCCGGCTCGCTGCTGGACGAGGACGCGGTGGACCAGATCGAGGGCCTGGGCATCGACGAGGTGAAGGTGCGCACCGCGCTCACCTGCGCCACCCGTTACGGCCTGTGCGCCAAGTGCTACGGTCGCGACCTGGGCCGCGGCTCGATGGTTAACGTGGGTGAGGCCGTCGGCGTCATCGCCGCCCAGTCGATCGGCGAGCCGGGCACCCAGCTCACCATGCGGACCTTCCACGTCGGTGGTGCCGCGTCGCGGGCGGCCGCTGCCAGCGGCGTCGAGGCCAAGTCGGCCGGTACCATCCGCTTTGCCGGCAACATGCGCTACGTCTCCAACGCCAAGGGCGAGAAGGTCGTCATTGCCCGCTCGGCCGAGGTGGTCGTGGCCGACGACATGGGCCGCGAGCGCGAGCGCCACAAGCTGCCCTACGGTGCGACCCTGCTGGTCGACGACGGCGCCGCCATCAAGGCCGGCACGATCATCGCCACCTGGGACCCGCACACCCGCCCGATCGTGACCGAATACGCCGGTACGGTGAAGTTCGAGAACGTCGAGGAAGGTGCGACCGTCGCGAAGCAGATCGACGAAGTCACCGGTCTGTCCACCCTGGTGGTCATCGACGGCAAGCGCCGCACCTCCGGCGGTTCGGGCAAGGGCGTGCGTCCGCAGGTGAAGCTCCTGGACGAGAACGGCGAGGAAGTGAAGATCGCCGGCACCGATCACTCGGTGGCGATCACCTTCCAGGTGGGCTCGCTCATCACCGTGAAGGACGGCCAGCAGGTGAGCGTGGGCGACGTGCTCGCGCGTATCCCGCAGGAGTCGGCCAAGACCCGCGACATTACCGGTGGTCTGCCGCGGGTCGCGGAGCTCTTCGAAGCCCGCTCGCCCAAGGATGCCGGCATGCTCGCCGAGTACACCGGCACCGTCTCCTTCGGCAAGGACACCAAGGGCAAGCAGCGCCTGGTGATCACCGAGGTGGACGGTACCGCTCACGAGTTCCTGATCCCGAAGGACAAGCACGTGATGGTCCACGACGGTCAGGTGGTGAACAAGGGCGAGCTCATCGTCGATGGTCCGGCCGACCCGCACGACATCCTGCGCCTGCAGGGTATCGAGGCGCTGGCGCGCTACATCATCGACGAGGTGCAGGACGTCTATCGCCTCCAGGGCGTGAAGATCAACGACAAGCACATCGAGGTGATCGTGCGCCAGATGCTGCGTCGCGTGGTCATCACCGACGCGGGCGACACCAAGTTCATCCGCGAGGAGCAGGTCGAGCGCTCCGAGGTGCTGGACGAGAACGATCGCGTGGAAGAGGAGAACAAGCTGCCCGCTCAGTACGAGAACGTGCTGCTGGGCATCACCAAGGCCTCGCTGTCGACCGACTCGTTCATCTCGGCGGCGTCCTTCCAGGAAACGACCCGCGTGCTGACCGAAGCGGCGATCATGGGCAAGCGCGACGAGCTGCGCGGTCTGAAGGAGAACGTCATCGTCGGCCGGCTGATTCCCGCCGGTACCGGCATGGCCTACCACCGCAACCGTCGCGCCCAGTCGGCCGGCGAGGATCTGGCGGCCGAGCATGCGTGGGCGGCGGTAGAGACGCCTGCGGAAGAGGTACCGGCCAGCGTCTCGCAGGACGTGCAGGCGGGTTGACGTAAACAAGTAGTTCGGGCTAACATCCGGCCTCTTTTTGTGGACTGACCAATCGTAGTCGGTCGCAGCCGGAATCAACCACCCGAGGCAGCCCATGGGGGCTGCCTCGGTTTATTGGAAAATTCTAAGCTATGCCAACAATCAATCAGCTCGTCCGCAAGCCGCGGCAACTGGCCGTCACCAAGAGCAAGGTGCCGGCGCTCGAGGCCTGCCCGCAGAAGCGCGGCGTGTGCACTCGTGTTTACACCACCACTCCGAAGAAGCCGAACTCCGCGCTGCGGAAGGTCGCCAAGGTGCGTCTGACCAACGGCTTCGAGGTCATCTCCTACATCGGTGGCGAAGGCCACAACCTGCAGGAGCACTCGGTGGTGCTGATCCGCGGCGGCCGGGTGAAGGACTTGCCGGGTGTGCGCTACCACATCGTGCGCGGTTCGCTCGACCTGCAGGGCGTCAAGGATCGTAAGCAGTCCCGCTCCAAGTACGGCGCGAAGCGCCCGAAGCAGGCCTGATTGTTCGGCATACAGAAATAGCAAGAGGTCGCCATGCCCCGTCGTCGCGAAGTTCCCAAGCGTGAAGTCCTGCCCGATCCGAAGTTCGGTTCGCAGGACGTTTCCAAGTTCATCAACGTGATCATGCAGCAAGGCAAGAAGTCCGTCGCCGAGCGCATCGTCTATGGCGCATTCGCCCACATCTCGGGCAAGGCCGGCAAGGATCCGCTCGAGGTCTTCTCCTCGGCCGTGGCCAACGTCAAGCCCGTGGTCGAGGTGAAGAGCCGTCGCGTCGGTGGTGCCAACTACCAGGTGCCGGTGGAGGTGCGTCCGTCGCGCCGTATGGCGCTGTCCATGCGCTGGCTGCGCGAGGCCGCCCGCAAGCGTGCCGAGAAGTCGATGGCCCAGCGTCTGGCCGGCGAGCTTCTCGAGGCCGCGGAAGGCCGTGGCTCCGCGATGAAGAAGCGTGAGGAAGTGCACCGCATGGCCGAGGCCAACAAGGCCTTCTCGCACTACCGCTTCTGATTTTCCGGAAACGGCGGTCGATCGGGCCCTGGCAAGGGCTCGATTGCTTTGTACCCGATATTTGACATTCGCGCTGGGCGCGAATCCTGAAGGCAGGATAGGACCGTGGCTCGCAAGACACCCATCGAGCGTTACCGCAACATCGGTATTTCCGCTCACATCGACGCCGGCAAGACGACTACGACCGAGCGCATCCTCTACTACACCGGTGTGAACCACAAGATCGGTGAAGTGCACGACGGTGCCGCCACCATGGACTGGATGGCGCAGGAACAGGAGCGGGGGATCACGATTACTTCCGCCGCGACCACCTGCTTCTGGAAGGGCATGGATCTGTCGCTGCCGGAGCATCGCTTCAACATCATCGACACCCCGGGACACGTGGACTTCACCATCGAGGTGGAGCGCTCCATGCGCGTGCTGGACGGCGCCTGCATGGTGTACTGCGCGGTGGGCGGCGTGCAGCCGCAGTCCGAGACCGTGTGGCGCCAGGCGACCAAGTACCGCGTGCCGCGTCTCGCCTTCGTGAACAAGATGGACCGCCAGGGCGCGAACTTCTTCAAGGTCTACGACCAGATGAAGACCCGCCTCAAGGCGAACCCGGTTCCCATCGTGGTGCCCATCGGTGCCGAGGACCAGTTCGCCGGCGTGATCGACCTCATCAAGATGAAGGCGATCTTCTGGGATGAGGCGTCCCAGGGCATGAAGTTCGACTATCGCGACATCCCCGCCGAGCTCGTCGATACGGCGTCCGAGTGGCGCGAGAAGATGGTCGAGGCGGCCGCCGAGGCCAACGAAGACCTGATGAACGAGTACCTCGAGAACGGTGATCTGTCCGAGGAAAAGATCAAGGAAGGTCTGCGCCTGCGCACCATCGCCTGCGAAATCCAGCCGATGCTGTGCGGCACCGCGTTCAAGAACAAGGGCGTGCAGCGCATGCTGGACGCGGTCATCGAGTTCCTCCCGTCGCCGATCGACATCCCGCCGGTGGCTGGTACCGACGACGACGAGAAGGAAGTCACCCGCAAGGCCGACGACGAGGAGAAGTTCTCGGCGCTCGCGTTCAAGCTGATGACCGACCCGTTCGTGGGCCAGCTGACCTTCGTGCGCGTCTACTCGGGCGTTCTGGAGTCGGGTGCCACGGTGCTGAACTCCGTGCGCGGCAAGAAGGAGCGCATCGGCCGTCTGCTGCAGATGCACGCCAACGAGCGCGAGGAGATCAAGGAAGTGCGCGCTGGCGACATCGCCGCCTGCGTCGGCCTGAAGGAAGTCACCACGGGTGAGACCCTGTGCGACCCCGCCGCGCCGATCGTGCTCGAGCGGATGATCTTCCCGGATCCCGTGATTCACGTCGCGGTCGAGCCGAAGACCAAGAGCGACCAGGAAAAGATGGGTATCGCGCTGTCGCGTCTGGCGGCCGAAGACCCGTCTTTCCGCGTACGCACCGACGAGGAGTCGGGCCAGACCATCATCTCCGGGATGGGCGAGCTGCACCTCGAGATCATCGTCGACCGCATGAAGCGCGAGTTCAACGTGGAAGCCAATGTGGGTGCGCCCCAGGTGGCCTACCGCGAGGCGATCCGCAAGGCGGTCGAGCAGGAAGGCAAGTTCGTCAAGCAGTCCGGCGGTCGCGGCCAGTACGGCCACGTCTGGATCAAGCTCGAGCCGAACGAGACCGGCAAGGGCTACGAGTTCGTGGATGCCATCAAGGGCGGCGTGGTGCCGCGCGAGTACATCCCGGCGGTGGACAAGGGCCTGCAGGACACCCTGCCCAACGGCGTGCTGGCCGGCTTCCCGGTGGTGGACGTGAAGGTCACCCTGTTCGACGGCTCCTACCACGACGTGGACTCGAACGAGAACGCGTTCAAGATGGCCGCCTCCATGGCCTTCAAGGATGCGATGCGCAAGGCCAACCCGGTCCTGCTCGAGCCGATGATGGCGGTCGTGGTCGAGACGCCCGAGGACTACATGGGCAACGTCATGGGCGACCTGTCCGGTCGTCGTGGCATCGTCCAGGGTATGGACGACCTGCCCGGCGGGATGAAGGAGATCAAGGCCGAGGTGCCGTTGGCCGAGATGTTCGGCTACGCCACCCAGCTGCGGTCGCTCTCCCAGGGCCGTGCGACCTACTCGATGGAATTCAAGCACTACTCGGAGGCGCCCAAGAGCGTCGCCGAGGCGGTGATCAACAATCGCAAGTAATTAACGTTCTTTAAGCGAGGATTTCAGCAATGGCGAAAGGTAAGTTCGAGCGCACGAAGCCGCACGTGAACGTCGGGACGATCGGCCACGTTGACCACGGCAAGACGA
>DYFV01000137.1 GCA_020725025.1 Azoarcus sp.
GGATGAGCACCGACCTGCGCGACGGCAACCAGGCGCTCTTCGAGCCGATGAACGCCGAGCGCAAGATGCGCATGTTCAAGATGCTGGTGGCGATCGGGCTGAAGGAGATCGAGGTGGCCTTCCCCTCCGCCTCGCAGACGGATTTCGATTTCGTCCGCGAGCTGATCGAGGGCGGCCACATCCCCGACGACGTCACCATCGAGGTGCTCACCCAGGCGCGTCCGCATCTCATCGAACGGACTTTCGAGTCGGTGCGGGGGGCGAAGCGCGCCATCATCCACTTCTACAACGCCACCGCGCCGAACTTCCGCCGCATCGTGTTCGGCCAGGACCGCGCCGGGGTGAAGCGGATCGCCATCGACAGCGCGCGACAGATCCGGGCACTGGCCGCGGCGCGGCCGGAGACCGACTTCACCTTCCAGTACAGCCCGGAGGTATTCACCGGCACCGAGCTCGATTTCGCCTGCGAGGTGGCCAACGCGGTGATCGAGGTGTGGCAGCCCACGCCCGCCAAGAAGTGCATCATCAACCTCCCGGCCACGGTGGAGATGAGCACGCCCAACGTCTATGCCGACCAGATCGAGTGGATGTGCCGCCACATCGCCCGCCGCGACAGCGTGCTGATCTCGGTGCACCCGCACAACGACCGCGGCACCGCGGTCGCCGCCGCCGAGCTCGCGGTGATGGCCGGGGCGGACCGGGTGGAGGGCTGCCTCTTCGGCAACGGCGAGCGCACCGGCAACGTCGATCTCGTCACCCTCGCGCTCAACCTCTACAGCCAGGGCGTGCATCCCGGGCTCGACTTCTCGCGCATCAACGAGATCGCGCGCACCGTGGAGCACTGCACCCAGTTGCCCATCCACCCGCGCCATCCCTACGTGGGCGACCTGGTCTTCACGGCCTTCTCGGGCTCGCACCAGGACGCGATCAAGAAAGGCTTCGCCGCGCAGCGGCCCGACGCGCCGTGGGAGGTACCCTATCTTCCGGTCGACCCGGCCGACCTCGGCCGCAGCTACGAGTCGATCATCCGGGTCAACAGCCAGTCCGGCAAGGGCGGCATCGCCTACCTGCTCGAGACCGAGTACGGGCTCGTCATGCCGCGCCGGCTGCAGGTCGAGTTCTCGGCGGCGATCCAGCGCATCACCGACGAGCAGGGCAGCGAGATGAGCGCCGGCGACATCTGGGCGGCGTTCGAGGCGGAGTACCTGCAGCGGAGCGCCCCGCTCGCGTACGTCGCGCACCACCTCTCCGAGCATGGTGCCCAGCAGGGCATCAGCCTCACCGTGGAGGACGGCGGCGTGCGCCGCACCCTGCATGGCGTGGGCAACGGGCCGATCGACGCCGCGCTGCATGCGCTCGGCGTGCCGGCGAGCCTGCTCTCCTACGAGGAACGCGCGATCGGGCAAGGCTCGGACGCGCGCGCGGTGGCCTTCGTGGAGCTCGCCGCCGCCGACGGTGCCGCGACCTTCGGCGTGGGTATCCATGCGAACATCGTGACCGCATCGCTCCTGGCGATCTTCTCGGGGATGGACCGCCTGAGCGCGCGCAGGAGCGCGTCGGCAGGCGGCGAGACCCGCATGGCCGGATAGGCGGGCGAGCCGGGGCGGGCACCCGTTCGTCCCGGCACGCGGCTTGCCCTCCCGCCCCCCGCCATGGATTACCTCGACCTCGTGCAGTGGCCCGCGATGGTGGTCACGGTGCTCGCCGCCTGGCTGGTGGCGTCGCAGCGGCGCATCCGCCGGGAATGGGGCTTCTGGTGCTTTCTCGCCAGCAACGTGCTGTGGATCGTGTGGGGTGTGTACGACGGCGCCTGGGCGCTGGTCTGGCTGCAGGTCAGCCTGGCCGTGCTCAACATCCGCGGCGTGCGCAAGAACGACCCGGACCGTCCCCCGTGAGCGGGGTCGATTATTGCTGGGGGACTGCATCGCACCCCACGGGGAGGCAGGACGTGCGCACCATCGATGCCATCCGGTCGTGGACCGATCTCGCTGTCCTCATCGAGGAGGTGGCCCAGGAATCGTGGATCTTCCGCGGCGAGGCGGCCGAAGGGCTCGCCCTGCTGCCCTCGGCCGGACGGGTGGGCACCTATCCCGGCGCCCTGCGCCGCACTGCCTACCGGCTGGAGGACGAGCGGCACGCGCTCGGACTCTTCAAGAAGCAGGCCGCGCCCCACGTGCCCCACCGCCCCGCCACGGACCTGGAGTGGCTGGTCATCGCCCAGCTCCATGGCATGCACACGCGGCTCCTCGACTGGAGCGAGAGCATCCTTGTGGCCGCCTACTTCGCCGCGGAGCTCGCCGGCACCCGCGGCGACGCGGTGATCTACGCGGTGAAGAACCTGCGCCTGGTCACGCCGACGGAGGAGGCGGACCCGTTCGCCATCTCCGAGCCCGGCGTGTATCACCCGCCGCGGCTTTCCGCACGGATCGCGGCCCAGCGCAACGTCTTCACGGTGCATCCCGATCCGACCCTGCCTTTCGACCCGCCGGCTCTCGTGAAATGGTCGATCTCGGGGGAGACCTGCGCGCGCATCAAGCTCGTGCTCGACGCCTGCGCGGTCAACGAGAGCGCGCTGTTTCCCGACCTGGACGGGCTCGCCCGCTACCTCGGCTGGCGCTATCGCTGGGGACGGCTCTAGGAACGGAGGCGCCTCGGCCCGACGCGGACAGCCGCGTAGCCCGGATGCAGGCCGCAGGCCGGAATCCGGGAACGGCGTCGGGGGCGCGATACGCTCTGCTCCCCGGATTCCGCTGCGCTCCATCCGGGCTACGGTCGCATGGCAGTTCCGCTTTCGGCCCGATCTCATCCCCAGGCGAGCAAGACGCCCGCGACGGCGAGCACCGCCAGGGCCGCCGCGCCGAGCACCCACCGGTTGCGCGACAGCCACCAGTGGGGGCTCCAGCGGTGGGCGCGGGCGTCGAAGCGGCCGTGCGCCCCCCAGTCGCCGGACACCGTCTCGTAGAGGTTGTCCGGCCGCCCGGGCGGCAGCGGCTCGTCGGTGAACTGGCCCTCCCAGGCGTCCCGGGCCATCTTGTGGTCCAGGTAACCCGGCAGGACCCGCTCGCCCACGATCGCCATCACCGCGGGAAAACCCACCCAGACTTCGCGGCGCCGATGGGTGGCGGCCCATACGATGGCGTCCGCGGCGATCTCGGGCTGGAAGATGCGCCCGACCGGCTGGGCGCGGCGGCCCATGGCGTTGCGCGCCCAATCGAACTGCGGCGTGTTGAAGGCCGCCAGATGCACCATGGTGAGATGGACCCGGCTCTTCTCGTGGATGAGCTCGCAGCGCAGGGAATCGGTAAAACCGCGCAGGGCCGCCTTGGCGCCGCAGTAGGCGGACTGCAGCGGGATGGAACGGAACGCGAGCGCCGAGCCGACCTGCACGATCACGCCCCGGTCGCGCTGCCGCATGCGCTCGAGGGCGGCGCGGGTGCCCCAGACGGCGCCGAGGTAGGTGACCTCGGTGGCGCGCCGGAAATCGGCGGGCGTCATCCGCGGGAAGTCGCAGAAGACGGTGGCCATGGCATTGTTCACCCACACGTCGATCGCGCCCCACTCTCGCTCCACGCGCTCGGCCGCGGCCTCCACCATGCGCGATTCGGTCACGTCGGCAACGAGTTCCAGCGCCTCGCCGCCGAGCGCCTCGACCTCGCGTCGCGCCGCGGCGAGCCGCTCCGTGTCGCGGGCGAGCAGCCCCACGCGCCAACCCTGCCGGGCAAAGGCGAGCGCCGCGGCCCGCCCGACCCCTGCCGAGGCACCGGTTACCACCACCACGCCGGGCTTTCCGGGTCCGCTCATAGCAGATACGCCCATCGCCGGGCGAACCATTCCAGCATCCGCGCCCACAGCCCACGCCGGCGCCAGGCCTCGGGCAGGATCTCGTGGGCGGCCGCCTCGTCGAGGCGGAACAGGCGCTCCATCTCGCCGCCGAAGCCGGGATCGAGCACCAGCACGTCGGCCTCGTAGTTGTGCACGAAGCTCCTCCAGTCGAGATTGGTCGAGCCGATACTCGCCCACACGCCGTCGATCACCGCCGTCTTGGCGTGCAGGAGGGCGTCGTGGCGCTCCAGGATGCGCACGCCGGCGGCGAGCAAGCGCTCGTAGTGGGAGCGGCCGGCGTAGAGGGGCGCCCAGAAATCGGAGAAGCCGGGCAGCACCAGGCGGACGTCGACCCCGCGGCGGGCGGCGCCGTCGAGCGTCTCGAGGATCTCCTCGTCCGGCACGAAGTAGCCGTAGGTCAGCCACACCCGGCGCTTGGCATGCCCGATCGCGGAGCGCAGCGCCAGGTAGAGCTCGCTGCGCCCGGCCTCCGGATCGGCGGCCACGAGGCGCATGGCCTTGTCTCCGCGCGGCCGCAGCGGCGGAAAATAGCCGCGGCCGGGCGGACCGGCGCAGTCCTGGCGCAGCCAGCCCGCAAGAAACAGACGCTGGAACTCCGCCACCACCGGCCCTTCCACCATCACGTGCGTATCGCGCCAACCGGTGTCGACCGACGGCGCCCGGCGCGCCGAGGCGAAGGAGCCCGCGGTGTAGACGCCGCTGATGTTGACGCCGCCGGTGAACGCGACGGCCCCGTCGACCACCAGCAGCTTGCGGTGATCCCGGTTGTTGATGCGCCAGCCCCGCGCCGCCTTGAGGGGATTGACCGGGCTGAACTCGCACACCTCGACGCCGGCCGCGCGCAGCCTGTCGAAGTACTCGGGAGGCGTGCCGATCGAGCCCACGCTGTCGTAGAGCACACGCACCTCCACGCCGGCCTCCCGCCGCTCCGCGAGCAGCGCCGCCAGGCGTTCGCCCGGCTCGCCCGTCTCGAGGATGTAGGTCTCCAGGTGGATGTGCCGGCGCGCCCGCCCGATGGCACCGAACATCGCCCGGTGGGTTTCCGGCCCGTCGATTAGGACGCGGGCCTCGTTCCCGAAGACGAGCGGCGCTGCCAGCACGCCCTCCATGTGGCGGAGGTGCGCCGCCAGGAGCTCGGCTGCGTCGTCCCCGGCGACCCGTCGGGCCACTTCATCCGCATCCTTCGCGGAGGTCCGCCCATGGCGGTCGGTCACTCGAACCAGGGCGTTCTCCGTTTCGGGCGCCGGGGGCTGTGTGGCGCAGGCGCCGGCGAGGAGCAGGGACAGAACGGCGGCGGCGCCACGCCCCCGCGGCCGGCGCCGGGCCGGCGTCCTCACGAACCCGGCGTAATGCGGATGTCGTTGCGGACATCGACCACGCCCGGGACGTCCTCCGCGATCTCCACCGCGCGCCGGGCGCCCTGGCGCGAGTCGGCGAAGCCGCTCAGCTGCACCACGCCCCGATAGGTCTCCACGTTGATCTGGGTCGCCTTGGCGACCGGATCCTTGGCGAGCTGCGTCTTCACGCGGGCGGTGATGGTGGCGTCGTCGACCACCGTGCCGGCGCTGCGACTGGTCGGGGTCGGCGCGCAGCCCGGCAGCGCCGCGGTCACGCTCGCCCCCATCAGGATGGCCGCGAGGATTGCTGTTCCCTTCTTCATTTCCCGATCCTCCTGAATCGAACCCGGCGGCGGTCAGGACGTGCCGCCGCCCGGCGCGGCCCCGCCGCCATCGGCCGACGACAGGCGGTTTACCACCTCGACCACCCCTTCGACGCCCCGCGCGACCGCCTCCGCCCGCATGATCTGCGGAGCGGGCACGGTGCCGCTGAGGGTGACCCGGCCGCCTTCGGCCGTGACCGCGATATCGGCGGCGTTGATGTCGGGCTCCGCCATCAGCGCGGTCTTCACCTTGGTCGTGAGCACGCTGTCGTCGGGAATGCCCCGCGGCCCCGGCGCCTCGACGGGGCTGACCGGGGTCGTGTCCACCGGCTGCCGATCGCAGCCCGCGACCCCGACGAGAGACACCAGCGCCGCACCGAGAAACAACAAGATCGCTTTCATGCTTCCACTCTCCCCGCTCACATCCGGGTCTCCCATTCGCGCACCTGGTGCTCGGCCTCGTCGCGGGTGATCCCGTACTGCTCCTGGATCTGCCCGACCAGTTGATCGCGCCGGCCCGCGATGCGGTCGATGTCGTCGTCGGTGAGGTCGCCCCACCGTTCCTTGACGCGCCCTCTCATCTGCTTCCACTGCCCCTCGATTCGATCCCAGTTCATGTCTGCCTCCGTCCGCTAGCGTCTCAACAATCCGGCCACCAGGGCGATGACCGCGACCACGAGGAAGATGTAGAAGAGGATCTCGGCGATCCCTGCTGCCCCGGCGGCGATGCCGCCGAATCCGAACAGCGCTGCGATCAGCGCGATGACGAAGAACACCGCCGCGTAATACAACATGACAGCCTCCATTCGTGGGTTTCCACGTCGCATGGGGCTGCAAGCGCCATGCCAGCGCGCAAAGCCAGCAAATCCGCCGAAATTGCGGCGAACTGGCCGCCAAGGACGTGAAAGAAAGGGGGTACGCGTGTAACTATTGCGTGGGGCGGGGAGGCTGCGGGCGGGCGCGACAGCGGCCCGTATTCGAAGCTGCGAAGCGGAACCGCCGCGGACTGCGTCCTCTCGCGGGGGGACGCCTTCGTCCGGGAACGAAAGCTGCGCAAGCCGGAGCGTCGCGGCGCGGCCGCGCTACCACCGGAGGCGCACCATGACCCTCACCACCATCCTGCTGATCATCCTCGTCCTGGCAGTGATCGCCGCCCTGCCGACCTGGCCGTACAGCTCCACCTGGGGCTACACCCCGAGCGGGATACTCGGGCTGCTGCTCGTGATCCTGCTCGTCGTGTGGCTGCTCGGCGCGGTATAGCGCGGCGGGCCGACGGAAAGGACGGCTGCCGTGGGACGCACAAGCCCCGCCGGCCTCAGGGGCGCCGCGGCACCCCGGAGGCCGGCGGGTTCGACTCCGTCAGCGGTTCCGGCCGGACGACTGACCGGG
>DYFV01000026.1 GCA_020725025.1 Azoarcus sp.
TCGTGTTCTGCACCCACAAGAAGCTCGTGCGCCAGGTCGAGAAGCTCTTCCAGGTCGGCTTCACCTTCCTCTGATGCGCGGCTACTATCCCGTTCTGAACGCCCTCGGGCTGGTGCTGGGCCTCTTCGGGCTGGTGATGGTCTTCCCGCTCGCCGTGTCCTTCTATCTCGACGACGGCGCCACCCGCGCTTACGACGAGGCGATCCTCATCACCTTCGGCGCGGGCCTGGCCCTGTGGGCCACCACCCGCCATGCCCGCCGCGACCTGCGAGTGCCGGACGGTTTCCTGCTGGTGGCACTCACCTGGCTCGTCACCCCGGTCTTCGGCGGCCTGCCGCTGATCTTCTTCCTGCCCGAGCTCTCCTTCACCGACGCCTACTTCGAGGCCGCCTCGGGTCTGACCACCACCGGCGCCACCGTCATCGTCGGCCTCGACGCCCTGCCGATCTCGATCAATCTGTGGCGCACCTTCATGCACTGGATCGGGGGCATGGGGGTGATCGTGCTGATGGTGGCGATCCTGCCGCTGCTGGGCATCGGCGGCCGCCAGCTCTTCAAGGCCGAGACGCCGGGGCCGATGAAGGAGAACAGCCTGACGCCGCGCATCGAGGAGACGGCCAAGGGTCTGTGGACGGTATACGTGCTGCTCACCATCGCCTGCGGGGTCTGCCTGTGGCTCGCCGGCATGGAGGGCTGGGAGGCGCTCATCCACGCCTTCTCGATCATGGGCCTGGGTGGCTTTTCCAGCAAGGACGCCTCGCTCGCTTACTTCGACAGCGTGCCGATCGAGATGGTGACCATCGGCTTCGCGCTGATCGCGGGGGTGAACTGGGCCACCCATTACCTCGCCTTCCTGCGGCACAGCGTGCAGGCCTACGGCAAGGATCCGGAGATCCGCTGGTTCTTCGTGGTGATGCTCGGCAGCGCGGTGCTGCTCACCGTCTACCTCGGCGAGGCGCACGCCCACGCCGACCTGCCGACGACCCTGCGCTACGTGGTCTTCCACGTGGTGTCCATCGCGACCTCGCTGGGCTTGGCCACCTACGATTACACCCTGTGGCCCATGTTCGCCCAGATGTGGATCCTCTTCCTGGGCAGCTTCGCCCCCTGCTCCGGCTCGACCGGCGGCGGCATCAAGATGATCCGCGCCATCATCCTCTACCGCCAGGTCTATCGCGAGATCGTGCGCTCGCTTCACCCTGGCGCGGTGCGCCCGGTGCGCATCGGCGGGAGCGTCGTGCCCGAGCACATCCTGCACGCGGTGCTCGGCTTCGGCTTCATGTACATGGTGAGCATCGTCTCGCTCACGCTGCTGCTCTCGGCCACCGGGCTGGACATCATCACCGCCTTCTCGGCGGTGGTGGCCTGCATCAACAACACCGGCCCGGGCCTGGGCTCGGTCGGGCCGGCGGGCAACTACCAGGCGCTCACCGACTTCCAGACCTGGGTGCTCAGCTTCACCATGATCCTGGGACGGCTGGAGATCTTCACCCTGCTGGTGGTGATGACGCCGACCTTCTGGCGGCGTTAAGGCGCCAGGGACGTAGCCCGGATGAAGCCGAAGGCGGAATCCGGGAGCGGCGGCGACAGGGTCGCGGTCGTCCCCATATTCCGCTGCGCTCCATCCGGGCTAAAGCACCAGCCGGTAGCCCACGCCCGATTCGGTCAGGATGTGGGCCGGGATGCCCGGATCCGGTTCCAGCTTTCGCCGCAGGCCCGCCATGTAGACCCGCAGGTAATGGGTGTCGTCCACATGGCTCGGACCCCACACTTGCGCGAGCAACTGACGGTGGGTGAGCACCCGCCCCGCGTTCGCGATGAGCTGGCCGAGCAGCTTGAACTCGATCGGAGTGAGATGCACGGGTTCGCCGGCCCGGGTCACCAGGCGGCGTGCGAGGTCGACCTCCACGTCGCCGAAGGCGACCAGCGCCGGGCCGTCCACCTGCGGCCGCAGCGCCCGCCGCAGCAGCGCGCGCACCCGCGCCAGCAGCTCGGCGATGCCGAAGGGCTTGGTGAGGTAGTCGTCGGCGCCGGCATCGAGCGCGGCGACCTTGTCCGCCTCGTCGCTGCGGGCGGACAGCACCAGCACCGGGACCGAGGACCAGGTGCGCAGCTCCCGCAGCAGCTCGACGCCGTCGCCGTCGGGCAGCCCCAGGTCGATGAGCACCAGGTCGGGCTTGCGCGTGCCCGCCTCGATGCGGCCGCGCTCGGCATTGGCCGCTTCGCTCACCTGGCAGTGCTCGGATTCCAGCGCGGTGCGCAGGAAGCGGCGGATGTGCCGCTCGTCCTCGACGATCAGCACCACGGGGGCGGGGGGCTTCGCTTCGCTCATGAGATCTGATCGGGAAGCGCGGGCGGCTCCCCGCGCGGCAATTCCAGGGTGAACGCGGCGCCGCCACCCTCCCGCGTACCGGCCCGCACGCGGCCGCCGTGGGCGGTGACGACCGCCTGCACGATGGCCAGTCCCAGGCCTACGCCGGGAATAGGCGACTCGCTGCGGCCGCGGCTGAACTTCTCGAAGAGCTCACGCTCCCGGCCCGGCGGCAGGCCGGGGCCGTCATCGGCGACCACGATCTCGATCACGGCATCGCGCTCGCGGGCCGAGATCTCGATCAGGCTGCCGTGCGGGGTGTACTTCGCCGCGTTCTCCAGCAGGTTGCAGAACGCGCGCTCCATCATCACCGCGTCGATGTGCACCAGCGGCAGCTCGGCCGGCAGCGCGACCCGCACCCGGTGCGCCGCGAGCGGGCGCGCGAGCGCGCGCAGCGCAGTGCCCACGACCTCCTCCAGCGGCTGCCATTCGCGGCGCAGCACGACCCGGCCGGACTGCAGGCGGGCCATGTCGAGGAGGTTGTGCACCAGCGCGCTGGTGCGCAGCGCCTCCTCCCGGATCGCCTGGGCGAGCTCCGCCTGCTCCGGGGCCAGGCGCGGGCCGGTGAGCGCCAGCGCGTCGGCGAGCCCGACCAGCGCCGTGAGCGGCGTGCGCAGGTCGTGAGAGAGGGCTGCCAGCAGCGAGTTGCGCAGCCGCTCCGAGGCCATGTCCACCTCGGCCTGCTGGGCCACGGCGATGTAATGGACGCGCTCAAGGGCGATCGCGGTCAGCGTGGCGAAGGTCTCGAGGAGGCGGTGCTGCTCGGGCGAGGGCGTTAGCGCGCCGGCGTCGAGCGCGACCGCGATCGTGCCGCGATTGCGCATCGGCGCCTGGAGGGGGAGATAGATCAGCTTTCCGGTGGGCGGCGGAGCGCCGTGGTCCCGATCCGGCGGCGCGGCCGGCCCCTCGCCGTCGGGCAACTGCAGGGTGGCGCGGCCGCCGCACTCCTCGCGAATGTAGCGAGCGGCGATCTCGGCGATCTGCTCCACGGTGAGGGAGGCGGAGAGCTCGCCCGCCATCCGGTACAGCGCCTGCGCGCGCCGCTCGCGGTCCTCTGCGGCGTCCCGCTGGGTGCGCAGGCCGGTGGCGAGCTCGGCGGTGACGAGGGCGACCGCGAGCAGCACCACGAAGGTCAGCACGTACTGCAGGTCGCTCACCGCGAGCGTGAAATGCGGCGCCACGAAGAAGAAGTCGAAGACCGCTACCGAGAGGAAGGCGGCGAGCACCGCCGGCCCGCGTCCGAGGCGGATCGCCGCGAAGAGCACCGCGGGCGGGAAGAGCATGGCGATATTGGCGAGGTCGAGGTGCCCGAGGAGCGGCGCACTCGCGGCCGCCACCACACCCACCGCGGCGGCGGCCCCCGCATAGGCGCGCCAGCCCGCGCGGCGGGCCGGTGGCAGGGCGGCGATGGGTTCGGTCGGGGCCATGGGCGGACTCTACCGCGAGCAAGGGAGTTGCGGTTGCGGTTCGCGGATGCCGCGGCTTCCGCTGCGCTCCATCCAGGCGATACAGCGTGCCTGCACGTACTCAGCGGCCCCGGAAACGCGGCGTGCGCTTCTCCCGGAAGGCCGCGAGGCCCTCGCGGTAGTCCTCGGTATCGAGGAAGGCGAAGGCGGCGCGCTTCTCGGCTTCCGTGAGCGGCGTGCCGCGCATCAGCCGGTGCACCCACTCCTTGTGCCAGCGCGCCACCAGGGGCGCCCCGGCGGCGATGCGGGCGGCGCTCGCGCGGGCTTCGTCCATCACCTTCCCGTCATCCACCACCCGGGTGAGGAGCCCCTTCTGCAGGGCTTCGCGCGCGTCGAGGATGCGCCCTTCGAGCAGGATCTCCAGCAACACCGCCGGGCCGACCAGTGCGAGCAATCCGGCCATCTCGCCCGGATACATGGAGAACCCGAGCCGGTTGATGGGCGCGCCGAAGCGGGCCGAGGCGCCGGCGATGCGCAGGTCGCAGCAGCCGGCGATCTCCAGCCCGCCGCCGATGCAGGCGCCACGGATGGCGGCGATGGTGGGCACCGGGCAGGCGCGGATGGCATCGAGCGCCGCCGCGACCAGACCTTCGTGATAGTGCAGCGCATCGTCCACCGTGGCGCGCACGGTGCGGAACTCCTCGATGTCGCCGCCGGCCGCGAAGGCCTCCTCGCCCGCCCCGCGCAGGATCACGCAGCGGATCCCGTCGTTGGCGGCCAGCTGCCGCATGCCCGCCTCGAGGGCGCGCCACATGGCGGCATTGATGGCGTTGAGCTTGTCGGGGTTGGCCAGCGTGACGGTGGCGATGGTCCCGTCGATGTCGATGTCGATCTTTCCGTCCATGAATTTCCCTGAATCCGGCCGCCGCGAAAACCGCGTCGTCGCGCATCTTGCCCGGCGGGTTTGCGGTAGCGCAACTACCCTCCATACGAAATGGTATGGACTCATATAAATGTTATATCATCGCCTCCGCTGACCCGCCGCGACAGACGGATGGGCGGCAAGAGGAGGCGTGGAGAGGGCGTTTTTTCCACGAGGGAGAACTACAAATGTCTGGCTCGGTGTACGCGCACATCCGGCGCAATCCGCGTTTCGCGGAGCTCGTCGCCCGGCGCACCCGCTTCGCGGCGGTGCTCTCGGCAATCGTTCTGGCGATTTTCTACGGCTTCGTTCTGGTAGTCGCTTTCTACCCGTCCGTGATCGGGCAACGCGTGGCGGAGGGTTCGACCCTCACCGTCGGCGTCGCCGCCGGGCTGTTCATGTTCGTCTTCTTCTGGGTGCTGACCGCGGTCTACGTGCGGCGCGCCAACGGCGAGTTCGACGCGCTCAACAGAGAGATCGTCCACGCCGCGATGAAGGAGGCCAAATAATGACCAACTCCCTCTTCGCACGCGCGGGCCTCGCCGCCCTCGCGCTGGGCGCTTCTGCAACCGCGCTGGCCAAGCCGGCCATCGAGGCGGCCGAGAAACAGCCGCTCAACCTCCACGCGATCATCATGTTCCTGGTGTTCGTCGGGCTCACCCTCGGCATCACCTACTGGGCAGCCAACCGCACCAAGTCCGCGGCCGACTTCTACACCGCCGGCGGAGGCATCACCGGCTTCCAGAACGGCCTGGCGATCGCCGGCGACTACATGTCGGCGGCCACCCTGCTGGGCCTGACCGCGCTGGTGTATAGCAAGGGCGTCGATGGCTACATCTACATGATCGCCTTCTTCGTGGGCTGGCCCATCATCCTGTTCCTGATGGCCGAACGCCTGCGCAACCTGGGCAAGTTCACCTTCGCCGACATCACCTCCTACCGCCTCAACCAGGGCAAGGTGCGCACCATGGCGGCGGTGTCCTCGCTCACCGTGGTGTGCTTCTACCTGGTGGCGCAGATGGTCGGCGCGGGCCAGCTCATCAAGCTGCTCTTCGGTCTCGACTACACCGTGGCGCTCTTCGTGGTGGGCGGCCTGATGATGGTCTACGTCGCCTTCGGCGGCATGGTGGCCACCACCTGGGTGCAGATCATCAAGGCCTGCATGCTGCTCTTCGGCGGCACCCTGGTGATGATCCTCGCCATGAGCCAGTTCGGCTTCAGCTACGAGCGGCTCATCAAGGGCGTGACCGAGGTGCACAGCCTGGGCTTCAAGCTGCTGGCGCCGGGCAGTCTGCTCGCCGATCCGGTGACCGCGATCTCGCTGGGCCTGGGCCTCATGTTCGGTACCGCCGGCCTGCCGCACATCCTGATGCGCTTCTTCACCGTGACCGACGCCAAGGAAGCGCGCAAGTCGGTGCTCTACGCCTCGGGCTTCGTGGGCTACTTCTTCAACGTGATCTTCCTGATGGGCCTCACCGCCATCATCATCGTCGGCCAGAACCCCCAGTTCTTCGAGGGCGGCGAGATCGGCGGCAAGCTGATCGGCGGTGGCAACATGGTGGCGATGCACCTGGCCAACGCGGTGGGCGGCAACCTGCTGTTCGGCTTCCTGTCGGCGGTGGCCTTCGCGACCATCCTGGCGGTGGTGGCGGGTCTCGCCCTGGCCGGCGCCTCGGCCATCTCGCACGACCTCTACGCCCGCGTGATCAAGAAGGGCACGGCCACCGAGACGGCGGAGCTGCGCGTGTCCAAGTTCGCCACCATCGGCCTGGGCCTCGTCGCCATCGTGCTCGGCATCGCCTTCGAGAAGATGAACATCGCCTTCATGGTGGGCCTGGCCTTCGGCGTGGCCGCTTCGGCAAACTTCCCGGTGCTGATCCTCTCCATGTACTGGAAGGGTCTCACCACCCGCGGCGCGCTGGCGGGCGGCTATTCGGGCCTGGTGAGCGCGGTGCTGTTCGTGCTCTTCTCCAAGTCGGTGTGGGTGGACGTGCTCGGCTACGCCGAGGCGATCTTCCCCTACACCCAGCCGGCGCTGTTCTCGATGCCGATCGCGTTCCTGTTGGCCTGGGCGGTGTCCAAGCTCGACAACAGCGCCGAGGCGCAGGCCGAGAAGGAAGCCTTCGGCGACCAGTACGTGCGCGCCCAGACCGGGTTCGGCGCGGCGACGGCCGCGGCGCACTGAGCGTGGGGCGTCCGGCCGCGCAGGCCGGGCGCCTTTCAGTCAGCGGGCGCCCGCCTCGGCGGCGCCCGCAGTTCGAAGCTCCAGGACCTTGTCCCGGATCTCACCAGCCGGGCAGTGGTCCGCGCCTCCAGGACGCGGGGCGCTCGCGGCGCGTCGGACGCACCGGCCGGGGACTGCTCGACCGGCATCAGCGGCATCGGCCTCGCCGCCGGGGTGCCGATCTCCTCGGCCGAGCTGCCATCCGCCGCGGCGTCGGCGCGCTCGGCGTTTTCCATCTCGCCCATACGCCGCCAAGCTGCCGCGAGGTTGCGCCAGGCCCGGCGGTTCTCGCGATCCAGCCGGACAGCGCGTTGCAGGGCTGCCGCGGCGCCCTCCAGATCTCCAGCCAGCATCAGCGCGTAGCCGTGATTGCCGTGCAGCCGGGAGGCCAGCGGCTCGAGCGCGAGCGCGCGTTCGAAGATCTTCACTGCCCGCTCCGTTTCGCCCCGCTCGGCGTACAGCACGCCCAGGGCGTTGAGCGGGTCGGGATCGTGCGGACCGGCGGCGACGGCACGCAGGTAGGCCGCCTCGGCCTCATCGTATCGACCCCGCGCGTGATGATGGCGGCCCAGCTGGTAGGCCGCCCGGGCCTCCTGCATGCCGTGGCGCACGGCGACGACCGGCTCCACGCTCCACGCGGGACGCTGATTGCCCTGGGTGGCGCACCCTGCGGCGAGCAACACGATCAGCGCGGCACCGAGCGGATGGCGTCTCACGGTGCGCCTCCCACCAGGGTCGGCAGCACCTTGACGATCCGGATCATCGCCGGCCCGGCGACCACCAGCAGGATGGACGGAAAGATGCACAGCACCAGCGGGAAGATCAGCTTCACCGCCACCTTGGCCGCCAGCTCCTCGGCGCGCTGCTGGCGCTTCACCCGCAGCATCTCGGAGTGGATGCGCAAGGACTCGCCCATGCTGGTGCCGAACTTTTCCGACTGGACCAGCATTGCCACCAGCGTGTCGATGTCCTCCACGCCGGTGCGCAGGGACAGGTTGCGCAGCGCCCGCTCCTTGCCGCTGCCGGCGCGAAACTCCAGGCAGACGAGCTGCAGCTCCTCGGCCAGGATCTCGCTCTTCAGGCGGATCTCGTCGGCGACGCGGTTGAGCGCAGCCTCCAGGCTCAGGCCCGCCTCTACGCAGATCGTGAGCAGGTCGAGGGCGTCGGGAAAGTTCTCGAAGATCTCCCTCTGGCGCTTCACGATCATGCGGTTGAGGACGAGGTTGGGTGCGTAGAAGCCGAATCCGCACATCAGACCGGCGTAGATGACGAGATCCTGCGTGGACATGTCGGCGCCGGTCACCGCCTTGAGCAGCACGATGAGCATCGGCAGGCCGAAGGCCAGGATCGACTTCACGGCGAAGAACAGCACCGGCGCGGACGGTGAGCGCAGGCCGGCCTGCATGAAGCGCCGGCGCAGCTCCGAGCCCTCCCAGCCTTCGTCCGGGATGGATAGCTTCGCAAGCGGCGCCGCGACCTTCGCCACCGCCTCGATCCACTGCCCGGACTCCCCGGCGTTCTCGTTACGTACGGGCGGTGCCCCGACCACCCGCTCGAGCCGGCGCTGCGCCGCGTTGCGTGACAGGCTCCACCAGGCCGCGAGCGGGACGCCGGCTGCGGCGAGGAAGACAGCCGCCAGGAAGAGCAGTTCTGCTGAGGTATACGACATGGGTGATCGTCTCCGTGCCGGTCGGCCTACACGTGGATGCGCACGATACGCCGCATCCAGAGCGCCCCCACCACCATGAAGACGGCCGCCCCCTTCAGCAGCAGGATGCCGGTCGGATCGCGCCACAGGGTGGCCATGAACTCGCTGTCGATGAGATAGAGCAGGAAGCCGACGCCGAAGGGCAGCAGCGTCAGCACGAGGCCGGAGAAACGTCCTTCCGCGGACAGTGCCCGCACCCGACCGAAGAGCTTCAGGCGCTCGCGGATGATGGCGCTGATGTTGGCGAGGATCTCGGAGAGGTTGCCGCCGGTCTCGCGCTGGATCAGCACTGCGATGACGAAGAAGCCCAGGTCGGTGCTCGGGACGCGGGCGGCCAGGTTCTGCAGGGCGTCTTGGGCCGAGATGCCGAAGTTGATCTCGTCGAAGGTCTGCTGGAACTCCTCGCCCACCGGGGCGGGCAGCTCCGATCCGGCCATCTGCAGCGCGCTCGGCAGCGAGTGGCCCGCGCGCAGGGCGCGGCCGATCAGGTCGAGGGCCTCGGGCAGCAGCGTCTCGAAGCGCTTGAGGCGGCGGGCGCGGCAGTAGAACAGGTAGAAGGTAGGGGCGGCCGCGAAACCGGTGGCCGACACGAGGGCCACTCCCCAGGGATAGCGCAGCAGCAGGGCCCCCATCAGGCCCGCCACGCAGAGTCCGAGCGACATCCCGAGGTAGTTGGCGACGGTCCACCCGGTGCCCGATTGCATCAGGAAACGGTCCAGGTGGCCGATACGCGGCAGTTTCAGGAGGAACCGCTCCACGGCGGGGCTGTTGCTCGCGAGGCGCTGCTTGAGCAGCGACTGCTCGGCTGGGTCACCCTGCCCGCCCGTGGCGATCATCTGCAGCCGCCGGTTCAGCCGGGTCACCGCCGGGCCGCGGCTGGAATTCCACCACAGCCAGAGCCCCTCGACGGCGACGAACACCGCTACGAAGAGCAACAGCAGGGCGGGGAGCAGCGTGTCCTGGCTCATCTGGTCTGCCTCCTCAGGAGAAGCGGCGCGTCGGGTCGAAGTAGTCGTCCGGCAGGCGCAGGCCGAAGGCCTGCAGGCGCTCCTGGAAGCGCGGTCGCACGCCGCTCGCCGCGAAATAGCCCTCGACGCCGCCCTCGGACGTGAGACCGGTCTGCTTGAACGAGAAAATCTCCTGCAGCGAGACGACGTCGCCCTCCATGCCGGTGATCTCTTGCACGCTCAGGAGCTTGCGCTTGCCGTCGGGCAGCCGTCCAACCTGCACGATCACGGACACTGCCGACGCGATCTGCTGGCGCACCGCCTTGGGTGGCAGGTTCATGCCCGCCATGCCGATCATATTCTCCAGGCGGGCCAGCGCGTCGCGCGGCGTATTGGCGTGGATGGTGGCCATGGATCCCTCGTGGCCGGTGTTCATCGCCTGCAGCATGTCGAAGGCCTCTGCGCCGCGGACCTCGCCGAGGATGATGCGGTCGGGCCGCATGCGCAGGGCGTTGCGCACCAGTGAGCGCTGGGTCACCTCCCCCTTGCCCTCGATGTTGGGCGGGCGGGTCTCGAGGCGCACCACGTGGGGCTGCTGCAGCTGCAGCTCGGCCGCGTCCTCGATGGTGACGATGCGCTCCGTGGCGGGAATGCCGGCCGACAGGATGTTGAGCAGCGTCGTCTTGCCGCTGCCGGTGCCGCCGGACACGAGCACGTTGAGCTTGGCCGCGGCGAGCGCCCCGAGGGTCGCCGCCATCGGCTCGGTGAGCGTCTTGAAGGAGAGGAGGTCGCGCATCTTGAGCGGCACGACCGCGAAGCGCCGGATCGACATGATCGCGCCGTCGATCGCCAGCGGCGGAATGATGGCGTTGACCCGCGAGCCGTCGGGCAGGCGCGCGTCCACCATGGGGCTCGACTCGTCGACGCGCCGTCCGACGCGCGACACGATCTTGTCGATGATGGTCATGAGGTGCTGCTCGTCGGTGAAGCTCACGTTGGTCAGCTCGAGCTTGCCGCGGCGTTCCACGTAGACCTGGCGATGGGTGTTGACCAGGATGTCGGAGATGGTCGGATCGGCCAGGAGCGGCTCGAGCGGTCCCAGGCCCAGCATCTCCCAGCGGATGTCGCGCACCAGGTTGCGCCGGTCCTGCTCGGTGAGCGCGACCGCCTCCTCGCCGAGGAACTGCTCGATCAGGGTCTTCAGCTCCCCACCCAGTTGGTCGCCGTCCAGGCGCTGCAGGCGGGCGAGGTCGACGCGGTCGAGCAGCGTCTGGTGGACCCGCTTCTTTGCCTCGAGATAGGCGCGGCGCGGCACGGCGTCGCCGTTAAGCGGCGCGGTGCGCGGTGGCGGAGTTTCGGTAACGGTTTCGAGGCGGCGCCGGAAGGACATCATGGCGGTCTCCTGCGGTCAGGGGCGGCGCAGCAGGCGCGTGAACAGCCCTTGCCCGCGCTGCACGGGTTGGTCGGCGATGAGCGATGCGAGCTCGGCCAGGCTGCGCGCCACCGGACTGCCGCCGTCGAGCTTGAGGATGGGCACGCCCTGGTTCACCGAGGCGGTGACCGAGCGGTAGTGGTTGGGCACGGTGGCGAACACCTTGTAGGCGAGCAGGTTCTCCGCGTCCTGGCGGGTGAGGTCCGAGCTGCGTTCGGTACGGTTGAGGATGGGGCGCACCTTGTCCGCCCCGTAGTCGAGGGTGCGGAACACGTCGAACAGGCGCTTCGCGTCCCGCAGGAAGGGGAGCGTGAGCTGGAGCACCGGATAGATCTGGTCCGACAGGTCGAGCGCCTGCACGCTGCAGGTGTCGAGCGACCGGCCGAGATCGAGGATCACGTAGTCGAACTGACCGCGGGCGAAACGGACCAGCGACTCGATGTGGGCGGGACGGACGTCGATCGCGTGGGTGGGGTCCTCGGGCGCCGCGAGCAACCCGTAGTTGGGCAGGATCTCGATCATGGCCGACTCGAGCAGGGCCAAGTCGATGCGCTGCATGTCGCGCGCGAGATCCGACAGGGTGACCGTCGGCTTGCGGTCGGACAGGTACAGGGCAGCATCCCCGAACTGGAGGTTGAGATCGACGAGCAGCACCCGCTTGCCGCAGCGGGCGGCGAGGGCGTAGCCCAGGTTGGTCGCGAGGAAACTCGAGCCGCTGCCGCCCTTGCACGACATGAAGGACAGCACTTTCCCGTGTCCCGGGACGGCCGCGCGCGGCCGGTGCAGGACGCGGTGGAGGGCGGCGCGCAGCTCGTCCGCACCGAGCGGCGCCTTGAGCACCTCGCGCACCCCCAGGCGCAAAGCGCGCAGGAGCAGCTCGGGCGACTCCACTTCGACCACCAGGATGACCTGGAGCCCCGGGTAGAGCGGCGCCAGACGTTCCAGCTCGACGAGCTGCGGCACGCCGCCGTGGCGGCAGTCGAGCAGCAGCACGTCGACCTCGCCCCTCACCGGCAGGCCGGCCATGCCCGCCAGCGAGCCCTCGTGGATCGCCAGGTCGGAGACCAGGTCTACGCCCGCCGCGAGCCTGCGAAGGTCGTCGAGGTTCCTGTGGTCTTCGGAAACGGCGAGTGCTCTCATGAAGGAAAGGCCCTGCTGGCGTTGCGGGTCAGATGCACAAGGGGTTGTCCGCGCTGTTCAGGCTCTCGCCCGGGACCGAGGTCGAATAGGCGGGAATCGGGAAGCCCACCGAGACGAACGGGATCACCGGCGTGACGGTGAGGTTCTGGATCCTGACCGTCACCGGCTCGCAGCTCGTGGCCGAGCACCCGCTGGTGGGATAGGTGATGCTGATCTTGTCGTCGGTGAGCAGCGGCAGGATGTCGCGCATGCGCTGCTTGACCGTCGTGTCGCCGACGTCGCACACCGCAGCCACGCGCGCGCCGAGCCGGGTCGCCTCCACCGCGGTGGTGTAGACGTAGGCCACCATGCCCAGCTCGATCACGCCGATCACCAACGCGAGGAAGAGCAGCGAGGCGATCGCGAACTCCACCGATACGGCGCCGCGGTCGCGGCGGACCAGCCCTCGACATAGGGGCGGCGGAAGCCGCGAACGATCACCACGCGCAAGCCGAACCGTCGCATTCGCGGCCTCCGCCGCTCCCACAGAAGGCCTCCTCATAGCACCTGCCTCATGGTGGCGCTCACCGGCTCGAAGCTGATGGTGCCGAGCTGCGAGATGCCCGGAAAGATGGGCGTGAAGGTGTAGCCCGAGATCGTCACCTTCACCAGGTCGATCGGGCCGCTCCCGGTCGCCACGTTGGCGAAGGTCTCGCCGGGGCAGGCCGAGGCGTCGGCACGGTCGCAGATGGAGATCATGTCGACCGTGAGCCCCGGCACGATGGGCGTCGAGCCGGACGTCGAGCCGTAGAGCATCCGGTTCTTGGCCAGCGCGGTCGGGTACTCGGCGGGAACGGTCGGATCGAAGCCGGACAGGAAGCGGGCGCCGTCGCGTACCGCCTTGGTGAGCTGGTTGTAGGTGAACACCGCGCGGGCGATGTCGATGGCCGCCACCGCCATCAGGACGAGTGGGATCGACACCAGGGCCAGTTCCACCGCGGCCACCCCTCGCATACGTCGGCGCAATCCTGTCATGGTCGCCTCACTGCACCAGGGCCGGCACTTTCGGGCCGCCGGCCGACGGCCCGCCGGGCAGCCCGGAGGTGACGCACCCCGAGCTGATCTGGCGGGCGAGGCCGCGGTACTCGAGGTACATGTCCTCACCCGGCGCGTAGTTGGGATGCAGGATCAGGTAGCAGGCCCAGTCCACGATGCTCGTGGTGCCGTTGCTACCGAGTGCGTCGCAGTCGACGATAGGCCCGACCACCAGCCGGCGGTCCTGGCCTGCCTGGAAGTCGGAGAGACTCGCCCAGTCGTGGGGACTGGGCACGCTGACGTTGCCGAAGTCATTGGCCGGGCGTCGGATCTGCGCGAAATCGTCGAAGGCGTTGGCGCCGGCCGGCCAGGTGGTGTGGTCGTAAACCCACCCGCTCCAGTCGGGCGGCGCCTCGGCCGAAGTGAAGCTGCCGGGGCGGTAGATGCCAAGGCGGGTGTTCCATGCGCGCAGGAGCGAGTCGATCTGGCCGGGGTGCGAGCTGACCGTGTTGGTGTCGTTGAGGTCGCACTGGCCGTTGCCGGCGATCAGCCCGGCGAGATCCGGCGTGCGTTCGTAGCCGGGGTATTGGATCCATTTGAACGCACCCTCGATTCCTCCGCCCGCCTCCAGCCGGCCATGGATCCATTGGCCGACGGTCATACCGTAGGGTGGCGTATCGGCCTGTTTGCACACGGCCAGCGGCAGCGCGCAGTTGGAGACTGCGGGCTCGAGGGAGGCGACCGCGGTTGCCGCCGCCTGTCCGGGGCCGATGTCTTCGCCGGGCAGCAGGTTCACCACGTGGATGAAGAGCGGCGGGATGTTCGTCTCGTACAGGGTGCAGCGCGCGTAGCGCATGTCGAGCACCTCCGCGGCGGGTACGGCGCTGCGGTTGCGGTAGGTGCCGCCCAGGGTGGCGCTGAAGGTCACCGAGTCGTCGGGGGAGATCGTCGCCCCGGTCTCCTGTGTCCCGACGAGGTTGCGCGTGCCCGCGGTGATGCCGTAGTTCTCCGCCACGGTGAGCTGGTCGGTGTTGGCGCCGGTGAGCGCGGCGGCGGCGGCCAGGGCGCAGGCGTCGGCGGCGTTCTGCAGCTCGGTCTTGCTCACGTAGAGCCGTCCGGCGTCGGTACCGAGTGCCACGAAGCCGAGCAGCAGCACCGACAGGACGATGAATGCGACGGCGATGGCGCCGCGCTGCCGGGACGGGCCGGGGGGAATGATCCTGGGGCGCATGGCGGGTTCCCTGGGCGAAGCGGGCGGCTCAGCGGCCGCCCCCCGGCGAACCGGTGCCCACCCCGATCGTGAAGACGCTGTAGGGCTGAGGCGGCTCGCTGAACGAGCGGTAGTAACGGTCCATGGTCTCGCGCGCGGTGCGTCCTTCCAGGCCGTCCACCGGGCGGTCGGCGTTTGCGACGCTTGCATTCGGATCGCGCCGCTGCTGGTAGGCGGTGGTCGTCACCGCCTCGCCGAAGTGGGCGTCCCAGTGCGGGGTGGTCGCCACGCAGCCGGCAAGCCCCAGGCATGCGGCGAGCGGCGCGAATCGGGCGATCGGTTCGGGAAGTCTGGGCATGGTCGTCGTCCTCACTCGAGATCGAAGCCGCCGCCCCGCGGGCCGGCGCTGGCGGGCTCGCTGACCGGAAGCGGGGCCGGTGCGGCAGGGGTGGGGGCGGGGGCTGAACCTTCCAGCTTCCCGCCCAGGATGACCTGCTCGCGGGTCGGTTCGACGTAGTTGTCGGTGGGCAGCCGGTAGTCGGCCGGCAGCGGTTTCACCAGGCGCGGGGTGATCACGAACACAAGCTCGCTGCGGTCGGTCTGGAAGCTGGTGCTGCGGAAGAGCGCGCCGATCACGGGCAGTTCGCCGAGGACCGGGAAGGCCTCGATGTTGCCGGTGACGTTGTTCTTCATCAGTCCGCCGATGGCGAAGCTCTGGCCGTCGTAGAGCTGGACGGTGGTGGCTGCCTTGCGGGTGGTGAAGGCTGGAAGCACCGTCGTAGCACCGGTGACGGTGGAGGTCAGAGTGACGCCGCTCGCGCTGAGCTCGGAGACCTCGGGCGAGACGTCGAGGTTGATGCGCCCGTCGGCGAGCACGGTCGGCCGGAACTTCAGGCTCACCCCGAATTCCTTCTCCTCCAGGGTGTAGCTGGCGATCCCCGTCCCGTTGTTCTGGAACACCGGAATGAAGATCTTGCCGCCGGCGAGGAAGCTGCCCTCCTTGCCGCTGATCGCCATCACCGTGGGCTCGGCCAGGATCTTGACCAGGCCGTCCTGCTTGAGCGCGTCCACGCCGACCGCGGTGGCGCTCTTGCCGCGGGCGATCGGTACCGTGGTGGTGGAGCCGGAGCCCGCGGGGGCGGTGAAGATCGAGGTGGTGGAGTTGTTGGCGGTGGTGCCGTTCACGCCCAGTCCGACGGTGCCTACCCCCGGTACGACCGCCGTGCCCCGCACGGTCGTGTTGCCCACCGTGGTGGCAGTGTCGACCTCGGCGAGGATGTTCGAGATGCTGCCGGCCACCGCCCCCTGTCCGCCCAGGATGCCGGAGAGAAAGCGGATCGCCGAGCCGTCGGCGAGCGCATAGGCGCGCGAGAAGTTGATGCCGAACTGGTCGAGCACCGTCTTCGAGATCTCGGCGACCTTGACCTCCAGCATCACCTGCTGGGGCGCGCCCACCGCGAGCAGGTTTACCACCCGGGCGAGGAGCGGCGCACCGCCGGCCTCGCCCTTCTCCTTGGCGCCGCCTCCGCCACCCTGTCCACCCTCTCCCGAGATGCCCTGCTGGTAGGCGCTGCGCACGTAGGCGTTGGCGATGGACACCACCTGCTCGGCTGCGACCGGATTACTCACGGTGCCGCTCAGCACCAGGCTGTCGGCGGCCGAGGACACGGCGACGGTCTTCTCGGCTGGGAAGAGCTCGGCGAGCTTGATCCTGAGCGCGTCCACGTCGATCCCGACCACGATCTCGATCAGCATGCAGCGCCCGCTCTCGCCTTGCAGGATGGCGTTCGTCGATCCGATCCGCCCGCTGGCGAGATAGAGCACTTGCGGGCTCACCATGCGGCTGTCCACGATCTGCGGATCACCCTGGGTGCGGCGCACGATCGGCTCGGGCAGGTTGATGAGGGTGGACTTGCCGGCGCTCAGGTGGACCGTGACCGGGTCGGTGAAGCCCCCCGCGCAGGAGGGGCCGTTCTGCGCCGCAGCCCGGGTACCGCGCGTGCCGGCGCGCTGGTCGACAGCAGCGAGGCGCACGGCGGGCGTGGGTGCGACTGCCGTCATGCCCTTGCCGGCCTGGGCGTTGAGGGTCGCCGCCTCGACGGCGACCTGGGCCTGAGCGGGCGCCGGGGCGGAGGCCGACAGGGCGGCGAGCAGCAGGAGTCGGCCACTGTGCAGGCGGGGCGGCCGGGCGGAGGAACGGCGAAAGGGGGCGCGCATGATGGACAGTCCGTTCAGAAGCATTCGAGTCGTCTTTCGGTGCCGACGAGGGTGTCGATGCAGGTGCGCGCGGCGCGCGGCGCCGCGGTGCGCACGATCCTCGGACGCGGCGGGGCGGGCTTGGCGAGGCCAAGCAGGCTCTCCTTGGTGGCGCCTACCGTTCGCACCGGATCCGGATCGATCTGGTTACGCAGCACCAGCGAGAGCTGGCCGACGCTGCGTGCGAGGTCGATCGCCTCGGCCTGGGCCGGCGTGACCTCGAGTGTGACCGCATTGACCACCTTGGGCTTGGTGTCGTCGCGGCTCGCTTCCTGTGCCACCGCGAGCACCAGGATCCGCTCCAGGACGATTTTGGAGATGCTCGGCGCATTCCGGCCGGCGCGCTCGTCCTTGGTGTTCACCACCACGTCCACATAGTTGCCGGGCAGTGCGAAGCCGGCGACGCCGACTACGTCGTTTACCCGCACGGTGATGGCCCGCTTGCCTTCGGTGATGATTGCCGAGAGCCCGCCCTTGGAGCCCTTGGGGGCGAGCTTCGACTCGAGGATGACTTCGTCCCGCTGCAGGCCGACGCGGGCCACGCGGCCTTCGAGCGCGCCCAGGTCGGAGAAGGCGCTGGCCGGAACCGCTCCGGTCGGCCAGTCGATCAGGCGGATCTGTTCCCGGGCCAGCACCTGCCCCAGGTGGACGTCGACGGAGGCGACCGCCACCTTGGTCGTCGCCAGAGCGGTCTGCTGGTTGAGCCAGCGGGCGGCGAGAACGATCGCCAGCAGGCCGGCGACGAGCGAGATTCCGATCATCATCAGGGCGCGCGCGTTTCTCATGACTGGTCACTCCGGACGGAATGCGGTGGGGGCTCGCCGGGCGCGGCGGACTGCGGCACGCGGATCCCTTCACCCGTGGTGGAGAAGTACGCCTCCCAGGCGCGGGAGAGCGATTCGGGGGTGAGGCAGGCCGGGGCGCCCTCGTAGGCGGCGAAGTCGCGCACCCGGCCGACGAGGTCGCCGGGATGGCAGGCGAGCAGCTCGCGGCCTTCGCGTCCGTGGCGCTCGGCGATGAGCCAGTCGAGGGCCGCCGCGTCGAAGCGCACGCCGAGCCGGTCGCAGGCCCGCTCGAAGATGCGCCGGTAGCGCTCGCGGTCGAGCGCACCCAGCCGGATCTTGTAGCCGAAGCGACGCACGAAGGCATCGTCGGCCAGGTCCTCCGGGCGCAGATTGGTAGAGAAGACCACCGCCAGGTCGAAGGGCACCGCGAAGCGGAAGCCGGTATGCAGCGAAAGGTAGTCGCGCCGCCGGTCGAGCGGCACGATCCATCGGTTCATCAGGTCGCGGGGCGACACCAGCTGGCGGCCGAGGTCGTCCACCACGAAGAGCCCGCCGTTGGCCTTCATGTGCGGCGGCGCCTGGTAGTAGCCCGTCGCCGCGTCGTGCTGCAGGTCCAGCATGGAGAGCGTGAGCTCGCCGCCGGCGATCACCACCGGCCGCCGGCAGCGCACCCAGCGTTCGTCGCGATCCTCCCGCATCAGCGCGGCACCTTCCTCTTGCGTCACCGGCTGGTGCACCAGGGGATCGAAGACCTGGATGATCTCGCCGCCCACCGTCACGGCATAGGGCACCGCGATGTGCCCGGGCAGCAGGAGCGCCAGGTGTTCGGCAAGATAGGTCTTGCCGGTGCCGGCCGGCCCGTGGATGAGGATGGCGCGGCCCGAGTTCATCCCCGCGCCCACCTGGTCCACCACTTCCGGCGCCAGCTCCAGCCCCTCGAAGGCGCGGCGTACGTAAGCGGCGTCGAGCGGTGCGTGGCGCGCCGACTGGGCGGCGACGGTGTCGCAGTACGCCTCGAGGGTGACCGGCGCCGGCCCCGCATACTGGCAACGGGTGGCGGCCTCACGGGCGAAGGCGCGACCCAGGTCGGTGAGCTGGTACTCGGCCTCGGCCTGGAGCGCCCGATGCGCCGCGGTCTCCACCAGGCGCTCGGCGCGCAGGAAGGCGAGGACCTCGGCCACCAGGGTGGGCGGCAGACGAGTCTGCCTGGCAAGTTCGTGAAGACCTTGCTTTCTTCCCCGAGTGAGAAGCAACTTGGCGCTCAGCTCGGCAACCTGAGTCGCGTCCAGTCCCGATTCCGCCAGGCTGCGCGGCGAACGCGCGGAGCGCGGCAGCGGGGCACCGATCGTCGCGTCGGTCTCGGGGAACGGCTCATGGAGCATTGTGGACGCCATGTCGTTCAGCCCCTCGTCGCGAGCCAGCACGCCACGCCCGACGCAATGGCCAGGGCGTAGGGAAGACGGGCAGCGGTCTTGAGCCCCAGCTCGCCCACGCGAATCGGCACCCCATGCGCGCGCAGGCTGGCTGCGTACAGGATATGCCGCACGTTCGCGACGGCGACCGAGGTCGTGTGGGTGGTGAGCAGGACGAACAGACCGAGCAGTCCGCCCGCGATGAAGGTGAACAGCGTGATCGGCAGTAGGGCCGAAGTCCCGGTGAAGCCGCCGACCACCGCCATCAGCTTGGCATCTCCCGCACCGACCAGGCGAAAGGCATAGAAGGGCAGCAGGACGAGAAGGCCGGCACCGGCACCCAGCAGCGACTCGCCCACCCCCGGCAGGCCGCCGTCGAGTAGCCCGAACGCCGGCCCGAGCACCAGCCCGGCGAGCACGAGGCGGTTGGGGATGCGTCGCTCGCGCAGGTCGTACCACGCCGCGGCGAGGAGCATGAGCGCCAGGGTCGATGTTTCCACGTTCATCGTCCGGTCGAATCGCTGTTCGTTGGCCCGATACCGTTGCCCGCCACGATTCGCGCGGCGAGCGCGGGCGGGGCGACCAATATCGCCCCGCCCCGCGGTCAGCCGGCGTTGTTGATGATGGTCTGCACCTTGGTGCTGACCAGCGAGAAGATGTTGCCCAGGTTGAACAGCTGCACGGCGGCGGCAACCGCGACCGCGATGAACGCCACCAGGATCGCGTATTCGGCGGCGGAGGCGCCGTCCTCGTCTTGAATGAACTGCTTCATCTCTTCCAGCATCTCGACCTCCATCTATCAAGGAATTGCAACACCGGGGAATCCGGCCACCATCCGAAGCGGGAGACCCGCTCGGGAAGACTTCGCCAAGCCAGCCGAGGCGTCCGAGGGGGATCGCTTCATGCTGTCTCGAGGCCAGTTTGGCAGCCGCCTCCGCAGGCGTCATGAGGTTCTGGGACTAGTCGGAGCAGGGCTTTTGCGCTGGCCACGGCCATGACATTTGTCCTTGGTGCGATCGGTACGTGCTATTCCTTCCATGCCAACTTGATCCTCTTTGCGTCGACGATTGCGGTCTGCCGTGGCTGCACCCGACGAGTCCGGACGTGGACCACGGCGACTTCGTCGGCGTAGAGGCGGCGCCAGCCCGGGAGGCGGTCGAGCAGCGCCGTCGCCGGCATGTCCGGGGCGAGCAGGGTCCAGGCGATGCCGTGCCTGTCGAGGAGCTCGGGCAGTGTGTGGAGCCGATCGAGCTTGGTTGCGCGGAAATATGTCTCCACGAACGCATCGCCGTAGAGGTCGGCGCGACCGTCGATGAAGGGCGCGACGCCGGCGAAGATGAGGTAACCGCCGAACTGGTAGGCATTCAGCACCGGCCCCGAGCGCGACGCGTCGCGCGCGGCCGCCAGCGCGGCCTCCGGCGTGAGCTCCGCCATGGGGCGGATGTCCGCGAGGCGGATCGTCAGCATGCTCGCGGCTGCCACCAGCGCCGTCGTCACCGCGATCGCGGCTGGCCGGGCCGGACGCGCCAGCGCGGCGAACAGCCGGTCCAGGCGCACCGCATGGTTCGCTCCCTCTGCGACGGCTCGCCACTGGGCCGCGAAGGGCGCGGCGACGATCACGGGCGCCAGAAGACCGAGCAGCTCGGCGTGGCGCGCATGCTTGAGCGACAGGTGCAGCAGCCCCAGGATCAGCAGGAGCCGGATCAGGGGCATCCTGATCCCCCGGGTGAGGATGACGGCGCCGGAGACCAGCAGCCAGAACTCCAGCGGCTGGAAGCGCTGGAAGTCCGGTGAGCGCCATTCGGAGAGCACGGCCAGCGAAAACTCCAGGTCGTGCACCTGCCAGGCGAACGCCCAGCCTTCGAGGCCATGCGGCGTGAGGAGCGAAGCTGCCAGCGCGGCCGCGAGGAATCCGCCCCACGCGCGCGCCGCCCGCCACCGCTCCATGGCGGAGGCGGCAGCGAGGACGGCCTCGGCCGCAAACATGCCCGTCAGCGCCAGGCCGATCGGGAAGCCGCCGTGGAGGTTGGCCCACAGCGTCATGAGCAGCGCGGCCGGGTAGGGCGGTGCACGATCCGCTTCCCGCGCCCGCGCGAGCACGACGCACCACGCCACGACCAGCGGGAAGGCCAGCGCGTGGGGGCGCGCCAGCAGGTGGGGCATCGCCAGGCTCGCTGCCATGGCGACGAACATGAGGGCGTGGACCGGCTCGAGATGGCGCTGCAGGTAGCGCGTCAGGATGGCCAGCGCCACCGCCAGCCCGGCGGCCGGCAGCATGATCACGCCGCCCCAGCCGGCCCACTCGTAGGCCAGGGCGAGCAGGACTTCGGAAAGCCACTCGTGGGCGGTCCACGGTGCGCCGGCCATGGTGTGGGAGAAGGGATCGGCGGTCGGCACGGCGCCATGCTCCAGGATCCATCGGCCGGCCGCGATGTGCCAGTAGGTATCCGGGTCGTAGAGCAGCTCGGGGCGCCACAGCAGGCCGAGAAAGGCGCCGGCCAGTACCAGCAGCGGCCAGGACAGGCCGAGCACGCCTGCATCGGCACACCGCGCGGCCCGGCCGTCCTCCATGGCGCGGTCCCTGTCGGGGACGGGCGTCCCGCCGAGAAGGGCTGCCTTGCCCGTCGGCGCGGCGCTGTTCGTGTCATTCATGTTCGTCTCCAAACGACAGATGCTTGTGCAGGGGGTAGGCGAGGAGCGCGGTGGTGAGCACGACGATGCCTTGGCCGGGCACCGGGTGCAGACGGCCGACCTCGACGAGGAAGGGCAGCAGCACGAGGCTCGCCGCCACGAGGCCGAGGTGGTTGCGGTTGTAGCGCAGGAACTGCCGATGGGCGGCCCCCGTGCTGCGGAAGACGAAACGCCGATGGGCGAGGAAGGCGGCAGTCACCGAGCAGCAGTGGCCGATCACCAGGATCGCCAGGTAGTGGAGCCGGTCTTCGAGCAGCAGGAAGGCGAGGGCGAACACGGCATAGCCCAGCACCGTGTTGAGGGCGCCGACGACCAGGAACCGCATGCCTTCGTGGCTGCGCCAGACCCGCAGCACCGGGCGTGGGAGGAGCGCGCGAGGCATGCTCATGGCGCGGGGGCGCCGTGTGCCTCCTCCTCGCGGGACATCACCGCCCCTCGCCCATCGCCGCGGCGTCTTCCCGGCGGGGCGAGCGACCCGGGCCGGAGCGCCGGCGCGCGCGCCGCGAGTCCGGCCGGGCGATGTTCATTCACGAGGTAGAGCGGCCGCCCCTTGGCCTCGTCGGAGAGCCGACCCAGGTATTCCCCGATGATGCCCAGCGCGGTGAGCTGCACGCCACCGAGAAACAGGATGACCGCCATCAGCGACGGATAACCGGCGACCGGGTTGCCCAGCAGGAGCGTGGCGCCGACGATGTAGCCGCCGAACAGGAAGGCAAGTGTGGCGGTGAGGATGCCCACGTAGGTGGCCAGCTTTAGCGGCGCGGTGGTGAAGGACGTGATGCCTTCGAGGGCGAAGTTCCACAGCCGCCAGTAGTTCCATTTGGTCTGGCCGGCGTGGCGCGGATCGCGGCGGTAGGGCACAGCCTTCTGCGGATAGCCGATCCAGGCGAAGAGACCCTTCATGAAGCGATGGCGCTCGCGCAGCTGCAGGAGAGCGTCGACCGCTCGGCGGCTCAGCAGTCGGAAGTCGCCGGTATCGCGCGGAATGCGGACCTCGCTGATCCTTTCGATGACGCGGTAGAAGACGTGGGCGGTGATGCGCTTGGCGAGGCTTTCCCCGTCGCGCGCGCTGCGCTGGGCGTACACCACGTCGTGGCCTTCCTGCCAGTGGCGGACGAGTTCGGGGATGAGCTCGGGCGGATCCTGAAGGTCGGCGTCGATGACCACCACGGCGTCGCCGCGCGCATGGTCGAGCCCGGCGGTGAGCGCGGCCTCCTTGCCGAAATTGCGCGAGAGGTCGACGAGCGCCACCCGCGAGTCCGTCATCCGCATGCGCTCCAGGACTGCGAGGGTGCGATCCCGGCTGCCGTCGTTCACGTAGACGATCTCGCAGTCCAGCGGCAGGAGATCGAGTACGGCGACGAGGCGGCGCTGGAAATCGGGCAACACGTCTTCCTCGTTGTACGCGGGGACGACCACCGAAAGGAGCAGGCCGGAGCCGTGACGCGCGTTCAAGGGACCGCTCCCTGTATGGGTGGTGCGAGCACTGCGATCACCGAGGTGCCGAAGGGAAGGAAAGCGCGCGAGACCAGCGGCGCCTCGGCGGTGAAGATCGCCTGAAGCACCCGGTTGATGGCGGGCGAGGGCAGGGCGGTGCCGGTGCTCGTCCCATTACCGAGGAAGCGGTCGGCCAGGCGCACGGCGGCGGCGAGCGGAAACAGCAGCGTGTTGAAGTAGCCGGCGCGGCGCACCGTCAGGCCGCAGCTGCGCGCGAGGCTGGCGAGCCGGCCCGCCGTGTAGCGCCGGAAGTGGTGATGGCTTCGGTCGTGGGCGCCGAAGAGCCAGGCGTAGGCCGGGACCGTGAGCAGCAGGTGGCCGCCCGGACGGACCAGCGCCGCGGCGGCAGCGAGGGCTGCCGCGTCGTCCTCGACGTGCTCGAGGACGTCGAGCAAACAGACCAGGTCGAAGCTCCCGGGCCGAACGGGGAGCGGCCCGGGCAGGCTGCCGGGGAGAATCTCGATGCCGGTGCACGCGGCCGCGTGTCGTCGCGCGAACTCGTCCAGCTCGATGCCGCAGGTCCGGCCGAAGTGCCGCAGCATGCCGAGATTGCCGCCGCAGCCGCAGCCGATCTCGAGGATGCGCGCAGAGGAGACTGCGGGCAGCTCCAGGCGTCCGACCACCGCGGCGACGATCTCGCGCCGGGCGACGAACCACCAATGCGTGTCCTGGACCCTCGCCAGTTCCTGGTAAATCTCCGCGTCCATAGCCGCCCATGCCGAAGTCGAATGTCGCACCGCGTCCGTGTTCAGTGTGGCCGGGCGGACGCGTCCGGGAATGAGCGGATGCGACTAGCGAAAGTGGTCGCATTCGACCGGGATGGCCATGACATCTGTCATCCCCCGATGCTTCAGCTCGCTGCGCGGCGGATGGCGGCGAGCAGCTCCTCGCCGGGCGCCGTCTTGAGGACGAAGCCTTCGGCGCCCAGGCGTTGGGCGCGCCGGCGTACTTCCGGGTCGCTGAGGCAGGTGAACACCACCACCGCGGCATGGCAATCCGCGCGAAACACGGGAATGAGCCGAAGGCCGTCCTCGCCCGCCAGGTCTGCGTCGAGGACGACGATGTCGGGTGCGGTGCCGCGTGCGAGCGCCAGCGCCTGACCGGCGCAGCGGGCCCGGCCGACCACGCGCATGCATGGCGCCTCGCTCTCGATCAGCGCACTCACGCCGGAGAGAATGGCGCGCTGGTCGTCGACGAGGAGGATGCTGATCGGGAGTCGAGGCGGAGCGTCGGGCATCGGGCCGTCCATGCATGCGGCAACGGCCGCGGGTGGACAAACGCTACTGGGGGGCGGTCGGCGGCGCCATGGTAAGACGCGCCCGCGCAGGACATGACAAAGCGACTAGATGCAGTCGCCTTGCCCGGGGCTCGACCCGCATGGAGTCGAGGACGCAATCCACCGGCAGCGGTCGAGTCAGCGGGGGGACTCCCGGATTGCGGTCTGCGGTCCGAACGGGTGAGCGGCTCGGGCGATGCCCGAGCGGAAAGCGGTGCTCCGGATGCGCGTCAGTTCGCCGCGCCGAGCCCGTGTTCCTTCGCGTAGAGGTAGAGCTCCAGCCGGCCGCGCACGCCGAGCTTGTGGTAGATCACGGTCAGGTGGTTTCGCAGCGTGTGCTCGCTGATGCCCAGGTCGGCCGCCAGGACCAGGCTCTTGGCGCCCTTGTGGCGGAGGACGGTGCGGATCACCTCGTGCTCCTTGGCGGTGAGGCTGGCGATCTTGGGCGCGTCGTCGTCCGGCGCGGAGGGGCCCCCGGTCAGCGCGCTCATCACGCTGCCGATCAGCGCACGGTTGAGCCAGACCTCGCCTTCGTGGACCTTCTCGATGGCGCGCAGCAGGGTGTCGACCGGCTCTTCCTTGCGCACCACGCCACGGGCGCCTCCGAGCACCGCGCGGCGATGGCTCTCCTCGTCCCGTGCGCCGGTGAGCACGAGCACGCGTGCGCGCAGCTCGCGCAGCAGCTCGCCGAGCGAATCGGCGCAGTTCTCGCCACCCAGGTCGAGGTCGAGCACGATGACGTCCGCCTCGCGGCATCCCGCCGCGCAGCGCATCTCGGCGAGGCTGGTCGCCGTCCCCACGAGACGCATGCGGTCGGCCGCGCTGTCGATCAGCCGCTCGAGCCCCCACAGGGTGGCGCGGTGGTCATCGACCAGGAAGACCCGAATGGGATTGTCGGTTGCGAGCATCGTCGTTCTGCATGACCGTGTTGCCGTTATTCTTGCCCCCCTGCAATGCGGGGCCAATTCCAGGAATGCGGTAATCACGCGCTGCCGCGTCTGCGCGAATCCCGATACCCGTCCCGGGTGTCCGCACCTGCCCGGGCGTTCAGCCCCGGTCCGGCGATCGCGGGATGGTGACGACGAGCTCGGTGACCCCCGGGTGGCGCAGGTCCACGGTTACCCCGCCGTTCAGCGATTCGGCTCGTTCAGCGATCGAGCGCGGGACGAACTGACCGGGCGGTGCGCCGGGACCGTGGTCGTTTCCGATGCGCAGGACGAAGGCCTGCGGCTCGACCGTAACCTGGATCTCGGCGCGGGTGGCCCGGGTGTGGCGGCGGATGTTGGTCAGTGCCTCGCTGATCAGGTGGAGGAAGGCATCCGAGAGCTTGCGGTTGATCGGGATATCACCTTCGCAGTCGACTGCGACCTCGATGCCGAAGAGCTCCGAGAAGCGCTTGGCCTGACGGCGCAGGGCGGGGCATAGGACGTCCGCGCCGCGTCCGGCGCCGCCGCGCATGCTGGAGACGGCTTCCCGCAGCTCGTGCAGCTCGTTGTTTACCATCTCCTGCAGCGCGGCGATGTCCCGGTGGAGGGAGTTGTCGGGCGTGGCCTTGCGCGCGAGTGCCTCGACGCCGTACTTGATGCCCAGGTAGGGCTGGATGGCAGTGTCGTGCAGGTCGCGCCCGATGCGCGCACGCTCGGTCGCCATCGCCTCGTCGGATAGCTGCTCCAGCAGGCTGGCGTTCTCGATCACGGGCGCGAGCTGCTCCATGACGTGGAACAGCAGCTCGGCGTCGCCCGAACGGTGCCGTCCGCTCGCCGAGTCGAGGAGCAGCCAGCAGGGGTGGGGAGAGCGCCGGCAGACGGGAACGGCCACCAGCGAGTGCGCCTCCAGGAGGCCGGCGAGTTCGTCCATGGGTGTGCGTGCCTCGCTCGTGGGCCGCCGTCGTGCCACGTGGAATCCGCTGTGGCGGCGGATGCGGCGCTTGCCCATGAAGTGCGCCACATGGTGCACGCTGGCGACTTCACGTGGCAGGCGCGAGAAGCCGCCGAGAAGGGCGTCGACCAGCTCGCCGTGCAGCTCGACGACCCGGGTGTGCCGGTCGCCGCGGAACAGACGCGGTTCGCAGCCCGGCAGCCAGATCAGCAGGAGCCCCAGATCCGCAGTGAAGTGGCGCTCCAGGGCCTGCAGCACGATTGCGGCGACCCGCTGCAGACCCAGCCGCGGGTCGGCCTGCTCCAGCAATCGGTCGGCGATCGTCACCTGATCGTTCATCTGCACGCCCGACCGCGCCAGACCCGCCACGATCGGGCCTAGGCCCAGGATCGAGAGCGGGAACAGCATCGACTCCATGGAAACGACACCGCCGTGCTGGGCGCGGGCGATGATCACGGCGCCTGCGGTGGCGAACAGGGCTACGGCGAGACCCGAGGCGAAGCCGAAGCTCAGGGAGGCGAAAAGCACGGGGAAGAGGAGCAGCAGGATGAAGAGGCTGCTCGGCGTGGCGACCAGCCAGGCGATGAGAAGGATCGCGAGGGCGTCGATCCACGACGCCAGCGGCGACGATACCGGGTGGCGGTCGCTCGCTTCGCGCCAGCCGAGCCAGCCGGCGTAGACCGTGTAGCACAGCACCACGAAGGCAACCGCCGGCTGCACGACCGCGGACAGGGCAAGCGACTCGATCGCGGCCACGATGGCGATGATCACGCGGATGTTGGCGAGCGCGCGCCGCAACTCCGGGCTCGCGTGCGAGCCCGCCCGCGCGACAGCCGGTGCGGGCAGGGCGTCGGAACTGACGCTGGTTCCGTCCATGTGTGGGGCCTCCCTCGGCAGTGGCGTTTTCCACGCACTTGCACGGCGCCAGCCCGTCCGGCGGACGTACCGCGTGCCGATCGACGGAAATGTTATGAAACGTTTTTGCGGCGCACAATCCGGAAAACCGGTATGCCGCCGCTCCGGGTTCCCCGGACTGGGGCGCCGTCGACCCGGTGTTTGGTGCCCGATGTGCGGCATCCGGTCTGCCGCCCCGAGGGAATCCCCCGCAGCGCAGGGCGTCCAATGGCGCAATCCGCCACCAGCCGGCCGAAGGAGAAGGGTCATGGATGCCAGTCGCACCGAATCCGATTCCATGGGAGACATCGCGGTCCCCGCCGACCGCTACTGGGGGGCGCAGACGCAGCGCTCCATCGAGCACTTCCCCATCGGGACCGATCGTTTCCGATGGGGCCGGACCATGATCAGGGCGCTGGGCATCCTGAAGAAGGCAGCGGCGCAGGCCAACGCCGAGCTGGGCGAGTTGCCGGCCGAGGTGGCGGGCTTCATCGAGCGCGCGGCCGACGAGGTGATCGAGGGCCGGCTCGACGCGCACTTCCCGCTGGTGGTGTTCCAGACCGGGTCGGGCACCCAGTCCAACATGAACGCCAACGAGGTGATCGCCAACCGCGCCATCGAGCTGGCCGGCGGCGAGCTCGGCTCGAAGCGGCCGGTGCATCCGAACGACCACGTCAATCGCGGGCAGTCGTCCAACGACACCTTCCCGACCGCGATGCACATCGCGGTGGTGGAGACCCTGCGTCACCGGCTGCTGCCGGCGGTGGGGCGGCTGCGCGACACGCTCGCCGACAAGGGGCGCGCCTACGCGGACGTGGTGAAGACGGGCCGAACCCACCTGCAGGACGCCACCCCGATCACGCTCGGGCAGGAGATCGGCGCCTGGGTGGCGCAGATCGATTTCGGGCTCGAGGCGGTGCGCGGCAGCCTCCCGGGGCTTCATGAGCTGGCGATCGGGGGCACGGCGGTGGGGACCGGCCTGAACGCCCACCCGCGCTTCGGCGAGCTGGCCGCGCAGCGCATCGCCGCGCTCACCGGCGAGCCTTTCGTCACCGCCTCCCACCGCTTCTTCGCGCTGGCCGCCCACGACGCGCTGGTACAGAGCTCGGCCGCGATGCGCACGCTGGCGGGCGGGTTGATGAAGATGGCCAACGACGTGCGCTGGCTGGCGAGCGGGCCGCGCTGCGGGATCGGCGAGCTGATCATCCCCGAGAACGAACCGGGCTCGTCCATCATGCCGGGCAAGGTCAATCCGACCCAGTGCGAGGCGCTGACCATGGTGTGCGCCCAGGTGTTCGGCAACGACGCCACGGTCGCCTTCGCCGGCACCCAGGGCAACTTCCAGCTGAACGTCTACAAGCCGGTGATGGCCCACAACGTGCTGGAGAGCGCGACGCTGCTCGCCGACGCCTGCGAGGCCTTCGATGCGCACTGCGCGAGCGGGATCGAGCCCAACCTGCCGCGCATCCACGCCAACCTGGAGAAGAACCTGATGCTGGTTACGGCGCTGAACCGCCACATCGGCTACGACCGTGCCGCGGAGATCGCCAAGAGGGCGCACCGGGAGGGCATTACGCTGCGCCAGGCGGCGCTTGCTACGGGCTATCTCACCGAGGAGGAGTTCGAGCGCTGGGTGGTGCCGGAGGCGATGACGCGTCCGGCGGAGGAGCCGTAAGCCGGCGTCGCTACCGGGACTCGATGTTTGGGCGCAAGCCGCCGTTCCCGGATTCCGTTGCACTCCATCCGGGCTGCGCGTCCTGCCGGCGCTCCTCAGGCGACCTTGTCCTTGTTCTTCGCCTTGGCGATGCGCGCGAGCGCCGCGCGGCCGCTGCCGATGTGGCGGCGCATGTGCTGCTCGGCGCCCTCCGCGTCGCGCGTGACGATTGCGGCGAGGATGTCCCGGTGCTCGGCGAGGGACTGGTCGAGCCGGCCCTCGCTGAAGAGCGAGTGGTGGCGCGAGAGCTTGATCACCTTGCGCAGGTCCTCGATCACGTGGAGCAGCCACTTGTTGTCGGCGATTTCCTGCAGCGCGCGGTGGAAGGCCTGGTTGGCCTCGAAGAAGCCGTCGATGTCCTCTTTGCGCGCTGCCGCCTCGAGGCGCGCGTGGATCTCGCGCAGCCGGTCGAGGTCGGCCTCGCTCGCCTTGGTCGCGGTCTCGCGGGCGCACTGGCCTTCGAGCAGCGTCATCACGCTGAAGACCTCGTCGAGATCGCGGTCCGAGATTTCGGTGACGTAGCAGCCGCGGCGCGGCTTCAAGGTCACCAGCCCCTCGGAGGCGAGCACTTTCAGCGCCTCCCGCAACGGGGTGCGCGAGATGCCGTACTGGTCGGCGAGCGCCTGCTCGTCCACCCAGGTGCCGGGCGGCAATTCGTGGGAAAAGATGCGCTGGCGCAGCCTTTCGGCTACTTCCTGATAGAGGGCGAGGGGAGCGATGCGGGAGCCGGGCATGGGGTCGTTCATTTCCCTAAGCGCGGCAGGTTTGCCGCTGTTGCATTCATAATTATGGATAAAGTATTATTTGCCGGCCGGTACAAGTCAACTTCCGGTGTGCGGCGTAGGATGGGAGCCCTTGGCCGAAAGGCCGAGCGAAGGAGAGGGAGCCTCGCCGCATGCAGGAGCGTCGGCGGCCGCCCGCGGCGTTTGTTTCCGCGGGCGGTCTCGTCGCCGCCGGGGTGCTCGGCCCCGGCCGCCGACATGCAGGACCGGACGCATCGCACATCGAATCGCCGCCTCCACGCGCGGCCCCTGGAACAGAGAGGTAAGTCATGTCGAAGGACGATTTCCCGGGCTATCCCCAGCCGGATCTCAACGCCTGGAAGAAGGCCGCCGCCAAGCAGGCGCCCGATGGCGACATCGAGAAGCTCAACTGGATCACGCCCGAAGGCATCGTCGTCAAGCCGCTGTATACGAAGGCCGACACCGCCGATCTGGCCCATGCCGACACGCTGCCGGGCTTCGAGCCCTTCCTGCGCGGGCCGCAGCCTACCATGTACGCCGTGAAGCCGTGGACCATCCGCCAGTACGCGGGCTTCTCCACCGCGGAGGAGTCCAACGCCTTCTACCGCAAGGCGCTCGCCGCCGGCGGGCAGGGCGTGTCGGTGGCCTTCGATCTGGCCACCCATCGCGGCTACGACTCGGACAACCCCCGCGTGGTGGGCGACGTGGGCAAGGCGGGCGTGGCGATCGACTCGGTCGAGGACATGAAGATCCTCTTCGACGGCATCCCCCTCGACAAGATCTCGGTGTCGATGACCATGAACGGCGCGGTGCTGCCCATCCTCGCCGGCTACATCGTGGCGGCCGAGGAGCAGGGCGTGTCGCAGGAGAAGCTCTCCGGGACCATCCAGAACGACATCCTCAAGGAGTTCATGGTCCGCAACACCTATATCTATCCGCCGACGCCGTCGATGAAGATCATCGCCGACATCTTCAAGTACACGTCGTCGCACATGCCCAAGTTCAACAGCATCTCGATCTCGGGCTACCACATCCAGGAAGCGGGCGCGAACCAGGCGATCGAGCTGGCCTTCACCCTGGCCGACGGCCTGGAGTACGTGCGCACCGGCATCAAGGCCGGCATGGACGTAGACGCCTTCGCCGGGCGGCTGTCGTTCTTCTGGGCGGTGGGGATGAACTTCTACCTGGAGATCGCCAAGATGCGCGCGGCGCGTCTCCTGTGGTGGCGGATCATGAAGCAGTTCGAGCCCAAGAGCCCCAAGTCGATGATGCTGCGCACCCACTCGCAGACCTCCGGCTGGTCGCTCACCGAGCAGGATCCCTACAACAACGTGGTGCGCACCACCATCGAGGCGATGGCGGCGGTCTTCGGCGGCACCCAGTCCCTGCACACCAACGCGCTGGACGAGGCGATCGCCCTGCCCACCGAGTTCTCGGCCCGCATCGCGCGCAACACCCAGATCATCATCCAGGAAGAGACCCACATCTGTAACGTGGTCGACCCCTGGGCCGGCTCCTACATGATGGAGAAGCTCACCCAGGACATGGCCGACAAGGCCTGGGCGCTTATCGAGGAGATCGAGGCCATGGGCGGCATGACCAAGGCGGTCGAGTCGGGCTGGGCCAAGATGAAGGTGGAGGAGTGCGCGGCCGACAAGCAGGCGCGCATCGACTCGGGCAAGGACGTGATCGTCGGCGTGAACAAGTACAAGCTCGCCAAGGAAGACCCGATCGAGATCCTCGACATCGACAACCACGCGGTGCGCGAGGCGCAGGTCGCGCGGCTGGCGAAGATCCGCGCGACGCGCGATTCGGCCGCGGTGCAGGGCGCGCTCGAGGCGCTCACGAAGTGCGCCGAGACCGGCGAGGGCAACCTCCTGGATCTCGCGGTGAAGGCGGTGCGCCTGCGCGCCACCGTGGGCGAGATCTCGGACGCCCTGGAGAAGGTGTGGGGCCGCTATCGCGCCAACCCGCAGGCGGTGTCGGGCGTGTACGGTGCGGTGGTCGAGAACGACGCCGACTGGGTCGCCCTCAAGGCCGAGATCGAGGCCTTCATCGCCGAGGAGGGCCGCCGCCCCCGCATCATGATCGCCAAGCTCGGCCAGGACGGCCACGACCGCGGCGCCAAGGTGGTGGCCTCGGCCTTCGCCGACCTGGGCTTCGACATCGACATCGGACCGCTCTTCCAGACGCCGGAAGAGGCGGCGCGCCACGCGGTGGAGAACGACGTGCACGCCGTCGGCTGCTCCAGCCTCGCCGCCGGCCACAAGACGCTGGTGCCGGCCATCATCAAGGGCCTCAAGGAGCAGGGCGCGGACGACATCATCGTGTTCGTGGGCGGAGTGATCCCGGCCCAGGACTACGACGCGCTCTACGCCGCCGGCGCCAAGGGCATCTTCGGGCCGGGCACGCCCATCCCGAAGGCCGCGCGCGAGGTGCTGAAGCAGATCCGCGCCGCCAAGGCGGCCGCCTGACGGACGCGGGACTTGAACCGGCCGATGGATCTGCCCGTCCAGCTCGACCCCGCCGACCAGGCCCTGGTGGACGGGGTCCTGGCGCGCCGGCTGCGCCCGCTCGCCAAGACCATCACGCTGATCGAGTCCCAGCGCGAGGACCACAAGGCGCGCGCCCGCGCGGTGCTCGAGGCGCTGCTGCCGCACACCGGCGGCGCGCTGAGGGTGGGCATCTCCGGCGTGCCGGGGGTGGGCAAGTCCACCTTCATCGAGGCGCTCGGGCTCTTCCTCATCGAGCAGGGGCATCGGGTGGCGGTGCTCGCGGTCGATCCGTCCTCGTCGGTCACCGGCGGCTCCATCCTGGGCGACAAGACCCGCATGGAGCTGCTCTCCCAGCGGCCGGAGGCCTACATCCGGCCGAGTCCCTCGGCGGGCAGCCTCGGCGGCGTGGCGGAGAAGACCCGCGAGACCCTGCTCGCCTGCGAAGCGGCGGGCTTCGACGTGATCATCGTCGAGACCGTAGGCGTGGGGCAGTCGGAGACCGCCGTGGCGGGGATGACCGACATCTTCTGCCTGCTCCAGCTTCCCAACGCGGGTGACGACCTGCAGGCGATCAAGAAGGGGATCATGGAGATCGCCGACCTCATCGTCATCAACAAGGCGGACATCGACGCCAACGCCGCGCAGCTCGCCAAGAGCCAGATGAAGAGCGCGCTGGCGATGTTCCGCCACGCCTCGCCCAACTGGACGCCGCCGGTGCTCACCCTCTCGGCGCTCCGTAAGGAGGGCATCGCCGCGTTCTGGCGCGAGGTGCTGCGCTTTCGCGACACCCTCGGCGCGACCGGCGAACTCGACGCCAAGCGCCGCCACCAGGCGCTGTCGTGGATGTGGGAGATGATCGACCGGGGCTTGCGGAGCCGTTTCCGCAATCACCCCAAGGTGCGCGCCGAGCTCGACGCGCTCCAGGCGGCGGTGGATGCCGGAACCACCACGCCGTCGGCCGCCGCCGCGCGGCTGCTGGGCTTTATCGACTGATTTTTTTCCGGCGGGCCGCCGCGGCCCGCCATGGGACTGCCAAGGAGAACCTTCAATGCACGACATCATTCGCCAGCTGGACGAGAAGCGCCAGAAGGCGCGCCTGGGGGGCGGCCAGCGGCGCATCGACGCCCAGCACGCCAAGGGCAAGCTTTCCGCCCGCGAGCGCATCGAGCTCTTGCTGGACGAGGGCAGCTTCGAAGAATGGGACATGTTCAAGGAGCACCGCTGCACCGACTTCGGCATGGACCAGGAGGAGAAGGTCCCCGGCGACGGCGTGGTGACCGGCTACGGCACGGTCAACGGGCGCCTGGTGTTCGTGTTTTCCCAGGACTTCACCGTGTTCGGCGGCTCGCTGTCCGAGACCCACGCGGAGAAGATCTGCAAGGTGATGGACCACGCCATGAAGGTCGGCGCTCCGGTGATCGGGCTCAACGACTCGGGCGGCGCGCGTATCCAGGAGGGCGTGGATTCCCTCGGCGGCTACGCCGACGTGTTCCAGCGCAACGTGATGGCCTCCGGCGTCATCCCGCAGATCTCCATGATCATGGGGCCGTGCGCGGGCGGGGCGGTGTACTCGCCCTCCATGACCGACTTCATCTTCATGGTGAAGGACTCCTCCTACATGTTCGTGACCGGTCCCGAAGTGGTGAAGACCGTGACCCACGAGGAGGTGACCGCCGAGGAGCTGGGCGGCGCGGTGACCCACACCACCAAGTCCGGCGTGGCCGACCTCGCCTTCGAGAACGACGTGGAGGCGCTCGCGCAGCTGCGCCGCTTCATCGACTTCCTGCCGCTCTCCAATCGCGAGAAGCCGCCGGTGCGTCCGACCGCGGATCCGGCCGACCGCATGGACGAGTCCCTCGACACCCTGGTGCCGTCGAACCCGAACCAGCCCTACGACATGAAGGAGCTGATCACCAAGATCGTGGACGAGGGCGACTTCTTCGAGCTGCAGCCCGACTACGCCAAGAACATCGTGATCGGCTTCGGCCGCATGGAAGGCCAGACGGTGGGCATCGTCGCCAACCAGCCGCTGGTGCTCGCGGGCTGCCTCGACATCAAGAGCTCGATCAAGGCGGCGCGCTTCGTGCGCTTCTGCGACGCCTTCAACATCCCGGTGGTGACCTTCGTGGACGTCCCGGGCTTCATGCCGGGCACCAGCCAGGAATACGGCGGCATCATCAAGCACGGCGCCAAGCTCCTCTACGCCTACGCCGAGTGCACCGTGCCCAAGATCACCGTGATCACCCGCAAGGCCTACGGCGGCGCCTACGACGTCATGTCGTCCAAGCACCTGCGCGGCGACGTGAACCTCGCCTGGCCCTCGGCCGAGATCGCGGTGATGGGCCCCAAGGGCGCGGTGGAGATCATCTTCCGCGAGGAGAAGAACGATCCCGAAAAGATCGCCGCGCGCGAGAAGGAATACAAGGAGAAGTTCGCCAACCCGTTCGTCGCCGCCCACCGCGGCTTCATCGACGACGTGATCATGCCGCATGCCACCCGCAAGCGCATTTCGCGCTCGCTGGCGATGCTGCGCGACAAGCAACTCGACAACCCGTGGCGCAAGCACGGCAACATCCCGCTCTGAGCGTCGGGGAGGAAAACTCGAAATGTTCAAGAAGATCCTGATTGCGAACCGTGGCGAAATCGCTTGCCGCGTGATCAAGACCGCCCGCAAGATGGGCATCCAGACCGTGGCGGTGTACTCCGAGGCCGACAAGGACGCGCTGCACGTGGAGCTGGCCGACGAGTCCGTGTGCATCGGACCGGCGCCGTCGAAAGAGTCCTACCTGGTGATGGACAAGATCATCGCCGCCTGCAAGCAGACCGGCGCCGAGGCGGTCCACCCGGGCTACGGCTTCCTCTCCGAGAACGAGGAGTTCTCGCGCCGCCTGGAAGAGGAAGGCATCAAGTTCATCGGGCCGAAGCACTACTCGGTCGGCAAGATGGGCGACAAGATCGAGTCGAAGAAGCTGGCGATGGAGGCGAAGGTCAACACCATCCCCGGCTACAACGACGCCATCGACTCCCCCGAGCACGCGGTGGAGATCGCCAAGGGCATCGGCTATCCGGTGATGATCAAGGCCTCCGCCGGCGGCGGCGGCAAGGGCCTGCGCGTCGCCTTCAACGACAAGGAAGCCTATGAAGGCTTCGCCTCATGCAAGAACGAGGCGAAGAACGCGTTCGGCGACGATCGCGTCTTCATCGAGAAGTTCGTGCTCGAACCCCGCCACATCGAGATCCAGGTGCTGGGCGACTCCCACGGCAACTACGTGTATCTGAACGAGCGCGAGTGCTCGATCCAGCGCCGCCACCAGAAGGTGATCGAGGAGGCGCCGAGCCCCTTCATCGACCCGGCGACCCGCAAGGCCATGGGCGAGCAGGCGGTGGCGCTGGCGCGCGCGGTGAACTACGAATCGGCCGGCACGGTCGAGTTCGTGGTCGGCGCCGACAAGAGCTTCTACTTCCTGGAGATGAACACCCGCCTTCAGGTAGAGCATCCGGTCACCGAGCTCATCACCGGGCTGGACCTGGTGGAGCAGATGATCCGCGTGGCTGCCGGCGAGAAGCTCTCCATCACCCAGGCCGACGTGGGCATCAACGGCTGGGCCATGGAGTGCCGGATCAACGCCGAGGACCCCTTCCGCGGCTTCCTGCCCTCCACCGGCCGCCTGGTGAAGTTCCAGCCGCCGGCCGAGGTGCCGAACCAGGTCCGCGTCGACACCGGCGTGTACGAGGGCGGCGAGATCTCGATGTTCTACGACTCGATGATCGCCAAGCTCATCGTGCACGGCGCCACCCGCGACCAGGCGATCGAGCGCATGCAGGACGCGCTCAACGCCTTCGTGATCCGCGGCATCAGCTCCAACATCCCCTTCCAGGCGGCGCTGATGCAGCATCCGCGCTTCCGCTCGGGCAACTTCAACACCGGCTTCATCGCCGAGGAGTACCCGAAGGGCTTCGACGCCTCGATGGTGCCCCACGACGATCCGGCGCTCTTCATCGCCGCCGCCGCCGCGCTGCACCGCGCGGGCGAGGATCGCGACGCGCAGATCTCCGGCCAGATGCCCGGTCACGAGCGCGTGGTCGGCGACGACTACACCGTGATCCGCGGCGAGGAGCGCTCGCTGGTGAAGGTCGTTCCGGCCGAGGGCGGCTACGACGTCACGCTCGGCGGCGAGCTGTTCGCCGTGCGCACCGACTGGCAGTTCGGCCAAGTGCTGATGAACGGCACGCTCAACGGCAAGCCCTTCACGATTCAGGTGGAGCGCAACGGCCTCAAGTACCGCCTCGCCCACAACGGCACCCAGGCCGTGCTGATGGTGATGAGCGCGCGCTGGGCCGAGCTGCAGGCGCTGATGCCGGTGAAGCTGCCGCCCGACCTGTCGAAGTTCCTGCTCTCGCCGATGCCGGGCCTGCTGCGCGAGGTCGCCGTGGCCGAAGGCCAGGAGGTGAAGGCCGGCGAGAAGCTCGCGGTCATCGAGGCGATGAAGATGGAGAACGTTCTGAAGGCCGAGCAGGACGGCAAGGTGAAGAAGGTCGTCGCCCGTCCGGGCGCGAGCCTCGCAGTCGACGAGGTGATCGTCGAGTTCGAGTAACACAGCTTTTCGTTCGATAGGGAGGGAGAGCCGTCGCCGAGCGATCGGGGGCGGTTACCTGTCGAGGAGGGTCCGCCGAGGCGGGCCCTTTTTTTTGGGCTCGAGCGCCGCGGCGGGCGGGAATCCGTTCGTCTCCCCCGCCGCACCGCTCTTCCCGGCAGGCCGCCGAACGGCCTGCGGAACCTTCCGGGCGGCGGCAGGTCTATTTGCGCAAAAGTAAATCCTGCAATACCATTTGCGGACGCTTACCAAAACAATACTCGAGCCCACGCTAAGGGCCGTCTCTTAAACGGCAGCGAGTCGCCACACCAACCCGCGACCTCCCAGACGCTGCCGATCGATCAATAGGTCACGGACCGGATTCGTAGTTGCGTCGTGTGTCTCTAGGCACCATGGCTGCGGTCGCGTCCGTGTTTGTCTCAGGAGGACCACTCATGAGTGCGCAACTGCGTTCCGTCATGCCCGCCGTGCCGCCCAGCGCCGGCGTCGCCGCACCCACGCCGTTCAAGGTCTACACCCAGCGCGATCTCGAGCGTATCGAGGCCCTCTCCCGCCTCACGCCCGAGCAGCGATTCGAGATGAAGGTCGTGTCCTCGGTGCTGCCGTTCCGCGTCAATCAGTACGTGATCGACGAGCTCATCGACTGGAAGAACGTGCCCGACGATCCGATGTTCCAGCTTACCTTCCCGCAGCGCGGCATGCTTGCGCCCGAGCACTACGACCGTATCGCCGAGTTGGTACGGAGCGGCGCCGGCAAGGAGGAGATGGAGCGGGCGGTGGGCGCCGTGCGCCACGAGCTCAACCCCCACCCGGCCGACCAGATGGCGCTCAACATGCCCCGCGACGAGCACGGCAACCGCCTCGAAGGCATGCAGCACAAGTACCGCGAGACCGTGCTGTTCTTCCCCAGCCAGGGGCAGACCTGCCACTCCTACTGCACCTTCTGCTTCCGCTGGGCGCAGTTCGTGGGCGACAAGGAGCTGCGCATCGCCGCCTCCGAGGCCGAGACGCTGCACGCCTACCTGCGCCAGCACACCGAGGTGACCGATCTCCTCTTCACCGGCGGCGACCCGATGGTGATGAAGACCCGCCATCTGCGCGACTATCTCGAGCCGATGCTCGCGCCCGAGTACGATCACATCCAGACCATCCGCATCGGCACCAAGGCGCTCACCTTCTGGCCCCATCGCTTCCTCGACGCCGAGGACGCGGACGACCTGATCCGGCTGCTCGAGCGCATGGTCGACGGCGGCAAGCACGTCGCCATCATGGCGCACTACAACCACTGGAAGGAGCTCGACACCGACGTCGCCCGGGCGGCGATCCGGCGCGTGCGGGCCACCGGCGCCGTGATCCGCGCTCAGGGGCCGCTCATCGCCCACATCAACGACGACCCGGCGGTGTGGGCGCGGCTGTGGCGCGACGAGGTGAAGCTGGGCATCGTCCCCTACTACATGTTCGTCGAGCGCGACACCGGCGCCCGCAACTACTTCGAAGTGCCGCTGGTGCGCGCCTGGGAGATCTACCGGGAGGCGATGCAGCAGGTGTCCGGCCTCGCCCGCACCGCGCGCGGCCCCAGCATGAGCGCGAGCCCCGGCAAGGTCGAGGTTCAGGGCGTGACCGAGATCGGCGGCGAGAAGGTCTTCGTGCTCCGCTTCATCCAGGGCCGCAATCCCGAGTGGGTGCAGCGACCGTTCTTCGCCAAGTTCGACCCCGAGGCCACCTGGTTCGACGACCTCGAGCCTGCCTTCGGCGAGGAGAAGTGGTTCTGGGAGGACGAGTACGCCGCGATCCGCGAGGAGAAGCTCGGACAGGCTGCGTAACGGCTCTCTTGCCTTACCCCCGCCCGCCCCCGCCGGGGCGGGCGTGTCGCCAGATTCGAAGAACGGCGTCGCGAAACCGACATTCGCGGCGCCTTTTTCGTTAACATGCGCCCACGTTGGTGCTTGCGCCGCCCGTCCAGGGCGCGAAGTTAAACGGGAAGCAGGGCTCCCGCCGCGTGCGTCCATCCGGACCTCGCGCATGGGAACAACCTGCGCTGCCCCCGCAACGGTAAGCGATGCGGTCCTTCCGGACCGGACGCCCATCCTGCAGCCACTGGTCGCGTTTCCTGGAAACCGGCCGGGAAGGCGATGACGTCTCGCACCGCAGCCCGGATACCGGCCAACGAGGTGGACGTTGCACGCTCGCCTGTGCGCCGTCTTGTGAGCCGCCCGGCCGTCGGGGAAGACGGAGGCGGCAACCCAGCAGTGACCCGACGATGACATTCCGACCCTCTGCGGCCGCCGTTACGAAGCGGCCCTCCGCGTTCGCGCTCCTGCGCCGGACGCACGCCGCCTATCCGCTCGCGGCCGACACGATCCACGCCTGCGTACTTCCGGAGCTCGAACATGATTGAAAGCGGCATCCTCCAATTCACCCAGTTTCTCCTGCCGCCCGTCCTGCTGCTCCTCGCGCTCGCCTTCGCCTACGCGCTGTGGGTGGCCGGCATGACGGCCATGGAAGCCTGGCAGCGCTGGCGTCGGCCGGGCTACACCGCCTTGCCGGACGACGCCGGGCACACCCTCGAGGAGCTCGAGATGCGCGCGCTGCGCCAGATCGAGCCTCTGCGCCTGCTGAGCCGGGTGACCCCGATGCTCGGGCTGATCGCCACCATGATCCCCCTGGGGCCCGCCCTGCAGGGCATCGCGGACGGTGCGGGCAATGGCGCCCTCGCCGTCTTCAGCGGCGCCTTCGGTGGCGTGGTGCTGGCCCTGGCCGCCGCCTCCATCGGCCTCGTCGCCTATTCGATCCGCCGGCGCTGGCTGCTCGCCGAGCTGCTGGCGGTGCGCAAGGCACGGGGGCTCGCGGTATGAGCGCCAGGCACCTGCGCATCCTCGACGAGGACGAGGACGACCCGATGCTCTCGGCGGTGAATCTCGTCGACGTCTTCCTCGTGCTGGTGGTCGCGCTGCTCGCCGCGGTCGCCACCAGCACCCGCCAGGCAGCGCCATCCCCGACGAGCGAGGTCCGCGAGGCCGGCACGCCGCAGATGGAAATCGTCGTCACCGAGGACGGCCGCGAGGTGCGCTACAAGGGCACCGGCAGCGTCAGCGAAGGCCAGGGCGTGCGCGCCGGCACCGCCTACCGCCTCCAGGACGGCAGCATCATCTACGTTCCAGAGGAGCCGGGCGGCCGCCCGGAGGCCGCGCGATGAGGGCGGCGCTGAGCCTCTTCCTGCTCGCCGCCCTGTGGGCCAGCGGAGTCGCCGGCGCCCGCGAGCTGCTGTGGATCACCGCCGACATCACGCCCCCGGCGCGCACCGCCATGGTGGAGCGCATCGCCGCCGAGGGGGGCTGGCGGGTGACGCATCTGGACCATCCGCTGCAGTCGTCGCCGTCCGAGGCGGCCGGCGAGCGCGAGGCGCTCGCCCGGGCGTTGCCCCGCGCGGACATGGTGTGGATCGACGCGCCCCACCCCAGTGCCTACGCGCGCCTGGCCGGTGTTCACGGCACTGCGCTCGATGCCCACGCCGCGCGCCATCCTGGCCGCGTGGCATGGATCGTCGCCGACGCACCGGGCGCCGACGCGCGGCTGGCGGCCTATCTGCATGCAGGCGGCGAAGCCAACCTGCGCCACGCCTTCGCCCTCGTCTCGGCCGTGGCCGACGGGCGCGCACCGCCCGACCTGCCGCCGCCGCGCCCCTGGCCCGAGCGCGGCCTCTACCACCCGGACGCGGACGCTTTCTTCACCGACGCCGCCGCGCTCGCCGCCTGGCAGGCGGACCGGCCGGCGCTCGCCGGCCGGCCGCCGGTGGCGCTGCTGGTGCATCGCTACCACTTCATCAACGGCAGCACCGACTGGCTCGACGAGTGGCTGCGGATGTTCGCCCGCCAGGGCCTGTTCGCCTACGCGGTGTTCGGCCAGCGGGTGGACGCCGAGGGCTTGGCGGCGATGCTGGAGATTCAGGGGGCCGAGCCCCATCCCCGTGCCGTGGTGGTGCACCAGCTCACCCCCCAGGGCGCGGCGCTGCAGGCGCTGTTCGAGCGCTGGGGCACCCCGGTGCTCGCCACCCAGCCCTACCGGGAGGGCGATGCGGCGGCCTGGGAAAAGGACGAAGCCGGCCTCGCCCTGTCGGACACGCCCTTCTACCTGGTGCAGCCCGAGGCCGCCGGGGCCATCGACCCGATGATGGTGGTGGCCCACGCCGACCGCGGGCGGCGCGCGGTGCTGATCCCGCGCCAGGCCGAGGCGGTGGTCGCCAAGACCCGCCGGCTCGTGGCGCTGCAGGACCGCCCCGCCGCCGAAAAGCGCCTGGTGGCGATGGTCTACAACTATCCGCCGGGCGGCACCAACTTCGGCGCCTCCTTCCTCAACGTGCCCCGCAGCCTGGAGGAGGTGAGCGGCGCCCTCGCCGCCGCCGGCTACGACACCCGGCCCACCGCCGAGGCCGACTGGATCGCCGGGCTCAAGCCGCTGCTCGGCGCCTACTACGCGGACGCGGATCTGCCCGGCCTGCTCGCCCGCGGCGAGGCCGCCGCGCTGCCGCTGGCCGACTACGAGGCCTGGTGGCGGACCCTGCCGCAGCCGGTGCGCGCCCGCATCGAGGCCCACTGGGGGCCGCCCGGCGAGAGCCGCTACGTGGTCGAGCACCGCGGCGAGCGGGTGTTCGTCATCCCGCGCATGCAGGTCGGCAAGCTCGCCGTGCTGCCCCAGCCGCCCCGTGAGGAGACCCTGCGCTACGGCCAGAACCCCTTCATGCACCGCAGCCAGGCGCCCCTCTCCCACCACTACCTGGCGGTGTACCTGTGGGCGCGGGGCGCCGACGCGCTGATCCACTTCGGCACCCACGGCACCCAGGAGTGGGCGCCGGGCAAGGCGCGCGGGCTGGACGTTTGGGACGACGCCCTGCTGCCCCTGGGGGACGTGCCGGTGATCTACCCCTACATTGTGGACAACCTGGGCGAGGCCCTCACCGCCAAGCGCCGCGGCCGCGCCCTGATGGTCAGCCACCGCACACCGGTGTTCGCCACCGCCGGTTTCGCCGCGGGCATGGCGCGCATGCACGAGCTGATGCACGAGTGGGAGATCGCCGACAACGGGCCTACCCGCAAGGCGCTCGAAGCCCAGCTCACCGAGCGCTTCGTGGAGCACCAGCTGCACCAGGACCTGGGCTGGACGGAGGAACGCATCCGCGCCGACTTCGAGCACTTCATCGAGGCCCTGCATCCCTGGCTCGACCAGATGGCCCAGAGCTCCCAGCCCAAGGGGCTGGCGGTGTTCGGCCGGGTGCCCGACGAGACCCTGCGCCGCCAGACCATCCTCCAGGCCCTGCGCGCCCCGCTCATCGAGGCGCTGGGCGAGGACATCGACGAGGCCTTCCTCATCGACTACCGCGCCGTGGCGGGCTCGCGCCCGGCGCGCTGGCTGGAGGTGGCGCTGCGCGACGCCCAGGCGGCGAGTACCCTGGACCTGCGTCCGGCCTCGCCGGACAGCGCCGTGCCCAACCGCGCCGCGGAGCGTCCGATCGACAGCAAGGCCCTGTACGAGCTGGCACTGCGCGCCCAGGCCCTCGAGCGCCTCCTGAAGGTCGAGGGCGAGATGCCGGGCCTGCTGGCGGCGCTCGAAGGGCGCTTCCTGCCCGCGGCCTACGGCGGCGATCCGATCCGCAATCCGGACAGCCTGCCCACCGGGCGCAATCTCACCGGCCTGGACCCGAGCCGCCTGCCCACGCGGCAAGCCTACGAGGTCGCCCAGACCTTGTTCGATACTTGGCTCGCGGACTGGCGGGCAGCGAACGAGGGCGGCTACCCGCAGCGGCTGGCGCTCTCGCTGTGGGCCGGCGAGACCCTGCGCCACCAGGGCATCATGGAGGCGCAGGCCCTTGTCGCCCTCGGCGTGAGGCCGGTGTGGGACGCCTCGGGGCGGCCCCGGGAGCTGGCGCTGATCCCGGCGGCCGAGCTCGGCCGGCCGCGGGTGGACGTGGTGCTGAGCGTCACCGGCTCCTACCGCGACCAGTTCCCCGCATTGATGGCGCTCCTCGACCGGGCGGTGGCGCAGGTGAGCGCGGCCGAGCCAAACGGTGAGGTGGCACGCCAGAGCGCCGCGGTCATGGCCGACCTGGTGGAGCAGGGCGTCGCCCCCGAGCTCGCGCGACGGCTCGGGCAGGCGCGGGTGTTCGGCAACCGGCAGGGGGACTACGGCACCGGCCTGTCGGAAGCGGTGCAGGACGACCGCCTGCAGGCCCGCGACGCACGCCTGGGTGAGCTCTTCCTGCGCCGCATGAGCCAGCCTTACCTGGGCGGCGAGGCGGTGGACGGCGCGAGCGTGGAAGCGGCCGCCGCCGCCCTGGGGGCGCAGCTGCGGCGCACCGACGCGGCCCTCCTGTCCCGCAGCTCCCACCTCTACGGCATGATGACCTCCGACGACCCCTTCCAGTACCTGGGCGGGCTCGCCGCGGCGGCGCGCAGCGCGGGCAAGGCGGAGGGGCTCCGGCTCTTCGTGAACAACCTGCAGGACGCGGGCGAGACCTTCACCCAGAGCGCGCAGCAGAGCATCGCCATGGAGATGCAGACCCGCTACCTGCACCCGGGCTGGATGGAGGCGCAGAAGGCCGAGGGCTATGCCGGGACCCTGCAGGTGCTCAAGGCGGTGCAGAACACCTGGGGCTGGCAGGCCACCGTGGCCGACTCGGTGCGCGCCGACCACTGGCAGGGCTTCTACGACGTGCTGGTGGCCGACAAACACGCGCTGGACATTCCCGAGTGGCTGGAGAGCCACCCCCAGGCCTACGCCCAGACCCTGGAACGGCTGATCCAGGCGGTGCGCCATGGCCACTGGGCGCCGGACGACGCCACCGCGCAGAAGCTTGCGGAACGCTACGAGGCCCTGACCCGGGCAGCGCCTCTGGCGCGGGAGCTGCCGTCGGTGCGCGCCTGGGTGCGCGATCGAATGGAGGCGCCAGATCCCGAGGTGGCGACGAAGGGCCTCGCGGTGGCCGAGGCGGCCGCGCCGACCCTGCCCGCCCCCTCGGCGGCCGCGCCGGCGGACGAGACGCCCGCGGGCGAGGTCGTCCAGATCCAGCGGGGTGTGCGTCTAGAGCGCCAGGAAGCGACCGACCCGCAGGAGCCGGCCGGGCGGTGGGCGCTCGCGCTGGTCGTGCTGCTTCTGGCCGGCGGGGCGGTGCAGCAGGCGATGCGGGGGCGGCGGCTGCGATCGGCCTGACGGCCCACCTCCGCAGAAAGCAGAACGGCCCGCAACGGGCCGTTCTGCCATTTGGGCCGGGCCTCAGCCCGCCAGCTTCGCGAACGCCTCCACCACCTCGGGCGGCGCCTGCACCAGCTCGATCAGCACGCCCTCGCCGCCGATCGGGAACTCCTCGTTGCCCTTCGGATGCATGAAGGTGATGTCGTAGCCGGCCGCACCCCGGCGGATGCCGCCCGGGGCGAAGCGCACGCCCTGGGCCGTGAGCCACTCCACCGCCTTGGGCAGGTCGTCCACCCACAGGCCCACATGGTTCAGGGGGGTGGCATGCACCGCCGGCTTCTTCTCGATGTCCAGGGGCTGCATCAGGTCCACCTCCACCTTGAACGGGCCCTTGCCCATGGCGCAGATGTCCTCGTCCACGTTCTCGCGCTCGGAGACGAAGTTGCCCGTCACTTCCAGGCCCAGCATGTCCACCCACAGGGTCTTGAGGCGGTCCTTGCTCGGCGCACCGATGGCGATCTGCTGGATGCCGAGGATCTTGAAGGGGCGTTGGGTCATGGCGGGCTCCTTGGATTAAGAATTCATAATTGTCCTGCGACATTTGCAGAACTTCAATAAAAACAGTAAGATGCGCTATGTGACTTGATCCATATGTGCGTTATTTGTGCAACTTCTTGCACACAGACGCGGGAAATAGACCATGGGCATACATGCGCTCAAGACCGGAAAGTTTAGAGTACAAGTCCGCAAAAAGGGCCTTGCACCGTACGATAAAGTTTTCGATACCCTCGCCGAGGCGGAGGCGGCTCTCGCCGAGCGCGAGCGCCTGACGAGCCGCGCCCGGGCAGCGGACAGCACGCTTCGCGAAGTGTGGGATCTCTTCGTTTCCTCGACGGCCTGGCACAACCTCGCCGAGAGCACGCAGAGCACTTACAAGCAAAATGTCCGGCCGGTGCTCGAAGAACTCGGCGACTACTCGCTCGCCGTCCTTGCCGACAATACAGAGATCGTGCGCCGGCACTTCGACGCCCGGACCCGCGAAGGGCGAGCAAATGAGACTGTGCGCCTAGAGATCGCATCGCTGTCCGCCGCGGTCGCTTTCGCAAAAGCTCGCGGCTACATCAGCTACAACTTCGTACGCCAGGTCGATCGGCCCTCGGTTAAGCGCCGGGTCCGTCGTGTCGCGCCTGTGGAAAAAGCCGGCCTGCAGGTAGCTGCGCTGAGTGATCGTGCTGCGGCCCAGCACGCGCGCTTCAATCTGATCTTAGGGTACGTCGGCTGCCGGCCTGGGGAGCTTGCGAAAGTGCTCAAAGCCGACATCAACCTCCCGCGGAGCGAGATTACGTTCCGCGGCACCAAAAATCGCCGCTCCCGGTGCGTCCATCTGCCGAGCGAGGCACACGGGCTTGTCCGCACGCAGTTCGCGATCAGCCCCGCCGAGTCGCCGTACCTTTTTAGTCGGCGCACGCGGGCGGGCGCGTACGCCCCATACAGCTACAACAACGGCCATCGACAGCTCAAGCGCAACGGGGTAGTCGATAAGACGTATCACCCGCACGCGATGCGGCGCGAATTCATTTCCCGCGCGATCGAGCAGTCCATCCCGCTCACGACGCTCAAGCATCAGACGGGTCACAAGTCGACCCAGGCCCTCGAAGCCTACGATGAAGCGTGCGCCACGGCTCCGGAAGTGCGCGCCGTTTTCGAAGCAATGACCCGGACGCAGAAAGACGACATGCTCGTCGCGATGGCGCAGCAGCTCGGGATGAGTCGCGAAGACCTGGAGCGCGTCTTCGGTGTGAAGGTACCGGATCCTAGCGGACTCATCAGCTTCGAGGAGCGCGTCGCCCGCAAGCGCCGGCCAGGCACGTAGCTCACTCCACCCGCTCGTACCCGTGAGCGGTCCTACGCTTGTCGATGTCCGCGATCACCGCATCCGCCTCCTCCGCACTCCCCACGGGCACTGATCGCACCCGAGGCGGCGTCCGCCCGCCGTGCGCCACGAGCACGACCTGATTTCCGAAAAGATCCTCGGTCCGCTCGACTACGTAGTACCTGCCGTCATCCCGCACGTATCGCATGCCGCACCTCCACAGGCCGGACCAAGCCGACCTGTGGATAATTACAGCACACAAGATGACTTGTGGATAACTCCTTTTGTACGGTCATCCCAGCCCGTTCCGACCGTCTCCCACGCGTCACAGCACGTCGAAGTCGTCCACGTACTCCCTACCTGCCTTCGCCGGCTTCGAGGCAGACGCAGGCGCAGCCGGCTTGTCTGCCCCGGTGTCCGCCGGCTCGTCGCAAGAGAGCGGCTCATCCGTGATGGGATCATCCGAGTGAGGGTGATCCGAGATCGGGTCGACCGAGTCGGGCTCGCCCCACGCCTGGTCGGGCTCGAGGGCAGGCTGAGCGTGCTCGTACGGCTCGATGCGCTCTACGTGCGCGGGCACGGGGGCGGTCGGGGCGGCCGAGAGGTTCGGGTTGACCGGGAGGGATGCGGAGGAAGAGTGGGTGGGGGCGGAAGAGGGGCTGGGGGAGGACGAGAGCGGCTCGATGAGCGAGAGATCGATGTCACCTTCCCCGGCGTCGGCACCCTGCGCGGCATCCGCGGCAGCGGCAGATCTGGTGTGTGGTACAGCGGCGGGCGCGGGACGGATCACATCCGATGTGATCGGCGCCTTAATTGCCTGGCGTTGCGTCCAAGTCTCATCCTTGAACCACAACGACTGCTTGCCGTATATCGGCGGGCTGCCGGCTACGAAGACGAGCATGTCGCCCGGCACTTCGATCCGATCACCGTTCTTCACCGGCCCCGGTAGCCGCATGCACTCGTCCGGCGTCAATAAGGGACGGCTGATTGCTTGCAGCGAGATGGAGTGCGATTTGCCCGCGACGGAGAGCATGCTGTCGCGCGAAGTCGAGATGTTTTGCTGATGAATCGTCGTAGTCCCACACATTTTGGAGAGCAGCTCGGCTGTCGAGACCTCGTTGGTCGGATAAGCAATGTGAATGTGACAGTTGCTGATGATCGAATCAGCCGCTACGCCGTAGGCCTTGGGGGACTTCATCTGCGCGAGATTCTGCGTGATCAGGAACATCCTGATGCCGTACCCGGCGGTAAACGCGATCGAATCTAGAATCGCATCCAGTCTTCCAAACGCCGGAAATTCATCTAAGAGCAGCAGCAAATTGTGCTTCGGTTTCGCTTCGATGCTCTCCGTCAATCGCGCGATCAGCTGAGTGAGCAGAATCCGGATGAGCAATCGCACCCGAACCTGGTCACCGGGAGGCACGACAAGATAGAGCGACACCGGCTTGTCTCCGTGCATCAGATCGCTCAGCGCGAACTCCGAAACGGAGGTGTTCGCAGCAACCAGGGGATCTGCGAAAAGCGATAGGTTTGCAAGGGCGGAGCTGATGACGCCGCCACGCTCACGGTCAGCTTTTGTGAGCATTCGACCTGCCATGTCGCGCACAGCAGGATGGGTGAGCGTCGTCGTGCCGTCGGCCTGCACAGACCAGTAGTAGTGCTCCCCAGGCAAAGCATGTCGCGCCTCCGCGAGTGCTTTGAATGCCTCTGTCGTGGGGTCCGCCTCCGGGTCGGAAGGTGTCGCGAGAGCCATTCCGGAGAGGAATTCCAGGAGACCCGCGAGATTTTTCTTCTCGGCAGGCACGTCGGGTGAGTACAGCAAGTGCACCAGTGCGCCGGTTGTAAGATCGATCGCGGAATTGGTCCAGTGAGCGTTAGAGCCGTCTTTACCGGTACCTGTAGGATCCATCAGTATCGTTGCGATGTTCTGTATGTCCCGAATCTCGTCAAGGGACTTCAGCCGGATCTCCGTGAGCGGGTTGTAGCGCACCGAACCCGCTTCTGGGGCGACTTTTCCGCCCGCTTCCAACGGCCGGGCGGTGGGATTGAACATCAGTACGTGCTGGCCTGCAGCGCGCCGATATCCTGCGGTCAAGGCCCAGTTCTCGCCCTTCAGATCTGTGACGACCACAGAATCCTGCAAGGTGAGCAGCGTCGGCACGATCAGCCCGACACCCTTGCCCGAACGGGTCGGTGCGAAGCACAAGATGTGCTCAGGACCGCAGTGCTTGAGATAGTGCAGCACGCCGGTCTCAGGTTCGAGCCAGCCGCCGACGATGACTGCACCACGCTTTGGCTTGGCAGCTTTGGGCTTGCGAAAGAGGCTGGAAAGCATGGTCATTCTCCGAGAAGGCCGGTTTTTTCGATGTCGCGGCGAACCGCCCATCGCGCGGATCCGTGTACGTCGGCCTCGGCGTGCACGGGCTGAGCGAGCATCCATTTCGCGGGGAAGACGATCAGGATGGCCGCATAGGCCCAATTGAGATGAAGGAATACACCAGCGAATGCAGGCACTTTTCGCAGCGCATCCCAACCCCACCAAGCGTGCGGGGCCATCACCGGGTGGCCAGCGACCACCCCGAGCGGCTCACCGAGCTCGCGGAACCAACCGCCGGCCAACCTCGCCATCTCGACAGCGGCCCAGGAACTCGCGATCGTGTGCGCGAGGACCTGCGACGCAAGCACGATGACGAGCAACAGGAGCCAGCGGCCGCCCGCGTTGTAGCGACCCGGCAGCGTGTAGAGCGGAGTCTCACTCACGACGTGCCCTCGCTCAGAAGCGATACCGGGCCATCAGCCCGACCGCGCTCTCGGAGCCAGCTACGCGACCGACTTCCACGACCGCAGCCCAGCCGTAGCTTCGGTACCCGCTGCGATACTCGACTCCGAGCGCGCGGTAGTCCGCATCGACGCCGCCCATCAAGCGGCCGGCCTTGATGTACGGACTCAGGGTCCGACCGTCGTAGCCGAGCACGAGCGCCCCGTGGGAGTAAGTCGTGTCGCCAGCCGTCACGCCGACTTCGAGGCCGGCACGGAGCCCGCTATTGCCGAGATCACCGTCAATGCCTGCTGCGACGCTGACTTGAGCGCCCGGGCCGGTGAGCGAGCGCACACCCATATCGACGTACGACTCGACAGCGAGGGCCGGGCCAGCCGCGAGCAAAGCGGCGGCGAGGGAGAGGGAAGGGATGAGTTGTTTGCGCATGATGATGGACTCCGAAAATGGGTATCGATGTCCACATGTAGCGAAGTTATCGCCGGCGCCCGCACCCAGGGGTAGACTGGCGGGAAGAGAATGACGGGGGAGTGATGTGTGGCGCATTCGGGGATCGTAAGAGCGCTGCAGCGCGGGGATATTCACCGCGCGGTGATGCTCGCGCAAAGGGCCGTGCGGCAGGAGCCTCGTGTCGCGCTGGAGATGATCCAGAGCGCGGATCCTGCTGACCGTCCGCTGCTCGTCACGCTGCTACGTGACGTCATCACCGACTACCCACGCACCCTGATCGGTGCCCCTGTGCTTCTGCGCTGGAGCTCAGCGCGCGATATTCTTGAGCTGCCTGTCCCCGACTCACTCGATCCGAATCCGGACGAGGGGCTTGAATTCGTGGCCTGGCTGCCGCACAACGCCTACATTCCCGCCGAGCTGCCGGCGCCTGGCGATCCTCCAACGACGGTGACCATCGCGACCCACTGCATCCAGTGTGCAATCGCCGTCTTCCGGGCCGCGGCCGACGCGCCTGATCCCGCCGATCACGACATTGAGCACGCCTGGTGGGCGACGCTATTCAGCGCGACGCCCCTGCAGGATACGGTCTATCTATCAGCGCGCATGCTGCTGCCGTACCCGGATGCGCTCGAGGCAGCGCGGGTGCTCTACAGCACTGCGACCGCAGGCAAGCCGCCCGTGCAGCGGGCCGCGTTCCTGACCGACCATGCGTGGGCGTGGGCCGTCGATGCGGGATTGCAGTACCGCACGCACCGGAGCGAGAGCTAGCGCTCGCCCTCGTCCTCGTCCTCGTCCGGGACCGGATCGACGCGCTCAAGACCTACATCCGGGCCCCAATCCACCTCCGTTAAGCGCGCACCGGTAGCGTCGCCGTGGTGGAGATCGTCGAGCACATACCGCATCGTCTCCCGAGTAGCCGGGACCGACCGATCCCAAAGCATCTCGCGCGCGATCTCAATCCCGCCCGGCCAGCACACCGTCCCGAGCGCCGGATCCACAAAAGTCCGTGCAAACTCGGCCGGATCTTTCAATCCAGCGAATGGCGGCTTATCCAGCAGCGGGCGCATGTCGAAGCCCCGGCGCTGCCCGCCCTCGAATGCGATCAGCAGCTTGTAGTCCGGCCGCGCGATCACCGCTACGACATCCAGCAGCTCATTCATCGTCCGTCCCTCCCGCAGTCGATTGTAGCGGCTATCCCCCGTCTCACTCCGCACGACGCGCCGCGCTTCCCGGAATCAGACATTTTTCAGACAGAACTGGCGGCAATCGAACAATTTTCAGACAGCATCGGGGCGAATCGTACATTTTTCCGACAAACAGGCCCGGCGCGCTAGCTGAGTCAGCACAAGAGCCGACACCCCGCCGCCACGCGTCGTAATCGCGAAGCGGGGGCGTCCCGGTCCTTTCGCCCGCTCGATCGCCTCCCTCTACCACACCACGAATGAGGATCTCACAGCCAGAGCCGGGCTCCCCGCTTGCTCCCCGCGCCTGCCCGCCCGACCGCGCACGACGTATGGATTTTTTACGCAGTTGGGATTCGCGGCGCTATACGGAGTGTCCAGCAGCGTCTTACAAGATGCCGCAGCAGACAGACCATATCCGCAACCCCATCACGTCAAAGAGGAGGAGCCCCGGCTGCCATGCCGGAGGTCAGATACATGCATAGATAAAGGGAGATTTCGTTTAGAGCAGCGCAGTCGGGCAGCATCACATGTCCGACACCAGCACCAGCACCACCCCAAGCACCAGTAGCAGCAGCACCCAAGCGGCATGGACCGCAGGCCAGGAAGGCTTGGTCGAAAAGGCCCTGCAAAAGAAGAACACTTTCTCGGAGAAGGACTGGGCCGAGGCCGAGGCCCGCCAGGCGCGTGTCGTAGCGTACATCCGCCGACACACCGACCTCCCTTGCGTCGCATTTGCCCAGGGCTTCGCGGCCGAGGCGACCGGTCGCGTTGAAGGTCTCCCGCATGAGCAAGGCATCGAACCCGCACTCGCAGACCTGCGCCTGGAGCGCGTCTATCAGCATCGTCCCGCGCACGTCCACATCGAAGTCTCGGGCACTGGCGCATACATCCCAGAGGGCGCTCCGCTCTTCGTCAAAGTCGAGAAGCTTCAGCAGCAGCAGCGCACGGGCGATGACAAGCTCATTATGCTCGTCTATGACAAATTCGCCGAGTCCGGCCGGGTGGGTGCGAAGGGCATCGCCTTGGCCATTCCCGCAAATGCCTTCGATTTTTCAGGGGATTTTCGCGCTCGGTACAGCGATCCGAAGGGGTATCACATTGCCAGTGTCCGTGGCCAGCTGATGCTCGCGCTGCCGCCCACGACCGAATACCGGCTCACGCCCAGGCAATTTGTCGCGCACATCGAGCGCTCGCTCAATCGCGCGCACTATGACCGCCTCTCCCCGGAGCAGCGCTCCGCAGACGCGGAATTCCATGCCGCCCTCGAAGCCGACGTGACCCGCCGCCATGAGCTCGATCGCTCGTACCTCGATCAGCGTGCTCAGCTCACCCTCGCCGGCAATCGAGTCCGGCCGCTCGACCAGCGCGAGCAGCAGCAGCTCGCAAAGCTCGGTGCGCTCAATGCTGACGCGGTCGTCCGGGAGTATCGCGCTGCGATCGGCTGGCCCGAGCGGAGCCGCGACCGAGGCCTGGACCAGGGGCGGTGACGGGGAGGAGGGGGTAAGCGAGGAGCAGAACAGAAAATGACACCACCCTCTTGACAAGATGTCAATACTGTGAGAGTATTCACCTCGTCGTCACGCAGCACCGACGGCACCGCTGCGAAGCGGCTTAGAAGCAAAATGATCGCGACTCAGAAATGCCTAGCAATCGCAGGCAGATCTAAGCGATCCGCAGGACCACCGCCGGATAAGCGGCTCAGGAGAAAAGCATCCGCGCATGCGGATATGCTCCGCAGTAAGTGTCAAAGCATCGACACGATGCGATTACCGCCGGATAGGCGGCTTAGCAGTCTCCCCCGCGCTTGCGGGGATGCTTCAAAATCATCCGAAAGGATGTGGATTTAAGCGAGCTGGCTCTCGAAGCCATGCAAAGACGAGCATCCGTGTCGCCGGGCGCAAGTCTCAGCAGCACCTCCCCCGCGGTTGCGGGGATCGCCCGCAAGGGCGTGGATTGAAAGCGACAGCAAAAGGCCACGAGAAATCGCGGCCTTTTTGCTTTTTGCCTGTCACGTACGACATACCGACCGAACGTGCATTGCTCGGTCGGTCGGTATGTCTGCCTGTCAATATGAGATCGTGAGCGCGAAAGTCCGCTGCGCGATCTCACCGCTGCTCAGGAAGCCACCGCCCGGGCCCGCTCCCGTCGCACGCACGTACACCGTCGCATCAATCTGCTCACCCATCGGCGCGCCGGTGTCCGGGGCTGTGCCCGAGATGCCCGGGCCGCTGGCCAGGGGCGTCGAACAGCTCGGGTCCGAGTAGAGCCCGACTTCGACCTGCTCGCCGCTCGTGAGCGTCGTGCTCTGCAGATCGAGATCCGACTTGACCGTGTACGCTACACCCGCATCACAGATTGCAATGAGCTGTACAGTCGTAGTCGCCGGCGAAGCGAGATCTGCTGTCGACAGCGACTCTGCCGTAGCCGACGCCCAGTTGCAGGTCGGCAGCACGTCGACGGAGACCGGCACATCGACCGACAGCGATGCCGCTGACGCGAGGCTCGAGAGCGAGCCAAGAGCCGCTGCGATCAAGAATTGCTTGATATGTAGGGTCATTTCGAGGCTCCATTAGTACGAGATAGTGAAGACATTGCTCAGCGTCGTGGTCACCGGGCCGAGTGCTGCTCGACGCCCGCTGCCGCGCACAATGCCGCCGGTCACAGTGAGCGTCTCATCCCCGCCCATGCCAGCGCTCGTGTACTGCATGCCGCTTCCGGTCGGTCCGAGCGGTATCCCGCCGAGCGTCGCGTCGACCATCTCGAGCTCGAGAGTCGACTCGGGTGTGACTTGCGACTGATATGCCCACGCATTGCCTAGCGCAATGGCATACGGCGCATCCATCGAGCAGTTGACGGTAAGCGTGATGTCAGCCGGGACGCCGCTCGGGGTGAAGAGCTCAGCAGACTGCACTGAGCCAAGCTCGACTTGCTGCGCAGACGCAGTGCAGCTCGCGCCAATGCTGCCGCCGATCGATACACTCGTCGTGTCCTCGCCGGCGTGTGCGCTCACTGCAGCTGCGAGAGTGGCCGCTGCGAGCAAGGGGGTGGTGAATCTTTTTGTCATGAGTAGAGTCTCCTCGGTTAGGGTTGGTAGTTGGATATAGCAGCGACTCAGCCGCAGTCAGCGCGTAGCTCAGTGCCGATCTCGATTCGCGAAGGCACCTCGACCTCGAAGCGGCACTCGCCAGCGCGGCCCAGGTGCCGTCCTGACCGGAGACCTTCGACGTAGTAGCCTCCGTCCGTGAGCCGCCAGCCACGCTTTCCTGCGATCTCGACGACCGCGGCGGTTGCGCCGGCGACATCGAGGAGCACGCCTGGACGCTGAGCAGTGAGCTCCACGGTCACCGGGCCGTGGCGATACGGCGTGCCAGACGCGCTATCCACTGCGAGCAGGGTCGGCGGAAGTGAGTCGCTGTCGAGCTTGTAGATGTTGAGCAGGTATGCATTTGCCGGGAGGATCGCGACGCCTGCTGAGTCCGTCCTGCCAGCCATGCGCATGCCGTGCATGACCGGCACACCGGACCCAGCATCCGGAACGTGCACGACGGCATACGCATCTCGGATTTCGCGCGTCGCGTGGAGCGACCCGGCTGCGGCTACGATTGCTCCAGTCGCGACTACCGAGCTTGCACCGCCTCGGCCGCCATCTAGCTGCGTCATCGAGCCCTGGATCTCGCCTTGCAAGCCGGCGTAGCTCACGTCCGCACGCTGGTATCCAGCGTGCTCGGATTGCGATGCGGTTAGCATTGCGCGCATCCCGGTGTAGCCCGAGCGCGCGTACTCGAGCGTCTCGACAGTCTGACTTCCGAGCGATCGGCCACCGTCCACTATGCTGCGGCGTGTGCTCACGGAGCCGCGCAGGCGGTCCCACGACCAGCGCAAGCTGGCGTAGACGGCGCGGGTCTCGCCCGAAGCCTCGGCGGAGATCGACGCCGACAGGCCGCTGCTGAGCGAGCTAGAGATGCCGATCGCGTTCCGCTCGTGCTCGCCATACCGAACGTGAGTCGCAGAGATCGACGTGCGGTCCGTGACGCGCCAGGTCGCCGTCGCTGTGCTCTGCCGCGCGATCGGGCGGCCGTCGAGGTCGCGGTGCTGCCCCGGCTCCGTCACGGCCGCAGCGAGGGAGTAGCGCGGCGTGGAGTAGTGATATGCAACGCGACCGAGCACGCCCTGCCCGTCATTGCCAACCGCAGCGGAGCCGATGAGCGTGCCCAGACGGGTGGCCCATGTCGCCGTCAAGCCCGCGCGGCCCGATGAGCCCGCAATCTCGCCGTGGCCCTCCAGCGTCAGCGTATCCGTGATGCCGCGGCTGTATGTCGCGCTCGCAAATCCAGGCCCGGTCTCATCGAGACGCAGACCTCGGCGCAGTGCGCCCGCCTCGAATGCGAATTCGGCGAGGCCCCCGCGGAGGTTGTACGGCGCACCGATCAGCTCGGTCGTGATGAGCTGCGTTGCACCGGAGATGTCCGTCACCTGAGCCGTCACGGTGCCGCCCGCGGCATACGGGAGCTGGATGCCGTCGATCGCGAAAGGACCGGCGTTGAGCTCCGCAGAGCCTGAGCGCCGACCGTCGACAAAGAGCTGTGCCGTGCCTGGGGCCGTGCTGACGCCGGAAAATGCGAGCGTAGGCCGGGTCACGTACCCCGGTTGCAGCGTGCGATCAGTGCGGTACTGCAAGCCAATGTAGCGTCCGGCCGCGCCCCAGGTGCCGGGCGTTGAATAGCTCGTGCCGAGGCGCAGGCTCTCGCGAGCGGCAGGCATGCGCAGAGTCGCGGACAGGTCGCCTACGATCGGGCGTGACGCGGAATTGACACCCAGGGTGCTCGCGATGTCCCAGCCGCTGGCAGTGGTGATGTGGCCCTCGAAGAGGCCGTACTGGCGCTCATGGCCAGCGAAATTGTCATGACCCAGGCGGTAATTGACGTAAGCACCGGTCTCCGCGACCGGAGTAGCGCGCATCGGCTGCGCAAGCCTGACGCGTGACACCGGAAGCCGATCGGGGGGGAGCGTGAGCGTGGCAGTCAGCGTCGCGAGATCGACTGAGACTGTGCCGAGCGACGTGAGCTCCACGTGCTCGAGATGATCGATGTCGAGCCTGCGCCAGCCCTCGACCTCGGTCAGGCCCAGGGCCTCGAGGTCCTGGGGTGCGACGTAGTAGCGCCCGGCATCCTCTCGCACGAGCACGTCGCGTGCTGGCTGCCGGAGCCCGGCGACTTTAACGCCGAGAAGCATGTCCTGCGCAGCGGACGCAGCGCCAGGGAGCGCAAGCGCGAGGAGCAGGCAGAGCAGGCGCGGCCGCATCACTGGACCCTATATTCAGCGCCGCTGCGGCCGACGAGGGCTTCGATGCCAGCAGCGGGGAGGCGGAGCTCTGCGCTCGAGCCAGGCAGCACGTAGAGCATCGTCGAGCGCTTGCCGTCTGCGTCGCGGTAGCCAGTGATGAGCTCCGTGACGGCCCCGGTATTCGCGACCCGCAGCGCACCCTCGTCTCCTCGCGTTACCGCGACCACCGGCTTTGCGCCGGGATCGGTCGGCGGGACAAAGACGGGCAGCGAGAAAGAGATCGAGCCGCCCTCGATAGCACGAATCATCAAGCGATACGTGCCCTCGACTGGCCCGCGAGGCACGCGCGAGAGCACTTTGATCGCCTGTTTGCCACCCGGCTGAACTTCAAAAACTGGCGGATACGCAAGGACCTCTCGCGTCGGGGATTGCGAATCCTGAGTCCACTTCAGGACGGCTACTTCGTAGCGTGCGATGCCTTTGTCGGTCGAGGAAAAGGTCAGTGTCTGGGATGGCTTGTCGAGATCGACGCGCAGTCGGTCCGTACCAGTCGCGTGAGCAAGGGGCGCGGCAGCGAGGGCGGCGAGAAGAGCGGGGAGGAGGGCAGTACGCATAATAGGCTCATGAGAAATGGATGGTCATGAACTCATATAGCGTCGCCGTCGAAAGCGTCGGCGCCGGGCCAGCCTCCCTGACTCCTCGGCGTTCTCCGACCGGCATCAGATCCGCCGGTTCGCTGCCACACATATGTGGTTCGGCTACCGCAGCCAGACAATGTCGGCATTATTTACATCGGGCACCACAAGAGGTACGGTACTTGTTTCCAAGACATTGTCACGACACTGGAACTACCAGAACGGCATAGTAGTTGCTATCGAATCTCCGCACGCGAAACGGCGTTGCCATCCACAAGGAAGGGGAGGTTCGAGATGAAAAAACGACTCGCCGCCGTGATCCCGGCACTGTTTCTCAGTGCCTGTGGAACGGTTCCGCTCTTTGAGCAGCCGAACGAACTCGCTCAGAAATGGACCGAACGAATGCAGCAGTACCGGATCATTCCGGTGTTTCCGCCCCGCGAAGACATCCAAGTGGGGGACATCTACCTTGCCTGTCTACCCAAGCGGAGTGGCGACCAGAACCTCGTCTTCGACCTCGGCGAAGGGCCGGCACCCTTATGGGTTGCTTCTGCGCCCAAGGTGGTGGGAAAAGGGGGGCTGCTGGAAGAGTTCTACGCCACCAGGGTTGCGATGCCGGAAACGCGAGTGGTGGAGACGAATAAGCAGGGAGATGACGGCAACTTGCAGAAGGTCGCTTACAACGCGAGTAAAGTTCCGGTAAGTGACACAGTCTTCCAGTCCGGCGTCTCGAACCGACTTCGGGTGGTCTCTTTCCCTGAGTTCTTCTCCGTGAAGGCGAGCGGAGGCGGCATTAGCGGGCTCATACCGACGCCCGCCGTTCTTGCGGGGTTTGCCGTTTCCGCAGACCAAGTCGAGTCCATCAGCGTGTCGATCCCGGTCGCCGAGTCCTACGGCCTGCCGGCCGCGGTGCTCGATCGAGCGATCAAAGGGATCGATGCCGACACCATGCAAATAATGCATGCCTTGAGAGAGAGTATGCGGAATCGACCGAAAGACCACACGGAGTACTGCAACGGAGAAACCACACTAATTGCAGTGTCGGAAGTGTTTGCGGCAAGAGCGATCAACGTGCAGATGAACTTCTCGGAATCCGCAGCAGCCAAGCTCGACACCGCACTTTATCTTGACCCTGATTCCACCCGCGCTGCGGTACTCGACGTACTCAAGGCGCACTACACTCCGCAGCAGCAAAAGGAGACAGTGGCCGACCAACAGAACGGAGCAGTTGCGCCGGGCGCTGAGACGACGGCGGTGGCCGTCACATCCAAGACCCCGCCCGCCCAGCCGGTCAACGTTGACAAGAGCGCTGCGTTGATTCGTGAGCTGAATACCCTGATTGCAAGCGTCGATAGCCGGACGAAACGCGAATATCCGGGCGTTACCATCAGCGCCTACCGCGGCGCCACGGCCGGTATCACTATGGTGCGTGAGTTTTCGAACCCGGTTGTGGTCGGCTATCGTGGCGTGACGATCTCCACCGTAATGCCCGCTCGAGCTGAATCTCCGACTGTCCCTAACGCACCCAAGCCGCCGGAAGAGCCGGCTCAAAGTCCGACGATTCCCCAGGATGCCAGCAACCAACCTCCGGCTGCGGATACTCCACCGGTACCCAATACAAACGGTACATCCATTGTCAGCGGTATTTCGCCCCCCGGAGCAGGGAGTGCGGTCCTAAGCGTAACTAACAAGGAACTGCAGAAGCGCATCAAGGATGCCCCGGTCCGCTAAAAGCGAAGCGCCGCACCCGTCACCACGATCTTTGTCTTTGAAGGGCCCGCGCATCGCGGGCCCCGTGGCGCTGCGCGTTGTCAGACACACTTACCGCCCGATGCCGGTCGGCTGGATGGTGATCACTAAAGCATCCATGAACGTGCGTATGCAGCTTATTGTAGGCGCTCGATCAACATTGCCCAGAGCATTTCGCCGGCCCCTTCCTGGGAGAGATTGTCTTCGCGGTGTCGCATGTTCATACCCAGCGGCTTCAGATACATGCTCTGATCGTCATGTTCGACTGAAAGCGACTCGTTGTAGCTGTTTCCCCGAGCCGAGGGATCGTAAGAGAAGGCAATGCTTGAGCTCCGAAAGCCGCCTGAGCCCAAATGGATACTGCATTCGCTTTCCCGTTTCCCCGCTCGGTAGATCGCGGCCGTGAAAGTGTTACCATCGACGCGGTGGAACCGGCCCTCGATCCCCGG
>DYFV01000027.1 GCA_020725025.1 Azoarcus sp.
CCACCCCTCTCTGCAAGCCCCTCCGGGCTTTTGCACACTGTTCAGAACACTACCTGGATTAACCGCCAGATCAGGGAAAACCCTCGCCGTACGCCGAGTGGGAGGACTGGTGCAGACTCGCCGCGGCCGGCGACAGGCGAAAAAAAAGCGGGGCAGCGCCCCGCTCTCTCATTTGCCGATCAGGCGTGACAGTCAGCCCTTGCCGCGACGTCTCGACAGCGCGAGCCCCAACAGGCCAAGGCCCAACAGGGCGAGCGAGGCGGGCTCGGGGACGGCAGCCGTCTGGTCGACGGTGAGCATCAGGCGCTGGGTGTAGCCGGGACCGCCGTTCCCGGGCTCCTGGCTGCTCCAGGCGAAGATGGTGCCGGCCCCCTGCACCGCGGCGCCGATGGAGAAATAGCCGGCGCCCAGCATGGCATTGATGCCGGCCAGCGCGTTCCCGTTGAGGATGAAGGAAAGCACGTCGGCGCTGGCGCCGGTGGCGACCTCGAACATGCCGTAACTGTCGCCGCTGCCGAGGTCCGCGAAGATCGTGGGGTTGGGGGCGCTGCCGCGCGTGGTGACCAGCGTCGCGGCCGGCGTCGAGACGTCGAAGAGCCCGAGGGTCAAGGGAGCGGTCTGATCATAGCGGCGCACCTCGAAGGACGCGGAGGTGACGATGCCGGAGAGTCCCGACAGGTCGAACGAGAAGAAGCTCCGATAGGTATCGTTGGTGCCGGTGATGTAGTTGTCGTTCGTGAGGTTGGAGTTGGTGACGGTCGCGCTCCACCAGCCCTGGTTGTCGGTGCCGGGCTGGAGGGGATTGAGCGAGGTGTCGATCGAGACCAGGGCAGCGTGAGCCGCGCCGGACACGGTCAAAGCGAGCGCAGCGGCGAACTTCAGGGCGGAAGACATGACGAGGCGGCCAGGCTTTCTGGAAGACTGCAACACGAAGTAGCTCCTGAGACAGAGGGATATCGACGCGCCCCGCACCACGACCGTCGGTGGTTTCCGGACGCATATCGGCCGCAAGATCGGCCCGGCGCCACACTGCAACTTCGATGCCATGGGTCCGCGACCGGCCGATTCCCGGTGACATGCGCCGACGTCCCGGACGGCATGTCAGGACGGGCGACCCGAGCAGGTGTACGGGCCGGACCGCGCAACCGGCCGAACTCCGCAAGGCTTGTCGCGCCGGGTGTTTGAAAGTGCGAGCCCCCGGTGTAAATTCCTCCGACATCCCGAATTGGGGAGTTCGGGATGCCACGGAGAAGACACCCTTCTCCGCGTGTCGAAAACCATCGTCGCGGCCGGCCTTGCTGCCCGCGCGGACAGCCGGTCGGAGGGGACATGGCACGAAACAGCGGGGGGGCGGGAGCGCCCGGGACTCTTGCCGGAAGCGAATCGGCCCATCTCGTGTCGATGCTCGCGGCGGCGACGCTGCTCCATAAGGCCGCGCGCGAGACCGCGCTGTGGACGGAGGCTCTGGACAAGCTTTGCGATGCGATCGCCTGCGTGGAGGTGTTCGACGTGGCGCGCGCGGAGCGGAACAAAGGCGTCGAGGTGCTGCCGCTCATCGAATCGCTCGCCTGCCGGGCGGCCCTCTGCGCGAAGAAGGGTGAAGGGGCCTGCGCCCGGGAGTCCGACGAGGCCAAGCGCCAGGCCTGCGCGGCGCTGGCGGAGCACCTCGCGCTCGCGGCGGCGAGCACACGGCTCTACACCGACGCGGTGCTGCGGCTGCCCGCCGTCGAGGCCCTGGACGATTTCCGTCAGGCGCTGCTGATCTGCGACCGAGACCTGCAGCTCGTTCACGCGAATCGGGCCGCGACCGATGCGCTCGCCCGGGGAGAGTGGATCTATCTGGAGGGCCGGCGACTGCGGTTCAGCCCGTCGCTGGACCGGCGCCTGAGGGAGCCGCTCGCCTCGGCGCGGTCCCAGGAACGGGTCGTCCTCGAGCTGCCGCTGGCGGGAACGCTCTGGCTGCGGCAGCTGCCCGGAACGGCAAGCCATCCCCCTCTGGTCCTGCTCGGCCTGGTGCTCAGTCCGGAGCGGCGCGCACGGGAACTGCCGCCCGACCAGCTCGCCGGCGCCCTCGCTCCCCTCGGCCTGACGCCCCGTCAGCGCGACCTCGCAGCCCGGCTTCTCGCCGGCATGAGCCTCACGCGGGCCGCCGCGGACATGGAGATCTCACGAACGACCGCCAACGAGCACCTGAGAGCCCTCTTCGAACGCTCCGGAACACGCCGGCAGACCGACCTGGTGGCCTGGCTGGTGCATCGGGTGGCGGGTTGATGGGCGGACTTGGGCAGGTGTGGGAAAAGGACCTATCGAGGTCAAGGATTACGGCGAAGCCGCCCCCCATCCCGATCCGGAGCCTCCACCTCCCACAAGTCCGGATATCTCTCCACGAAGCCCGCTGCGCCGACACTCAGCAACGCGAAATAGTCGAACCGCGGTGACTCGTACCAGTACTCGGACGCACTCCGGCGCTCGTAGCGCTGATGCAGAAGCGCCAGCCCCCCGTCCGGAACGTCGAGCCACGCCACGGGGACACTGGCCGCCTGGCCGACCTCGAGCGCGACGCGCCGCAGCTGGAAGAGATTGGTCGCCGGCGTGAAGCCGAGATCCAGGTCGAGGCAGGACTCCAGGCCCGACACCTCGCGGTCGTTCACGAGCCAGCGCCCGTCCGGCGCCCGGACGATGCGCAGGTCGAGCCGGCGCGCACCCATCCAGCCCCTCAGCTCGCCCGTCCGCGTCCGCCATCGGTTGTCGCAGTCGACCCCATAGGCGACCGCCGCGGGAACCCCGCCGTACAGGAAGACTGACGTGCCCTCCAACCGCCAGCCCCCGGACTCCGCTACGAGCCGGCAGGCGTCGTGGCCCGGCGCGTCGAGACGGCGCCAAAGAATCGACTCGTCCTGCACGGGATATCCCCCGCCGTTGCCGCGCGCCCCCGCGACGCGCCTTTCCCGATCAGGAGGTACGATCGGCAACGGAATCCGCAGTTCCGGCCTCGGCAGCCCCCCGCGGCGGCGCCCCGCCCTCCTCCGGCTCCATCGACACCGCCACGTAGCGCCGCGTGCGCGGGAGCTCGGCACCCCGATGGAAGGCCATGCGCCGCTCGCGCAGGCCGACATCGGCGGCGGTGAAGCGCTCCAGGCGGCGCTGGTGCTCGATCCAGTTCTCGTCCAGGAAGTATTCGATATAGCGCCCCGGCTCGGCCGCGTCGCGGAAGAGCCCCCACGACAGCGCTCCCTGGCGCAGGCGCGCGCGGCGCGTCTCCTTCATGACGGCGCCGAATTCTGCGGCGCGGGCCGGGTCGATGAGGTACTCGACGGTGACCATTACCGGGCCCTCGTCGGGTTCGATCTGGTTCGCGGGCGGCGGCGCGGTGACCGTGACGGTGGCCGGCGTGAGGTCCTCGTCGTAGCTGCCACCGGCACCCAGCCGCCGGGTGAGGAAGAGCACCAGCGGACCGAGGACGGAGGCCGCGAGGATGCTCGTGGTGAGCGCCGTCTGGTTGGCGACGAAGCCCCACAGCGTCGCCCCGGCGGCGCTGCCGCCCATGAGCGCCATCTGGTAGATCGACATGCCCCGCGCCCGCACCCAATTGGGCAACGCCATCTGTGCGGCCACGGTGAGCGAGTTGGCGGTGGCGATCCAGGCCATGCCGGCCACGAACATCGCCGGCACTGCGAGCCACAGCGAAGACGCGAGCACCGCCCCGGCCGAGGCCGCGGCGTGGGTGCAGATGCCCAGGTAGACGAGCTCGTCGCGCCCCACCCGGTGGCGCAGGCGCGGAATCCAGAGCGCAAGGAAGACCGCGCCGGCGCCCATCGCCACCAGCAGCGTAGTGAAGGTGCCGGGTCCGCCGCCGGGAAGCGCACGCGCGATGAGCGGGAGCAGCGCGGTGAGCGAGGTGGACTGCAGGAAGAAGAGGAAGATGCGCATCAGCACGATGCGCATCGGCGGCGACTCCTTCACGTGTTGCAGGCCCACCCGCATGGCGGCGAAGAAGCGCTCGCCGGGCAGCGCGCTCGACTTCGGCTCGTGGCGCCACCGCAGGATGAGGAAGAAGGCGACGATGGCGAGCACGGCGTTCAGCATGAACACGTAGGGGCTGCCCGCCCCGGCGAGCAGCGCTCCGGCGATGACCGGCCCGACCACCCGCGACATGTTCATGGCGATGCCGTTCAGCGCCAGCGCCGCGGGAAGCTGCGGCCGCGGCACAACCTCGGGGACGATGGCGGCGAACACCGGCCAGCGCATCGCCATGCCGATGCCGTTGGCGAAGGTGAGCGCGAGCAGCAGCGGTGCCGTGAGCGCTCCGGCGAAGGAGAGTGCCGCGAGGATCATCGCCACGAGCGACACCCAGATCTGCGTCAGGGCGAAGTAGCGGCGGCGATCGACGATGTCGGCCAGCGCCCCGCTCGGCAGGCCCAGCAGGAACACCGGCAGGGTCGAGGCGGCCTGGACCAGGGCCACCATCAGCTTGGAGTCGGTGAGCGAGGTCATCACCCAGGCGGCGGTGACCTCGTTCATCCACATGGTGACGTTGGCGGCGAGCCACGCCAGCCACAGCATGCGAAAGACGTGGTCGCGCAGCGGCGCGAAGGCCGAGGAGTGCTCGGGTGGGCTTGCCAAGATGCGTTGCTCCGGGGGTGAAACTCTCAGGGCGCAGCCTTCGCCGCCGCTCCCGCCACGGCGGGTTGCGCGGCGCGGCCGTCTGCCCGAAGCATACCCCCGCCGGCGCCGCCGCGGCACCCGCGGACGCGATACCGTGCTGGTCAGGCCTCGGCCTTGATCACTCCGCGGCGGATCTGGTCGCGCTCGATCGACTCGAAGAGCGCCTTGAAATTGCCCTCGCCGAAGCCCTCGTCACCCTTCCTCTGGATGAACTCGAAGAACACCGGTCCGAGCACCGTGCCGGAGAAGATCTGCAGCAGGAGCCGCTTCTCGCCGCCGGAGGTGGAGCCGTCGAGGAGGATGCCGCGCTTCTGCAGCGCCTCCACCGGCTGGCCGTGGCCGGGCAGCCGGTCTTCCAGCATCTCGTAGTAGGTCGCCGGCGGCGGGCTCATGAACGGCAGCCCGGCCTGCTTCAACCCGTCCCAGGTCGCGACCAGATCGTCGGTGTAGAGGGCGATGTGCTGGATGCCCTCGCCGTTGAACTGCATCAGGAACTCCTCGATCTGGCCGGTCTTGCCGGAGGCCTCCTCGTTGAGCGGAATGCGGATCCTGCCGTCGGGGGCCGTCATCGCCTTGGAGGCGAGCCCGGTGTACTCGCCCTTGATGTCGAAGTAGCGGATCTCCCGGAAGTTGAAGATGCGCTCGTAGAAGCCCGCCCAGTAGGCCATGCGCCCACGGTACACGTTGTGGGTGAGGTGATCGATGAACTTCAGACCGTGCCCCGCCGGGTGGCGGTCGACGCCGTCGATGAAGTTGAAGTCGATGTCGTAGATCGATTCGCCGTCCTCGTACCGGTCGATGAGATAGAGCGGCGCACCGCCGATGCCCCTGATCGCCGGCAGGCGCAGCTCCATCGGCCCGGTGGGGAGCTCCACCGGCTGCGCGCCCAGCTCGAGCGCCCGGTAGTAGGCCTGGTGCGAGTCGCGCACCCGGAACGCCATCCCGCAGGCCGAGGGCCCGTGCTCGGCGGCGAAGTAGGCCGCGACGCTCTTCGGCTCGTCGTTGAGGATGAAGTTGATGCCGCCCTGGCGGTAGAGGGTGACGGCTTTCGAGCGGTGCCGCGCGACCAGGGTGAAACCGAGCGTTTCGAACACCTTCTCGAGCACGCCTGGGGTGGGCGAGGCGAACTCGACGAACTCGAAGCCCATCAGACCCATGGGGTTGTCGAAGAGGTCGGTCATGGCGGTCTCCTCCCGGCTTGTCGTGTGGGATTGGATCCGGGAATCGGCAGGGAGTGCGACGAGGGGCCGATGCGACCGCGACACACCCCTTGCGTTACCCCACCCCCTCTCGACATGCGAGCATATGCGCGACGGCAGACACAGGATAACCAGATGAACCGCTTCCCTCCTCGCGGCGCCTTCCTCGCCGGCCTGTTCCTCGCGCTCACCGGCTGCGCCACCGCCCCACCACCTGCCGACGAGGTGGTGGTGATCGGCGCCGGCGCCGACCCCTGCTCCACGATGACCGCCCCGCCACGCGACCCGGCCGATCCGCCGCTCGCCTGGGGCACGAGCTGGACCTCGGGCTACCTGCGCGGCTATTTCGACGAGCACTTCGGCACTGCCTTCGACCCCTTCACCGCCTTCCGCGAGCAGGCCGGGCGGGACTTCGACGTCGCCGAGGCGGTGCGCAGCTACTGTGCGGAGCACGGGCAGGCGGAGCTGCACGCGGCGGCGGAGGCGATCGCCCGGGGGGCCGTGGCGGGGAGCGGCGAGCGGACGACCACGGGCGCCGTGGCGATCCCGGACGCGGGGACGCAGCCATGCGGGCCGGTCTTCGCGGACGCGGACCGGCACAAGCAGGGGCATCGGCCGTTCAACTGGCTGTTCGGCTACCTGCGGGGGCGCTTCGACGCCGGTTTCGGGCTGCGCTCCGATCCGCTGCGGGAGGCCCTGCGCCATCACGGCAACGGGCTCGTCGGCCACGTCGAGACGGTCGGTGCCGAACATTGCGCGGCGCATCCGGGCGCCTCCATGTGGCAGGTCTCGGCCGCCACCGCCGCTCGGCTCGTGCGCGAATGCGCGGCGCGCGGCGGCTGCGCAGCGCCAGGAAAACCCTGACCCATGCGGGTGCTCGCCACCGCCCTCCTCCTCCGCCTGGCGCTCGCCGCCCTGCCGGCCGCCAACGCCGCGGAGGAGTCGTCTCCGGCCGCGGCGATCCAGGTGCCCGCCGTCCACGGCGCTTTCGGCGACGTGAAGATCGACGTGCTGGTGGACGACGCGGCGAACGTCGGAATGGCGCATGCGCCTCATTGGGTGTTGTTCGCCGCCGGGGCGATGGCGGTGCCGCTGTCGCTGGCACCCCCGATCTACGGCCTCGGACTGCTTTATCCGGTCCTCGGTCCGCCGCTCAACGCGGCTTTCGACGTGAAGCGCGAGGAGATGGTCCGGGTGATCGCCGCGGAGCCCCTGCCGGCGGCGGTGCTCGCGGCGCTGCGCGAGCGGCTGGCCGGCGTGCGTGTCGCCGGCCCCGCCGAGCTGCGGCTCGCGATCGGCGGTTACGGGCTGGCGCCCCGCGACGGCCGGTCGGCGAACCTGATGTTCGACATCGCCGAGGAGCTCTGCATGACGGCCCGGGCCCGGCTCACGATCCTGCGTCCCGGCCGCGCGCCGGTCGCGGACACCCTGCGGGTGGAAGCCGGTGCCCCGGGAGATGACGCACTCGCCTCGATCTGCGCTCCGATCGGCCGCTTCGCCGACCCCGACGGCATCGCGCTCCGCCAGGCGTTGGGGCAACTCGCCGACGCCCTCGCGGCGCTGGTGGTGCTGCGGCTGGAGGCGCAGCGCTGAGCCGTTCTACCGGCCATACCGGCCGGCGCGTAGATCCGGACCGGCAAGACCGGCCTCAGCGCTCGCCCAGCGCCTCCACCGCGGGCCGGTATCCCGCCTTCGCCGATGCGCGCAGCCAGCGCATGGCCGCTTCCGCGTCCCGCGGCTGCCCGGCGCCGGTTTCCAGCATGACGGACAGGGCGTACTGCGCTTCGGGCTCGCCGGCCTCGGCGGCCCGGCGGAACAGACTCGCCGCCTGGGCGAGATCGCGCGTCACGCCACGCCCCGCTTCGTGCAGCCAGGCCAGACGGGTGAGGCCGCGAGGATCCCCGGCGTCGGCGATCGCCCGGTAGGCGGCGACCGCTTCCGGCAGCCTCCCCTCGGACTCGAGACGGCGTGCCTCGGCCAGGCGCCGGTCGGGGCCATCCGCCGGTCCGCCGGCCGAACGTTCGAGCAGGGCGAGCTGGGTCGCCGCCTCCGAGTCCCCCAGATCCGCGGCCTTGCGCAGCCACTCGCGTGCGGCCGCAGGGTCCGGCGCGCCGAGGGCGTCCGTCTGCAGCATCAGCCCCAGCCGCAGCGCGGCGTTGCTGCTGCCGGCGTGGGCCGCCCGCTCGTAGCGGCGGCGCGCCTCGGCCGGGTCCCGCGGCTCGCCCAGGCCGTCCTCGGCGAGGATGCCCAGATTGAACCAGGCATCGCCGACGCCGCGCTCGGCGAGCGCTTCCCAGATTCTCCGGGCCTCGGCGTAGTGGGCCATCTTGAATTCGGCGTAGCCCTTGTAAAGACCGATCGAGGGCTTGCGGGCGAGCTCGGCGATCTCGTCGTCGGTCAGGGGCTCCCCCCATGCGGGGAAGGCAAGGCAGCCTGCCGCGCACAGGGCGGCCAGTACCAGACTTCGCGGAATCGGCGCACGCGGCACGGCAGCCTCCTCGAGTGATCGCCCGGACCGGGATGGCCGGGGCACGAGCGGCGAGCATACACCGCCCGCCGCGCCTGCCGTACCGCTCCGGGGAGCGGATCGGTGGCCGCCTGCCTCAGGCGCCTCGCAGGACGCCGCCGGTCACCCAGGGCGCGTACTCGTGGTCGCACTCGCAGATATGCGAGATCAGCCAGTCGCCGTAGAGGAAAGGCAGCAGCTCCGCGAGCGCCTCCTCGTTGCCGCCTTCGTAGGCGGCCTTGATGCCCTGCACCTTGGCGAGCAGCGCGTCGTGCTTGCCCCGGTGCTCGGCGAACTGTTCCGGCGGGTAGCCCGCACTGCGCATCAGATCCTCTTCGTAGACGAAGTGGGTCGAGACGTAGGTGGCCAGCGCGTCGAACACCGCTTCGCCCTCGATGTGCCGCTCCGGCGAATCCTCTTCCTCGAGGACCTCGTAGAGGTGGTTCATGATGGCGAGAATGCCGCGGTGCTGACGGTCGATCTCCTCGTGGCCGACCGCGTATTCCGGCTGCCATTCGAACCTGGTCATCGTCTTCCCTCACTCATGCGCCGCTGCCTACCCACAGACCGCGGATCACCGCGATGCTACCCCTATAGTCCGAAAAGGGCACGATTCCCTCCACTCTGTGCTCCGGTGCGACCGTCTCGCGCCGCAGCGGGGTGAGCATGGGCATTCCGGTCGACTTGATGAACGAATAGACGATAGGCGACAGCCCGCTCTCCTGCCGGTGCTTGACCACCGACACCTCGTTGTTCGCGAGCCGCACCACGGCACCCGGGGGAAACACCCCGACTTCCTTGATCATCATCTGGATGAGGCGCTGGTCCGTCTTCTCCCCTTGCTCAAGGAGCAGCTGGCGCATCGCCTCCTTGGTGACCATGGCCTTGCGATAGGGCCGGTCGCGGATCATCGCGCTGTAGATGTCGGACAGGGCCAGGATCCGCGTCGGAATCCGGACTGCCTCGCCCGACAGCGCGTCCGGATAGCCCGAGCCGTCGAGCCGCTCGTGGTGGTGGGCGACGGCATCGAGCCAGGTCTCGTCGGTCACCCCCAGTTCCCGCAGGATCTTCGCGCTTCGCTCGGGATGCGCGCGGATGCGGTCGCGCTGCTCGGGGGTGAGTGGCGTCGCCTGCCGGTCGAGGATGTCCTGGATGTCGAGCAGGTCGATGTCGTGGGTCAGGGCGGCCTTCACCAGCGTCAGCCGCGCCTCGTCCTTGATCCCGAGCCGCTTGGCGGTGATCTCGCACAGGATCGCCGCCTGCATGTGGTGCACCACCGCGTAGGAGGTTTCGTAGTCGAGGTGAAGGTTCGCGAGTGCCGCGTCCGTGTCGTGGGAGCAGGCCTCCTGCAGCGTGACCGCGAGGTCCTCGATGCGCTTGAGGAAGTCCTCGCGCAGATTGCCCCGGCGGAACTGCTCGAGGAGGCGCTGCATCCTGAGCTTCGCGGTATCGAGGATCAGGAAGGTGTTGGCCTCCTCGCGATTGCGCTCCTGTTTGGCCGCGACCGGCCGGCTCGCGATCTCGTCGGGCCGCACGTACAGCCCGTTCTCGAGCAGGATGTCGAGGTGCCGCTGAACGTTGATCGAGTAGCCGGCCTTGAGCAGCAGGATGCCCGACTTGTCGTACACGGAGAACGGCAGGGGTTCGCCCAGCCTGATCTCCGTACTCGTCAGCTTGTGGTAGCTGGGCATGGCGAATCCTCCGGCTCTGCGACCACGGCCTTGCGCAGCGGCTGGGATTCGAGCAGCTCGATGAGGGGTGCGAGCGCCTGCCCGTCCTGCGGATGCTGAATCTCGGTACGGAGCTGGATGCTCCGCGCCAGATTGCGCAAGCGCCAGCCGGTCTCCCGCACCACGTGGGACACCTCGCCGCTGAACAGGCTCTCGTCGCCGTCGCTGTCTACGGTCTGCAGCAGGAAGTCGATGCCGATGGCGCGGATCGACTTGCGCACGTTCTCGCATACGTGCTTGGCCATCAGGAGCGAGTCGCGCACCTTGCCCGACGTCTTTCCGAGCAGATCCTCGATGGCCGCCTCGCTGCGATCGAGCTTGGCAACCATCCACTTGGTCTGCACCAGGCATTGGGTGCCCTCCTCGCAATCGACCGCGAGATCGCGCAGCTTGCCGCATACGAAGCTGCGTACGTCCGGATCGAACTCCTCCGGAATGACGCGGATGGCGAGTGCCGCCTGGTAGGGCGCGCCCGGCCCGCCCCGCCCCAGGATCGCGGCCGTGGCGTCCGCGGCGGCCACGATGGCGCCGATGCGCGAGATGCGGTCGCGGGTGAGCATGGCCGGGTAGCCGCTGCCGTCGAGGCGTTCGTGGTGATGGTGGATGGCGACGCCGACCGACTCCTTGAGCTTGCCGATCTCCTGCGACACCAGGTAGCCCACCTTGGGATGGGCGGCCACCGCGGACCACTCCTTGGCGGCGAGCGGCCGGGCCGGATTCAGGTACTCCGGATTGATGTAGATCTCACCCAGGTCGTGCAGCAGCGCGGCGGTGAGCAGCGCCTCCATGTCGCTCACCGGCATGTCCGCGTGGGTGGCGAAACCTGCGCAGATCGCGGTCGTGTACAGCATGTGCCGATAGGCCTTGCCGTTGCGGTCGTGCGCGGCCGAGAGCAGCAGGCGGAGCGCGCTCGGGAGCTTCACCAGCCGCAGGTGGGAGAGCGTCGCCATGGCGGCGCGGCTGCCGGCGAGGTGGTTGAGCGCCGGGTCGCCATAGATCAGCTTCATGCAGTCTTCGACCACGTCGCCGGGCGACAGGCTCTGCTCGAGCTCCAGGCTCAGCTCGAGCGGCGTCTTGAGCTTGCGATTGGACAGGCGCTCCTGCAGGGAGGCGGAGATGCGCCCACCCTTCGCCCACAGCTTCATGCCGTTCTGGTCGTAGATGTCCTCGGCCGCCACCACCACGTTGGTTTCCGAGAGGGCGACGATCTTGTCGAGGCAATGCCTGTTTACGTTCGTGAAGACGCTCAAAGTGGTACCCGCCTCTCGTTCGTCATGTCACCTGAAATCCACCCGGTCCTCGAACAAATACCCTAGCAAGAGTAGGGCCATGTTGTACGGGTGAGGCGACGGCGAGGCCGCGGCAGACGCGCGATCCGCTCGACAACCCAATTCGGGCAGAGGATTCGAGAACGTCTCGTGCGAGTGTCATGTGCCACGAATACTGTGCGGTCTTCCCTCTATCGGGAAAGGCATCCGGCGCTTTCCTGAGGGTGGGAATGGCGAGCACCGAACGACCGCGCCGGCCAGATCTGTGGAAGACACCCCATTGGCATTTCTCCCTACATGACAAGGGCTTGCGACGACCGCTTCACTCCGGCGGAGCGAGCGCGCCCCTGACCCACTCCCCCGCCCTCCTCATGCAAACCTCGCCAGCTCCCCCGACACTGCCCGGCGCAGCAAGGCGTTCCGCGCCGCCCATTCCTCGGCCGCCGCCAGCTCCTTCAGGAACCTGACCTCTCCGCCCGCCAACACCGCCACCGGCAGTCCGTCGCGGATCACCAGCCGGTTGCCGGTGAGCGCCGGCAGCCGCCCGCCGGGCGTGAGGATGCCGACCAGGTTCAGCGGATCGGCCGCCGACAGCGACACCCACTCCCCGGTTTCCGGCTTGCGCCGCGTCTCGCGCAGCAGGCCGATCGCCTCGGGCAGCGCGAACTGCTCGCCGGAGAAGCCGGCCACGAAGCGGCCGCCGCGGATCTCGCCCCTGGCTTCGAGCCACCGGTAGCAGCGCAGCAGATCGCGCCAGGGCGGCAACCACCCGGCCTCGCGCTCGAGCAGGCGCCAGAACACCACGCCGTAGCGGTGCAACAGGCTGCGGGCGGCGTGCTCGATGCTCTCCGCGTCGGCGGTGGGCGCCGGCACGGCGCGGCGCGCGAGCGCCCAGCGGCCGGCGTCTTCCATGCCGAAGCGGGCGGTACGGTGGCGGCGGCGGCCGCCCGCGAGCGGCTTGCGCCGGTCGGAGGGCACGAGGAGCGCGCGCAGGCCAGCGAAACTGTCCGCGTTCACCACGCCGGCCGCCACCAGCTCGGCGAGCGCCTCCTCCACCTGGGTACGCAGAAGACCGGTGCCCTCGACGAGTTCGTCGAAGAAGGAGGCGCCGTGGGCGCGGATGCAGTCGGCCACCGCCTGCGCCCGGCTGCTCAGCTGCGCCGGATCGGGCTCGCCGGCCAGATGGGTCCACAGGCGGACGTGACGGCGCATCAGCACGGCGATGGGCGTGGTACGCAGGGGGCCGGCGCTGCGTCCCGCCCGCTCGGGGTCGCGGCTGGGGCGGGTGAGCCGGGCCCAGGCGATGCGGCCGGCGAGGCACTGGTCGTCGAGCCAGGCGGGTTCGTACTCGGCGATGCGGGTGGGCAGCAGCTCCGTCTCCCAGGCGCCGGCGGGCGCCTCGAAGCCTTCCAGGAGCGCCACCACGGCCGCCACCGCGTCGGGGCCTTCGAGGCGGGTGTCGGGCGCAGCGTGCTGCCAGGCGACGAGGAAGCGCAGGAAGTCGCGAGCCGCCACCGGCTCGATCTCGGCGCGCAGGCGCTTGACCGTGTAGCGGTTGATGCGCGCGAGCAGGCGCCGCTCGCACCATTCCTCCTCGGCGGCGTCCGGCGTGTAGCGGCCGCGCATGGCGAAGCCTTCCGCCTCGAGGGCCGCCAGGGCGACGTCGACAGCGGACCGGGGCAGTCCAAGCGGCGCGGCGAGGCGCCCGGCTCTCACCGGGCCGAGGCCTTCCAGGCGGCCGCGCAGGATCTCGACCAGGGCCGCCTCCGGTGCGCCGCCCTCCCCCGTGTAGCCCACAGGGGCTGCGATCGCCGGCTCCAAGCTCGCCGCCGGGAAGCACGCGCGGAAGTCGTCCACCCGCTCGGCCGCGATCCAAAGCGGCTCGCCGGCACCGGAGAGCCGGGCGGCGCGGCGCGCCTGGGCGAGCACCGCGAGCCAATCGCCCCACTCCGGCCGGGCACGGATCTCCGCCTCGGAGAGAAAGCCCAGCCACACCAGGGCGTCGTGCAACTCGTCGGCGTTGGCCGGATCGGGCCAGGCTTCCTCGCGCACCCGGGCGATGGCCTCCGGGTCGAGCCGGCCGAGGTCGGCGGCGCTCTCCGGGTCGAGCCAGCGCCGGCCCATCACGGCCTGGGTGCGGCGCTCCTCCAGCGGCGCGTCGTCCAGGTAGGCGTAGGGCCTCGCCGAGAGCACCTCCATGGCGAGCGGCGACGGCTCGGAGAGATCGCGGCAGACGACACGCACCGCGCCGGATTCGATGCCGCGCAACAGGCGCTCGAAGCCGTCCGCGTCCATCGCCTCGCCGAGGCAGTCGGCGAGCGTCTGGGCGACCAGGGGGTGTTCGGGGATCTCGCGCTCGCCCACCAGGTTCTCGGCACAGGCGATCTGATCGGGAAAAACGGCCGCGACCAGGTCCTCCGCATCCATGCGCTGGAACTGGGGCGGAACCTTGCGCCCGCCCCGGAAGCGCGGCAGCGCGAGCGCCACCGCGGCCACCCGGCGCCAACGGGTGATGAACATGGGGGCATCCAGCAGCGCCTGGACGAGAAGCTGGCGGGCGCTCGCCGAGTTGAGGTAGCGCGGCACCTCCTCCAGCGGGAAGCTGTGGGCGGAGGTGAGGGAGAGCACGATGTCGTCCTCGGTGGCCGCGGCCTGCAGCTCGAAGTTGAACTTGCGGCAGAAGCGCTTGCGCAGGGTGAGTCCCCAGGCGCGGTTCACCCGGCTCCCCCAGGGGGAGTGGATCACCAGCTGCATGCCACCCGCCTCGTCGAAGAAGCGCTCGAGCACCAGGGTGTCGAGGGTGGGCAGGCAACCAAGGGCGGCATGGGCGGCGGCAAGGTAGTCCGCGATCTGGCGCGCCGACGGCTCGTCGAGGCCGACCTCGTCCATGAGCCATCCGAGCGCGAGCGCGCCGCCCGGATCCTCGGCGAGGCGGCGCCCGACTTCGGCGCGCAGGCGCGATACCGAGGCGGAGAGCTCGTCGCTGCGCCCGGGCGCCTCGCCCAGCCAGAACGGGATGCTCGGCGCCTGCCCGTGGGCGTCCTCCACCCGCACCACGCCGCGCTCGACCCGCAGGATGCGCCAGGAGTTGTTGCCGAGCTGAAAGACGTCGCCCGCCAGGCTCTCCACCGCGAAGTCCTCGTTCACCGAGCCGATGTAGTGGTTCTCGGGTTCGAGCAGCACCTGGTAGTCGGCGGTGTCGGGGATGGTGCCGCCGTTGGTGAGCGCGGTGAGCCGGGCTCCGCGCCGGCCGCGCACCACCCCATTGACCGCGTCGTGATGCACCAGCGCGCCGTGGCGGCCGCGGCGGGTGGTGTAGCCCTCGGCAAGCATGCGCAGGATGTCGTCGAAGTCCTCGCGTGCGAGATCGCGGTAGGGCCAGGCACGCCGGACGGACGCGAAGAGCGCCGCCTCGTTCCAATCCCGGGCCGCCACCTCGGCGACGACCTGCTGGGCGAGCACGTCCAGGGGCGCCTCGGGCACCACCAGCCGGTCGAGCTCTCCTCGGCGCACGCTGTCCAGGAGCGCCGCGCACTCCACCAACTCGTCCCGCGAGAGCGGAAGAAGCCGCCCCTTGGGCGTCGCCTCCACCCCGTGGCCGGAGCGTCCGACCCGCTGCAGGAAGCGTGCGATGGAGCGCGGCGAGGCGATCTGGCACACCAGGTCCACCTCGCCGATGTCGATGCCGAGCTCGAGTGAGGCGGTGGCCACCAGCACCCGCAGCTTCCCGCCCTTCAGGCGCTGCTCCGCCGCGAGGCGGTGCTCCCGGGCGAGGCTGCCGTGGTGGGCCGCCACCTGCGCCTCGCCCAGCCGCTCGGAGAGGTGGCGGGTGAGCCGCTCGGCGGTGCGGCGGGTGTTCACGAAGACCAGCGTGGTGCGGTGGGCTTCGGCGAGCTCGGCCAGCCGGTCGTAGACCTCCTCCCACACCTCGTTCGACATGACCGCCTCCAGCGGCGAGCGCGGCACCTCGAGCGCCAGATCCCGTGCACGACTGTGGCCGACGTCGACGATGGTGCACGGCGCAGCCTGCGCCCCGTCCGGCCCGGCGCCGACCAGGAAACGCGCCACCTCCTCCACCGGCTTCTGCGTCGCCGAGAGGCCGATGCGCGGCAGCGGCCGGCCGACGAGGGCGTCGAGTCGCTCGAGGGAGAGCGCGAGATGGGCGCCGCGCTTGTTCGGCGCGAGGGCGTGGATCTCGTCGACGATCACTGTGCGGGTCGTGGCGAGCATGCGCCGCCCCGACTCGGAGCCCAGCAGGATGTAGAGCGACTCGGGGGTCGTGACGACGACGTGCGGCGGACGCCGGAACATGCGCGCGCGCTCGCCGGCCGGGGTATCGCCGGTGCGGACCAGGGTGCGGATTTCCGCGTCGGGCAGTCCCTGCACCTGGAGCGCCTCGCGGATGCCGGAGAGCGGCCGCTCGAGGTTCGCCCGGATGTCGTTGGAGAGCGCCTTGAGCGGGGAGACGTAGACCACCTGCGTCTCGTCGCGCAGCCCCTCGGCGAGCCCCTGGCGCACCAGCGCGTCGATCGCGGCGAGGAAGGCGGCGAGGGTCTTGCCCGAGCCGGTCGGCGCCGCCACCAGGACGTGCCGGCCGGCCTGTATGGCGGGCCAGGCAGCCTGCTGGGCGGCGGTGGCCTTCGGAAAGGCCGCGTCGAACCATGCGGCGACGGCGGGGTGGAAGAGATGCGCTGGGCGGGACATGGAGGCGTTCTTTCCTGGGGTCAGTTCACGATAGATGGGCGTAGGGGGTCTCGATGGACATCTCCATTCCCCTACCCCGCCTCCACCCGATCCCGCCCCCGGTCCTTGGCCAGATAGAGCGCCCCATCGGCCGCGCGCAGCAGATCGTCGAAGCTGCCGATGACGGAGGCCATCGAACTCACACCGAGGCTTACCGTGAAGCTCACGTGGACGCCCTGCAGGGAGACCACGGCGGCGCGTACCGCGTCGCGGATGCGCAGCGCGAGATGGATCGCGCCTTCACGGGTGGTGTTCGGCAGCAGGACGACGAACTCCTCGCCGCCGATACGGCCGGCGTGATCCGTGTCGCGCATGCAGGCGCGGATCCTGTCGGCGAGGCATACGAGCACCCGGTCGCCCACCGCGTGGCCGTAACGGTCGTTGATGCGCTTGAAGTGGTCGCAGTCGATCATGATCAGGGAGAACTCCTGGCCGTAGCGCTTGGCCCGCGCGAACTCCTCCTCTCCATGCTCGACCAGCATGCGGCGGTTGAGCAGCCCCGTCAGGGCGTCGATGGTGGCGAGATTGCGCAGGGTTTCCTCGACCTCCTTGAGGCGCGTGATATTCTCGTGGCTCACGACGACCTGGCCTTCCTTGCCGCTCAAGGGCGTCACATGCATGGTGAACCAGCGCTTTTCGCCGGGCGAATGGCACGCGTAGTCCATGTGGAAGGACTCCCGGGCGCCCACGATCACGCTGGCGATGCCGGCAGCTGCCGCCTCCGCATCGGGGATGGCGGCACGACGGCAGACCTCGAAGTAGTTCCAGCCTATCGTGTCGTCGTCGAGGCCGTTGGCCCGCGCAAATTCGCGCCAGGCGAGGTTCGCCCGGACGATGCGCCCGTCCGCGTCGAGGATGGCGATGTGGGAGCGCACGGAGTCGAGGATCGAGTCCGCGAAATCGCGGCTGTCGGCGAGCTTGCGACGCGCACGGCGCGCGCGGTCGATGGCGCGCAGCTGGACCCGCGCGCTGCTCCAGATGATGACGAGAAACACCGCGATCGTCACTCCGGCGCCCAGCACCCGCTGCGCCACGGGCCGGTAGATCTCGGCGACGGCCCGACCGGCCAGCACCACCACCGGGTAGTCGGTGGCCTTGCGGAAGGCGATGAGTCGCTCCTCCCCATCGAAGGGCGAGTCGTAGATGGCGAACCCGGACGATTCCCGCCTGAGATCCTCGGTGAAGATCGGATCGAGGGAGAGGTCCAGGCCGACGTGGATCGTCCTCATCGGCTCCCGGATGAACAGGCGTCCGTCGCTGCGCAGCAGGCTCACCGCGCTGCGGGATCCGATATCGAGCGAACGGTAGAACCGGCGGAAGTAGCCGACGTCCATCCAGGCCAGCGCGACTCCGTTGAAACGGCCCTCGGCGTCCACCAGCTGTCTGCTGAGGGTGAACACCGGCTTTCCGGTGGCCCGATCGATGATCAGCGGCCCGAGGTGTCTCGCTTCCCCCCGCACCGCATGGGCGAGGAAGTATTCGCGGTCGCGCACGTCGATCGCCGGCGGCCATGGAAAGCCCGAGGTGGTCATGCGCACCACGCCATCCGCGTCGATGACGGTGATGCCGGCGACCTGGGGCAGCTCCGACGAGATCGTCTTGGCGAACACCCAGGCTTCGCGCGTGGCCGCCCACTCGCGCAGCTCGCGCCCGCCCTTGTGGTCGATCACCCGGCCGAGGGCCAGGAAGGTCGACTCGAAGCTGCGCCTGGCATGCTCCTCCAGGGCCAGGGCGTAGCTCAGCAGGTTCTGTTCCGCCCCCCGCAAGACCTCCTGGTAGTCGCGCCGGGCGAGGTAGACCCAGCCCACGACGAGCACGATCGTGAAGAGGCCTGCCACCAGCAGCACCACCAGGCGCTGCCCGCCTCCCCCGCTGCCGCGGGGCTGCGGGACCCGCCCGGAGCGAAGCAGGCGCAGCTCCTGCAGTGCCCGCTTCACCCGCGCGTGCAACTTCTGGGGTGCCGGCGCGGTCCGATCGTCCTCTCGCACGCCTGTCTGGGACGGAGCGTCGTCGGCACGGCCCTCGGGCCCGCCTGCCTCCCTCTCACCCCCCGATGAACCGTCGCGCATCGATTCTCGCCTCCGCCCTGGGTCTGGCCGCCATCGTGCTCCTGCTGCTGTACGCGCACCGTCCGCCCGGGCAGGATGTCTCGCTGGCCGTTCCGCAACGGGTCCGCTCAACGCCGATCTACGTGGCGATCGACCAGGGCTATTTCAGGGATGAAGGCATCGAACCGATCCTGATGGTTCCCGCATCGGGTAAGGATGCCCTCACCGCCGTGCTGGCCGGGAAGGCGGATTTCGGCACCGTCGCCGCGCTGCCGATCGTCGAGGCGGTGCGCGAAGGCCGCCCGCCCTCGGTGCTGGCGGCCATCAGCCACGGCGACACCCATCTCGCCATCGTCACGGCCGCGCACTCGGGGATCGAAACCCTGCACGACCTGAAGGGCAAGCGGGTGGCGATCACCCCGGGAACGGCCACTGAAGCCTATCTCGCAGGGGTGATGAGGTCCTACGGGCTCGCCAGGGAAGACGTGGAGATCGTGCCGGCCGCGCCCCCCGTCGCCCTCGAGCGGATGCGCCGCGGCGAGCTGGACGCGGTGTCCACCTGGGAGCAGTGGGTCGGCGACATCGCGGCCGCGCTCGGCACCGGCGCACGCATCCTGCGCGACGAGGAGGCCTATTTCGATCATTGGTACGTGGTCGGCCCGAGCCGGTCCGGCCCGCCTACCGACCTTGAACTGCGCCTCATGCGGGCGCTCGCGCGGGCGAACGCCTTCATCCAGGCGCAGCCCAAGGAGGCCGCGCAGATCATGAGGCGCAGCGTTCAGGGCAGCCAGGAGGACTGGCTCGGAACCTACTTCGACCTGCAGCTCGACAGCAGCGTGGTGCTCGCCCTGCAGGCGACGGCACGCCTCACGGCTACCGGCGAGCCGCCCGCGGCACTGGTGACCGCGCTGCGCCCCGGTCCGCTCGCGACGGTGTCGCCCGAGACCGTCGACATCGCGCGGTAGCGCCGCTAAAGCCCGCGCGGCGGCAGCGGCGGGTTGGGTGTGGCGAGACTCGCAGGCAGACGGGTGCTGCCGGTCAGGTAGCGGTCGATGGCGCGCGCCGCGTCGCGCCCCTCCCCGATCGCCCACACGATGAGCGAAGGGCCGCGGCGGGCGTCGCCCGCCACGAAGACGCCGGGCAGCGCGGTCATCATCGAGGCGTCGCAGGCGATGACGCCGCGTGGGGTCGCGCCGAGCCCCGCTCCCCGGAACGGCAGGAGGTCGGGCCCGGCGAAGCCGGCGGCGATGAGCACCAGGTCCGCCTCGAGGCGGATGCCCGCCTCGAGCACTTCTGCGGTGGTACGCCGCCCGTCCGCATCGCGCTGCCAGCGCACGCGCTCGAACAGGATCCCGTCCACGTGCCCGTCCCCGTCGGCATCCAGGAACTCCGCCGAGTTGAGCTCGAAGGCCTCCCTGCCGCCCTCGGCGATGGCGTAGGTGACCTGGTAGGTCTGTGGGTGCGCGGGCCACGGATTGCCGGGCGGGCGTGTCTCGGGTAGCCGCGCGTTGATGCTCACCTGCACCACCCGGACGGCCCCCTGGCGATGGGCGGTGGCCACGCAGTCCGCTCCAGTGTCGCCGCCGCCCAGCACCACCACGCGCCGGTCACGCGCGTCGATCGGGACGCCCGGCCTGCGGCCGGCCCGGCGCCGGTTCTCGGCCACCAGGAAATCCATGCCGAAGTGGATGCCGGCCAGCTCGCGGCCGGGGATGACGACATCGCGAGGCGCCAGGGCGCCCAGCGCGAGGCAGACCGCGTCATAGTCCCGGCGCAGGCAGGCGAGCGATACGTCGCGCCCCACGCACACGCCGGTGCGAAAACCGACGCCTTCGGCCGCGAGCTGGCGTACGCGCCGCGCCACGCGGTGCTTGGCGAGCTTGAAATCGGGGATGCCATAGGTCAGCAGCCCGCCGATCGCGTCGTCGCGCTCGAACACCGTCACCAAGTGGCCGGCACGGTTCAGCTGCTGCGCACAGGCGAGCCCGGCCGGCCCCGACCCGACGATCGCTACCCGCTTGCCGCTGCGCCGGGCCGGCGGCTGCGGCACGATCCAGCCCTCGTTCCAGCCGCGGTCGACGATCGCCCGCTCGATGCTCTTGATCGTCACCGCCTCGCCGCTGACGGCGAGGGTGCACGCCGGCTCGCAGGGCGCCGGGCAGGCGTAGCCGGTGAACTCGGGGAAGTTGTTGGTCGCATGGAGCCGTGCGAGCGCCTCGCGCCAGGCTTCCCGCGCGACGAGATCGTTCCACTCCGGAATGCGGTTGCCGATGGGGCAGCCCCCCATGCAGGCCGGCACGCCGCAGTCCATGCAGCGCTCGCCCTGGGTGCGCAGGCCGGCCGGATTCCAGGCCGGCGCGTAGATCTCGTGGTGGTCGCGCACCCGCTCCCCGGCGTCCCGATAGGGGATCGGCCGGCGCGGATGGCGGAGGTAGCCGTCCGGGTGGTTCTCGGCCGCGAGCGCCGGGTGGGCGTGGGGCGGCGCGGGCGGGCGGATGTCGGCGCCCTCGTGCCGGCGCGCTTCCACCAGGCAGGCATAGGCCTCGGGCAGCACCTTCACGAAGTGCGCGGCACTGCCCGGCCAGCCGTCGAGCACGCGTCGTGCGAGGGCGCTGCCGGTGTGGATCGCATGGTTGGTGAGCAGGCGGCGCAGCAGCGTCAGGTCGCGGGGCTCGCACACCCCATCGAGGCGCAGCGGCTCGTCGGCGAGCCGGTCGCGGAGAGCGCCGTCTGCGTCCAGGACGAAAGCCTCCCCGCCGCTCATGCCGGCACCGAAGTTGCGCCCGACCGGCCCCAGGATCACCACCACGCCGCCGGTCATGTACTCGCAGGCGTGCTCCCCCGTTCCCTCCACCACCGCCAGCGCGCCCGAATTGCGCACCGCGAAACGCTCGCCGGCCCGACCGTTGAAGTAGCCCTCGCCGCCGGTGGCTCCGTAGAGCGCGACGTTGCCTACGAGGATGTTGTCCGCCGCGGCAAAACCCGCGTCGGGAGGCGTCGCCAGCACGATGCGCCCGCCCGAGAGCCCCTTGCCGACGTAGTCGTTGGCATCGCCCACGAGGTGCAGCGTGATGCCGGGGCAGAGGAAGGCACCGAAGCTCTGCCCGGCGTGCCCGGTGCAGTAGAGGCGGATGGTGTCCGCCGGCAGCCCCGCCGCGCCGTACCGGCGGGTTAGCTCCCAGGAGAGCAGCGTACCGAAGGTCCGGTCGCTGTTCCTGAGCGCGAGGTGCTGCGTGACCGGCTCGCCGCGCTCGAGGGCGGGCCGCGCCCGGGCGATCACCTCGTGATCGAGCTTGTCCGCGAGCCGGTGGTCCTGCTCGCGAGTCTTGCGCGGCACGTCGTCGCCCGCAGCCGGCACGAGGAGCACGGAAACATCCACCTCCACGCCCTTGGGCAAGCGCAGCTCGCGGTGCCTCAGCCGGTCGACGCGACCGATCATCTCGTCGACGGTCCGGAAACCCAGCCGCGCCATCAGTTCGCGCACTTCCTCGGCCACCAGGCGCAAATAGTTCATCACGTGCTCGGCCTTGCCCGCGAATCGCGCGCGCAAGGCCGGATCCTGGGTCGCCACCCCCACCGAGCAGGTGTTGCAGTGGCACTTCCGCAGCATGATGCAGCCCAGCGCCACCAGCGGAGCCGTACCGAAGCCGTACTCCTCGGCGCCCAGCAGCGCCGCGATCACCACGTCGCGCCCGGTCAGGAAACCGCCGTCGGCGCGCACCCGGATGCGCGAGCGCAGGCGGTTCGCCATGAGCACGCGGTGGGTCTCGGCGAGCCCCAGCTCCCAGGCACTGCCCGCCCCCTTGATGGAGGTCTTCACCGAGGCGCCGGTGCCGCCGCTGTCGCCCGAGATCAGCACCGCGTCGGCGCGCGCCTTGGCCACGCCCGCCGCGATGGTCCCGACGCCCGCCTTGGCCACCAGCTTGACGTGGATCTCGGCGGTCGGGTTGGCGCACTTCAGGTCGTGGATGAGCTGGGCCAGATCCTCGATGGAGTAGATGTCGTGGTGGGGCGGCGGCGAGATCAGGCCGACACCGGGCACGGTGAAGCGCACCTCTGCGATGCCCTCGTCCACCTTGCCGCCCGGCAGCTCGCCGCCCTCGCCGGGCTTGGAGCCCTGGGCCATCTTGATCTCGATCTGGCGCGCCTCGGCGAGGTACTGCGCGGTGACGCCGAAGCGGCCGCTCGCCACCTGCTTCATGCTGCACGAGCGCTCGGTGCCGAAGCGCTCGACCTGCTCGCCGCCCTCGCCGGTGCCCGACTTGCCGCCCAGGCGGTTCATCGCCACCGCGAGCGCCTCGTGGGCCTCCCGGGAGAGGGAGCCGAAGGACATCGAGCCGGTGGCGAAGCGCGCGACCACCGCCTCGACCGGCTCCACCTCGTCGAGCGGGATGGCCAGCGCGGCGTCCAGGTCGAAGTCGAGCAGGCCGCGCAGGTTGTGGAGCGAGCCGTCGTGGCCGTCCACCGCCGCGGCGAAGGCACGGTAGGCGTCGCGGTCGTTCTCGCGGGCGGCCTGCTGCAGCCGGCCGATGGTGTAGGGGTTCCACTGGTGGCGCTCGCCGTCGCGCCGCCAGTAGAGCTCGCCGCCGTGGGCGAGCAGCGGGCTGCCGGCCGGGGGCTCGTCCCAGGCGAGCGCGTGGCGCTCGCGCGCCTCGCGCTCGATGTCCGCCAGCCCGACGCCGGGGATGGCGCAGGCGGTCCCCGTGAAACAGGCGTCGACGAGGTCGGGCGCGAGACCGATCGCCTCGAAGATCTGCGCGCCCTTGTAGCTCGCGAGGGTGGAGATCCCCATCTTGGCCATCACCTTGAGGAGCCCGCCTTCGAGCGCCCCACGATAGACCGGGAGCGGGTCGTGCCCGTCGGGGAAGCGCCCCGCGGCGGCGAGCGCCTCCAGGCTGCGATAGGCGAGCCAGGGGTGCACCGCGTCGGCCCCGTAGCCCACCAGGGTGCACAGGTGATGCACCGCCGCCGGCTCGCCCGAGCTCAGCACCAGTGCGGCGCGAAGCCGCAGACCGGCCCGGATCAGGTGGTGGTGCACCGCGCCCACGGCGAGCAGGCTCGGCACCGCCAGGCGCTGCGGGCCGGCTGCCCCATCGGAGAGGATCAGCACTTCGCAACCGTCCTCGATGGCGGCGGCGCATTCGCGGCAGATCCTCTCGAGCGCAGCCGGTAGCGCTGCGCTCGCGGCGAAGCCGAGGTCGATGCGGCAGGCGCGGATGCCGTTGCGGGGAGCGGCGGCGAGCGACTCGAGGGCCGCCATGTCGGCGTCCGACAGGACCGGCGAGTCGAGCAAGAGTTGCCGGCAGTGCCCGGGGCGCGGCTCGAGGAGGTTGCCGCGCCGCCCGATCGGTGCGGCGAGGGACGTCACCAGCGCCTCGCGGATGTAGTCGAGCGGCGGGTTCGAAACCTGCGCGAACTGCTGCTTGAAGTAGGCGAACAACGGCCGGGGGCGGGCGGAGAGCACGGCGGGCGGGGTGTCGTCGCCCATGGAGCCGACCGGATCCTTGCCGGTGGCGCCCATCTTCTCCAGCAGCGCGCCGATCAGCTCCTCGGTGTAGCCGAAGGCGCACTGCAGGCGCACCAGCTCGGCCGGCGGCGCAGGGGGCGCGACAGGCCCGCCGGCCAGCGCCGCGAGCGGGAGTTGGTGCTCGCGCAGCCATTCGCCGTAGGGCGGCCGGCCGAGCTCGGCGAAGACATCCTCTTCCGGCACGATGCCTCCGCCCTCGGCGTCGGCGAGGAACAGCTGGCCGGGGCGCAGCCGCCCCTGCAGGACGATGTCGCGGGCGGCGATGTCGAGCACGCCGGTCTCGCTCGCCAGCACCAGGCGGCCGGCCCGCGTCACGCAGTAGCGGCAGGGGCGCAGTCCGTTGCGGTCGAGGATGGCGGCCACCCGCGCCCCGTCGGTCGCCACCACGAGGGCCGGGCCGTCCCATGGCTCCATGAGCGAGGCGTGCCAGGCGTAGAACTCCCGCCGCGCGGCATCCATTCTGTGGTCCCGGTGCCAGGCCTCGGGGATCATCATGCGCAGGGCGTGAGGGAGGCTGCGCCCGGCGAGCATCAGGAGTTCCAGCACGTTGTCGAACACTGCGCTGTCGCTCGAGCCCTCGTCGCCGATCGGCAGCAGCATGGCGAGCGCATCGCCGAATCGGGCGGAGGCCATCTCGGCCTCCTGCGCCCGCAGCCAGTTGAGGTTGCCGCGCAGCGTGTTTATCTCGCCGTTGTGCACCAGGCGCCGGTATGGATGGGCGAGCGGCCAGGCGCCCAGCGTGTTCGTGGAGAAGCGTGCGTGCACCAGCACCAGCGCGGATCGCACCCGCGGGTCGCCGAGGTCCGGATAGAAGCGCGGCAACTGCGGACAGGTGAGGAGGCCCTTGTAGACGACGGTTCGGCGGTCGAGCGAGCACAGGTAGAAGCCGTCGCGACCCGCGGGGCCGAGCCCCGCGCCAGCGGCGGCGCGCTCCATGGCCCGACGCAGCACGTAGAGGCGCAGGTCGAGGGCCTCGGGCGGGAGGGGTTCCTGCGGCGCGACGAAGCACTGCCCGACCGCCGGCCGCGACTCCGCGGCGCTGCGGCCCAGCCCGGCGGGTTCGACCGGCACCTCGCGCCACGCCAGGACATCGAACCCCTGCGCGCCGCATACCCGCTCGACGAGGCGCCGGGCGCACGCACCCAGGCGAGGGTCCTGCGGCAGGAAGAGCTGCGCCAGGCCGTAGAACCCCGCCGCCGGGAGGCCGCGGACCTCGTCGGCGAAGAACGCGTGCGGAATCTGCAGCAGGATGCCGGCCCCGTCGCCGGTCTCCTCCTCCGCGCCGCGCGCGCCGCGATGATCGAGGTTGGCGAGCACTTGCAGGCCGTCCCCGACGAGGTCGTGGCTGGCGCGGCCGGACAGATCGACGAGCGCGCCGACGCCACAACTGGCGTACGTCTCGAGGATGGCGCCTCCCCCTCGCTCGGTTCGGATACGCTAAGGCCAGTATAGGCGCCGCCGCCGAGCATCGCGACGCTCCACAGGGCGTATGCGTTGCGTCATCGACCGCGGCGATAATGAGGACGATCCGGCAAAACGCCGTGGACCGCGCCCTGTCCAACCCGACGATCCTTCCTCGAGGAGTGTTCGCCATGTCACCCGCTTCCTTCGTGTGTGCCCATGCCTCCCACCACGACTGGCACGTCGCACTGGCCGAATGCCAGAGCCGCATCCAGGGACAGATCGCGGCGCTGGCGGTGCAGTCCGGCAGGAACGTCGACTACACCCTGGGCTGGTGCTACCTCACCGACCACTACGCGCCGGCCGCCGAGGCCATCCTGGAGGCCCTGCACCGCCACCTGCCAGGCATCGAATGGGTGGGAACGGTGGGCATCGGGGTTTCGGCAAGTGGCGTGGAGTACATCGACGAGCCGGCCGTCGTCCTGATGGCCGCCCCGCTGCCGCGCGGATCGTTCCGGCTCTTCTCCGGCCTGCAGCCGCTGCCGGCGCCGGGCTCCGAGTTCACGCCGCACACCGCGCTGGTGCATGCGGAGGCGACCACGCCCGACGTCCAGGAACTGCTGCAGGAGCTCGCCGAACGCACCGCCACCGGCTATCTATTCGGCGGCCTCGCCTCGGCACGCAACCGCACCCTGCATCTCGCCGACAACGTCTTCACCGGCGGACTCTCGGGCGTCGCCTTCGGCCCGGAGGTCGGGCTGATCTCGCGGGTGACCCAGGGCTGCCAGCCGATCGGGCCGGCGCGCACCATCACCCAGGGCGAGCAGGACCTCGTGGTCAGCCTGGACGGCCGGCCCGCGCTCGCGTGCGTACTGGAGGACCTCGGCGTGGAAGCGGACCTGCCCGACGAGGAGCTCGCCGAGGTCCTGTCGGGGACCCTGGTGGGCCTGAGTACGGGCGCCGAGGACATCGCGAGCACGCCGGGCAAGTTCGGCCCCGACACCATGGTGCGCCACCTGGTGGGTGTCGACCCGCAGGCGCAGATCCTCGCCATCGGCGACAACATCGAGCCGGGCACGCAGCTCACCTTCTGTCGGCGCGATCCGGAGGCGGCGCGCGCCGACCTGCTGCGCATCGCCAAGGAGGTCCGTGCCGAGCTCGAGGACGGCGCCCACGGACAGCTCGCCGGCGCGCTCTACGTGAGCTGCTCCGGGCGCGGCGGGCCGCACTTCGGCGGGCGCGACGCGGAGCTGCAGACCCTGCGCTCGGTGCTGGGCGACGTACCGCTCGCGGGCTTCTTCGCCGGCGGCGAGATCGCGCGCGATCACCTCTACGGCTACACCGGGGTGTTGACGGTCTTCACCGCGCCCGGGTGAGGTGCGGCGCGAGCGTGACCTGGGTCGCAGATGCGGCGGCCGGAGTCGGGCAAGCTCCCCTCACCCGCCACCCGCGCATACTCACTGCCGATGAGCCAGCCTCCGTCCCTCGCGCCTTTTCTCCCGGTCCTCTTCTTCACCCTGGCCGGCGCGATCGCGGCGTGGCAGCTGCGGATGAGCCGGCGCTGCGCACGGCACACCCCGGCCGCCGGTCGCGCCGCGTGGTTTCTCTGCGCCGTGTGTACAGCGCTCGGCATCACGATGCTGAGCGGCTGCAGCAGCATCGCGCCCGAGCCGCAGCCGGTGAGCTACCGGTGCGACGACGGACGGGCTTTCTCGGTCACGTACCGGCCGAGCCTGCGCGCCGCGACCATAGCCATGAACGGGATGCGGTTCGATCTGGAGGCGGCGGCGGGGAACGGGCCGGTGGAGCGCTACCGCTGCAGCGTCCTCACCCTGTCCCGTGACGGGAACCGGGCCCGCGTCGACGTGCAGGGCGAGCGTGTGTACGAGAACTGCCGCGCGGAGGCGACCGTCAGCGCGCACTGAAGCCCGGGTTTTCCGGAGGCTCTGGCGTGCTCGATCCCTACGCCGGCGATCTCAGCCGAAACGCCACCGTGGGGCGGCGCCGAGTGCGGCATCCAGCGACGGCAGTGCGCCGAGCATGCCGACGGCCAGAGCCTGCGCGCGCAGCGCGCCGAGCGTCTCCAGGGCATCGGCGGCGTCGCCGCGGTCGGCCAGGCGTACCAGGGCGCGCGCCCTCCGGATGACGAAATCCGCCCAGGCCAGGGGCTCCTCGCGGGTGTAGGTCTCGAGCGCGTCGGCATGCCGCAGCGCTGCCGGGTAGTCGCCGCTCGCGAGCGAGGCGTCGATTGCCGCCTCGTGGAAGTGGATGTGGCAGTGGCTCACGCAGCCTTCGGCGAGCAGGGCCTCGCCGTGCGCGAGGGCCGTCTGCCTGCGCTGCCGATCCTCGGTCGCGAGCGCCATCCAGCCCTCGATGATGGGCCCGATGTAGCGCTCGCCGACGCTCCGGCTGAGGGCGCGGGCCTCCTCCAGGAGCGCGACGGCTTCGTCGCGCCTCCCCGCGCCGAGGCGCGCGTGGCCGCAATTTGCCAGCGTCTCGGCTTCGAAGCGGCGTGCCCCCAGGCGCCTTGCCAGTTGCAGGGCGCGCTCGGCGTGCTCGAGCTCGCACTCGATCTCGCCGCGGTAGGGCGCGATCGCGCAGGCGACCAGGTGCGCCATCATGGCTCCGCGCAGATCGCCGATCGCTTCGGCCTTTTCGAGGGCCGCACGCGCATGACCGGCCGCCTGCGCCAGCTCCAGGCAATACAGGTCGGTGACGGCCAGCATGGGCAGGCTAGCCACTTCCACTCGGCGCAGGTCGTGCTCGCGGGCGATCGCGACGCAGCGCGCGAAGTACTCGCGGGCCGTGCGCATGCGCCCCCTTTGATACCAGGCATCGCCCAGGCCCACCATGGCCTGCGCTTCGTGCAGCGGCGACCCGCAGCGTGCCGCCCAGCGGCGCGCCTGCTCGTGGGCGGCGAGACAGGCCTCGAAGTTGCCGAGCGGAAAGTGGACGTTGCCCCGCATGTCGTGAATCTGCGCCATCGCCTCGGCGCTGTCCGGTCCGCCGGCCGCTGCCTCCGCGTGCTCGAGCGCCTCGAGGGCCTCGTGATAGCGGTCGAGAATGCGAAGCCCGGCTGCCAGGCCCAGCCACGCCCGGCAGCGCTGGCGGTCGTCACAGGCGAGCGCCACCGCCCGGCGAAACGCCTCCACGGACCCTGCGGTGTCGCCCAGCTCGCGCAGGAGCTCGGCGCGCTGGCAGGCGAGCTCGCACAGGAGCAAGGACTCCTCGGCGAGGTCCAGCCCGCGCTCGACCCAGCGCAGGGCCGTATCGTAGCGATGGCGCGCCGCGGCGGCGCGGGCCGAGGCCAGGTAGGCCTCCGCCGCTCCGGCGTCGCCCGCCGCATCGAGGTGGCGAGCGACGAGCTCCGGATCGCGTCCGGCGAACCACCCGGCTGCGCGGCGATGCCAGGCGCGGCGGCGCGACTTGAGAAGCGAGGCGTAGACCGCTTGCTGGATCAGGGCGTGGTCGAAGCGGAAATCGGCGCCGTCGCGACGCACCAAGCCCTGCTCGACGAGCCGCCCGCAGTCGATCTCCCGGTCGAGCAGGTGCTGCAGCGGCGCCTGCGCGAAGCGTTGCCCGAGCACGGCCGCGGCCTGCAGGGCATCGCGTTCGGCCCGGTCGAGCCGGTCCATGCGCGCGAGCACCAGGCTCTGCAGCGAGCCGGGCACGAAGCCCGGCGAGGCGCCCGCCGCGCGGAGGAGCTGGTCCAGAAACAGCGGATTGCCGTCGGCGCGCGTGACGCAGGCGCGCACGAAAGCCTCGTCGGTCGGCGAATAGTGCCGCGCCAGCTCGAAGGACTCGGCCGAATCGAGCGGACCGAGATCGAGCGTGGTGAGCCGGCAGCCGCGCGCGGCCGCGCGCCAGCCCGCATCGAGCGGATCGTCTTCGGTCCGGCTCGTCAGGACGAGCATGATAGGCCGGTCGGCCAGGCGCGCAGCCAATTCGGCGAGGTCGTCGAGGGTCGCCGCGTCCGCCCAGTGCACGTCCTCGACGATGACGATACGGGCCTGCAAGGCGCTCTCGCGACGAAGGACCCCGACGAGCGCGGCACGGCGTCCCTGCGCGCTCGCCGCGGCATCCATCGCCTCGAAGTCGGCGCGAACGCTGTCGGGCTGCGGCAGGTCCAGGAGGTCGCGGGCGAAGGCGACCGCCGCCTCGTCGACGCGCCCGTTCCGCACTGCGGCGGCAAGCGCCGTCTCTCGCTCGCGAACGGTGGCACTGTCCGTGCAGCCGAGCAGCCCGGCGAAGAGCTCCGCGGCCGGTGCCGTTCCGCCGCCGAAGTCGAGGATCTGCACGCGCTGGCAGGCGAAGCCGCTCGCCTTTGCGCGACGCGCCAGCTCCTCGGCGAGCCGGCTCTTGCCGATGCCGGCATCGCCACGCAGGAGCACCACCTGCCCTGCCCCCGCACGGCACGCCTCGAGCAGGGCGGCGAGCTGAGCGAGCTCGTGACGCCGCCCGACGAGAGGAATCGCGGCGTGGGCCTCTTCCGCGGTCCGCCAGGCATTCGCCCGCCACACCGTCGTCCCCTGCAGGCACCCGGGGAGTTCGTCGGGCAGCGTCGGATCGGCGACAAGGCGGCTGGCGAGGGTCTGGCGCACCCGGTGCGAGAGCAGAATCTCGCCGCCGCGAGCCGCCTCGAGGACGGCCCCGGCCATGGTGACCGGCTCACCGCTCACGGCGAGCCCGAGCTCGTCCCGCGTGGCGAGCACCTGACCGCTCGCCAGCCCCTGGCGCACCGGAAGCGGCCAGCCGGCCGCGGCCATGGTCTCCCGTACCGCCAGCGCTGCGTGCAGGGCGCGCTCGGCCTCGTTGCCGAACGCCCGCGGCGTGCCGAAGAGCGCCATGGCGCGGGCACCGGCGTGGCTCAGCACGACGCCACCGTACCGGCTCACCCGGCTGTTGAAGAGCTCCCGGTAGCGCGAGAGCACGCCATGCACCTCCTCGGGATCGCCGCTCGCGGCATAGGCGGCGAACCCGTCGAGCTCGGCGCACAACACCACGGTTTCGCGCAGCTCCGGGCCGCCCGCCGCCGAGACGGTCGGCGCCGTGCCGGCGGACTGCCGCGGATGCGGCTCCGGAGGCGATGCGACCTGCGCGGGTGCCTCGTCGCGCGTCTGCCGCTCGCGCGACTGCAGGATCTCGCGATACAGGCGCTCGGTCTCGGGCTCGGGCAGCACGCCCAGTTCGCGCTGCAGGACGGTGCGGCAGCTGCGGTACTGTTTCAGCGCCGCCGCCTGGCGCCCCTGCCGATGGTAGAGCCGCATCAGGGTGCGATGGACGTCCTCGCGCAGCGGATCGAGGACGAGCAGGCGTGCGCCCGCCGCGAGGGCCTCGGCCGGGTTGCCGCCCGGACCGGCATGATGCTCGAGGAGGCCGGCCAGCGCCCGGACGGCCAGGGCACGCAGCCGCTCCCGCTCGACCAGGAGCCACTCGTCGAAGGCCGGCGCCCGCGCGTGAAAACCCTCCAGAAGATCGCCGCGGTAGAGCCCGGCCGCCTCGGCGCGAGCGGTCGGCGAGTCGGCCTGGGCGAGCTCTGCAAAGAGGCAGGCGTCGCACCACCAGCCTTCGGGCGAGAGCATGACGGTGTCGGCGTCGGCGGCGAGCAGGGGCAGCGGGGCCAGGGCCTTGCGCAACGCGCTCAACGCCTGGCGCAGGCTGGTGCGGGCCTGCTCCGCGCCGCTGTCCGCCCACAGCAGCGCGGCCAGCTTGTCGCGCGAATGGGCCCGGCCGGCTGCGAGCGCGAGGTAGGCGAGCAGCGCACGGACCTTGCGCGCCGGGATGCTCACCGGCACGCCCGACTCGAGGCGGATATCGAACCCTCCGAGGAGCTCCAGGCGTATGCCCGACATCGCATTCCTCCGGCGGCGGCGCCCGCGGGCGCCCGGGACCGACGAATCCGGACGGTGCCCCCTGCCCTCTCGCGAGTGCGGCGCAGATGGGGTAATTCCGGACGATTTTTTATTCTAGTCGGCATGGAGGGGAGAGAAGCCTCCGAACCCCACGAGGGCCCGCGAAGATTCACGCCATTTTCACGGACCGTTCCGGGCAGGGCTCACGCCGGCAAGCCATGCTTGAAGCGTTTCCAGCGCAGGAGGACCCGTATCATGAAACGCCTCATCCGAACCCGACTTGCCGTCGCCTTCGCGGCGATGGGCACCACTGCGGCAGCAGTGTGGGCCGCTCAGGGAAGCGAGGTGCCCAACCCCGCGCCGGCGGCGCTGCTCGGTATCGCGGGCGGCACCTGCACGCCGTGGGACAGGGCCGGCCCGCAGTACAAGGCATTCTTCAAGCTGGCCGCGACCACCACCGAGCTCGGCCCCTACGGCGATCATCCGGCCGGCAAGCCGTCCGCGCCGGCCAGGGCGGCCGACCGCCCGCCCCTGTGGCGCGACCTGGGCACGCTGAGCTACCCCGTGTCGACGCGCAATGCCGCCGCGCAGCGCTACTTCGACCAGGGCCTGCGCCTGTCGTACGCCTTCAACCACGCCGAGGCGATCCGCGCCTTCCAGGAAGCACAGCGGCTCGACCCGAACTGCGCGATGTGCTGGTGGGGCGAGGCGCTGGCGCTGGGCCCCAACATCAACGCACCGATGGCGCCTGAGGCGAATGCACAGGCATTGGCCGCCCTCGAGCGCGCACGCGCGCTGGCCGCCGGCGCGAAGCCACACGAACGGGCCCTCATCGAGGCACTCGCGGCACGCTACTCGAGCGATCCGAAGGCCGACCGCGCGGCACTCAACACCGCCTACGCGGATGCGATGGCCGACGTGGCGAAGCGCTTCCCGCGCGACCACGAGGTGGCAGTGCTGTACGCCGAGTCCCTGATGAACCTGGCGCCCTGGGACTACTGGGAAGCGGGCGGCGCGCGCCCCAAGGGACGCACCGCCGAGACGGTGGCCCAGCTCGAGAAGGTGCTGAAGGAGGACCCGCACCACCCCGGCGCCATCCATTACTACATCCACACCGTGGAGGCGTCCGCCGACCCCGCCCGCGCCCTGCCCTACGCCCGCAATCTGGCCCCGGCCATGCCCGGCGCCGGTCACCTGGTGCACATGCCTTTCCACATCTACTACCGGGTGGGCATGTACCGCGAGGCGATCGAGGCGAACAAGGCCGCGGTGGCAGCGGACGAGCGCTACATCGCCCGGGCGCGGCCGGAGGGCATCTATCCCGCTGCGTACTACCCCCACAACGTGCACTCGCTCATGGCGTCCGCCCAGTTGGCGGGTGACGGCGCCAGCGTGATCGCGGCCGCTGACAAGCTTGCGCGGCTCATGAAGGGCGACGCCGCGCGCAACATCCCGCTGCTGCACCCCATCATGGCGGCCCCCTACTTCGCCCACGCCCAGTTCAGCGACCCGGAGACCATCATGGCCCTGCCCGATCCGGGCAAAGGCGTCCCCTACGTGCGCGCCATGTGGCATTACGCACGTGGGGTGGCGCAGGCCGCTGCCGGCGACGCGGCGGGCGCGCGGCGCGAGGCGGCGGCCATCGACGAGCTCGGCAGGAGCGACGGGCTCGCCGCTGTCGCCGAGGCCGGCATTCCGGCGGCCGAGGTAATGCGCCTCGCGAGCCGGGTCGTGCATGGACGGATCGCCCAATCGCAGGGCGACTACGCGGGAGCGGTGCAGGCCTTCCAGGAAGCGGTGGCGATCGAGGACGGGCTTCCCTACATGGAGCCGCCCTACTGGTATTACCCGGTGCGCCAGTCCCTGGGCGCGGCGCTGCTGCAGGCCGGGCGCACCGAGGAAGCGGAGCTCGCGTTCCGCGCCGCCCTGGCGAGAACGCCCAACAACGGCTGGGCGCTCTACGGGCTCAGCGAAGTCTACGAGCGCGAAGGCGACCCGGAGAGCGCGGCCGCCGCGGAACGGCTGCTCGAGCGGGCGTGGATCGGCGAGCGCCGCTACCTGGATCTCGCAAGACTGTGAGATCCTGAGGCCCGGCTCGCGCGGCGCCTGCAAACGCGTCGCGCGAGTGCCCCGCGGACGGCCACGTCTGCCGGGCACCGCGGGCCACCCTTCCACCGATACCGGATCACAATCCCATGCTCCTGCGCGAATACCAGCATGGCGACGAAGAAGCGCTCGCCCGGATCTATCGGGACGCCGTGCGCAACACCGGGCGGCTCGCCTACGACCCGCCTCAGATCGAGGCGTGGGCCGCCTTCGCCGACGGCCAGCCCTTCGGCGAGCAGCTCCGCCAGGGCCTCACGCTGGTCGCCCTGGACGGCGATCGCGCCGCAGCCTTCGGGCAACTCCACCCTCAGGACCACGTCGCATTGCTCTACACGGCGAGCGACCACGCCCGCCAGGGTTTCGCCACGCGCGTCTATGCCGCCCTCGAGGCGCATGCCGCGGCGGGCGGCGCCACCTCGCTGCATGTGGACGCGAGCCGCATTGCGCGGCACTTCTTTCTCAAGATGGGATTCCATGTGCTCGAAGCCCAGCGCATCACGCGCCAGGGCACGGTATTCGAGCGATTCAGCATGGAAAAGCGGCTCGCCTGAGCGGCCGCGGCCCCGCCCGGCCGAAGATCAGCGCGCGGCGATCACCCGCCCGAGTTCGGGCAGGGCGCGCAGCAGTGCGGACAGGGTCTTGCCGTCGGTGATCTCGCCCCGATCGACGGCCGCGAAGGCCTCCTCGATCGACAGCGTGAAGATCTCGAGGAACTCGCCGTCGTCCAGCGCATGGCCCACGTGGGTCAGTCCGTTGGCGAAGAAGATCTCGATGCGCTCGTCCGAGTAGCCGATGCAGGGATGCATCACGCCCAGATGGCGCCATTCGGACGCTTCGTAGCCGGTTTCCTCACGGAGCTCTCGGATCGCGCAGTCGAGAAGATCCTCGCCCGGGTCGATCTTGCCCGCGGGCAGCTCGATGAAGCTGCGGCGCAGCGGATAGCGGAACTGGCGCTCGAAGATGAGGCGTCCGTCTGGAAGGACGGCCACCACGACCACCGCGCCGGGATGACGGATGTACTCCCGCACCCCTTCGCTGCCGTCCGGCAGCCGCGCGCGGTCGCGGAAGACCTTGAGGAGCTTGCCGTCGAACACGCTGGCCGATTCGAGCTCGACTTCCTCGAGCGGATCGGCCGGCGCGTTCGGCGGCGTGGTCATGCGGGATGCGGTCTCGCAGCCGGAATCAGAGGGAAGCCAGCAGCGCGTAGGCGCACACCGACATCAGCGCCTGGGGCGCGATCCCGAGCGCGGCGATGGCCAGTCCGTTCGCCGACATCAGCACGCGCACTTCGGCCGGCGCGCGCAGCGGCGCGGTGTCCACCGGCTCGTCGAAGTACATGACCTTCACCACGCGCAGGTAATAGTAGGCACCGATCACCGACATCACCACCGCCACGACGGCGAGCCAGATGTAGCCCGCGGCCACGACCGCCTGCAGCACCGAGAGCTTGGCGAAGAAGCCGACGAAGAACGGGATGCCCGCCATCGACAGCATGATGAACATCATCATGGCGGCGAACCAGGAGCTGCGCTTGTTCAGACCCTTGAAGTCGTCGATGTTCTCGGCCTCGAAGCCCGCCCGCGACAGCAGGATCACCATGCCGAAGGAGGCGAGGCTCATGAGGACGTAGGCCACCGCGTAGAACATCGCGGAGCTGTAGGCGTTGAGCGCGAAGTGGCGGTCGCCGTCCACCACGCCCGCCAGCAGGCCCAGCAGCACGAAGCCCATGTGGGAGATACCGGAGTAGGCCAGCATGCGCTTGATGTTGCTCTGGGCGATGGCGGCGAGATTACCCAGCACGATGGATGCCACGGCGAGGAACATGAGCATCGACTGCCACTCCTCGGCCAGCTCGAACAGGCCGTAGACCAGCATGCGCATGGTCATGGCGAAGGCGGCGAGCTTGGGCGCGGTGGAGATCATCAGCGTCACCGCGGTGGGCGCGCCCTGGTACACGTCGGGCACCCACATGTGGAAGGGCACCACGCCCAGCTTGAAGGCCAGGCCGGCCATGACGAACACGAGGCCGAACATCAGGACGGTCTTGTTCGCCGCCTGGTGGTAGATCGACTGCGCGACGCCCGAGAGCTCCAGGCTGCCGGTGGCGCCGTAGATCATCGACATGCCGTAGAGCAGCAGGCCGGACGCCAGCGCGCCGAGCACGAAGTACTTCATCGCCGCCTCGGTCGAGCGGGCCGAATCGCGGTCGAAGGCCACCATGGCGTAGAGCGACAGCGACATCATCTCCAGCCCCATGTAGAGCGAGAGCATGTGGTTGGCGGTGACCATCACCATCATGCCCAGGGTCATCAGGAGCGAGAGCAGGTAGTACTCCGGCCGGTCGATGTTGCGATCGGCCAGGTAGCCGCGGCCGTAGAGCAGTGCCACGAACACGGTGAAGTAGATCATGAGCTTCAGGAAGTCGCCCATGAGGTCGGAGATGAACATGTTGCTGAAGGTGAAGCTTACCTGCCCGTCCATCGTCCAGATGGTGACGAACATCGCCCCCACGAGGGTGGCGAGGGACAGGTAATAGGCGAGCGGCCGCGCCACGCTGCGAGCGAAGGTCGAGGCCATCATGATCACCAGCGCCATCACGGCCACGAAGATCTCGGCCGAAGCGGGGTACAAGTCGGGGACAACGAAATTCATCTTCTGACCAGTCCGTTCAAGTGTCTCGTCCGCTCGCTCAGAGCTTGCTCACGGCGACGTGCCGCAGGAGTTCGTTGACCGAGGCGTGCATCACTTCGGTAAACGGGTAGGGGTACAGGCCCATCGCCAGCACGCAGAGGGCGAGGATCCCGAGGAAGGCGAACTCGCGCGCGCCGATGTCCTCGAGCTGGGCGACGTGGTCGTTGGCGACCTTGCCGAACACGACCCGCTTGTACATCCACAGGGTGTAGGCCGCGCCCAGGATCAGCGTGGTGGCGGCGGCGAACGCGACCCAGAAGTTGAACTGCACCGCGCCCAGCACGACCATGAACTCGCCCACGAAACCGCTGGTCCCTGGCAGACCGGCGTTGGCCATCGCGAACAGCATGAAGAAGGCGGCGAACTTGGGCATGGTGTGGACAACGCCGCCGTAGTCGGCGATGTTGCGCGAGTGCATGCGGTCGTAGAGCACGCCGATGCAAAGGAACATGGCGCCCGACACGAAGCCGTGGGAGATCATCTGCACCAGCGCGCCCTCGATCCCGAGCGGGTTGAACATGAAGAAGCCCAGGGTCACGAAGCCCATGTGCGAGATCGACGAGTAGGCCACCAGCTTCTTCATGTCGGTCTGGACCAGCGCGACGAAGCCGATGTAGATCACCGCGACCAGCGACAGGCCGATGACGATCGGGGCCATTGCCTGGGCGGCGTCCGGCACGATGGGCAGCGAGAAGCGCAGGAAGCCGTAGGCCCCGAGCTTCAGCGCGATGGCGGCCAGCACCACGGAGCCGCCGGTGGGCGCCTCCACGTGGGCGTCGGGCAGCCAGGTGTGCACCGGCCACATCGGCACCTTGACCGCGAAGGCGACGAAGAAGGCCCAGAAGACCAGGGTCTGCGGGGTCATCCCGAGCGGCAGCTGGTGCCAGTCGAGGATGTTGAAGCTGCCGCCGGCCTCCATGAAGAGGTAAAGCAGCGCCACCAGCATCAGCAGCGAGCCGACCAGGGTGTAGAGGAAGAACTTGATCGCGGCGTAGACCCGGTTCGCGCCGCCCCATACGCCGATGATCAGGTAGAGGGGGATCAGCGAGGCCTCGAAGAAGACGTAGAACAGCACCGCGTCGAGCGCCGAGAAGATGCCGTTCATGAGGCCCGACATGATCAGGAAGGCGCCCATGTACTGCGCCACCTTCTCCTGGATCACCTGCCAGCCGGCGATCACCACCATGATGGTGATGAAGCTGTTGAGCAGCACGAACAGCACCGAGATGCCATCGACGCCCAGGTGGTAGTTGATGTTGAAGCGCGGGATCCACTGCATCACCTCGACGAACTGCATCGCGCTCGAGGCGGTGTCGAACTGGAAGTAGAGCGGCAGGGTGACCAGGAAACCGGCTATCGCGACCAGCATCGCGAGGCTGCGCGCGAGCGGCGCGTTGCGGTCGGAACCGGTTGCTAGCACGAGCAACCCGCCCAGGATCGGGATCCAGATCGCGAGGCTGAGGAATGGCATACCCGTCGTCATCGTTACTTTCCGTTCAGTGCGCCGGCGCGGGCCGCGCGCTTGTCGTTATGCAAGGATCCGGTCACTGGCTCAGCCGAGGTTGAACCAGAAGGTGAGCAGGATGAACACGCCGATGATCATGGCGAAGGCGTACTGGTACAGGTGGCCGGTCTGGAAAAGCCGGGTGATCTGGGCCACCCAGCCCACCATGCGCGCGGTGCCATTGACGGCCAGCCCGTCGATCAGCCCCTGATCGCCGCCCTTCCACAGGCCCGTCCCCACCAGGCGCGAGCCGCCGGCGAAGACGATCTCGTTGAAGCGGTCGAAGAAGTACTTGTTCTCGAGCAGGTTGTAGATCGGGCGGAAGGTGCGCTGGATGGCGGCCGGGATGTCGGGGCGCACCATGTAGAAGAACCACGCGACCACCACGCCGCCCATGGCCAGCCAGAACGGCAGGGTCTGAAGGCCATGGATTGCCATGCCGGCGGCGCCGTGGAAGCTCGCGGCGAGCTCGGAGAGGCCCGGGTGATTCTCGGCGACGAAGATCACGCCCTTGAACCAGTCGCCGAAGAGCATCGGCTCGATGGTGAAGTAGCCGATTGCCAGCGAGGGAATCGCGAGCAGCACCAGCGGCAGGGTCACGACCCAGGGCGACTCGTGGGGCTTCTGGCCGGGGGCGAGGCCGTGGTGGTGATCGCTCGAGGGCTCCTCGTCCTCATGGTCGCCGTGATGGTCGTGGTGCGCCTTGCCGAAGCGCTCCTCGCCGTGGAAGACCAGGAAGTACATCCGGAAGGAATAGAACGCCGTCACGAACACGCCGAGGGTCACGCAGAACAGCGCGTAGCCGGCACCCGGGATGGTCGAGGCATGCACCGCCTCGATGATCGAGTCCTTCGAGTAGAAGCCCGACATGAAGGGGAAGCCGATCAGCGCGAGGGAGCCGATGAGCGAGGTGAACCAGGTGATCGGCATGTACTTCCACAGGCCGCCCATGTTGCGCATGTCCTGATCGTGGTGCATGCCGATGATGACCGAGCCGGCACCCAGGAAGAGCAGCGCCTTGAAGAAGGCGTGGGTCATCAGGTGGAACACCGCCGCCGAGTAGGCCGACACGCCCAGGGCCACCGTCATGTAGCCGAGCTGGGAGAGCGTCGAGTAGGCCACCACGCGCTTGATGTCGTTCTGGACGATGCCCAGGAAGCCCATGAAGAGCGCGGTGGTAGCGCCGATCACCAGCACGAAGGACAGCGCGGCATCCGACAGCTCGAACAGCGGCGACATGCGCGCCACCATGAAGATGCCCGCCGTCACCATGGTCGCGGCGTGGATCAGCGCGGAGATCGGGGTCGGGCCTTCCATCGAGTCGGGCAGCCATACGTGCAGCGGCACCTGCGCCGACTTGCCCATGGCACCGATGAAGAGGCAGATGCAGATCGCGGTGATGAGCGGCCAGCCGGTCACCGCCATCTCCTGGGCAGCGAGATCGTTCGCCTTGGCGAACACTTCCGCGTAGTTGAGGCTGCCGGCGTAGGCGGCGATAAGGCCGATGCCGAGCAGGAAACCGAAGTCGCCGACGCGGTTCACCAGGAAGGCCTTGAGGTTGGCGTAGATCGCCGTCGGGCGCTCGTACCAGAAGCCGATGAGCAGGTAGGACACCAGGCCGACCGCTTCCCAGCCGAAGAACAGCTGCAGGAAGTTGTTCGACATCACCAGCATCAGCATCGAGAAGGTGAACAGCGAGATGTAGCTGAAGAAGCGCTGGTAGCCGGGGTCTTCGTGCATGTAGCCGATGGTGTAGACGTGCACCATCAGCGACACGAAGGTCACCACCAGCATCATCATCACAGTGAGCGAGTCGATCAGGAAGCCGACCTCGAAGGTAAGGCCTCCACTCGTCATCCAGGTGTAGATCGTGCCGTTGAAGGTGTTGCCGGCCTGGACGTCCTGATAGATCACCACCGACGCGGCGAACGCGATGGCGACGCCGAGGATGGTGACGATGTGCGCGCCGGTGCGGCCGATCGCCTTGCCGAAGAGCCCGGCGAGGATGGCGCCCGCGAGCGGCGCGAGCGGTACCAGGAGATAGAGCATTTGCATGTCGGTCATTGCGCCGCTTCCTTAACCCTTGAGGCTGTCCAGATCATCCACGTGGATCGTGCGCAGGTTGCGGAAGAGCACGACTAGGATCGCGAGGCCGATCGCCGATTCGGCGGCGGCCACGGTGAGGATGAAGAAAACGAAGATCTGCCCCGCAATGTCGCCCAGGTAATGGGAGAAGGCGATGAAGTTCAGATTGACCGCGAGCAGCATCAACTCGATCGCCATGAGCAGCACGATGAGGTTCTTCCGGTTGAGGAAGATCCCGACCACGCTGATCGCGAACAGGATCGCGCCCAGAATGAGATAGTGGGAAAGCGAAAGCATCTAAGACTCCCTGAGTGCCTCGGCCCGTACGGCGCCGCTGCGGTACTTATTCTTTCTCGACCGGCATCGAAATCACTTCGACGCGATCCGCACGCTTGACCGCCACCTGCTCGGACGGGTTGATGTAACGCACGCCCTTGCGCTTCCTGAGCGTCAGCGTCACCGCCGCGATCATCGCCACCAGCAGCAGCAGCGAGGCGAGCTCGAAGGGATATACGTAGTCGGTGTAGAGCAGGCGCCCGATCTCGCGGGTGTTGCTGAACCCGGCCTGGGCCGGCGGGGGCGCGGGCATCGCGTCGGTACCGAAGTAGCGACCGCCGAGCACCAGTGCCATCTCGACCACCAGCAGGATCCCGATGAGCGCGCCCACCGGGAGATAGCTCCAGAAGCCCTGGCGCAGGCGGTCGAGGTTGATGTCGAGCATCATCACCACGAACAGGAACAGCACCATGACTGCGCCGACGTAGACCAGCACCAGCGTGATGGCGAGGAACTCCGCCTCGAGAAGCATCCAGATTCCGCCGGCGGTGAAGAAGGACAGCACCAGGAACAGGGCGGCGTGCACCGGATTCCTCGCGGTGATGACTCTCAGTGCCGCGAACACCAGGATCGCGGAGAAAACGTAGAAGACGAAGGTCTTGAATTCCATGGTCGGTCTCGTCGTGCGCGCAGCGCGTCTCCGTTAGCGGTACTTGGCGTCGGCCTCGCGGTCGGCGGCGATCTGGGCCTCGTAGCGGTCGCCCACGGCGAGCAGCATCGGCTTGGTGTAGTACAGGTCGCCGCGCTTCTCGCCGTGATACTCGAGCACGCGCGTTTCGACGACGGCATCCACCGGGCAGGCCTCCTCGCAGAAGCCACAGAAGATGCACTTCGTGAGGTCGATGTCGTAGCGCGTGGTGCGGCGCGAGCCGTCGTCACGCTGCTCCGACTCGATGGTGATCGCGAGCGCGGGGCAGATCGCCTCGCACAGCTTGCACGCGATGCAGCGCTCTTCCCCGTTGGGGTAACGGCGCAGGGCGTGCAGCCCGCGGAAGCGAAAGCTCTGCGGGGTCTTCTCCTCGGGGAACTGCACCGTGATCTTGCGTGCGAACAGGTGGCGGCCGGTCACCGCCATCCCCTTGACCAGTTCCTTCAGGAACAGGCTACCGATGTAATCCTTGGCACCCATCTTGAGCCTCTCAGTTCCAGATCGACAGCGGCGACATCATCCACACCGCCACCACGATCACCCACACGAGGGTGATCGGAATGAACACCTTCCAGCCCAGCCGCATGATGTGGTCGTAGCGGAAGCGCGGGAAAGTCGCGCGGGCCCACAGGAAGAGGAACAGGATCGCGGCGGTCTTGATGGCCAGCCAGTGGAAGCCGTCGGGCAGGAAGCCCACCGGCGACAGCCAGCCGCCGAGGAAGAGCACCGAGGCGATGATCGACACCAGGATCATGTTCGCGTACTCGGCGAGGAAGAACAGCGCGAAGGCCATCCCCGAGTACTCGACCATGTGCCCGGCCACCACCTCGGCCTCGCCTTCCACCACGTCGAAGGGCGCGCGGTTGGTCTCGGCAATGCCGGAGATCACGAACACCACGAACATGGGCAGCAGCGGCAGCCAGTTCCAGGACAGGAAGCCCAGGCCCATCTCCGCGAACTGCCCGCGTCCCTGGGACTGAACGATGTCCGTGAGGTTGAGGCTGGCGGAGATCAGCAGCACGCAGATCAGCGCGAAGCCCATCGCCACCTCGTAGGACACCATCTGTGCCGCGGCGCGCATCGCGCCGAGGAAGGGGTACTTCGAGTTGGACGCCCAGCCGGCGATGATCACACCGTACACCTCCATCGAGGTGATCGCGAGCAACAGCAGCAGGCCGGCATTGACGTTGGCCAGCACCAGGCCTTCGTCGAAGGGCACCACCGCCCAGGCCGCGAGCGACGGCGCGATGGCGAGGATGGGGCCGAGGATGAAGAGGCCCTTGTTCGCGCCCGACGGGACGATGATCTCCTTCAGGAGGAGCTTCACGCCGTCGGCGATGGGCTGCAGCAGACCCTTGGGACCCACCCGGTTGGGGCCGATCCGCACCTGCATGTAGCCGATCACCTTGCGCTCGGCGAGCGTCAGGTAGGCCACGCACAGCATGAGCGGGCCGATGATCGCGACAATCTTGGCGAGCGTCCATACCACGGGCCAGGTCGGCCCGAAGAACTGCGCAACCGGTTCCAGCAATCCTTCCATCTCAGACACGCTCCAGGCTGATGTCACCGCTCATGGGGCCGAGCGCGGCGGTCGAGGCATGGGCCGCCGCCACGCGCACGCAGTTGGGGGCCACCGTATCGTCGGCCACGAGCTCGAGCTCGGCCGTCGCCCCGCCCTGCTTCACGCGCACGCGGGCGCCCGCCTCCAGTCCGAGCGCAGCGATGGTCGCCTTGCTCGCGCGCGCCGTCGGCGCCGCCGCGTCGCGAGTCTTCTGCAGCGCGCGCGCGCGCCGCACCAGCGGGTCGGCGAAATAGATGGGCACGTCGGTCACACGCTCGAGGGCGCCGCCGGCCGACGCCGTCGACACCTCGATGCCGCTCACGCGGTTGTCCAGGCGCGCGGCGATGTCCTCTCCCAGCACTTCGGCGGCGACCGCCTCGGAATCGTTCTGCTCGAAGCCGTCGAGCTCGAGCAGGTTGCCGAGCACGCGCAGCACCTTCCACGCCGGGCGGGTCTCGCCGCGAGGACGGGCCACCGCGTTGAAGCTCTGGGCGCGGCCTTCGCAGCTGACGAATGTGCCCGAGGTTTCGGTGAAGGGCGACACAGGCAGCAGCACGTCGGCACACTCGCGCAGCGACGGGGAATCGAATGCGGACAGCGCCACGACCATCTTCGCGGCCTTCATCGCCGCAACCGTGGCGGCCGGGTCGGCGAAGTCGAGATCGGGCTCGGCGCCGAGCAGGATGTAGCCCTGGCGCGGATCCTCGATCATCTGGCGGGCGTTGAGACCACCCACCAGCGGGTAAGCCTTGGCGATGTAGCCGCCGACGCTGTTGGCCGCTTCGCCGATGACGCCGAAGACGCCGCCGGTGAGGCGCGCAACTTCCTGGGCGAGGGCCGTGAGCTCGGCCGCGCGGCCGCTCTGCTCCGCGAGGTTGCCCAGCCACACCGCGACCTTGGCGCCGGAGGCGAGGCTTTGCGCGATCGCGCGGGCGTCGTCCGAGATCTGGGCGGGCATGGCGCCGGCGAGTTCGGCCGAGACCGCGACACCCTTCTCCGCGGCGAGCGCGGCCACCACCTGGGAGAGCGCGGAAACCATGGCCGAGGGGGCGACCAGGGCGCGGTTGCGTACCGGCAGCAGCCACTCGTCGGCGGTGGGATGGATGGCGGACACGTGCAGGCCACGCTTGGCGGCCTGGCGCACGCGCTGGGCGAGCAGCGGCGCGTCCTTGCGCAGGAAGCTGCCCACCACCAGCAGGCGGTTCAGGTCGGCCACGCCGGAGATCGGCATGCCGAGCCAGGGCGCGCCGGCACGCTTGCCGTCGGCCCGGAAGTCGGACTGGCGCAGACGGAAGTCCACGTGGTCGGTGCCGATGCCGCGGGCGAGCTTCTGCAGCAGGTGCAGCTCCTCGACGGTGGCGTGGGGCGAGCCGAGCGCGCCGATGCCGCCGGGGCCGTGCTCCTTCGAGACCTTGCGCAGGCCGTTGGCGGCGAATTCGAGGGCCGCCTGCCAGTCCACCTGCTTCCACTGGCCGTCCTGCTTGATCATCGGGACGGTCAGGCGCTCGTCGCTGTTCAGGCCTTCATACGAGAAGCGGTCCTTGTCGGACAGCCAGCACTCGTTGATCTCTTCGTTCTCGAGCGGCAGCACACGCTTCACGGCGTCGAGCTTCACCTGCACGATGAGGTTGGAACCGAGCGAATCGTGCGGGCTCACCGACTTGCGGCGGGAGAGCTCCCAGGTGCGCGCGGCGAAGCGGAAGGGCTTGGAGGTGAGCGCGCCCACCGGGCAGAGATCGATGATGTTCCCCGAAAGCTCGGAGTCCACCGTCTTCTCGACGAAGGGCATGATTTCGGCATGCTCGCCGCGGAAGGCCTGGCCCAGCTCCATGAGGCCGGCGATCTCGGTGGTGAAGCGCACGCAGCGGGTGCAGTTGATGCACCGGGTCATGTCGGTCGCGACGAGGGGGCCGAGGTTCTTGTTGAGAACGACCCGCTTCTCCTCCTCGTAGCGCGACTTGCTCGCGCCGTAGCCCACCGCCAGGTCCTGCAGCTGGCACTCGCCGCCCTGGTCGCAGATCGGGCAGTCGAGGGGGTGGTTGATGAGGAGGAACTCCATCACGCCTTTCTGGGCCTTGATGGCCTGCTCCGAGCGCGTCCACACCTTCATGCCGTTGGTCACGGGCGTGGCACAGGCGGGCAGCGGCTTGGGCGCCTTCTCCACCTGAACCAGGCACATGCGGCAGTTGGCGGCGATCGACAGCTTCTTGTGGTAGCAGAAGTGCGGAACGTAGGAGCCGACCTTGACCGCAGCATCCATCACGGTGCTGCCGTCGGGAACGGTCACCGACTTGCCGTCGATTTCGATCTCTAGCATGAGGGTCTCACGTAAATTTGGCTGCCCTCGTACTGCACCTGCGGCGGCACGAGGCACTTCTTGTGTTCGATGTGGTAGGCGAACTCGTCGCCGAAGTGCTTGACGAAGCTCTGCACCGGCATGGACGCGGCGTCACCGAGCGCGCAGATGGTGCGCCCCATGATGTTGCCGGTCACCGAGTTGAGGAGATCCAGGTCGTCCGGGCGACCGAGGCCGTTCTCGATCCGATGCACCACGCGGTAGAGCCAGCCCGTGCCCTCGCGGCACGGCGTGCATTGCCCGCAGGACTCCTCGAAGTAGAAGTAGGAAAGCCGCTCGAGCGCCTTCACCATGCAGGTGGTCTCGTCCATCACGATCACCGCCCCGGAGCCGAGCATGGAGCCAGCCCTGGAGATGGAGTCGTAGTCGAGCGTACAGTCCATCATGATGTTGCCGGGCAGGACCGGGGCGGACGAGCCGCCGGGGATCACCGCCTTGAGCTTGCGCCCGCCACGCATGCCGCCCGCCATCTCGAGCAGTTCGGCGAAGGGCGTGCCCATGTTCACCTCGTAGTTGCCGGGGCGATTCACATGGCCCGACACCGAGAAGAGCTTGGTGCCGCCGTTGTTCGGCTTGCCCAGGTTCAGGAAGCCCTCGCCGCCCATGTTGACGATGAAGGGTACCGAGGCGAAGGTTTCGGTGTTGTTGATCGTGGTCGGCTTGCCGAACAGGCCGTAGCTGGCCGGGAAAGGCGGCTTGAAGCGCGGCTGGCCCTTCTTGCCCTCGATCGACTCGAGCAGCGCGGTTTCCTCGCCGCAGATGTAGGCGCCGTACCCGTGGTGCGCGAAGAGGTCGAAGGAGAAGTCCGAGCCGAGAATGTTCTGGCCCAGCAGGCCCGCGGCGCGCGCCTCTGCGAGCGCCTCCTCGAAGCGCTGGTAGATCTCGAAGATCTCGCCGTGGATGTAGTTGTAGCCCCGCTCGCAGCCCATCGCGTAGGCGGCGATGGTCATGCCCTCGATCACCGTGTGCGGGTTGTAGCGCAGGATGTCGCGGTCCTTGAAGGTGCCCGGCTCGCCTTCGTCGGAGTTGCACACCACGTACTTGGCGCCCGGGAAGGAGCGCGGCATGAAGCTCCACTTCAGGCCGGTCGGGAAGCCCGCGCCGCCGCGTCCGCGCAGGGACGAGGCCTTGAGCTCGGCGATGATCGTCTCGGGCGGGATCTTCTCGGCGAGGATCTTCTTCAGCGCGGAGTAGCCGCCTCGCGCCATGTAGTCCTGGAGCCGCCAGGTGCGGTCGCCGTCGACGTTGGCGAGGATCAGTCCGTGCGCGCTCATTTGGCTTTCAGATCGGCCAGGATCTGGTCGATCTTCTCCTTGGTCATCCAGCTACACATGTGGTGGTTGTTCACCAGCAGCACCGGTGCGTCGCCGCAGGCCCCCATGCACTCGCCCTCCTTGAGGGTGAACATGCCGTCGGAGGTGGTCTCGTTGAAGCCGATGCCGAGCTTTTCCTTGAGGTAGTCCGCCGCATGCACGCCGCCCGAGAGCGCACAGGGCAGATTGGTGCACACCGTGATCTTGTGGCGGCCGACCGGAGCGAGGTCGTACATGTTGTAGAACGAGGCGACCTCGTAGGCGGCAATCGCGGGCATGCCGAGGTAGGTGGCCACGAACTCGATGGTCTCGTTCGACAACCAGCCCTTCTCGACCTGGGCGATGCGCAGGGCCGCCATCACCGCCGACTGTTTCTGGTCGAGCGGGTACTTGGCGATCTCGCGGTCAATCTGCTGCAGTGATTCCTGGCTCAACATTTCGTGTCCGTCTTCCCGGTTTGCCTGCCGATGTCGCTTTGCTTGCCGCGCTCAGCGGCCGCTCATCTGTCGATCTCGCCGAACACCACGTCCATGGTGCCGATGATCGCCACCACGTCGGCGATCATGTGGCCGCGCGCCATCTCGTCCATGGCCGCCAGGTGCGCGAACCCCGGGGCGCGCAGCTTGATGCGGTACGGCTTGTTGGCGCCATCCGAGACGGCGTACACGCCGAACTCGCCCTTGGGATGCTCGATGGCCGCGTACACTTCGCCCTTGGGCACGTGCATGCCTTCGGTGAAGAGCTTGAAGTGGTGGATCAGCTCTTCCATGTTCGCCTTCATCTTCTCCCGCGGCGGCGGCGCGACCTTGTGGTTGTCGACGATGACCGGTCCCGGGTTCTTGCGCAGCCAGTCGATGCACTGGCGGATGATGCGGTTCGACTGACGCATCTCCTCCATGCGGCACAGGTAGCGGTCGTAGCAGTCGCCGTTCTTGCCGAGGGGGATGTCGAAGTCGACCCGGTCGTAGGCCGCGTAGGGCTGCTTCTTGCGCAGGTCCCAGGCGATGCCGGAACCGCGCACCATGGGACCGGAGAAGCCCCAGGCGAGCGCCTGCTCGGGCGTCACGACACCGATGCCGACGGTCCTCTGCTTCCAGATCCGGTTGTCGGTCAGGAGCGTCTCGTACTCGTCGCAGTACTTCGGGAAGCGCTCGGTGAAGTCCTCGAGGAAGTCGAGCAGCGAACCCTGGCGGTTGGCGTTGAGCTCGCGCACCGTGTTCGCGTTCTTGAACTTGTTCACCTCGTACTGCGGCATGCGGTCCGGCAGGTCGCGATAGACGCCGCCGGGCCGGTAGTACGCCGCATGCATGCGGGCACCCGAGACCGCCTCGTAGGCGTCCATCAGGTCCTCGCGCTCGCGGAAGGTGTAGAGCACCATGGTCATCGCGCCGATGTCCAGCGCGTGGGTGCCGATGTTCAGCAGGTGATTCAGGATCCGCGTGACCTCGTCGAACATCGTGCGGATGTACTTGGCACGCAGCGGCACCTCGATGCCGAGCAGCTTCTCGATCGCCATGCAATAGGCGTGCTCGTTGCACATCATCGACACGTAGTCGAGGCGGTCCATGTAGGGGACGGACTGCACCCAGGTGCGCGTCTCGGCGAGCTTCTCGGTGCCGCGGTGGAGCAGCCCGATGTGCGGGTCGGCGCGCTCGACGACTTCGCCGTCGAGCTCGAGCACCAGGCGCAGCACGCCGTGGGCGGACGGGTGCTGCGGGCCGAAGTTGATGGTGTAGTTGCGGATCTCAGCCATGGCCGACGTCCCCGTAGTTCTCTTCGCGCACGATGCGCGGGGTGTTCTCGCGCGGCTCGATGGTCACCGGCTGGTACACCACCCTGCCCTGCTCCGGGTCGTAGCGCATCTCGACGTAGCCCGAGACCGGGAAGTCCTTGCGGAACGGGTGTCCCACGAAGCCGTAGTCGGTGAGAATGCGGCGCAGGTCCGGATGGCCGGTGAACATGATGCCGTACAGGTCGAACGCCTCGCGTTCGTACCAGTTGGCCGAGGGCCACACGCCGACCAGCGACTCCAGCAGCGGGAACGCATCGTCGTCGGCGAAGGCGCGCAGCCGCAGGCGCCAGTTGTGCTTGATCGAGAGCAGGTGGCTGGCGGCAGCGAAGCGCTTGCCGGTCCAGGCGCCGTTGCCCCAGGTCGAGTAGTCGAGACCGGAGAGGTCCATCAACTCCTCGAAATGCAGATCGGCGTGATCGCGCAGGGTCTGCGCCACGGAGAGGTAGTCGGCGGCCGCGACCTCGATGGTCACCTCGCCGCAATCGACGACCAGGGATTGGAGCCGGTCACCGAGGATTTCCTTCAGCGACTGGCTCAGACGTTCCAGCTTCGTACTCATGAGAGGTACCCGTCAGCGCGCGATGGTATTGGTGCGCTTGATCTTGTTCTGCAACTGGATGATGCCGTAGAGCAGCGCCTCGGCAGTCGGCGGACAGCCCGGCACATAGACGTCGACCGGCACGATGCGGTCGCAGCCGCGCACCACCGAGTAGGAGTAGTGGTAGTAGCCGCCGCCGTTGGCACAGGAGCCCATGGAGATGACCCAGCGCGGCTCGGCCATCTGGTCATAGACCTTGCGGAGGGCGGGCGCCATCTTGTTGCACAGCGTGCCCGCCACGATCATCAGGTCGGACTGGCGCGGACTGGGCCGGAACACCACCCCGAACCGGTCGAGGTCGTAGCGCGAACAGCCCGCGTGGATCATCTCGACGGCACAACAGGCGAGCCCGAAAGTCATCGGCCACAGGGAGCCGGTCCGGGTCCAGTTGATTACCGCGTCGAGCGAGGTCGTGACGAACCCCTCCCGGAAGACACCTTCAATGCTCATGCATCACTCCCAGTCGAGGGCACCGTTTTTCCACTCGACGACATAACCGATGACCAGCACGGCAAGAAAGATCATTACCGAGCCGAAAACGAACCAGGCGATTTCCCCTGCCGCGATGAATTCCTGGAATACCGTCGCCCACGGGAAGAGGAAGGCGATTTCGAGATCGAAGAGAATGAAGAGGATCGCTATGAGGTAGTAGCGCACATCGAACTTCATGCGCGCGTCTTCGAACGCCTCGAAGCCACACTCATAGGGAGACAGCTTTTCGCTATCCGGACGATAGGGCGCGACGAGTCGCCCCAGGATGACAGGCACCAGGCCGAAGCCGAGGCCAACGAGAATGAACATCAGGACAGGAAAGTAATTTTCCAACATACGTAACACTCCAAATCCGAGTATTAGAATTCTTCTAGTTTTTCTGTCCTGCGGCATGAAAACGCCCGCATTTGCGGGCGATTTCTTAATTCTGGTGCCGACGGCGAGACTCGAACTCGCACGGCTTTCGCCACCACCCCCTCAAGATGGCGTGTCTACCAATTTCACCACGTCGGCGCGCTTCGTAAAGCCAAAAAATTATACGACTTTTCCCGCGATGCGCAAAGTCCCCAAAGGTAGTTACTTGGGAATCGCACCAGCCTTGGAATCGTCGCCCGGAGGGGTCTCCGCAGGCTTCGCGTCGGGCGTCGGCGCGGCAGGCGCGGGCGTCGGCGCCGGCACAGCCTGCTCCATCACGCTCGTCGGCGCCGCGGGACGATTGCTCGCGATATAGCTAAGGCCCAGGCTGGTGAGGAAGAAGACGGTGGCGAGGATCCCGGTGGTTCGGGAGAGGAAGTTGGCCGAACCCGAGGCACCGAAGACGCTTCCGGAAGCGCCGCCGCCGAATGCCGCACCGGCGTCCGCTCCCTTGCCGTGCTGCATCAGGACCAGACCGATCACACATAGCCCGACCAGCACGTGAATCGTCAAAACGATCGAAAAAATATATTCACTCATCAATAAATCCTGCTTATGCTCATGCACTATGCGAAGCGGATGCGCCTGCCTCGCAGATTTCAATAAACTGCCCCGCCACCAGCGATGCGCCGCCGATCAGACCGCCATCCGCATCGGGAAGGGAGAATAGCTCGCGAGCGGTGTCCGGCTTGACGCTGCCGCCGTACAGGATGCGTACCGCTCCACCATGCTCGCCCAGCCAGGCGCGGATGAACGCGAGCACCGCCTGCACCTGTTCGGGCGAAGCCGCGCGGCCGGTACCGATCGCCCAGACGGGCTCGTAGGCGATCACCAGCTCCGCGAGCGCAGCCGGCGTCAGCTCCGTGCGCAGCGCGTCGAGCTGACGCTGCAGCACGGCCTCGACCTGCCCCGCCTCCCGCTCCGCAAGCGACTCGCCCACGCATACGATGGGAATCAGCCCGGCTGCGAGGGCCTTGGCGGTCTTGCGTGCCACCATGGCGTCGTCCTCGCCGAACAGGCTGCGGCGCTCCGAGTGCCCGACGATGACATAGCGGCAACCGAACTCGCGCAGCATGCGCGCGCTCACTTCGCCGGTAAACGCGCCGTCATCGAATTCGCACAGGTTCTGGGCCCCGAGCGCGACCGGCGTGCCGGCGAGCGCAGCCTGGGCCTGGGCGAGATAGGGGAATGGCACACACACGGCGCGTTCGACCGCCGCGAGCTCGTGCCGGACGAGCTGCTCGAGCAGGGCCTGGTTGCGAACGAGATCCCCGTTCATCTTCCAGTTGCCGACGACTAACTTCCGTTTCATACGCCAGAATCCACTGAAAATCGTGCAATTCTAGCCTGCCTCGCCCTCCGGGGCAAAGGAAAGCCGGCCCCGGGCGTCCGCCCCACCGCCGGGCGGGGATCCGTCAGCCGAAGCGCCCGGTAATGTAGTCCTCGGTCTCCTTGCGGACAGGATTCACGAAGACCTGTTGCGTGGGTCCGAACTCGATCAGCTCACCCAGATACATGTAGGCGGTGTAGTCGGACACCCGGGCCGCCTGCTGCATGTTATGGGTCACGATGACGATGGTGAAGTCGTCCCGCAGCTCGTTGATCAGTTCCTCGATGTGCGCCGTGGAGATCGGATCCAGGGCCGAGGTAGGCTCGTCCAGCAGGAGCACTTGCGGCTTCACGGCAATGCCGCGGGCGATGCACAGGCGCTGCTGCTGGCCACCCGACAGACTGGTGCCGCTCTGCTTGAGCTTGTCCTTGACCTCGTTCCACAGAGCGGCCTTGCGCAGCGCCCATTCGACCCGCTCCTCCATCTCGTAGGCGCCGAGACTCTCGTGCAGGCGGACGCCGAACGCGATGTTGTCGAAGATCGACATCGGAAACGGCGTCGGCTTCTGGAACACCATTCCGACCTGCGCCCGCAGGACGCTCACGTCCACCTTCGGATCGAGCAGGTTGCGCCCGTCGAGCAGCAGATGTCCCTCCGCGCGCTGCTCCGGGTACAGGTCGTACATGCGGTTGATCGTGCGCAGCAGCGTCGATTTGCCGCAGCCGGACGGCCCGATGAAGGCCGTCACCTTGTGCCGCGCCATCTTGAAGTTGATGCTCTTGAGAGCGTGGAACTTCCCGTAATAGAAGTTGAAGTCGCGGAACTCGATCTGCGCGTCGCTGATTTCCATGCTTATTGGCGATCCCATACCTATTCTCGATTCCTACCGCGTCTTCTCGGCCCGCAGGAACACGCGGGCAATGATGTTGAGGCTCAGCACACCGAGCGTGATCAGGAACACGCCGGCCCAGGCGAGTTGCTGCCACTCGACGAATGGGCTCATCGCGAACTGGAAGATCGTGACCGGAAGGTTGGCCATCGGCTCACCGAGGTCCACACTCCAGAACTGATTGGACAGGGCGGTGAACAGCAGCGGCGCCGTCTCGCCGGCGATCCGCGCCACGGCGAGCAGGACCCCGGTAATGATCCCCGCCCGCGCCGCCCGCAGCGTCACCTGCATGATCACCACCCGCTTGGGCGCGCCGAGCGCGTAAGCCGCCTCGCGCAGAGTGCTCGGGATCAGCTGCAGCATGTTCTCGGTGGTGCGCACGACCACCGGGAGCACCAGCAGGGCCAGCGCGAAGATTCCCGCCCAGGCCGAGAATCCGCCGGTGTGGGCGACGACCGCAGCATAGACGAAGAGGCCGATGACGATCGACGGAGCGGACAGCAGCAGGTCGTTGACCAGCCGGACGGCGCTGCCGAGCTTGCTGAACCGTCCGTACTCGGCTAGATAGACGCCGGTGAGAATGGCCACCGGCGTTCCGATAAGGGTCGCGAGGCCGACCATGATGACGCTACCGACGATGGCGTTGAGCAGGCCGCCCCCCGAGGCGCCGGGCGGCGGCGTCATCTCGGTGAACAACTCCAGCGAGAGACCCGAGACGCCGAACTGGAGAACCGTCCACAGGATCCAGGCGAGCCAGAACAGGCCGAAGGCCATCGCCGACATCGAAAGGGTCAGCGCGACCCGGTTGGTCAATTTGCGGCGCGCAAGCAGTTGCATCGAGCGAATCCTTAACTCTTGGCACCCTCGCCCTTGGACAGGCGGTGCAGAAGCAGCATGGAGATCAACAGCACGATGAGCGTGATTCCGAACAGGATCAGGCCCAGTTCCATGAGCGCGGCCGTGTGCAGGCCGGGCTCCGCCTCGGCGAACTCGTTCGCGAGCGCCGAGGTGATGCTGTTGCCGGGCTCGAACAGCGAGGCGGAATTCAGATAGTTCGTATTGCCGATCACGAAGGTCACCGCCATCGTCTCGCCCAGCGCCCGACCCAGGCCGAGCATGATGCCGCCGACGACGCCGGCCTTGGTGTAGGGCAGCACGACACGCCACACCACTTCCCAGGTGGTGCAGCCGAGGCCGTAGGCCGACTCCTTGAGCATCGCGGGGGTCACCTCGAACACGTCACGCATGACGGCCGCAATGTAGGGAATGATCATGATCGCGAGGATGATCCCCGCGCACAGCAGGCCGATCCCCAGGGGCGGACCGGCGAAGAGGCGGCCGATCAGCGGGACCTCGCCCAGGGTCGCCTGCAGGGCCGGTTGTACGTACTGGGCGAAGATGGGGGCGAACACCAGCAGGCCCCACATGCCGTAGACGATGCTGGGAATGGCCGCCAGCAGCTCGATGGCGGTGCCGAGCGGGCGCCGCAGCCAGGCGGGGGCCAACTCGGTCAGGAAGAGGGCGATGCCGAACGAAACCGGCACCGCGATGAGGAGCGCGATGGCCGAGGTGACCAGGGTGCCGTAGATCGGCACCAGGGCACCGAAGCGCTCCATCGGCGGATTCCACTCCGAGGAGACCAGGAATCCGAAACCGAAGGCCTCGAGGCTCTCCCTCGAGGCGAAGACCAGCGCGACGACGATGGCGGTGAGCAGAACGAGGGCGAGGATCGCGAAGCCGCGCGCGACAAGGGCGAAGAGGCGGTCTCCCAGACCGGACAACCTCGTCGCCTGCAGGTTGGGCGTCGCCCCCTCCTGCCGCGGCAGCGGAACCGCGCCGGCCTCGCCACTGGCGAGTCGAACCTCCGCGGTTTCCTCGATACTCACCCCACCCTCGTACTGCGCCATCGTTCAGTCCTTACTTGGCGTACACCTGTTTGCCGGAAGCGTCCTTGATCGACGACCAGGACGACAGGATCAGCTTCACGGTCTCGTCGGGCAGCGGAACGTAGTCCAGCTCGCTCGCCATCTGGTCGCCGTTGGCGTAGGCCCACTCGAAGAACTTCAGCACTTCGGCCGCCTGCGCCGGCTTGTCCTGCTGCTTGTGCATCAGGATGAAGGTCGCGCCGGTGATCGGCCACGAGGCTTTGCCCGGCTCGTTGGTCAGGATTTCGTAGAACGCGGACTTGGTCCAGTCGGCGCTGGCCGCGGCCGCCTTGAAGGCGTCGTCGGTCGGCGCGACGAAAGCGCCTTCCTTGTTCTGCAGCTGGGTGTAGGCCAGCTTGTTCTGCTTGGCGTAGGCGGCTTCGACGTAACCGATGGCGCCGGGAACACGCTGCACGAAGGCGGACACGCCTTCGTTACCCTTGCCGCCGAGACCCAGCGGCCACTGCACGGCGGTGCCTTCACCGACCTTTTCCTTCCACTCCGGGCTCACCTTGGACAGGTAGTTGGTGAAGATGAAGGTCGTGCCGGAACCGTCGGCGCGGCGCACGACGCCGATCGCCTGGTCGGGCAGCTTGACGTCCGGGTTCAGCGCGGCGATCGCCTTGTCGTTCCAGCTGGTGATCTTGCCCATGTAGATCTGGGCCAGCACGTCGCCGGTCAGCTTGAGCTCACCCGGCTTCACGCCCGGGATATTGACCACCGGCACGACGCCGCCGATCACCGTCGGGAACTGCTGCAGGCCGCCCGCATCGAGCTTCTCCGGCGTCAGAGGCATGTCGGAAGCGCCGAAATCCACGGTCTTGGCAGTGATCTGCTTGATGCCGCCGCCGGAGCCGATCGACTGGTAGTTCACCCTGTTGCCGGTCGCCTTTTGGTACGCGTCGGCCCACTTCGCGTAAATCGGCGCGGGGAAACTCGCACCCGCACCGGTGATTTCCGCTGCCTGGGCACCGGCAGCGACCAGCATGGCAGAAGAGACGGCGACGGCAAGTTTCCTGGTAAAACGGATCATGGCTACCTCTGGGTCTACGTGGAAAAGCCGTACGGTAGCAATGTTACGTTACACCAATGTTTCAGCCATACTTTCCCGCCGGGCCCGACAAACGCCGGGGCCGGAACCGCCACAGTACTGCGGGCTGGCCCGGCGCCGTTCGTTGCCGGCGCCGAATTCTACCGTAAAGGGGCAAGCCTGTTCAGGGGAACTGGCAGAAAGCTGCCATAAACGAGTACTCCTGGCGGGACCGTTCTCCTTCAGGCGACCGACTTGGCGACCGCGTCCGCGAGGCGGTGGGCCAGCCGCTCTACCATCGCGAGGTCGTCCCCTTCCACCATCACCCGCAGCAGGGGCTCGGTGCCGGACGGGCGCAGCAGCACCCGTCCGCGATCGGCCAGTTCCGCCTCCACCTCGACACGGGCCCGCTCGATGGTCTTGTCCGACCTCCAGTCGAAGCCGGACGGCAGGCGGACATTGACCAGCTTCTGGGGATAGAAGGTCAGGTCGGCGCAGGCCTGATCGAGGGTCTGCCCGCTCTGCTTGAGAGCGGCGAGCACCTGCAGCGCCGAAATGATGCCGTCGCCGGTGGTATGGCGGTCGAGGCAGATGATGTGACCGGAATTCTCGCCGCCGAGGCGCCAGCCGCGCTCGTGCATCATCTCGAGCACGTAGCGGTCGCCCACCTTCGCCCGCGCGAACTCCAGCCCGAGGCGCCCGATCGCGCGCTCGAAGCCGAGGTTGCTCATGAGCGTGCCGACGACTCCGCCGTCGCGGCCGTTGTTCTTGTGGGCGGCAGCGATCACGTAGAGCAGCTTGTCCCCGTCGTAGATCTCGCCGGCCGCGTCGACCATGATGATCCGGTCTCCGTCGCCGTCGAGCGCGATGCCGAGCTCCGCCTCGTTCGCCAACACCGCCGCCCGCAGGTTCGCGGGGCAGGTGGCGCCGCAGTCCTCGTTGATGTTGAGGCCGTTCGGTGCCACCGCGACCTTGACCACCTCCGCGCCGAGCTCGTGGAAGACGCTGGGCGCGATGTGATAGGCCGCCCCGTGGGCGCAGTCGACCGCGATCTTCATGCCGCGCAGGTCGAGCTCGTTGGGGAAGGTGCTCTTGCAGAATTCGATGTAGCGCCCCGCGGCATCCTCGATGCGGCGCGCCTTCCCGAGGCGCGCGGAGTCGACGCATCCGATCGGCCCGTCCACCCGGCTCTCGATCTCCTCCTCCACCGCATCGGGCAGCTTGGTGCCGTCGGCGGAAAAGAACTTGATGCCGTTGTCGTAATAGGGATTGTGCGAGGCGGAGATCACCACGCCCGCCTGCAGGCGCAGGGCACGGGTGAGATAGGCCACCGCCGGGGTCGGCATCGGACCGGCCAGCATGACGTCCACCCCGGCCGCTGCGAAGCCGGCCTCGAGCGCCGCTTCCAGCATGTAGCCCGAGATGCGGGTGTCCTTGCCGATGAGAATGGCAGGCCGCTCCCCCGCCGGCAACCCGTCTCGCGCGACCAGCGTGACACCCGCGGCATAGCCCAGCCGCATAACGAATTCGGGGGTAATGGTCGACTCGCCGACCCGGCCCCGCACCCCGTCGGTGCCGAAATACTTACGCCCCATGTTCTTCTCTCCCGGAATTCGAAAGCGCGGATTATCGCACCTTGCACCGGGTCCTTCGCTACCCGCGGCAGTGTAAGCGGGTGTTTTGCGCTGCTCAGCGCGGGTTTCCGTGCCCCTCGACCGCACGCCACACTGCCAGCGCGTCGTGGGTAGCCCCCACGTCGTGCACGCGCACGATGTGCGCCCCGCGCTGGACCGCCAGCAGCGCCGCGACCGCGCTCGCCACGACCCGCTCGTCCACCGGGCGACCGGTGATCTTGCCGAGCATGGACTTGCGCGACACGCCGATCAGAACCGGCAGCCCGCCGGCCACGAAGCGGTCGGTCGCGCGCATGAGCGCGAGGTTGTGCTCGTGCGTTTTGCCGAAGCCAAAGCCGGGATCGATGATGAGCCGCTCCTCGGCGATGCCCGCCGCCCGCAGCACGGCCACCCGGTCGTCGAGGAAAGCCGCCACCTCCGCCACCACGTCGTCGTAGTGGGGATCCGCCTGCATGCTGCGCGGCTCGCCCTGCATGTGCATCAGGCACAGCGCGGCGTCCGCCTCGCGCACAGCCTCGACGGCGCCGGGCGCGCGGAAGGCGTTGATGTCGTTGATGAGGCTCGCGCCGGCGGCGATCGCCGCGCGCATCACCGCGGGCTTCACGGTGTCGACCGAGACCGGTACCGGCCCGGCCGCCAGGCGCTCCACCAGCGGAATGACACGGTCGAGCTCCTCCTGCTCCGACACCGGCTCCGCCCCCGGGCGCGAGGATTCGCCTCCCAGGTCCAGGATGTCCGCCCCCTCGGCCACTGCCGCCTCGGCCCGCCGCAAGGCCGCGTCGAGATCGCGGCCGGCGCCGTCACCCGAGAACGAGTCGGGGGTGGCATTCACGATGGCCATGATGAGCGGCCGGTCGAGGGCGAGCCGGAAGCGTCCGCAAAGGAGAGTCTGCATGGCGGGTCCTGGAAGACGAAGTTTGGCGAGGACAAAAGGCACGGGCCGACTTGCGTCGGCCCGTCGGGTCGTGCGGAGTAGCGCTGCGCGTCAGGCAGCCGGGGCGGCCGCGTTGGGCGCCGCGCCCGGGGCGTCGTCACCCTTGGAACGCTTCGGCGGCAGCGACGTGGGCTTGGGCGGCCGCGGCGGATTGCCGGTCATGATGTCGTTGATCTGGTCGGCGTCGAGGGTCTCCCACTCCAGCAGCGCCTGCGTCATGGCCTCGATCTTGTCGCGGTTCTCCTCGATCAACCGGCGCGCGAGCGCGTACTGCTGGTCGATGATGCGCCGGATCTCGGCATCCACCTTCTGCATGGTCGCTTCCGACACGTTGCGGTGGGTGGTCACCTGGCGACCGAGGAAGATCTCGCCCTCCTCCTCGCCATACACCATGGGGCCGAGCGTATCGGACATGCCCCACTGGGTGACCATACGCCGCGCCAGGTCGGTCGCGCGCTGGAAGTCGTTCGACGCGCCCGTGGTCATCTGATTCATGAAGAGCTCTTCGCAGATCCGTCCGCCGAAGAGCACCGCGATGGTCTGCAGGATGCGCTCGCGGTCCTGGCTGTAGCGGTCGGTCTCCGGCAGCTGCATGGTCACGCCCAGCGCGCGACCGCGCGGGATGATGGTGACCTTGTGCACCGGGTCGGTCTTGTCCAGGAGCTTCGCCACCAGCGCGTGACCCGACTCGTGGTAAGCCGTATTGCGGCGCTCCTCCTCGGGCATCACCATGGAGCGGCGCTCCGCGCCCATCATGATCTTGTCCTTGGCGCGCTCGAAGTCCTCCATGTCCACCAGGCGCTTGCTGCCGCGGGCGGCGAACAGCGCCGCTTCGTTCACCAGGTTGGCCAGATCGGCGCCGGAGAAGCCCGGGGTGCCCCGGGCGAGCGTCACCGGCTCGACGTCGGGCGCCACCGGCACCTTGCGCATGTGCACCTTGAGGATCTGCTCGCGGCCGCGGATGTCGGGCAGCGGCACCACCACCTGGCGGTCGAAGCGGCCCGGACGCAGCAGCGCCGGGTCGAGCACGTCCGGACGGTTGGTGGCGGCGATCACGATTACGCCCGTCTGACCCTCGAAGCCGTCCATCTCGACCAGCAGCTGGTTCAGGGTCTGCTCGCGCTCGTCGTTGCCGCCGCCCATGCCGGCGCCCCGCTGGCGGCCGACCGCGTCGATCTCGTCTATGAACACGATGCAGGGGGCATGCTTCTTGGCCTGCTCGAACATGTCGCGCACCCGCGCGGCACCCACGCCGACGAACATCTCGACGAAGTCCGAGCCGGAGATGGAGAAGAACGGCACCTTGGCCTCGCCGGCGATCGCCTTGGCGAGCAGCGTCTTGCCGGTACCGGGCGAGCCGACCATCAGCACGCCCTTAGGAATGTGGCCGCCCAGCTTCTGGAACTTGGACGGGTCGCGCAGGAAGTCCACCAGCTCCGCCACCTCCTCCTTGGCCTCGTCGCAGCCGGCGACGTCCACGAAGGTGATGGAGTTGGCCGATTCGTCGAGCATGCGCGCCTTCGACTTGCCGAAGGAGAACGCACCGCCGCGCCCGCCGCCCTGCATCTGGCGCATGAAGAAGATCCACACGCCGATCA
>DYFV01000028.1 GCA_020725025.1 Azoarcus sp.
CACCCCTCTCTGCAAGCCCCTCCGGGCTTTTGCACACTGTTCAGAACACTACCATCTCCTGCCCGTCAGGGACTTCAGCTCCGACCGGTTTCGTATCATTCCGCCTAGCACCGGCCCGCCACACAGCCGCCGGCGATGGGGATCGAGCACCTGGAAGAAATGGAGGTCTATCCAATCTCAGGACTCAAGCGACCGCTGCGCATCTCGCTTTCGGGCTGGCGCGGTGCCATCATCGCTTTGCCCTTGGTGATCGCGCTAATCGTTGGGTTTCTCGCTTGGCTTCTGTTCACCTTGTGGGTGTCTGACGAGTCTTCCCGAACGACCTTTCGATTTACGGTCTTGGCGGGCACCGTTCCGGGCCTCCTTGCCTGGATTTGCAACCCCTGCTACACCCTTTTCAACGACCGGATCGTGCGCCCCCCAGATCCTGGAGGTGTCGCTGCCACTCGGCCATGCGCTCGTTCTCAGGCACGAGGGGACGATCATGTGCCGCGCATGCTGCGTTACACCGCGCGGCGCCCGATCTGCGACGGCGAGATCACTATCAAGAAGGGACGGCGACAACACCGTGGCCGGCTGGTCGGTGAATGCGATTAACCCCGTAGAGCACGTCTTTTCGTTCGATTTCAACACGGGCAAGGGTTATCGCATTTGACGGTCCCGATCGTCTCAGATCGGACAAGCCCACTTCAGCCTATACGCCCTCTTGGGGCCGCACCCTACCCACAGCTGGCGGCGCACTCCCTTACCGAGTGCGCACCATCCATTCCTGCACCACGCCCCGATCGCCCGCCCGCTCGTAGCCGCGCCACAACTGCATGCCGTTGCGGGCGGTGATCAGGACCGGCTCGAAGAGTTCCACCGGCGCGTAGCCGCTCGTCCACGGGCTCTTGATGCGAAGCCGGCGGGCACCGTTGGCTACATCCAGGACGAATTCACCCGAGTGCACGGTCTGACGCGCCACGTCGTCGTGCGCCAACCGCACGCCGTCACGGCGCATCACGCGCACGTCGAACACGCCCGCTCCGCTTCATCGTCACTTGCCTCGCCTGCGCGTTCAGCAGGTCGTGAAGCGGCACCGATCGCCGGGTCTGCCGCGAGCAAGAGCGCTTGATCGCACTCCGGACACACTCGGCAGACCGCCTGACCGCACCGCGCATGCTCGAACGAGCCGATCGGAACCGGCGTATGGCAATAGGGGCAAACGGCGTGCGGGGCGCTACGGGAATCGGGGTTCATGGCGGGGCTCCTGATAGCTGTATTTTCGTACAGTCTATCTGGCACTTCAAGTGCCGGGCGGGAGCCTGGGGCGTCTGAGCGGACAGTCTTTCAGGCCACTCGATGCGTGTGACGTCGGCGCGACGACCTTTCGCGGTAGGGACGCGGGCCGGTACTCCATGTATGGCTACGCGAACGCGACAGGCGAGGAGTCAGTCGTCCTGGTCGTTCGTCGGTTCGATGGTCCCACCAGTCACGGCAGGTAACCGAATCCCTTCGGCAATACCGGGGGACGCTCCCCCTTGTGCGGCGACGTGGTCGCCGGCCGTTGCGTATCCTGAGGAGGCGGCTCAACCTGCCTGAGGCTGGACACCACCGCGGCCGCCTCCGCATCGGTGCCGTAGGCGATTTGTAGTAGCGTCTGCACGGCCTTCGGCACCTTGCGCCCAGACTCGTAGCGCGAACCACCCGACTGTGTGATGCCGACGCGCCCCCAGAACTGCCCCTGGGTCAGCCCGAGCTTCCACCTTCGCTCGACGATGCCGTTGAACGAACCGTACCAAGGCTTGCTGGCCTTCTTTGCCGACATCAGGACACCACCACGATCTCTGATCTCACCAGGGGCATATTCTAATCGGATTGCCCGGATCGGCGCACAGCTCGTCCCACGGCCGGGGAAGGCCCTCATCGAACATGAGGACGACGCGGCATTCCACAGCGGGAAGAACATCTATATGCATTTACAGTTTCTCGCTCCGGCGGCGGCGCGCACCATAGGCGCCCATGTGCGCCGACTACAATCCCGCCCGCCGGACATCGCTCGAGCGAATGGCCTGGGGCCGCCACCCCGTGAGCCCGCCCTCGCTCGATTTCGGCGAGACGTTTCCAGGCGGCGTTGCACCCTTCCTCGCCAACATCCTGCCGACCGAGTGGCTGCCCGGTATGTTCGGCCTGGTGCCCCACTGGGGCGATCCTGTGAAGCTGTCCCGGATGACCTACAACGCCCGCTCCGAGACGGTTGCCGAGAGGCCCAGCTACCGCAACGCCTGGAAGCGGCGGCAGTTCGCGCTGATCCCGGTCGAAAGCTTTTACGAGCCCTGCTACGAGAGCGGCAAGGCGGTTCGCTGGCGCATTCAGCGGGCCGATGGCGCGCCCTTCGCTTTGGCGGGGATCTGGGAACGTCGCATGGACGACAACGGCCCGGCGCACTGGTCCTTCTCCATGCTGACCATCAACGCCGACGAGCACCCGCTGATGCGACGATTCCACAAGCCGGGGGACGAAAAGCGCAGCGTCGTCGTGCTGGATCCGGAGGACTACGAATCCTGGCTCAACGCACGGACCGAGGCGGAGGCCAGATCCCTCCTCCAGCCCTTTGAGCCGGAACTGATGCTGGCAGTGGAAGACCCGAGACCGACGCGCAGGTAGTCTGCTGGATGTAGGGTCGGTTGTGACTGGCCGCCCCTGCCGCTTGGCAGACTGCACGAACAGCAGAACAAGTTTTACGCGGAGGCCTCCGCCGCCTCGCCGGACGATTCCGCCTGATCACGCTTGGGCTTGTACTCGATGCGGGACACCCGGCCCAGGCACAGCGTGACGTCGTCGGCCGTGATCTGGAAGCCGGGCACCATCTCCGGCGCGCCATCGGGCAAGTACATGAACTGCTTGAGTACACCTTCGACCTGGACGCGCGCGCCCCGCTTCAGCAGCCGAGCGGCATCCTCGCCGCGTTGGCCCCAGAGCGACACACGCATCCAGAAGCCGCCGACCTGCTGGTACTCGTCATTGGCCGGGTCGTACGCGTAGTCATCGAAGAACACCCGCATTTCGGCAACCACCTCATCGACGCCGTTGACGGGGATGTGCTTGAGGACGGGTGCGTCGCCGAGATTTCCTCTTCCCTTGAAAACGTTGGGCATGGTTCTCTCCTTGGCGTCATGCAGGAACCCGCCGGGAGCCGACGCCGGAGCCCTCGACGTGTTGAACCCTAGGACTTGCGCTCCCGGGCGTGTCTCAGGACCATCCGCGCCTCGATCTCCCGCTGGTTGAGCTCGAGGGCCCGCCGGTGGGTCCGCTCGTACCACTCGCGGAGTGAGCCGGGAAGCTGCGCGAAGTACGCCTCGATCGCGCTCCAGGGGATGTGGCCGGCGCGCGGCCCGGCGCCGGCGACGCGCCAACGCAGGTGAACCTGGCCTGTGGCTTTGCGCCGATGGAGGGACAGGTAGAAGCTGCGGCCCCGCACACGGCGCGTCATCCTGGCGAGGTCCGCTTGGGCACGATGGATCTTGTCGACCTGCGTGGTGGCTCTCCGAACCTCGCTCGGGGCTTCGCCCCTACCCGTAAAGGCCTTTGCGCCACGCTCCTGTTGACGAGGCGGCGCCTTGTTGCACCCGCCCGCGGCGGCCTCATCATCCAGCGTGTCGAATTGCGCCACTTCCCTGCCCCTTGCGGTCAGTCGACCAGCCCCTCGTCGCTTGGCTCATCGACCGTTGCGCCACGTTCCTGATCGATTGCGGCAAGCTCGGCCGCGACCCGCTCCAGCATCGCCTTCTCACTCTCGGAGATGGCGACCCGGCGCTGGGAGTGGCGCGAGACCTGGTGGCTGGCATAGATGCCCGTTGGCACAGGACCGAAGATGCCGGTGACGGCTGCAACACGCTTGCGGGCATCGGCGTCGGCGCCCGGAAGAAAGTCCGTGCGGCTCAGCGCAAGCAGTTCGGGCTTGGTGAGCCAGGTCTCGAAGCGGATGAACTCCTCAAAGGCGGCACGCATCGGGCGGGTGAACTGGCGTATTGCGTCATGCACCTGCCGGTCGGAGAAGATGGCCTTGCGCCCGAGCGTCTTGACGACCCGCACGTAGTAGTCGAACTCGACGATCAGCTCGGCCACCGCGTAGCCGTATGGGCTGCGGAAGCCGAGCTCCAGCACCTTCGGTTCGCGCGACTTGAGGATCGCGAAGCCCAGGCCCTTGTCGGCCTTCTTCTTGATCTCGGCGTCGAAGCGCTGCGCCTGCTGGTCCAGGCCGCGCCGCAGCTCGGGGATGCGGTGATCGGCGCGCAGCAGCGCCCAGTCGGCATAGGGGTTGTTGTTGCGCGTGAGCGCCCACAGCGCCTTGAGGCTGGAGGCGACCCGTTTGCCGCCGGGAATCGCGTTGTACTTGCCCGCGGGATCGCGCCGACGCCCCATGAACATGCGGAATCCTTCCTTGGTGTGCAGGGTCATGGTGTCGACGCCGTCGTCGACGAGGCCGCCGAGGTCTCGGAGCTGGGTGGCCACGCTGGGTTCGACGGTGGGATCCGCTCCCTGTGTGACCCGGTAGTCGGCCTCCATCTGCTTCAGCTCGTCGCAGCGTTGGAGGTAGAGCTCGTAGCGCGGCCATCGCGGGTCGGTGGGGTCGGGGTCGTCCGCTTCGATCAGGTCGAGCAGCCGCGCACGCTCCTTGGCGATGCTGTAGCGGTCGTCGAAGGGCGAGGCCTCATCGGTCTCGAAGGGAATGGGCGTACCGCCCGGGAAGATCGGATCCATCAGGCCGGGTTGGCTCGCGGTGAGATCCGGAGCGCGGCCGGGAGGCGGGACGATCGAATCAGGGAAGGCCATGGGTCGCTCCTTCACGTGGCGGGGACGAAGTGACATCTCCCGCCTCCTGCATATCGTGGAGGCGGAAGAGCGCGGGAATCGGCGTAAACCCGGGGAGGAACTCGACCTCGGGCTGCGGGCTGCCGAGCAGCTGGCGCAGTACCGGCACATTCACCCGGTAGGCGGCTGTTGCACGCGGCAGCTTCGTGGCGGTGACCAGGGCACGGCACTCTAGACGCTGCAGCGCGCGCTGGACCACCTGATGACCGAGCCCGCAACATGCGGACAAGGTACGGCTCGAGATGCGTACCGCCATCCGGTCCGCCGAGCGCCACAGCAGTGCCAACAGGACCGTAACGGCGGGGTAGTCGCCGTTCATCCGCACCAGCAGGTCGAGGGCGATTCGTTGCTCGGCGGTGGCAGGCCGCGGTACGGCGTCTGGACCGGTCGCATCCAGCGCAGACGGGTTCTCCGCTGGGTCGAATGAATCCACCGGCAAGGCCCGTTCCACTGGGTCGATTGCATCCAGTGGCGAAGGCCTTTGCGCTGGACTGCTTGAATCCAGCGGGCCCCTCGTCGAGCTGATCCGTGCCGCTTCGGCCCTCGCCGTTTCGCCGTCCGATGCCGCCGGCTCAGGCGGTCTCGCGGTCGTCGAATTCGTGCACGACATACCAGAGGGTCGCGATGGAGAACTCGGGAAAGGCCCGGTGCAGCTCGACGAATTGACGCTGTGCCGGGAACGCGCCTTCGATCCCGGGCCAGACCCGCTGCACGGCCTCGCGCACCTCGGGCCTGGGCAGCGGCGGGCGGCCTCGCGGCTGGGGCTCGGGGCACAGCAGGGTGCGTTGCTCCCGTATCTGCTCCATCGTCATCTTGAACAGGTGCACGAGCAGCTGCGGATGGGCGCCGTGCCTGACGTGGTACTCCATCAACTGTCGCGTCTCGGTGATCGCCTCGTGGCGCCGATAGGCGGTCTCCAGCATGGCGGGATCGAAATGCACGGAGACGTCGAGTTGGGGCATCCCTGCGATGGCGTTGAGGTCCCTCACCGAAGCGGTGCGAAGCGTCTCGAGGATATCCGGGCTGAAGCCCGCCCTGAGCAAGGCCTCGACCTCGCCCATGTCGAGCAGATGGATGAGATGCGACAGGAGGGCCACCCGAAGTTGTTCGCTCTTGATCGGAATCACGCAGCCACCCCCGATTCCTGTCTGGTCCCGGGACCGGAGGACAGGTTGAACGGACCGTCGATTCGCTTCCGCCAGCCCTTCCCTCGACTGTTGCAGCGCAGTCCCGGAATTCCGACCGGTCTCCACGACCGCACGCGGGCATACCCTGTCGTTCATTCGGCACCCGCCCCCGCCCGGAACTGGCGGTGGTAACTGTCGATCAGCGTGCGCGTCAGGGGCCAGAACGCCGGCTCCAGGAGCAAGGCGAAGAGCTTCCGAGTGTCGGCATCGGCGTGCTGAGCACCCTCTTGCTCGCCCGCCAGGCAGGCGAGCAGCCGGTAGGCGGCCTCACGTGCCTGTCGATCCGCGTCGCCCGACGCACCCTCCTCGTCCGCGAGCGGCGCCAAGGAGAAGCTGCGCGCCCTGCCACCGTCCCAGCGGACGCACGCGTCGATCCTGAACGGGGCGGCGAAGCCGCTCAGTGCCGTGGCGAAGGCCGACGGATCGAGGGATTCGCCTTGCCCGACAGCGGTCCTGGCGGTCCGGCCGCGCCGCGGCTCCGGTTGCGGGGAAGTCGCGTTGGCGCACGCTTCGACCACCGGATCGGTGCCGGAAGTGGCCTGGCCAGGCCCTGCTGACGCGGGATCGGCCGACGGCTCGGCTGGTCCACCGTCCGACAGCAACGCGCGGATTTCGGCGGCGGGCAGCTGCTTCTCCGCACCCATCACAGCACGCAATGCGCGCTCCACGGCCGGGAGCGCACAACCGGCCTCGCGGGCGAACTGCGCGTTCATCCGCGTGAGGATGCGTTCGACCTCGGCAACGGTCAGCCGGGGCGGTTCCGCCTGCTCCCGCGTTCCGTTGAGCTCGGTAGCGGCATCGACCACGAGCTGCTGGAACGCCGCCACGCGCGGGTACGGATCCAGATTGAGGGCCTCGGCGAGCTTCTCGAAATGGCCGTGGCGGCTGCGGATCGCGCTGGCGCTTTCATGGGTCAGACGCGGACCGAGAGGCTCCAGATGCTCCATGGCGAAGAGGTAGTTCGAGGCGGTCACGGCGTGCAGCTGCAGGCCGCACTTGCTGGCGTGCTCCGACAGGGCACGAAGACTCAGCGGCCGGCCGAGGTCCGATTCCAGTTCGGTCTTGAGCAGAGCCACGCCGCGGGCCTTCTCCCAGAACGTGGTGTCGGCACGCAGCTCGTTCTCGATGAGATGCGCAGCGATGACATCGCTTTCGCTCACCCAGGGGTGGACCACCACGCGGACCCATTCGTAGCGGGGGTCACTCGTCTCGTGCCACAGTTCCTGAACGATCTGCAGGCGGGTGTTGCCGCCCATGTAGCACATGTATCGGCTGGCCCCGGGCCGGCGGGTAACGGAAAGCGCTTCGCCGAGACCGCCGCGCGCCTCGATGGAGGCCCGGATCTCCGCATAGCGCGGGTTGGTCCTCATTCGCGGATTGCGGTCGTAGCAGTCGATCTCGGTACACCGCAGCGTCATCCAGCCATCGACGTCCTGACCGGCTTCGAGCGCCGCGGCGCGACTGTCGGGACTTCTCACCGCGAGGCTGTGAGCGGCGAGCAGCGCACGCCGATCGGTAGCGTTCGATGACCGCGTCGTCGATCGAATCTTTCCCTGCTTTTCCATTTGCTGGGCCAGGTCCCTGATGGAGAGGGTTTCGGGAAGACGGGGCCTAGACGTCATCGGCGACCTCGATCTGCGTGTCGGAGGACGTACCGCCGGCGTAGTGGCCGCCCAGGCTCGGGATCAGCTCCCACAGGAGCGCATGCATCGTGTCGTACGCCCTGCCGGCGTCCATCCAGTGCACGGGGAGCTGGGCCGTCGCCGCGTTCTTGTAGGCCACGGCATGGGGAACGACGGTATCCAGGACGCTCACCCGGCATTTCAGCTTGCGGTATTCCTCGCGGATCGCCTTGGCGATCTCGCGCGCGTCCCGGGTGTTCTCCTGGCGGTAGATCATCGCGTGCATGGGTGGCACCGAGAAGCCGAAGGCGCTCGCGGTTTCGACCCGGTCCAGCAGCTTCTGCGTGCCGTCGAGGAATTCGCGCGCAGACAGCACGTCGGGCGAGACAGGCGAGAGCAGGACATCCGCGGCCAGGACGGCGGCATCCTGGAGATGGCCGACCGCGCCCTGCGTGTCGATGAGCGCCACGTCGTAGTTCTCCGCGAGCAACGGACTGCGCAGCGCCAGCTTGATGCGCAGCGCGCTGTCCATGCGCGGCGCCAGCCAATCCTGCAAGGTGCCTTCCGGCGCGTCGGAGACCACCAGGTCGAGGCAACCGTTGGGATTCAGCCGCGGCTGGCCTCGCGGGACGATCGGCGCCAGGGCGAGATCGATCGTGGATATGCAGTCGTCGGTGAGCGCGCCCTGCTTGATCATTTGCGTGAGCCCGTGCGGCGCCGTTCTCCCGATCGGGAAATAGCGGCTGAGGCTGGGTTGCACGTCCGCGTCGATCAACAACACACGCATTCCCAGGTCCGCGAGAAGCGCACCGAGGTTCGCGTTCAGGGTGGTCTTGCCGACACCGCCCTTGGTCGAGACGACGCTATAGACGATCATGGAACCCTCCGTTTCTAACAGCAGAAGCGGCGGCCAGTCGCAAAGGGACGGAAAGCAAGGGATAAGCAGAATTGCCGATGACATGAAGCACCGGCATCAGCTCGTACTGCGACGAGCTGTGTCCCACCTGGAATGCCTGTCAGAACTCAGAATTGGTCATGACCTGACGTTTGTCAAGGCGCCAGGCATGACATCTTTGTAACGCGATCGGTTCAGGTTTCCTGGCCCGGCTCGGTCGAGTCGCTCGCGCGCGGCGAAGCTTTCTCGTGAAACGGCACGAGGTTGGGATTGGGCGGCGGGACCGGATTGACCCAACGCTCCGGATGCTTGATCACGACCGCAGCCAGCTTGCCGACCGGCTTTCCGCCCCGCCCGAGGACCGAGTAGTGATGCACGTTGGCGTTACCCGGCCCCACCAGGTGCCAGCGGGCCTTGATGACCTGCCGCTGGATCCCCGTTCCGAGCTTGGCTGCGGGCGTTGCGCCCGACTCGCTGCCGCCGCCGTCGTCGCCGTAGCGCGATGCGAACTCACGGAACGTTCTCGGCGAGACGAGGGCCATCCCCTCCTCGACGAAATGTACGGGAGCACCGGCCTCGTTGTAGGCAATGGACCCGTCGGCGAGGCCCTGCTGCAGCCACGCCATGAAGCGGAGCGCGGCGTCGCTGGGTGCTCGCCCTGCGGCGCCCGTGTCGTCGTCCGGCGAAGGCGGCGGTGGCACATGGACATACGGCGTGACGGGGCGATCGGTCCTCGCGCGCGGCGGACACCGAGGCACAACGGGCGAGCTCCCCAACGGAATGGCGGCGGCGACCGCGCCGGCGGAATCGTCGTCGGTGAGGTAGTCGTCCTCGGCGTCGGCATTCCCCGGGGCTTCATGGTCCGGCCTTGTTGCAGCCTTCGCCGGTTGCGCCGGGCCCGCATCCGATCGCTTCGAGGCCGCATGGGCCGGTCTGGGCGGAGGCACGTCCGGCTTCTTGCGCGTCGTCGGTGAAGGCCGGCACATCGCCTCGCCGCCGCCCCCCTCGCCTTCCGCGGACACGCTCGACGGTTCGGTGTGCCCCCGCACATGGCGCGATGGCTGGACGACGAGCTCTCCGTCGAACGCGGGCGGATAGTCTCGCGGGTCGTCGAAGAGCTTGTCCAAGGGGAACTTGAGCATCGCGAACGCGTGGGCGTAGCCCGTTCCACGCACCTCGACGTACCAGATCGCCTGGCCCGTATCCGGGTTGCGCTCGAGCAGGCCATAGTCCTGCCAGGCGTCGAAAAGCCGGTCATTCTTGCTCGGGCCGGGGATCTGGGCGGAGTCGTCGGGATCGCTGCGGGCGATCTCCTCGCGCGCTGCGTCGGCCAGACGCTTTGCGACGAACCAGATGGCACCTCCTGCCACCCAGCCTGCGGCACCATCCCGATTCAGTGGCAATCCGCCCTGGCGCAGGAGGCGGCGCACCGCCTCCATCAGGCGCTCGACCAGCGGTACTGCCGTTGCGGCAGCGAACCGGTTGCGCGGCCCCTGCTGCAGGTTGCTCGCAGCCGAGCGCTGGTCGGCCCGACGCACGATCTCGGTCAGCACGCCGCTCGCATCCTCACCGGACAACATCCCCTCCAGCGCTCTCATCACCGAGGGTTCGCGCGCGACAAAGGCCAGGGCGGTAGCGGGCACGATGCGCGGTGCAAGCACCAGCGCCATGCGACGGTGCGCGCCGTAGTCGCGCTCGCCTCTCGGGGCAAAGCGCACCTGGTATTCGACCGCACCGGCGGTCAGCAGGTCGCCCGCCACCGGCAGCCACGGGCGCGGTGGACCGTCGGAACGGTCCGCGAGCTCGACCCGCAGATCGGTCGCCAGCTTGCCGATGTCGTGCAGCAGCGCGGCGAGGATGACGGCGTAGGTCCAGTGATCGCGCTGCGCGTCGATCGCGTCCGCGGCACCACCGCGGGGGAGCAGGTAACCATTGCGGATGGCGATCGCGGCGTGCATCACCTCGATGGTGTGTGCGGCAAGCCCGCCGACATGGGCATGGTGATGGGCTTCGCTGGCCGGCAGGAGCTGGACGTAGCGCAGGTACTGCTCGATCGCCGGTGCGATGTCCCGCTCCCAGGCGGCCTTGCTCAACTTGGACTCGCGGTGGATCTGTTGCAGCGTGCCGGCGAGGTGACACACCCGGACCAGCGCCGGGGCATCGAGGACCTTCAGCCAGCCGCGACGATTGGCAGCGAGTTCGCGGGCATCGACCGGTTTCTCGACTGGGGCAGTCGTCTCGCCGGCCGGACCCATCGCGCGCGGTCGTACACCGCGCCGGATGGTGGGCCAAGCAAGCCCGACGGCGAGTGCTCCCGCAGCCAGAAAGCAGCCAACGGCCAATGCCGCCAGCACGTTCAATCCCGGAGGGATCGGGGTTGTGCCGCACAGAACTGCTCGTGGAGCCAGCTCTGCAGCACGTCCTGACGCGGATGAGGGCCTTCGGCCTCCCAGACTTCGACGGTGACGCCTCCGCAGAAGGTGGTGAAGCTCTCGGCCAACGGCTCCCATCGCTTGCCGTCACTGCGTCGGGCTCGGAAGCGACAGAAGGGCAGCGCGGACAGGTCGGCCGCCAGTCGCCCGGGGTCGGCGGGCTTCAGCGTCTCGGCATGGCGGGCGAGCAGGTTTCGTACGGAAAGGATCGGATCGTCCTCGAGGTAGAGGTAGGCCTCCAGGCCGTCGTACCGGGCGAGCCAGCGCAACAGGACGTTGCGCCAGCCCGGATCGTACAACCCTTCGAGAAAGTGCCCGATCGCCACCACCGCCCGGGTGCGGGCTTCTTCCTGATGCGGCGGGATCGGCGGCGGCATGTCCTTCATCGGCATCGCTCCAGCGCAGGCTTCTGTTCTTGTTCTACGCCCCGAGGTGAACGCTGGTCGCGTCACCTGCATGGCCAAGCTCCTGGTCGTTCCGCTCCCGTTCGCCGCTGGCGCGGGCCCGGCGGCACGGATCGCTCCACTCGCAGCTTGCGCCATTTTCCCCTTTCCGTCCGCCGAAAAGCCCTACCCGATTCCACGACTTTCCGCTTGGCCTGTCAGGCACGGCGTGCTACTGCCCTTTACGGCAGCCGCCACGAGCTGCCGCCCGTAAGCCCGTAGGCCTTTGCCGCAAGGCACCCCTTGCCCGTCAATCCTTCGCCCAGCCCGGGCTGCTGGGGGCTGGGCGCCCTTTCGGATTGGGCCCGTACCCGGTAGCGAAGGCTCGCCCACGGGCCGTTCCCTTGCCCTCCCTTCCCTTGCGCCCCGCCCGTACCACACAGACATGCCATTTGCAAGCATAAAACCGGAAAACGTTCTTCGATTTCCCGACTGCACGACGCAGGCGTCTTCGCCAGACTGAACGCCGTGACTGGCCGCTGACCGCAGCCCCATCCCCTACCGGCCACCGGTTTTCCCGGTCGGGGATGGCTTTTCAACCGACGGAGCACCGCCATGCATCGTATGGTCGCCCTTGCTCTCCTACTGGCCTTCCACTCCGCGGGAGCGGACACGGCCGCCGGCGAACAGCGCCTCGCCCGATACACGACGACGCCCGTCACGCCCGATCCCGAGGCGGCGAATCCGCTCGCCGTCGTGGCCACCGTGCGCTTCCCGCGCGAGCGCGTGCGCACCGTGGGCGAGGCCGTCGACTACCTGCTCCTTCGCACCGGATTTCGGCTCGACTCCACGGACTCAGCCGCACACGAGCTCCTGTCACACCCCCTGCCCGAAGCGCACCGCGAGCTGGGCCCCTACCGTGCGCAGGCGATTCTCGAGCTGCTCGTGGGCCTGCCCTACCAGGTGATCACCTCTCACGTGCAGCGCACGGTCGCGATCGGCCTGCGCACGAGTACCCCGACCGCGACGCCGGATGAACCGCGCCCCGAGCCGGCCTTGGCACCCGTCGAGGCCGCATCGTCGGGCAACGGGGGCATCCTTCCCGTCTTCGCCTCGGAGGTCGGTCCATGAGCACCTCCCAGGCCACGCCGGCGCGAGAGCCCACATCGCAGGCCCTCCCCCCCGAATCCGACGACACGACGGCCCGTCGTCGCCACACGATTCGTCTGCTCATCGTCGCGTTCGTCGTCGCCGGCGTCGTTCTATCAGCGCTACATCTGCTCCGGCCGGATACCCCGGCCGAAGAGGCCTTGCCCCAATCCCCGTCGGCGGTCACGCAGGGCGATGCGCCCGCCCCGATGCCCCTGCCGGAGCCGCGACCGGCAGCTGACGTCCAGGCGGCTGCCCGTCTCGACGTGCTCGAGGAGCGCACCGCAGCGCTGGCCGAGCGGGTGGACGGGCTGAGCGCGACGCTGGCGGAGCTCACGACCACCCTTGGGGCCTTGTCCGACACCACCGCGCAGCTGCGCGCGGAGCTCGACGCTCGAGCCCGGCCCCCGCGCCCTGCAGTTCGCCCTGCCGCGCCCGCCAGGCCGGCTGCGTCCGCCAAACGCAAGCTGCCGGCCATCGTCTCGGTGGATACGTGGGGCGATCGGGCGTCCGTCGCCATCCAGAATGCGGACGGCAAGCTCGCGTTCTATCGCGAGGGAGACACGGTGGGACTCGCCCGTATCCAGCGCATCGATCCGCAGGCCCGGCAGGTCCACTTGCGCCTGCCCGACGGTACGACCACCACGGTCGCAGTTCACGACTGAAGCGGGCCCGCCGTGCGCACACATCTTCTTCCCCTCGCGCTGCTGGTGACCCTCGCCGACGTTGGTGCGGTGGACACGCACGTGACCGAAGTGGTCACGACCGGTCGCAGTGCCACGAGCAAGGCCACTGTGGCAACACCCAAGACCGAGCTCGACCAGGCCGACGTGCTCGAAGCGCGCTATTGGGGCATCTCCGTGGCCGAACTCCACCGGGCACGGATCCTCATGCGCGGGCCGCGCGGCGCCTTCAGCGATCCGCGCATCAGCCCCGTCGAGGTGCTCGGCGTCCATGCCCGCTCCGAGGCGGAACGCGCGCATTACGCCGAGCTCTTCGCCCGCCTGCTGCACGACGACGCCGAACGCGTCCTCGCCTGGCAGCGGGCCGGAACCGAGGCCATGCGGCGCCTGTACCCCAACGACAAGGTCGTGGATTTCGCGGCGACGCGCCCCCTCACCACCAAGACCAAGGCGCTGCCCAACTGGTTGTTCACGCCGGGAGGCGGCGCCGAATGAACCCCTGCACGCCGCTCCGTCGCGAATTCCTGGCCAAGGCCGCGTCCGCCATCGTCCTGCTCGCCGCGCCGGCCGTGGCGCAAGCAGGTAACAAGGCGGGCCGGATGCGGCGGACCTATCCGCCGATCCCGCCGGCCTATCGGCAGGTCGCGCAGACGCTGGGGCTGCCGGCGACGATCCTCTATGGCGTGGCGATCCAGGAGTCGGTCATGGCATGGCGGAGCGTGGCGCCGCCCTGGCCGTGGACGCTCAACGTGCGTGCCGAGCCGCGTCGCTACACCACCTACAACGAGGCGGTCGCCGATCTCCGGCGCGTGCTCGCCCAGGGTGTGCGCAACGTCGATTGCGGCGCCATGCAGGTCAACTGGCACTACCACGCCGAGAAGCTGCGCTCGCCGGCGCTGGCCCTCGATCCGTGGCACAACCTAACGGTCGCGGGCTCGATCCTGCGCGAACGCCGCGCCACCACGGCGAACTGGTTCGAAGCTGTTGGCGCCTATCACCACCCGACCGACCGGCGCCGGGCCGAGCGCTACGCCCGCTCGGTGTTCGCCCACATCGCGAGGATCGAACATGCGTGACCCGGCCCTCCGCGTGACCGGTCCATTCCCGGCGGCCGTTTCCCTCACCGCATTCGCGGTGGGTCTCCTCCGCGTCTCCCGCGGCTCCTCCCCCGCCGAAATGGCGGTTTCCGCACAACCATGGACCCTCTCCCCCGAGGCCCCTGCCCCGGCCATGGTTGTGCCCTTCTTTCCTGGGAGCGAGCCATGAGCCGCGGCGTGATCGAAGCCTCGCTGCGGCCACCGATCGAGGTGTGGAGCGCCGCGACCTCGGCATCGTGCGGCCTGGTGGCCATGGTGGCGCCGTGGGTGCTGATGATGCCGCCCGAGCTCGGGCGCATCGCGGCCGTGGCCGCGTTCGGCTTTGCCGGGCTGCGCGGCAGCCAGGCGTGGCGCGTCTGGCGCTACCGGTATGGGCTCACGCGCTACAAGGTCACCGCCGTCGCGCCGCACAAGCTGCCGCGCCTTCCCGGCAAGCTCTACCTGGGCGAAGGCTTTGCGTGGGGTCAGCAACACACCCAGCGGCGCATGGACGCGACCCGCCCGGAAGCGCAGGCCTACCTCGCCGCCGGCTGGTTCGCGCCGGGCGCGCGCCTGCTGCTCAAGAGCCTGAGGCAGACGCCTTTCAAGCCCGTCGCCGCGGCCCTCGCCGCACCGCGCTGGTGGAACCCGCTCGCCGAGCCGCCCGACCTCGGCGGCTCGCCCATTCTTCATGGCGTCGAGCCGAGGGAAATTCCCGTCACCCTGGGACAGAAACACCGCCCCGGGCACCTCCTCTTCCTCGGCACGACGCGCGTGGGAAAGACGCGCGCAATGGAGCTCCTCGTCACCCAGGACATCCGCGACGGCAAGGTCGTGATCGTCATCGACCCGAAGGGCGACGCGGAGCTCATGCTGCGCGTCCACGCCGAGGCCGCCCGCGCCGGCCGGCTGGATCAGCTCTACCACCTTCATCTCGGCTATCCGGACATCTCCGCGCGCTACAACGGCATCGGCAACTTCGCCCGCATCACCGAGGTCGCCAACCGCACCACGAACCCTCTGCCCTCCAGCGGGAACTCCGCGGCGTTCAAGGAATTCGCCTGGCGCTTCACCAACCTGGTGGCCCAGGCCCAGGTCGCCCTGGGTCAGGTGCCGACCTACGACCTGCTGCTGCGCGACATCACCGACATCGAGCCCCTGTTCCTGCGCTACGCCACCCACGCCCTGCAGCAGCAAGGGCCGGAGGACTGGGAGCAGCGGGTCGACAAGGTCCAGACCCAGATCGAGAAGCGCCAGATTACGGTCCCGCGCGCCTTGCAAGACCGAAGCGACCGGCTCATCGCGCTCGTGCACGTGCTGAAGGATCTCCAACTCCCCGATGCGGTGCTGCAGGGCCTGGCCACCGCGGTGCGATACGAGCGCAGCTTCTTCGAGAAGATCGTCGCCTCCCTGGGCCCCTTTCTGGAGAAGCTCACCACGGGACCGGTCGGCAAGCTGATCTCGCCGGATTATTTCGATGCGACGGACACGCGTCCGATCTTCGACTGGATGCAGGTCGTGCGCCAGGGCGGCATCGTGTACGTCGGCCTCGACGCCCTCTCGGACGCCACCGTGGCGGCGGCGGTCGGCAATTCCATGCTGGCCGATCTGGTCAGCGTCGGCGGCAAGCTCTACAAGACCGGCCTCGATCCGCACCACCCCGAGGGCAAGATCCTCCTGCCCGATGTGGCCTGCCACTTCGACGAGGTGAACGAGATCGCGGGGCCGGAGTTCGTGCCGATGGTGAACAAGCTGGGCGGGTCGGGTTTCAGCATCACCGCCTACACCCAGACCATTCCCGACATCGAGGCGAAGCTCGGCGATGCGGCGAAGGCCCGACAGGTGCTGGGCAACTTCAACAACGTCGTCATGCTGCGGGTGAAGGACCCCGGCACCGCGGAGTTCTTCTGCAACCAGCTGCCCGAGGTCGACGTCCAGCACCTGATGGTCGTGACCGGCGTCAGCGACACCGACGGCTCCACCGCGACCGACTTCACCTCGCGCAACGAGGACCGCCTGTCCACGCAGCGCGTGCCGATGGTGTCCCCTTCGGACATCATGGCGCTCCCTCAGGGGCAGGCCTTCGCCCTGCTCGAAGGCAACCGCCTCTTCAAGCTCCGCTTTCCCCTGCCCGATCCGGCCAACGACCGCTTCATCCCGCCGTCCCTGCAGGACGTCGCGAAGCAGATGCGGGCGAAGTACCGGACCTCGGAGCACTGGTCCGCTCAGACCGACTGGCTGAAGGACATGCCCGTCGGACTCGTTGCGCCGTTGGGTTTCGTGGTCGACGAGGCGCCAGGAGGTGACGGCGTGGAGGCCTTCACATGAGCGCCTCGACGTCCGCACGCCCCACTCGCGCGTCCTCGGCGGCGTCAGCGGGAGCGCACCAGGCGCGTTCCCGCGGCCCCCTCGGCACCCTCGTCGATTTGGCCGTGGGACTGGTTTTCGCGACCTTCACCTCCTGGGTGTTCGGCACGGCACTCACGATCGTCGGTGACCACACCTTCTGGAAGGGCGAAGGGGTCAGCCGGGCGCGCACGGCAGTCGCCGAGGACTTCGGCTACATCCGGGGTTTTCCGCGCTCGCTCCTGGTCGAGGATACCGTCGGGTTCGCGCGCGACCTGGCCGAGCTCGTGACACGGCCCTATGTCTGGCTCCATGCGCCGCGCTTCATCGCCCGGGCCGACGCGATCGACCCGGACGCGGAGACCAGGGCGCAAGCCCGCACGGCCCGCCGTATCGTCAAGGAGGCCGGCCGCTGGGTCGAGATCTCGCTCTACGTCGCGCAGGACACGGTGATTCGCCTGGCGATCGCGTTCTACGCCGTGCCGGCCTTCGCCATGGCGATCCTCCTGGGTCTCGTCGACGGCCTGGTGCGCCGGGACCTGCGCAAGTGGTCCGGCGGGCGGGAATCGTCCTTCGTCTATCACCACAGCAAGCGCTTCACCTGGTGGTTTCTCACCGCCGGGTTCACGGCCTACCTGGCGTGGCCGTTCGGCGGCTTCAACCCGGCCTATCTGGTGCTGGCGTTCGCGATCCTGGTTGCCGCCTCGCTCTCTACGACCGCATCCACCTTCAAGAAGTACCTGTGAAGGAGATCACCATGTCCCGAACCTCGCGTCCCCTGCTCCCTACCGCGCTCGCCTCTGCCACCCTGCTCTGCTTCACGCCGGCCTTCGCCGACGAGGACGCCGAACGCGAGAACCTGGCCCGTCTGGAGCATGAGATCGCCCTCCTCGCCGACGAAGTGCGGGCCGCCAAGGCGGACGCGCCCACGCTCGCCCGGGTGCGCTTCCAGTACGACGACCTCGCGCGCGATCTGGAACTGATCCGCCTCGGCATCACGGACCACCTCAACGCGCCACGTCAGCCGCGGCCCGTGGAGCCGTTGAAGGGTGACTACCGGCGCTGAGCGCCTTCCGGGCCCGCCGTCATGACCTCGGAACAGACTCACGCCTTCGCGAGCGCCGCGGGCTATGCGCCGGCCGACATCGCCGTCGTCCTGGCGGCGCTCGTCGCCGCCGCCGTCGTGTTGTGGGCGGCGGACATGGTGCGCCGGCTGGGGCTGGAGGGCCTCCACGACCCACGCCGCCTGCCGCTGCTCCTGTTCTACAAGCTGCGCGTGCTGATCATCGTCCTGCTGCTGATCTATCTGCTCACCTAGATCGCGGCCGCCTTGGCAGGCCGAGCCGCGGGCCTGCCGGCGTTCCACGGTGCGGCGCCTCACCACCCCACGGAGGAAACCATGAAGCTCCTCATCCAACTTTCGGACGCAGCGAGCGCCGCACATCGTCGCGCGGCGGAAGTGCCGGCGCTTCGTCTGCGGCGTAGGGCCAAGGCCGCCATCCACATCACGTTGCTCGGCCTCGCCGTCCTCGCCCCGGTCTTCGTCATGGAACCGGCCCTGGCCGAGCTGCCGACGGCCGTCGCCGCAGACGGCGCCGCGTCCGGGGATTACATCGAGATCGGCAAGCAGTACTTCAAGAACGGCCTGATCGTCCTGGGGCTCATCATCGCCACGCTGGGTTTCATCGCGGTCGCGGCCGGCGGAATCGCCAAGTTCAACGAATACCGCATGGGCCGGGCGGAGCTCGGCGACCTGGGCGTGCTGGCCGTCGTCGGCGCCGTAGTGCTGGTGCTCATGGTGTACCTCCTCAATGAAGCGGCCGTCATCATCGATTAGGCGCTGCGATGGACACCTCCAGCCCTCTGGCGTCCCCGCCGGAAACATCCATCGGACCGAGCCACGCGCCGCTACCGGACCGCGTGAATGCGGAGCCGTCGATCATCAAAGGGCTCTCGTACACCGAGTCCAAGTGGGCCATCGGGCTGGCCTTTCTGCTTTGGTTCCCGGTGGGCGGTCTGGTGGGGCTCGCCCTGCACCACCTGCCGGTGGCCGTCCTCGTCATGGCCACCGGTCCGATCGCCACGGTCTGGGTCGCCGCGGGGCAGATGGCGAAGTTGAAGCGCAATCGGCCGGACCACTACTACGTGCATCTCGTCCTGCACGCGGCGGCCGCGGCGCATCTCATCCGGCCCGCCTTCGTGACCTACTCGGGCGCCTGGGACACGGGCCGTACGCTCCCGCCGGCGCAAGCGCAAACGTCCCGCCGACGGATGGGTTGAATTCGGAGCGCGCCCATGACGCCCTTCACCAACAGCCTTGCCAACGCGCAGGCGACCATCCGCCGCCAGTCCTGGATCATCGCCGCGCTCCTGGTCCTGCTGCTCGTCGCCCTGGTGAGCTGGCGCACGACGCAGACGGACCTCACCGCGCATATCCCGCCCGATCTGTCCCGCGGCGCGGCGATCCAACTCGGCCGCGCGGCCGAGGTCCCGGCACCGAACGTGTATGCCTTCGGCTTCTATATCTGGCACCAGGTCAATCGCTGGGCGAAGGATGGATCGAAGGACTACGGCGCCCAGATCTTCGCCCTGCAGAACTACCTCACCCCGTCTTGCCGCGAACAACTGCTCCAGGACATGCGGATCAAGGCCGGGGACGCGGAGCTCATCCAGCGCACCCGCGCCCTGATGGAGATTCCCGGCTACGGCTACGCCGCGAACCGGGTTTCCGATCACGGCAACGGCGGCTGGACGGTTCTCGTCGATGCCCAGCTGGTGGAAACCTCGCGCGGCATGCCCGTCAAGGACACCTTCATCCGTTACCCGCTGCACGTGGTGCGCTACGACATCGATCGCGAGAAGAACCCGTGGGGCCTGGCTCTGAACTGCTTCGGCGGCCGTCACCCCGAGCGGATCGATCCGCGAGCGCTCGAAGCGCCCATCGGCCCCGTGTCCGCGCCCGCACCGGCGCTGCCCAGGACGGTCGCCCCAACCTCGCCATCGCCGCCCGCGGCGCCGAGCCTCCCCGCCGTGCCGGCCACGCCCGGGCCCACCAAGGAGTGAGCACCATGCCGCCCGTAACACGCACGCTTCTCGTCGCTGGTGGGCCTCTGATCGCCCTGTCGCCGGCCTGGGCGCAATTGGCCCCAACGCCGCCCGCGCCGTTTCCGCCGCAGGTGACATCGCCATCGGCACCTGTCGTTCCGGCGCAGATCATGTCGGCCGAGGTGCCGCTCGATCTCGGCGCCATCCCCAGATCCGCATCTACTGCTGCGGTGGTGCCTTCCGGGGGCGAGAAGGCCGGCACTGAACAAGCCTCGCCAATTGCGCCCGAAACCGAGGGCAGCAAGAAGCCGGTCCCGGCCCGGCACTCCGCCGCGGCGCCCGCCGGCGTGCCAGTGCAGCGCGTCCTCTTCGACCGTCTTCCGGTTCCGGTCCTCCTTGCGCCCGGGCGGGAGCGCCTGGTGCAGCTCCCATTTGTACCGGTGATCGATGTGCCGCCGTCTCTCGCCGGCGTCCTCGAAGTGCAGATCATCGAGGACGTCGTCTATCTCACGGCCAGGGCCCCCTTCAATCGATCCCGGCTGGTGGCCCATGCCATCGACCGCGGCACCAAGCTTCCGCTCGACGTCGAGGCTGCGGAGGGGGCCGAGCCGGCGCCGATTCTTCAGGTCCACCTGCAGGGCGAAGCCCCAGCTGGCGGCGACGATGCGCCCACCGGCGCCGCGCACAAACCCACACCCGCGGCGGACATGATCCAGCTCACCCGCTACGCGGCCCAAGTCCTCTATGCCCCGACCCGTCTGGTCTCCCCTTACCCGGGCGTTCGCCAGGAGCCCGTCGACCGCAAGCCGGTTGCGGGCCTGTACCGCGGCGGCGCAGTGGAAACGGCCCCTTTGGGCGCATGGTCGAGCGGTCCGCTCCACGTGACCGCGATCCGCTTCACGAACCGCTCCTCGAAGCCGGTGGAGCTCGACATGGAGCGCCTGCGCGGGCGCTGGATCGCGGCCACGCCACAGCACTGGCGGCTGCTCCCCCATGGCTCGGAGGCCGACACCACGGCGGTGTATCTCGTCTCCGACCAGCCCTTCGCCGCCGTCCCCCTGTGGCGCTAGGACAGAATCATGCTGACCGCGCAGAACAAGCTCGTTCCCGTCCTGGCGATGGTCGCGCTCGGCGTGACCGGCTTCATCCTCTACAAGCAAAGCCAGGATCCCGGCATTCCCGCCGGTCCGCCGATGACGGCGGTCCCCGAGGCGCCGCTGCCGCCCGCCCGGAAGGGCGCCGACGCCGACACGCCACAGGAGACGCTCAATACGGTGGTGGCGGGCTACAGCCGGCTCAACGAGCAGATGCAGGCGCTCATCGAGGAGAACCGGCGCCTGAGGGACGACAACACCAAGCGGCAGCGCAGCGAAGACCGCATCCGGGAGCAGCTCCGGCGGGAGCTCCGCACCGAGCTGATGGGCGAGATCGAGGCCCGGAAAGCCTCTCCCGGCGCCGCCACCGAACCGCCCGGCTCCGGCGGGCTCTTCCGCACCCTGCCCAACGATCTCCCGGCCGGATTCGGCTTCGACCACGCGCGACTGGGATCTTCGGGCGATGCGGCGGGTGTGCCGCCCCTCGCCGTCGCCTCCGCGTCACCCACCCGAGTCCTGCCGCTGGGCTATCGGATGGGCAAGGGCACCGACGGCAAGGAAGGCGTGGTTCGCGACCTACCGATCATCGCCCCTGCCATGCCGCACGCGCAGCTGGCGCCAGCGCAGCCGAACAAGGCAGCGTCCATGGCCACCCCGTTCTACACCATCCCCGAAAACGCAACGCTCACCGGCGTCATCAACATGACCGCCCTCGTCGGCCGGGTGCCGGTCGACGGCAAGGTCACCGATCCGATGCAGTTCAAGCTGCTGCTCGGCCCCGAAAATCTGGCCGCCAACGGGCACTACCTGCCGCGCAATCTGACCGGCGTGGTGGTCTCCGGAATTGCCATCGGGGACATGACGCTCTCGTGCGCGGAAGGGCTCGTCCAGTCGCTCACCTTCGTATTCAACGACGGCAGCATCCAGACGGTGAGCCGACGCAACAACGGCACCACGCCCCTCTTCGGTGCCACCGGCGCGGCAAGCGGCGGCATGCCGTCCCTTGCCGCAGCGCCGAAGCTGGGCTGGATTTCCGACCGTTACGGCAATCCATGCATCCCGGGCCGGTTCGTGACCAATGCCCCGGCGCACCTCACCGACACAGTCGGGCTCCGAACCCTGTCACTGGCCGCCGAAGCCGCGGCCGCCGCCGAGACCACCCAAAGGGACAACGTCTTCGGGACCACCACCAGCCGGGTGACCGGCGACCGTGGCACCTACATCCTGGGCCGGGCGCTGGGCGGCGGCGTCGACGAGGTGACGAGCTGGATCATGCGCCGCCTCAACAACTCGTTCGATGCAGTGGTCGTGCCGGCCGGTGGCGAAGTCGTCGTGCACATCGACAGCGAGATCCCCATCGACAAGGCCTCCGACGCCCGCAAGCTCGACTACGGCCGCATCGACGAGGCCTCGACCACCGTCTCCCACCTGCGAGGTCAGTACCATGGACTGGACTGAACACCGGCGCGTCCCCGGGCTCGTACCACTCCTGCTCGCCGCGATGCTGATGAATGCCTGCAGCATCGCCGGTCCGCGCAGCTCGCCCTTGCCGAGCGAGGGACCGACGATGGATCAGATCTACCGCGAGCGTACGGGCGAGGCCGATCGCAATCGCGTGCGCGAACGGCTTCCACTGCGCCCCCCTTCGGAATACTCGCCCGGTCCGATACGCGAGGCCGCGATGCGCCAGATCGAGCGTCGCTTCACGCGCCTGCCAAACCCGGACCTGATCATGGTCGTCTTTCCCCACCTCGCCGGGGGCAAGTACCCGGTGCCGGGATACGTGACGGCGTTCCCGATGTATGAGCGGGTGGAGTACCTCCTCCCCGGCGAAGCGCCCGCGGCGTCCTCCCGTTCCGCATCCAACCTGCAGCGCGAAGCCTCGACGCCGGATGGGGCCGCTCCCGATTCGGCGGCGGCTCGGCGCTGAGAACGGACGGAGAACCTCATGTTCGGCTTCCTTCGCATGCTCGGCTTCGCCCCCGGAGATGGGCAACCGGCCTCGACCCCCGCTCACGCCGATGGCGGCGCCGGGAGAGACGCCCCGGTCACCCGTCGACCGTTCCGCATCCGCGATCGACGGCGGCAGGCGTCACGGCCGCCGAGCTTCACCGACCAGCTGCCGTGGATGGACTACGAGCCGGATACGCAGACATTCGTGCTGGAGGACGGCCGCTCGCGCGCGCTTCTGTTCGAGCTCGAGCCACTGCCCAGTGAGGCCCGCGCCGACCAGTACCTGCAGGCGCGCTGCGCCGAGATCCAGTCGGCGCTCCAGGCCCTGCCCGAGTACGACAATGCCCCGTGGGTGGTGCAGTTCTTCTGCAATGACGACACCGATCTGTCGCGGCAGGTCGAGCGCATGCGCGACTACATCCTGGCGGTCCATGCCAAGGCGCCCGAGCGCGGACGGCAGATCCTCGCCAGCGACTTCACGCGCCACTTCCTTGGCGAGATGGCCGACCACCTCGAGGCCGTCTCCCGACCCGGCGGCCTGTTTACCGATGAAGGGGTATCGGGCAACCGCTGGCGCGGTCAGCTGCGCCGGGTGCGCTGCGCGATCTATCGGCGCTTTCCGCCCGGCTTCGACTTCTCGCGCGAGATGCTCGACCCGGTGGAGCGGCTGCACCAAACCGCGAAGGGGCTCCTCGCCGGTTTGGCGCAAGCGGGGGTCAAAGGGCGGCCGATGGACGCGGCGGACTTCTACGCGTGGCTCCTGCCCTTCTTCAATCCGAAACCGGACTTCGTCGAGACGGTCGAGGCGCTGCTGCGCGTGTGCCCTTATCCGGACGAGCGCGCGGCGGCATCGGGTTTCGACCTGGGCGAGCTGCTCCTGCTTTCTCCCCCGCGCTCGGATGCGAAGGCGGGCCTGTGGTTCTTCAACGACCTGCCGGTGCGCGCCCTGGCCCTGCAGTCCTTGCGCCAGGCGCCCGAGATCGGCCATTTCACCGCCGAACTCAGGCGGGCGGACCAGCAGTTCGCCCGCTTCGACCGTCTTCCCGACGGGACGATGCTGTCGGCTACGGTGGTGATCCACCCGCAGGACACCATGCGGCGCCGCGTGGAGGCGATCAAGAGCGCCTCGCGCGCCAACACCGTCGATGCGGTGCACACCTTCGACGAGGCCACCCAGGTCCTCGACGCCATGCGCACCGACAAGCTCTATCCGTTCTATCTGACCCTCTTCGTGCGCGGCGAGGACACCTCGCAGTTGGGCCGGTCGGTGGCCGAGATCACCGCGGCGATGCACGCCTCGGGCCTCAAATTCATCCAGCCGGTGGATGAGCTGCAGGGCTGCGACGTCTTCCTGAGGGCGCTCCCCATGTGCTTCGATCCCCGCTTCGACGCCACCCACCTGCGCCGCAGCCGCCTCGCCTTCGCCTCCCAGATCTCGGCGCTCCTGCCCCTCTACGGTCGCGCTCGGGGCTCGGGCAATCCGGGATTCTGGCTGTGGAACCGGGGCGGCGAGTCGCTCCTGCTCGACCCGCTGAATCCGACCGACCGGAACAAGAACGCTCACCTCCTGATGCTCGGCCCCACCGGCGCCGGCAAGTCGGCGAAGCTCAACTACCTCGCCATGCTCATGATGGCGATCTACCGACCGCGCCTGGTCATCGTGGACGCCGGAAAGTCCTTCGGGCTGTTGGGGCAGCACCTCGCCGCCCGCGGGCTCACGGTGCACCAGGTCGAGCTGACGCCGGACGCGGACGTGAGCCTGCCGCCGTTTGCCATCGCGGCGCGCCTCCTCGAGCAGGAGAAGCAGACCCTGGCCCGCGCCATACGGGCGCACGATCCGGGAGTGCCTACCGAGCAGTCGAGCGACGCGCCGGCCGACGGGCACGCGGACGAAATGGGCGAGGAGGATGACGAAGGTGACCCGGAGAAGCGCGACATCCTGGGCGAGCTCGTCATCGCGGCCACGCTGATGATCACCGGCGGCGAAGAAGCCGAGGTGCGCAAGATGACGCGGGCCGACCGGTATCTCATCGCCCAGGCCATCCTCGCCGCCGCCCATCGGGCGCGCGAGCTGCAACAGCCCCACCCGCGGGCCGAAGACGTGGCCCACGCCCTCATGCAGATGCGCACCGACGCCGGCCTGGGTGGGGCCCGCCGCGACCGGGCCGAGGAGATGGGACACGCCATGATGGTCTTCTGCGACGGGCTGCGCGGCCGGCTCTTCAACCGCATTGGTTCCACCTGGCCCGATGCCGACGTCACGATCGTCGAGATGGGCACCCTGGCGCAGGAAGGGTACGAGGACGCCCTCGCGGTGGCCTACACGTCGCTGGTCAATCACGTGCAGGCCCTCGCAGAGGCGACCCAGCACGATCACCGCCCCATCATCTTCCTCACCGACGAAGGGCACATCATCACCACCAATCCGCTGCTGAGTCCCTACGTCGTCAAGATCACCAAGATGTGGCGCAAGCTCGGCACCTGGTTCTGGCTCGCCACGCAGAACATGAAGGACTTTCCGGATGCGGCCACGCGCATGTTCAACATGTGCGAGCACTGGGTGCTGCTGACCATGGACCGGGACGAGATCGAGCAGGTCGCCCGCTTCCGCACTTTGACGCCGGCTCAGCGTGCGCTCATGGAGTCGGCGCGCAAGGAGCCGCCCAAGTACACCGAAGGCGTCTACCTGGGCACCAAGCTCCAGGCGCTCTTCAGGAACGTCCCGCCGCCCCTGGCGATCGCGCTGGCCATGACCGAGAAGCACGAGAAGGCCTTGCGGCAGGACATCATGGCCCGAACGGGTTGCACCGAGCTCGAAGCGGCCTACGCCATCGCCCAGGAGCTCGCGCGACGGAGGGCGGCGTGATGGACGCGACGTTCTGCCGTCGTAACGCGCCGGAGAGAGCCATGACGACCCCGAGGCTCGTCGCTGCCCTCCTGCTGGCACTCGCCGCCACGACGGCCACGGCCGGGGAGATCCCAAGCTCCAGGTCGACGCTCTATTACCGGCTGGGTGGCGGCGACCCCGCATCCCGCGCCGCGAACCCGCACGGCGTCCCCTACAGGCTCGGCCTCTCCGGTGTCGCGAGAATGCATTACTCCTGCGGCGCCTACGACTTCGAGGTCTCGTTCCAGAACCTCATGAACCAGTTCGCGCAGCTCGGCACCCAGGTCACCAACGCCGTTCAGGCCGGCATCGCCGCGTTGCCGCTCTACCTCTTCCAGCGCGCCTCCCCCGGACTCTACGAGCTCTTCCAGACCTACGCGAAGAAGGCCGAAGTCGCCATCCAGATCGCCACCAAGTCCTGCGAGGAGATGGAAGCCGAGATCAAGCGCGGCGAGGACCCTTATGAGGACTTCGTCCGCGTGGCGCGTGGCGAGTCGTGGAAGCAGCAGGCAGGCACGACCAGGGACGTGGTGGTGGCGAAGGAGAATGTTGCCGCGAACGATGGACGGGACGGCATTACGTGGATCGGCGGCCAAAAGGCCGGGGGCGCCCACCAGGAGCCCATTCGCATCGTGTTCGACACGGTCTTTGGTGGATTCAACGTCACCATGGGACAACCGCCGAGAACGTCGGCCGCCGTCTACCCGCCCGTCAAGCTGACGCAGACGTTCGCGATGCCGCGGACGGCGGCGAAGTATGCCGTCGATGTGTTGGGCGACATCGAAGGTGCAGCGTGTGACGACAGCGATTGTCCGACGCCCGCGTCGACCAGCGGGCTCGGACTGATCCATCAATTCGAGCTCGAGATTCCGACGGCACAAAGCCAGATCGACGCGTTGTTCTCGAACGCTGTCCCGGCCGGGGTTGATCTGAAGGCTGCCTCCGCGCCGGGCGTCGTGATCACGCGGGAACTTGTCGACGCGGTTCGCGAGCTTCCGGCGATCGAGCAAAGCATCGTCCGTCAGCGCCTGATACAGGACGTCGCCCTGGCCCGGACAGTCGACAAGGCGATGATCATCCGCAACCTCCTGCTCACGGGGCGGATGATTCCGGAGGTCCAGCGGGCGGCCGATGCGAAGATCGAGTCGAAGCTCGCCGAGTTGAACCGCCACATCGACGACGTGCTTTTCGAGTCGAGGATTCGAAAGGCCGTCATCTCCGAGACGGCGACGACCCTGCTGGAAAGCTACCAGGCCTCCCGCGCCGCCTCCGCTGCGAACTCGGTTCAGCAGCCCATCGATCGCCACCCCCTGGTCAACGGTCGGGTGAAGCCATGAACCGTCCGCCAACTGACGGCCGTCTCCCGCGCAACATCGGAACGACCACGCGGACTGCGGTCCGGACCCTCGGCTTCATTGCGGCCATGGTGCTGGTGCTCGTCGTGCTCGTGGTCCTGGCGCTGAACCTCCCGCGTGCCCACGACGGCATCGTCGCCGTGCGGGACACCCTGCACGCCGTCAAGCCGGCCCTGGTCGCGGGGCACCTAGTCCTCATCGGCGCCCTCTGGCTCGTCTGGCCACGCCTCGCCGATCGGCTGCCGGCACGATGGCCGGACGACGTGCGCGCCGCCTTCCGCGCTGCCCGTCACCGCATCTGCCTGGGCCTGCTCGTCTTCGAGTTGGTCGTAGTGATCGGCCTGCCCGTCGCCGCCCATCGATAGGAGGTGCAGCCCGTGAGCGTCGACAGTTACCTCGAGCTCTTCACCACGATGTACGGGTGGGCCTTCGCGGGGATCATCCGGGACGTGCTCGTCGACACGGGCATCATCTTCCTTCCCTTCCTGTTCATCGTCCTGGGAACCTGGTTGAAGGCGCACGAGATGAGCGTCACGGATCGAGCGGACGCAGCATGGATGATTCGCAAGATGGAGGTGGAATTCTGGACGGCGATCTTCGTGCTGGCCTTCTGCTTCACGCCGGTCGGGACGACCCTCCAGAACGTCAATCTCTACTACACGCCACCTGCGACCAAGCTCAACGCCGCGCCGGTCGTCGCGAACGGCGCCAGCTCGGACAGCACCTACGACGCCGCCTTCGGTTCGGTCCCCCAGCAGCTCTCTCTCCCCCCGTGGTGGTTCGCCGTCATGAGCTTGTCGTCCGGCATCAACGATGCCGTGAAAGGGGGCATCGCCGGCGGCTTGAGCGGCTTTCGCGAGGTGGAGGAGATGGCGAGGACCGCGGCCGTTGAGGATCCCACGCTCCGCGCGGAGGTTCAGCGCTTCTTCAACGAATGCTACCTGCCCGCTCGAACCAGGTTTCTGCAGGATGTCCCGTCCGCCGCTGCGGCAGCCGCGCTCTCGACGTGGGGCGAGGCGGATCCGGACTGGATCGGGAGTCACGCGTTTCAGGCCGACCCCGACCTCTACCCCTCCATCTATGCAAGCGCCGGGGTACCGGGCTTCGCCCTGGACGTCGCGGGCGGCGACGCCGACATGGACGCGAACTCGGTCGTCCCTGCGTACGGCCGCCCGACGTGCCTCGAGTGGTGGACCGACACCGACACCGGTCTGCGTACGCGGCTCGCTAGTGGCGTGGGTGCCAGCTACCTGCCCACCACCCTCCCCGAGAAGGTCGCCCTGCTCTTCAGCACCGTGGCGGCAGAGGAACGTGAGGACGGTCTCGCCCGCCTTGCGATGGGGCGCGCGAACCCCTCGATCGCCCCGGAGACGATGCTGCCCGATGACCGCAGCTGGTACCAGGCCCTGATCGCGGCCGCGCCCGACGTGGCAGGCATGGCGGGGATGGTGAACAAGGCCGTGCACACGCAGGCTGCCCGATTCCCGATCATCCAGTACGCGACCCTGGCGCAGCCGCTGATCCTCATGGGCATCTACATGTTCCTGCCGCTGATTCTCGTCTTCGGCCGATACAGCCTTGCCGTGATGTTTCTCGGAGCGCTCGCCATCTTCACGGTCAAGAGCTGGGCGTTGATGTGGTACATCGCGGCCTGGCTCGACGAGCACCTCTGGGTCGCGATGTATCCCAGCGCCGAGACCCTGTTTCACAACGTCCTGCATCTCGAGTTCGACTCGGCGCTCAAGCGGACGACCCTCAACACGCTGCTCGTCGGCCTCTATCTCGGCCTGCCGCTGATCTGGAGCGGGATGATGGGGTGGGCGAGCCTGCACGTGGTGCATGGCATCGACATGATGAAGCAAAGCGCCATCGGTGCCGGGATGGCCGCGGGACAGACCGGCACCCACATTGCCGGCGGAGCCCTGAGCAGGTTCGGGCGGGCCCTGCGAAGGGGTTGAGCGAGATGGGGACCTGCTCAGAGATGGATGATCGGATCGCCGGAGTAGGCGCCGACTCGCTCGCCATTGCGGCCCACGGTGATCGGCTCTCGGCCATGGATCGTGTAGCCGTCGCCAGGCATGTCACCGCGGCCGAATGCACCCAGATCCGCGCGCGAGACATCGTCCCGCCCGAACGGGCCGGCGCCCGGTTCGTCGCGCTGCGGCTCATTCGGTGCCGATCCGCCGGTAAGAAGAAACGCGACGAGTCGCGCGGCGCCCGCGACGAGCATGAGCGACCCGAAAAGCGTTGCAGACGCGACCCGCGCCAAGGTTTTCATCGGCCTGTCCGTCATGAGGAGTAATCCAATGGCAAGGACCTTTCGTCGAACATACGCCTCCCGCCCTGCGAGATCCATCGGTACTACGTTCCCAGCTGTAACGGCCGCGCTGCTTGTGCTCGGTGTGGCCGGATCGGCTGAAGCGGGCGACCCGGCCGACACCGCCTTAGACACCATCAAGACGGCGCTCGCCCGCAACTCCGGCGGCAAGGTGAATCCCGACTCCGTGGCGCCAAGCCCGATCCCCGGCATCTACGAGGTCGTCAATGGCATGGAGGTCTTCTATACCGACGCCACGGGCCGCTACGCGTTTGTCGATGGGCGGCTCGTCGACACCGTGGAGAAGCAGGATCTCACGCAGCGGAAATTGGACATGCTGTCCGCAATCCCGTTCGCCGATCTTCCACTCGAGCTGGCGATCAAGACCGTGCGTGGCGACGGCTCGCGCAAGCTCGCCGTGTTCGAGGACCCCGCCTGCCCCGTCTGCCGGTCCATGCAGCAGAGCCTGGCGCAGCTCGACAACATAACGATCTACACCTTCACCTACCCGGTGATCGCACCCGAGTCGATCCCGGCGGCCGTGGCCACCTGGTGTGCTGCCGCCGACGGGCGAAAGCCGCGCTGGCAGGCGTACATGGACGGCGCGCCGGCGCCTCAACATATAGAGCCCCATTGCGACGACGCGATGACAGTCGTTCATCGGATCGTCGAGTTCGGTCGTGCCCGTGGGATCCGCAACACGCCCACCCTCGTTCTGGCCGACGGCCGCCGCGTTGTCGGGGCCCTGCCGGGCACCGAGCTCGAATCGGCGGTGACCCGTGCTGCAGGGGACGCTCGATGAACACCACGCTGCCGGCAGCACTGCGGCGCAGCGCCCTGCTGATCTTCGCGATCGCTGCCATGGCGCCGGGCGCGCACGCCCAGGAACGCATCGAGGTCTTCCAGCTCAGCACCCAACACCTGCGCGGCACCGCGACCGCAACCGTCTACTACGTCGACGCCATCGAGCGGGCGGATGCCGCGCTGTCCGCCGGGCTGCCGCCCGACGCCACCGAGGCGGCAGCAATCGCCAAGCGGCGATTCGAATCGCTATCCGCAGCGGACCGCCAGGCAATCGCCGCTGGCGCTCGAGGTCTGGCTGCCGCCTCCCGCTATCGGCTGACCAAGGTGCCGGCGATCGTGTTCGACGGTGCAGCGGTCGTCTATGGGGTCGACGACGTCGAGAAGGCCCGCGCGCTGTACCGCGCGTGGCGCGCCCGCGGCGGATGAGGACGATCGATCATGGCCCGTTGCCTGCCCACCCGATCCGCCGCGCCGCGCCTGACTGCCTTGCTCGCGGCCGGGCTTGTCGCCTGCGCGTCCGAATCCAACGCGGCGGAAGCCACCACGACCGCCGCCCTCCTCGCCGAGGCAGTCGCGAGCTATCCCACCTGCAGCGTATGGCACGTCTCCGGCATCTGCTTCTGGCTCCGATGCACACCGGTCGGCTGCTCGGTCAAGACCTCGACCCGTTTCAGCCATTTCGCGCCCGACCTGGTCGTGAGCACCTATCACGATGTCGCAACCCACCCATGGCCCGAGGTCGGCATCCCGCTCGAAGCGGCGAGCCGGGGACTCGTCGGCACACTGCTCGGTTTCGACCTGGCCGACAGCGCCGGCACGCATTCACGGGCCGATCGCACCGACAAGCAGCGGCGCTTCCGCGACGCCGACGCGATCGGCCATCCGGCGGCGGGGCTCCCCGACCTCGTCACCTGCCCGTCGGCGGTCAGTCCCTTCATGCCCTACTTCCAGTCGAGCCTCGATGCCGCCGTATGGCGTTCCTTTCTCCCGGCCGAGCTCCTGTTCCCGGCCTCCTGGGTGCCAGGATTGCGCGAGGTCGGCACCTGGCCGCTCAACACCTGGGGCAACCTCTATCCGCGTACGGGCGAGATCGTCCAACAGCATGAGGTCAAGGCTGCCGCGGTGCTCTCGCAGCGCATTGCCGACTTCGTCACCCGTCCCGCACAGCCGCACATCTACACCTATGTCGCTTCAGGTGGCGCAACGATGCGGCGTGGCCAGCTTGTCTGGGATCCACCGCCGGCGATGGAGAACGATCCGATGGGCGGCCTCTGGCAGATGAATGTTGCCGTTCCCACGCCCTGCCATGTCTTCGGGCTCAACGACACGGGCAGCCCGATCTCGTACGGCGACGCCATGACCACCCAATCGGGCAGCTACGCCTATACCCTCTGGCGGCCGTACGCCTGCTGCCGCGACAGGGGAATCTTCATCGGACACATCCAGTTCGGTATGTGGTGAACGCAATGCGCTATCTATTTCCGCTTTCGGTTGTGCTGGCCGTCCTGGCCGCGCCAGCGTGGTCATGGAACCCCGGCGTCAGCCCCTTGGCCGTGATCCACGACGGCGGTGGTGTGCCGCTCGCCCCCTACCTCGAGGCAATCACCGACGACGCGACTCCGGAGCGCAGCGAGCCCCTGCCACACCGACCACCGGCGCAGCCGCAGCAACTCTTTCCGGTCGTCTCCATCAAGGCGGGACCGGGACGGCTGCTGCAGAACCCGATGCCGAGCAAACTCTCTGGCGGCCCGGGCCAGCCGATTTTCATCGTCGGCGACGACGCGCTGTCGCACGATTGGCTGCGGCGTAATGGACCATCACTGCAGCAGATGGGCGCTCGCGGGATTGTCGCGGCGGTGCGGACGCCGGAGGCCCTTTTCCGCCTGCGTACTTCGGCAGACCTCCACATGGTGCCGATGTCCGCCGACGCCCTCCTCGAGGCGGCCGGGATCCATGTCTGGCCGGTCCTGATCGGGCCCGATGGCTCGATCTCCCAGTGACGAAGGAGCGCCCGAATGCAGCAGCCCTCGCCCCCCTTCGCCGGAATGCTGGCCGCGGCCCTGGCGGTCTCCTCATGCGCCGCGCACGCGGCCGTTCCCGTCGCCGGTGCCGACCGGTCCCCACTCACCGCCGCCCTCTTCGCCGAAGTGCCCGCGGCCGCGCTACCGCCAGGTGACCGCCTTGCGATCGCCGCCCTCGTGCCCCTCACCCTGCGGAGCGACGTGATAGTGAGCAGCCGCCCGGGCTGCGGCGACGCTCCCATGGATCCACAGGTCAGGCTCGACGATCTCAATGGCGATCGAGCACCCGAAGTCTTCGTCCTCGCCGGCAATACGTGCACGTCCGGGATGACCGGGGTGAGCGTCTGGCTGTACGCGAAGCAGCGCGACGGTCGCTGGCGGCAACTGCTCGATGTCGCCGCCGCGGCTTACCGGATCCTCCCTTCCATGACCTATGGCTGGCACGATCTCGCCCTCCTTGGACGCGGGCGCTGTGCCGGCGTGTGGCGGCTCGGGCCCGACGGCCAGTACGGATACGCGCACTCGATCGCGCCGGACGGCTCGCCTTGTCCGCAGGGGGTGTCGCGATGACCGGGCGCGCGAGAAGGCGCCTCGCCTACCTGTTGCTCTTCGCTGCCGGCGTCGCGCTGGCGGGGATCACCTACACCGACTTCCTCAAGGCATTGAGCCAGCGGGAAAGCAGCCTCAACGCCGATGCGATCAACGACCTCGGGTGCGTGGGCCTCTTCCAGTTCGGCGAGGCCGCCCTGCAGGACGTGGGCGTCTACGCAGGCGATGGCACGCCCAGAACGAACGATTGGGACGGTACATTCACCGGCAAGTACGGCGTGAGATCCCTCGCCGATTTTCTGGCCGACCCGGATGCCCAAGTGCAGGCCGTCACGACCTACCACCAAGCGGTGTGGAACACGCTTTCTGGGCGCTACAACGCGAGCAGCTACATCGGCAACACGATCGACGGCATCGCCATCACCCAGTCGGGCCTGGTCGCGGCGGCCCATCTCGTCGGCGCCGGCACGGTGGGCAAGTGGCTTGCCTCCGGAGGCTCGACCGATCCGCGGGATGGCAACGGCACCGCCATGACCGCCTATCTGAGGACCTTCGCCGGCTACGCTGTCGGCGGCCCGGCGCCCACGTATGCGGAGGTGCTCGCCGCCGACCCGACCGCCTCCGCCAGCGCTTACTCCTACACCCCGCCGCCGCTCGCACCGGGAAGCGGCGCCGCGACGAGCTCGGGCTCCGCAGGCCTCCTCTCGGCAGCCCAGAGTTACGGCTTCACCTCGGCCGGGCAAGGATTCGAAGCGGCGACCGGGTATCGGATGGGCGATGTACGCGATCTGCTGGTCAATGTCGCAGCGATGCTGCTGCTGACGTGGACCGCTTACGTCGTGATCAGCAAATGGCGCGCCTTCGCGGAGGGATTTGAAACAAAACAAGGTATGGCCATCGACATCGTGAGGGCTATCGTTTTGACATGCGTCGTGCTGATGTTGCTGCTGTAGGCAAACTCATGGGTGGCATGACTGACAAGACCCGGGAATGGAGAAGGTGATGAAGCGCGAGATTCTCCTTGCAGCCCTTCTGATCGTGTCGGGTGCCGCCACACGCGCCGATGTGCTCGACGGCCTGATCTTCGGCATCAAGTGCGCGGGCGCGGCTGATCGTCAGGCCTGCGAGGAGCAGGCCAAGCGGGAAGCGGACCAGGCGCGAGAACGGATGCGGCAGCAGTCGCAGCTCGGGGACGCTGGGGGAGCGCCGGCTCTTGGTCCGCCAGGCGCCGATGCAACCCAGGGACAGGAAGTCCACCGCAATTGGGTCAAGAACGTCGTGTGCCATCAGTATGCCAAGCGATCGTCACGCGACGTGGATACGACGTATGCACGAGCCATGAGCCGCTACGGCTTCATCACTCGAAGCGAGGCGAAGCGCCTGCCGGTGCGCGACGAATTCAATCTCCACGCGGCCGGATATCTACACGACAAGACCGCCGGAGCGCTGTACCGCCTCGAGCAGGTCGTGAGCTCCAGCGACGTTGATAAAGGCCGGCGCCAGTACAAGCTCCTGCTCGACCTTGCGCGCGACGGCGCCGGCACTCGCATCAACGGCCGTTACTGTGTCACCACCGATGACCCGGCCGGCTGGCAGGATCTGCCGGCCAAGATCCGCGCAAGCCTCGACAACACCTTCTGACCGTCAGAAGCCTCACCATGCTCGACGATGAACGTCCCTGCCCTCATTGCCGCGGCGCCGGCGAGATTCAGGTGCCGAGGGAGCGAGCCTGTCGCTCCTGTGGCGGCACCGGGCGCGACCCTCGCTCATCGAGCGACGATCGGCGCTTCGGCGGCGACAGTTGCCGCGTGTGCCACGGTCACGGTGTCGAGTCGGGCTGGGAGTTTCAAGCGTGCATGTCCTGCAACGGTCGGGGTTCCGTCCGTGGGTGAAGCCGCTGCAGTGTGTGCACTCGCACAATTTTTGCGCAATGGAGCATGCCCAGCTTGGGCAACGGTTTTCGCTTCTTATCCACAGGGCTACCCCCAACTTCTGTGGGCAGACCGCTCACGTGCCGCGCTCCGGAACGGTGGGCGGTCCGCGGCACCCTCTGCCATGACGAATGACGCCCGACGTTGCGATCGCGCGACTCGCCGACTAGCATGTTCTCATCAGGCAGCCTTCGGCTGCGCAGCGTCCGGTCAGCCCCTGTAACCGGAACGGCCTTCGGGCCCGGGGTCAAGGTCCAGTCCATTTCCATCCCGTGGGGAGCCGCTTCCCACGGGGACCACGGCGTCTCCGCGCTTCTTCAAGGAGACGACCATGTTGTCCTTCTATTCCTCACCCACGTCCCTCGCCGACGCGGCGCTGCTCGAGCGCTTTTTCGGCCCGGAAGCCGAGGACGTGTGGGAAAGCTGCAACGGATCCTGGAACAAGATCATCGAGCTTGCCCGGGAGCCTCGCACACCGGCCTGGGATGCGCTCGGGTGCGCGGTGGAGATCCTGCATCGCGGTTTCGCCGAGCAACTGGCGGCCCGGGACACGCTCGACTCGCCGGGCCTCGTCAGACAGTTTCTGGGGACATTCTTCGCGGGGCGCCCTTACGAGGTCTTCGTCGTCTTGTATCTCAATGCCCGGAATCGTCTCATCCGCGCCGAGGAGGCATTTCGGGGCACCTTGACGCAGACCAGCGTCTATCCGCGCGAGATCGTGCGGCGGGCGCTGGAACTGCACGCGGCGGCCGTGATCCTCTCGCATCAGCATCCGTCCGGCGCATCCGAACCATCTTTGGCGGATGAGCTCCTCACACAAACGCTCAAGAGCGCGCTGGCTCTCATCGACGTCAGGGTGCTCGATCACCTGGTGGTTGCCGGCAACTCGGCGATCTCCTTCGCCGAGTCGGGTCGTCTCTAGATCGTCGGCCACGGCAGGGCCAGCATTGACCACGCGATGGTCTTGATTTCCCGGCATTCCGGGTTCGCTAAGCGCGGTCCGCACCGGCCACCGTGTGCGGCCGCTTTTCTCAGGGCTCGGGCCCTGAGAAAAGCGGCCACGCCGCACGTTCCTTGTTTCTCACGCCCAAGGCCCGTTGAAAACGGGCCACCCACGCGCTAGATTTCATGTGCCGGCCAAACGGCACTGCTGCTCTCATCAAGAGACGCGAGGATCCCTAGCTCTCCCTCCACGCTCTCACATCGCTTCCTTGCTGGTCGAACGGCGCCTCGAGCCGATTCGACATCCGTCCTGAATCCTCACGCGTCGCTGCCCAATGGCACTCGATAGCCATTGCCAGCCCGAGGCCGGAAACACGAACACCAGCAAGGAGAAGCAGATGAAGTCTCACCCCACCGCATCCCGGACCGGGCGGCGAAGCCCTTCGCCGGTCGACAACCTCACCTGGCCGGGCGCCCACGCCGAAACCATACGAAGGGCCACGCATTACATCCGGATCGAAGACATCGCGCACGCGCTAGCGAACGTCTGCTGCGCGGAGGGCCGAACCGGAACGTTCTACTCGATCGCACAGCACAACTACCTCGCCAGCATGCTGGTCCCGCCACGGGACGCACTCGCGGCGCTGCTGCTTCACGCCGACAAGACCCTCGAGCAGCTGGTGCCCGAATGCCTCGAGATCGAGGGCCACAGCGCCGCCGAAGTGCTCGCAAGGCTTGGCGTACCGGCGGAGCTACCCCTCTCCGTGAAGTGCGCCGACCTGATTCTCGCGGCGACCGAACGACGCGATCTCGGACCGGCGTGCGACGACGCGGCGAATGGCACCGGCGACGTCCGGCCGCTGCCTCTGAAGATTCAGCCGCTGCCGCCCATCGTGGCAAAGCACCTCTTCCTCGATCGCTACTACGAGCTCCGACCGGAGGCGGACGCAGAACGGTGCCGCCGCGTGGCAGCGGGGCGGAGGGGCGCAAAATGACCGTCTATGTCGACGCCCTGATGCACAACGGTTGGCAGATGCACGGCCGCCCCGTTCAAAGCTGCCACATGTTCAGCGACACCGAGGATCGCGACGAGCTCCACGCGATCGCGCAGGCCATCGGTTTGAAGCGCGCATGGTTTCGGAACAGCGGTCGCACGCCCCACTACGACCTCACGCCGGGAAAGCGCGCCCAGGCGATCGCCGTCGGCGCCGTCCCTGTGGGCCGGAGTCTGGCGGTGCGGATTTGGCGAGCCGGACGAACGCACGGGGACGAGGCGGCCCCCATGGCGAAGTGATGGGAGGGCCAGGAATGCGGACGTCGACCTTTCTCAGTCCAGACGAGATCGCAGACTTGACCGACACCCCGGTCAAAGCGCTGCAGTGCCGCTGGCTCGACCAGAAGGGCTGGATCTACACTCTGTCTCGCATGGGCAACCCTAAAGTGCTGCGCTCGTACGCAGAACAGAAGTTGGGAATGGCCTCGGCTCACCCTGGTGACAGTGAGCCAGACTTCACGGACTGGACGACGGCATGATCGGACGTAGGAAGACCGGCCTTCACCTGGGCATGAGCCGTCTCTACGAGTACCGCGGGAAGCGGGTTACGACCTACTTCACGATCACACCCGACAACCGGCGGATCAACCTCGGCCACAACCTGAAGGAAGCGAAGCGCAAGCTTCTCGAACTTGACGGCGAGAGCAGCACGGCAAGCACTGTGTCCGATCTGCTCGACGAGTTGATGAAAGAACGCAAGCGGCTGATGGAGCGCGGCAAGCTGTCGGCCGATACGATCGACAGTAACGAGTTGGAACTCGTCCCGCTGAAGAAGGCCTTCGGCAAGATGGCGCCAGAGGCGATTCGGCCGAAGCACATCTGGGACTACCTGCATCTGTACCGGGGCGCGAAGACGCCTATCCGAGCCAACCGTGAAATAGCCCTGCTCTCTCGCATGTTCTCACGGCTCGTAAACGCCGGCGCCGTGGATACGAATCCCTGCACGGGGGTCGAGCGCAACGAGGAGAGTGAGCGCGACAGACTCGTAACAGACGCTGAATTCGAGGCGTTCCTGGTCTTCTGTCGAGCAAACGGCCACCTACCCGACGACAGTTCGAGGAAGACCTCAAGTGACGCCGGAAAACGTCTCGCCCTGGCCGCTACCGTCGCCTACCTGTCAGGCAAGGCCCAAGGTCAAGTGCTGAGAATCAGCCGCACGCAGATTAGGGACGATGGGATCGAATTCGCCGGTCGCAAGCGTGGCGCCCGGACGCTGGTCCAGTGGACGCCTGCCCTGCGTGCCGCCGTCGAGGAGTGCCTCGCGTTGCCCACCAAGGTCAAGAGCACGTACTTGATCTGCAACGCTGACGGCCAACCCTACACATCGAGCGGCTTCAAAGCGATGTGGCAACGGGCCATGAACGCCTGGGTCAAGAAGGGTAACGAACGCTTCACGTTCCACGATCTGCGCGCGAAGTCCGTGACCGACGCGACGGAGGCCGGCAGGAGAGCGAGCGATCTCACCGGCCATCGCACCGAGGCGGTGGTAAGCAAGGTGTACGACCGGAGACGCATCCGAAAAGCACCGGCGGTGAAGTGATCTTACAAACTTTGTAAGATGCGCGGCGGAGAGCCGGCCCGAGGTGCTTCCAAGTGACTGAATTCTTTGGGGCGACATACCGGAATCGAACCGGTGACACCTGGAGCCACAATCCAGTGCTCTACCAACTGAGCTAATGCCGCCACTTTCGTCGCCGCAGCCAGGCGGCTGCGCCGAAAAAACCTTCTCTGGCCTGCCCGGCAGGGATCGAACCTGCAACCCCCGGCTTAGAAGGCCGGTGCTCTATCCAATTGAGCTACGGGCAGATTTCCCGGGCAGTCGGGGTGAGCTGGTCGGGGTGGAGGGATTCGAACCCCCGACATCTTGCTCCCAAAGCAAGCGCGCTACCGGACTGCGCTACACCCCGAGAGCCGCGAATCATACACATCCGAACGGGGGCCGTCAAACACGATCGCATCGTTTTTTTCGCTCCCCGGAACGGGCCGCGCCGCGCGCGTTTCGGGCTTGGCCCATTGCTTGCTCCCCCGGGGAGATTCTGATATTAGTTCGCTTCCTCCAAATTTACGGAAGTCGAAGTCATGGCTGAAGATACATTGCACAAGCAATTCCCGCCCTATGTTCCCGCCCCAGGCGAGGAATACATGAGCGAGAAGCAGCTGGCTCACTTCCGCGAGATGCTCGAGACCGTCAAGAAGGAGCTGATGGGCGACATCGAGCGCACGGTGCACACGATGCAGGACGAGGCGACGGTGTTCGCCGACCCCAACGACCGCGCCAGCCAGGAATCGGACATCGCGCTGGAGCTGCGCAACCGCGATCGCGAGCGCAAGCTCATCAAGAAGATCAACGAGGCGCTGGGCCGCATCAACGCCGGCGAGTACGGCTACTGTGACAGCTGCGGCGTGGAGATCGGCCTGAAGCGCCTGGAGGCCCGCCCCACCGCCACGATGTGCATCGACTGCAAGACGCTGGAAGAAATGCGGGAGCGCCAGGTGGCCAAGTAAGGCCCCGGCATTTCGGTGACGGCCGGCTGCGCGAGCGGCCGACCCATGAAAAAAGGGACGCCACGGCGTCCCTTTCTTTTTGCCCGAAGGCCCGGATCAGCCGGCGTTCTGCTGCTCCAGCAGCGCCTTCATGCTCAGGCGGATCTTGCCGCGCTCGTCGGTCTCCAGGACCTTGACGCGCACCTGCTGGCCTTCCTTGACGTAGTCGGCGACGTTGTTCACCCGCTCGTTGGCGATCTGCGAGACGTGCAGCAGGCCATCGCGGCCCGGCAGGATGTTCACGATCGCACCGAAGTCGAGGAGCCGCACCACGGTGCCTTCGTAGACCTTGCCCACTTCCACCTCGGCGGTGATCGCCTCGATGCGCGCCTTGGCGTTCTGCGCGCCCTCCGCGCTTACCGAGGAGATGGTCACGCTGCCGTCGTCCTCGATTTCGATGACGGTGCCGGTTTCTTCCTGCAGCGCGCGGATCACCGCGCCGCCCTTGCCGATCACGTCGCGGATCTTCTCCGGGTTGATCTTCATGGTGATCATGCGCGGGGCGAACTCGGAGACTTCGCCGCGATGCGAGGCGAGCGCCTGCTTCATGAGACCCAGGATGTGCAGGCGGCCTTCCTTCGCCTGCGACAGCGCGACCTGCATGATCTCCTTGGTGATTCCCTGGATCTTGATGTCCATCTGTAGGGCGGTCACGCCCTGCTCGGTGCCGGCCACCTTGAAGTCCATGTCGCCGAGGTGGTCCTCGTCGCCCAGGATGTCGGTGAGTACCGCGAAGCGGTTGCCTTCCTTGATGAGACCCATGGCGATGCCCGCCACGTGGGCCTTGAGGGGGACGCCGGCGTCCATCATGGCCAGCGAGCCGCCGCACACCGAAGCCATCGAGCTGGAGCCGTTCGACTCGGTGATCTCGGAGACCACGCGCACGGTGTAGGAGAAGTCCTCCTCGGCGGGAAGCGCGGCCACCAGGGCGCGCTTGGCAAGCCGGCCGTGGCCCACTTCGCGGCGCTTGGTGACGCCCATGCGCCCGGTCTCGCCGGTGGAGAACGGCGGGAAGTTGTAGTGCAGCATGAACTTCTCGCGGTACTCGCCGGCGATCGCGTCGATGATCTGCTCGTCGCGGCCGGTACCGAGGGTGGCGATCACCAGGGCCTGGGTCTCGCCGCGGGTGAAGAGCGCCGAGCCATGGGTGCGCGGCAGCACGCCCACGCGGATGTCGATCCCACGCACGGTGCGGGTGTCACGGCCGTCGATGCGCGGCTCGCCCGCGAGGATGCGGCTGCGCACGATCTCGGCTTCGAGGTTGTGGAAGATGTCTTTCAGCCCGTTGCCGGTGGGCGCCTCTTCCATCTCCGCGGTGATCGTGGCGATGGTGTTCTTGCGGATCTCGTTCACCCGCTCGGTGCGCGCCTGCTTGCTGGTGATGCGGAAGGCTTCCTCGAGCTGGGCACGGGCGAGCTCGTTCACGCGGGCGATCAGCGGCTCGTTGGGCGCGGGCGGCTGCCAGTCCCACTCGGGCTTGCCGGCGACCTCCACGAGCTCGTTGATGGCGCGGATGGCCGCCTGCATCTGCTGGTGGCCGAACACCACCGAGCCGAGCATCACTTCCTCGGAGAGCTCGTTGGCCTCGGACTCCACCATCAGCACGGCGGCCTCGGTGCCCGCCACCACCAGGTTGAGCTCGCTGGTCTTCAGCTGCTCGGTGGTCGGGTTGAGGATGTACTCGCCGTTGGCGTAGCCCACGCGGCAGGCGCCGATCGGGCCGTTGAAGGGAATGCCGGAGATGGCGAGCGCCGCCGACGCGCCGATCATCGCCGGGATGTCGGGATCGACGTCCGGGTTGAGCGAGAGCACGGTGACGATGACCTGCACTTCGTTGTAGAAGCCGTCCGGGAAGAGCGGGCGGATCGGACGGTCGATCAGGCGCGAAGTCAGGGTTTCCTTCTCGGTGGGACGGCCCTCGCGCTTGAAGAAGCCGCCCGGAATACGGCCCGCTGCGTAGAACTTCTCGACGTAATCGACGGTGAGGGGGAAGAAATCCTGGCCGGGCTTGGCTTCCTTGGCGGCGACCACGGTCGCGAGCACCATGGTGTCGTCCATGTTGACGATGACGGCGCCACCGGCCTGACGTGCGATTTCACCGGTTTCGAGGTGAACGGTGTGGGCGCCGTAGGCGAAAGTTTTCTTGATTGCGGTAGGCAACTTGGTTTCCTCTCGGTAGACAGATGCAGCGGACGACAACTGCGATTTGGAACGAGCCCGACCCGTGAAAAAGCGAAGCCGGTGCGGCCCCTTTGGGCCCGCACCGGCTTGCTGGCTTAGCTTGCCCTTCGCGGCGCTGTCAGGCTCGACACGGCCGACGACTTACTTGCGCAGGCCCAGACGCTCGATCAGGTTGCGGTAGCTGTCGGCGTTCTTGCCCTTCAGGTAGTCGAGCAGCTTGCGGCGCTGGCTGACCATCTTCAGCAGCCCACGACGCGAATGGTGATCCTTGGCGTTGGCCTTGAAGTGGCCGGTCAGGCCGTTGATTCGCGCGGTCAGCAGCGCGACTTGAACTTCAGGCGAGCCGGTGTCGCCTTGGGCGCGCTGAAAGTCGTTAACGATCTGCGCCTTGGTTGCGGTATCGAGAGCCATGTGTGTAGTTACTCTTTTCGTTCTGCCAATCAGAAGCGGTGGATTATACCCAACGCGGAAGGTGAAACTCAATCATTATCCGGCCTGAACGACCGTTTCCGGGGTCGCGACGAGGCGTTTTGGCGACACACGCCCCCGACCGTCGCTTTCCGCCAGCCCGAGGAAGCGCCGCTGGGCGTAGATCCGCAGCAAGCCCTCGGGCGCGTTCGGCACGGCCACCCCCTGTCCGTGCAGGATGGCGCGGGCGGCCAGCGGATCGAGCTCGACAGCCGGCAGGTGCGCGACCAGCGCGTCGACCGGCGCGAGAAGCCCCGCCCGCGCCTCGATGGGTGCGGCCTCGAGCGAGGGGAGGCTCACCGCCGACGCCACCTCGAACGGACCGATCCGCGTACGCCGAAGCGCCGACAGATGCGCGCCGCAGCCGAGCGCGCGGCCGAGGTCGATCGCCAGGGTGCGGATGTAGGTGCCCTTGCTGCACCGGACGCGGATGCGGAAGCGCTCGGCCTCGGCGTCGACGAGCTCCAGGGCGTGGACGGTCACCCTGCGCGGCGCGCGCTCGAGCTCGATCCCGTCTCGGGCGTACTCGTAGAGCGGCTTGCCGGCGACTTTCAGCGCCGAGTACATGGGCGGCACCTGCTCGATCTCGCCGCGGAACGCCTCGAGCGCGCGCTCGATCGCCTCGCGGCTCACCGCCACGGGAGCGGTCGCGATCCGCTTTCCTTCCGCATCGCCGGTGTCGGTCTCGACCCCGAGTTGCACCGTGGCCTCGTAGCCCTTGTCGGCGTCGAGCAGCATCTGCGAGAACTTGGTGGCCTCGCCGAAGGTGAGCGGGAGGAGCCCCGTCGCCATCGGGTCGAGGGTGCCGGTATGACCGGCCTTGGCCGCCTCGAGGAGGCGCTTGGCCGTCTGCAGGGCACCGTTGGAGCTCATGCCCTGGGGCTTGTCGAGCAGCAGCACGCCGTCGACCGCGCGCCGCGGCCGTTTCTGTTGCCGGAGAGGATTCAAAGCGGAATCAGCTTTCGGGATCGTCTTCGCGCCGCGCGTTGTCCTCGCGCACGGCCTCGTCGATCAGCTTGGACATGCGGCTGCCCCGCTCCACCGACGCGTCGTAGTGGAAGTGCAGCTCGGGGGTGGTGTGGATGCGCACGCGGCGACCGAGCTCGCGGCGCAGGAAGCCGCTCGCCCGGCGCAGGCCCGCGAGGATCTCATCCAGTCCCTCCTCGCCCTTCATCGAGGTGAAGAACACCTTGGCGTGGGCATAGTCGGGGCTGATCTCGACGTCGGTCAGGGTGATGAACCCCACGCGGGGGTCCTTCACCTCCAACCGGATCAGCTCGGCCAGTTCGCGCCGGATCTGCTCGGCCACGCGCTGGCTGCGGGAAAACTCCTTCGGCATCGTCTTATAGCGTCCGGGCGATTTCCTGGATCTCGAAGATCTCCAGCTGGTCGCCTTCCTGGACGTCGTTGAAGTTCTTGATGGACAGGCCGCATTCGAAGCCCGACTTCACTTCCTTCACATCGTCCTTGAAACGCTTGAGCGACTCGAGCTCCCCGCTGTGGACCACCACGTGGTTGCGCAGCACGCGCACCAGCGCGTTGCGGCGGACCAGGCCTTCCAGCACGTAGCAGCCCGCCACGGCACCGACCTTCGGAACGCGGAACACCTGGCGCACCTCCACCAGTCCGATCACGTTCTCGCGCCGCTCCGGGGCGAGCAGGCCGGACAGAGCCGCCTTCACCTCGTCGACCGCGTCGTAGATGATGTTGTAGTAGCGGAGGTCCACCCCGAAGGTTTCGGCCAGCTTGCGCGCACCGGCATCGGCCCGCGTGTTGAAGCCGATCACCACGGCGCCCGAAGCCTGCGCCAGGTTGATGTCCGACTCGGAGATGGCACCCACCGCGGCATGGATGACGTTCACCCGCACCTCGTCGGTCGAGAGCTTGGTGAGCGCCTGCACCAGCGCTTCCTGGGAGCCCTGCACGTCGGCCTTGACGATGAGCGGCAGGGTCTTGACCTCGCCCTCGGCCATCTGGTCGAACATGCTCTCGAGCTTCGCCGCCTGCTGCTTGGCCAGCTTGACGTCGCGGAATTTGCCCTGGCGGAAGAGCGCGATCTCCCGCGCCTTCTTCTCGTCGGCGAGCACGATGGCTTCGTCGCCGGCTGCCGGCACGTCGGACAGACCCAGGATCTCCACCGGAATCGAGGGCCCGGCTTCATCGATCGGCTTGCCGTTCTCGTCCAGCATCGCGCGGATGCGGCCGAAAGTCGCGCCCACCAGCATGACGTCGCCTTTGCGCAGCGTACCCGACTGCACCAGCATGGTCGCCACCGGGCCGCGCCCCTTGTCCAGGCGGGCCTCGATGATGATGCCCTTGGCCGGCGTCTCCACCGGCGCCGTGAGCTCGAGCACCTCGGCCTGCAGCAGCACCGCCTCGAGCAGCTCGTCGATGCCCGTGCCGGTCTTGGCCGACACGTGGCAGAACATGACGTCGCCGCCGTACTCCTCGGGCAGCACGCCTTCGGACACCAGCTCCTGCTTCACCCGCTCGGGGTTCGCTTCGGGCTTGTCGATCTTGTTCACCGCCACCACCAGGGGCACGTTGGCCGCCTTGGCGTGGTGGATGGCCTCCCGCGTCTGCGGCATCACGCCGTCGTCCGCCGCCACCACCAGGATGACGATGTCGGTCGCCTTGGCACCCCGCGCACGCATCGCGGTAAAGGCCTCGTGGCCCGGGGTATCGAGGAAGGTCACCGTGCCGCGCGGGGTCTCCACGTGGTAGGCGCCGATGTGCTGGGTGATACCGCCGGCCTCGCCCGCCGCCACCTTCGCGGTACGGATGTAGTCGAGCAGCGAGGTCTTGCCGTGGTCGACGTGACCCATGACGGTCACGACCGGCGCACGCGGCTCGGACTCGGCCTCCGCGAGCGCTTCCGCTGCGGTCTCCAGGAAGGCGTCCGGGTCGTCGAGCTTGGCGGCGAAGGCCTTGTGGCCCATCTCCTCCACCACGATCATCGCGGTTTCCTGGTCGAGCACCTGGTTGATGGTCACCATGGAGCCCATCTTCATGAGCACCTTGATGACCTCGGCCGCCTTCACCGCCATCTTGTGGGCGAGATCGGCGACGGTGATCGTCTCGGGGACGTGGACTTCGCGGATGATCGGCTCGGCCGGCGCCTGGAAGTGCTTCTGGTCTTCGTGACCGCCACGGCCGTGACGGCCGCCGCCGCGGGCACCTCGCCAGGACGAGGTGGCGCCCACCTCACCGCGGGTCTTGAGGCCGCGCCGCTTGCCGGCCTCGGCCGCGCCGTCGCCGCGCGCACCGCGCTTGGCATCCTTGGCACCGGCCTTGTCATCGGCCTTGGCCGGGCGATGCAGCGTACCGCTCGGCGCGGCCTTGCCGGCGGCCGGCGCCGTTGCCGCCTCGGCGCGCTTCTCGGCCTCGGCACGCGCACGGGCCTCCTCCTCGGCGCGACGACGCGCCTCGGCGGCGGCGCGGGCAGCCGCCTCGCGCTCCTGCTTGGCCTTGAGATCGGCCAGCTGACGCGCCCGCAGTTCCTCGTGGCGACGCGCCTCGGCTTCGCGCGCAGCGCGCTCTTCCTCCGAGAGGATGGACACGCGAGGTGCCGGCTGGCGCGGCTGATCCGCTGCCCCGGCCCCCTCGACCATTTCCTCGGCCACCGGCTCCTCGACGGCGGGCTCCGGCTCGGGCTCTGGCTCTGGCACGGGCTCGGGTTCAGGCTCGGGCGATGCCACCGGCTCGGGTTCGGGCTCGGGTTCCGCTTCCACGGGAGCCGGCTCGGGAACGGGCTCCACCACCGGGGCGGGGGCGGGAGCCGGCGCAGCTTCGGCCACAGGCGCCTGCACCGCCTCGAGCGCCTCCTCCTCGGCGGCACTCGCCTCGACCATGCCCGCCTCGGGAATGAGTTCGTCGCGCTTCACGAAGACGCGCTTCTTGCGCACTTCCACCTGCACGGTGCGGGCACGCCCCGAGGAGTCCGTCGCGCGGATCTCGGAGGTCTGCTTGCGCGTGAGCGTGATCTTGCCCTTGGGCTGGGTCTCGCCGTGGGACCGACGCAGGTACTCGAGCAGACGCGCCTTGTCCTGTTCGGAAAGCAGGTCATCGGTGCCGGCCTTTACCACGCCGGCCTTGTGCAACTGCTCGAGCAGCACCGCAGCCGGCATCCGAAGTTCACCGGCAAACTGGTTTACGCTCATCTGTTCCATCGACGCCCTCCCATCATTCCTCGAACCAGTGCGCTCGCGCGAGCGAGATCAGGTTGCTGGCTCGTTCTTGTTCGATTCCGGCGAGCTCCACGAGCTCATCGACCGCGAGGTCGGCCAGATCGTCACGCGTGCGTACGCCGTGCGCGGCGAGCTTCGCCGCCAGCGGCTTGTCCATGCCTTCCAGGCTGAGCAGATCCTCGGAGACGTTCTCCAGCTGCTCCTCGGTCACGATGGCCTCGGTGAGCAGCACGTTGCGCGCACGGTTGCGCAGCTCGTTCACCGTCTCCTCGTCGAAGGCCTCGATCTCGAGCATCTCCGCCAGGGGCACGTAGGCGACCTCCTCCAGCGACGAGAAGCCCTCGTCGATGAGGATGTCGGCGAGCTCCTCGTCCACATCCAGCTTGGACATGAACAGCTCGCGCAGCTCCTGGCGCTCGGCCCCGCTCTTGCGGGCCGACTCTTCCTCGCTCATGAGGTTGATCGTCCAGCCGGTGAGCTCGGAAGCGAGCTTCACGTTCTGGCCGTTGCGCCCGATGGCGATCGCCAGGTTGTTCTCGTCGACCACCACATCCATGCTGTGGCTCTCTTCGTCCACCACGATCGAGACCACCTCGGCCGGCTGCAGCGCGGCGATCACGAACTGCGCGGGGTCGGGGGACCACACGATGATGTCGATCTGCTCGCCGGCGATCTCGTTGCGTACCGCGGTCACGCGCGAGCCGCGCAGGCCCACGCAGGTACCGATCGGGTCGATGCGCGGATCCTTCGACTGCACTGCGATCTTCGCCCGCAGGCCGGGGTCGCGGGCGCAGGCCTTGACTTCCAGCAGGCCGTCCTCGATCTCGGGCACCTCGAGCTCGAAGAGCTTGCCGAGGAACTCCGGCGCCGTCCGCGACAGGATGAGTTGCGGGCCGCGCGCGCCGCGGTCGATCCGCAGCAGGTAGGCCTTCACCCGATCGCCCACCCGCAGATTCTCGCGCGGAATCATCTGGTCGCGCGGTATCACGGCCTCGAGCCGCCCTACCTCGATGATGGCGTTGCCGCGCTCCATGCGTTTGATCGAGCCGGAAACGAGGTGTTCCTTCCGCTCCAGGAAGTCGTTCAGGATCTGCTCGCGCTCGGCGTCGCGGATGCGCTGCAGGATCACCTGCTTGGCCGCCTGGGCGCCGATACGGCCGAAGTCGATGGGCTCGAGAGGCTCCTCGATGTACTCGCCGAGCTGGATGTCCGCATTGATCTCGCGAGCGTCGATGATGCCCATTTCGGCCTCGTCGTTCACGACCTCTTCGTCGGGCATGACGAGCCAGCGGCGATACGACTCGTAGTCGCCGGTCTCGCGATCGATCGTGACGCGCACGTCCGCGTCGTCATGGATACGCTTCTTGGTCGCGGAGGCGAGCGCCGACTCCAGTGCGCCGAACACGATGTCCTTGGCCACATTCTTCTCGCGCGCCAGCGCATCCACAAGCAGCAGTATTTCGCGGCTCATCTACTCAAAACCTCCGAATGCTCAAAACCTGGGTACCAGGCGTGCCTTTTCGATTTCGTCGAAGGGGAAGGACACGTCGCCCTTCTCGGTGCGCAGCCGCACCTCGCCCTCGACCACACCTTCGAGCACCCCGACGAAGTTCCGTTGACTGCCGATCGGCATGCGCAGGCGCACTTGCACATCACTGCCGGCGAATCGCTCAAAATCACCCATCTTCTTCAGCGGCCGGTCGAGACCGGGCGAGGAAACTTCGAGGCGGTCGTAATCGACGTTCTCGACCTCGAACACGCGCGTGAGCTGATTGCTCACCGTGGCGCAATCGTCCACTGTGACGCCGCGCTCGATGTCGATGAAGACGCGTATCAGACGCCCCTTCGGCGACATCTCGAGGTCGACCAGCTCGAAACCGAGCCCACTCACGACCTGCTCAACCAGACGCTCGAAGTCCATTTCCAAGCCCACAAATAAAAAATGGGCGAAAGCCCATCCCTGTTGATCTCAACCGGAAACCACAAGTCCGAAATCAGTCCTGCCAAAGCCACGAGATTATAACCTCGCGGGCCGAATGAGGCAATTGTGAATCAAAGACGGGCCCCCGGCGGCACGCGCATGGCATGCCGCCGGGGGCTGAATGGGAAACGTCGCCAGCTCAGCCGGTCGACGACCGTCCCCGCGGCACGGTGCGGTGCAGGCGTGTCTTGCGGGCCTGCTCGCCGGCGCCGGCCGGTCGGCGCTGCGGCACCGGCAGCCCTGCCAGCACGCAGGCCTCCGCCTCCGGCATCTCCATCCACATGCCCCGCTTCAGGCGCGAGGGCAGCGTGACCGGACCGTAGCGCACGCGCATCAGGCGGCTCACGGTAAGCCCCACCGCCTCGAACATCCGTCGGACCTCGCGGTTACGCCCTTCGGAGAGGGTGACGCGATACCAGTGGTTCGCGCCCTCGCCACCCTCGTCCGAAATGCTCGTGAAGCGCGCCGGACCGTCCTCGAGCTGGATGCCGCTCTTCAGGGACTCGAGCTGCTCGTCGGTGAGCTGACCGAGGAGGCGCACCGCGTACTCCCTTTCGAGCTCGTAGCGGGGATGCATGAGGCGATTGGCGAGCGTGCCGTCGTCGGTGAAGAGCAGCAGGCCCGAGGTATTGAAGTCGAGCCGCCCCACCGCGATCCAGCGCCCCTTGCGCAGGATCGGCAGGCGTTCGAACACAGTCGGGCGGCCTTCCGGGTCTTCGCGCGAGACGATCTCTCCCTCGGGCTTGTGGTAGATCAGCACCCGCGGCGAGCGCTGGGTGAAGCGCAGGGGAATCAGCTTGCCGTTGTACTTGACGCGATCGCCCGGGCCGATCTTCTGGCCGAGCTCGGCCGGCATACCGTTCACCGAGATGCGCCCGGCGACGACCCACTCCTCGATCTCGCGGCGCGAGCCGATGCCGATGCGGGCGAGCACCTTCTGCAGGCGCTCCGGCTCGGCGAAGACGGCGTCGGGCTGACGCGGGCGTCCGGGCACCGGCGCCCGCGGCGGACGCGCACGCCGCCCCTCGACCACGCCCAGCGCGGACTCGTGGGCATCCGGGCGCAGCGCCGGATTGCCGCGCGGGCCGCCCCCGCGCGCGCCTTCAGCCTTCGGTTTCGTCGGCGGCCGCAGCGGCCGCCTCGATTTCTTTGGTGTCGACAAGGTCCATGATCCTTTCGATTTCGGTCAGGGCGGGCAACTCGGTGAGGCTGCGCAACCCCAGGTCGTCCAGGAAGCGGCGCGTGGTGGCGAACAGCGCCGGCCGCCCGGGCGTGTCGCGATGGCCGACGATGTCGACCCAGCCGCGCGACTCCAGTGTCTTCAATACGTTCGGCGAGACCGCCACGCCGCGGATGTCCTCGATGTCCCCGCGCGTCACCGGCTGCCGGTAGGCGATGATCGCCAGAGTCTCCAGCACCGCACGCGAATAGCGCGGCGGACGCTCGTCCTTCAGCCGGTCGAGGAAAGGCTGGTACTCGATCCGGGTCTGGAAGCGCCAGCCGGAGGCGAGCTGCACCAGCTCGATGCCGCGCCCCGCCCAGTCGGCGCGCAGGTCCTCGAGGAGGCGTCGCACGAACTCCGGGCCGGGATCCTCCTCGAACAGGCGGCGCAGGTCCGCCACCGAGAGCGGCGCGGAGGCGGCGAACAGCGCCACTTCCACCACCCGCTTGAAATCCTCAGGCGTCGTCAGCTGCATCGGCCAGTTTCACGTAGATCGGCGCAAAGGCCTCGTTCTGGGCCACCTGCACCAGCTTTTCCTTGACGAGCTCCAGCACCGCGAGAAAGCTCACCACCAGCCCCGCCGGCCCCAGGCAGGGGTCGAACAGGCTGTCGAACACGACGTAGTCGCCGTCCGAGAGCTTGCGCAGGATCGCGCTCATGTGCTCGCGCACCGAAAGCTCCTCGCGCTTCACGCGGTGGTGCTGGGTGAGCCGCGCCTTCTTCATGAGCTTCAGCCACGCGAGCTGCAGGTCGTGCAGGCTCACCTCCGGCAGGCGCTCGACCACCCTCTCGGCGACGAACACCGACACCCATTCGAAGTCGCGCTCGGCGCGCGGCAGCACATCCAGGCGCGCCGCGGCCATCTTCATCTGCTCGTAGTCGAGGAGCCGGCGCACCAGCTCGGCGCGCGGGTCGCCCTCCTCCTCGCTTTCCCGGGTCGGGCGCGGCAGCAGCATGCGCGACTTGATCTCGAGCAGCATCGCCGCCATCAGCAGATAATCGGCCGCCAGCTCCAGATTGTGGCTGCGCATCGCCTCCACGTAAACCAGATATTGCGCCGTGAGCGGCGCCATCGGGATGTCGAGGATGTCCAGGTTGGACTTGCGGATGAGGTAGAGCAGCAGGTCCAGCGGCCCCTCGAACGCCTCCAGGATGACTTCCAGCGCGTCGGGCGGAATGTAGAGATCGGCCGGCAGCGCGAGCAACGGCTCGCCGTAAAGGCGCGCCACCGCCTGCTGCTGGTCGGCCGTCTCGAGCGGCACGAGCTCCAGGGGCAGGTTCATCGTGCCTCAGGCGCTCCGGTGAAAGAGCCGATCGCTCATCTCAGGTGTAGGACAGGCCCATGGACTCGCGCACGTCGCGCATCGTCTCCTGCGCGAGCTTGCGTGCCCGGTCGCAGCCGTCGGCGATGATGTTGCGCACGAGGCTCGGATCCTCCACGTAGGGCTGGGCGCGCTCGCGCATGGCCGCCTGCTCGGTGAGCACCGCGTCCACCACCGGCTGCTTGCACTCCAGGCAGCCGATGCCCGCGCTGCGGCAGCCTTCCTGCACCCAGCCGCGCACCTCGTCGTCCGAGTAGATCAGATGGAACTGCCACACCGGGCACTTCTCCGGGTCGCCCGGATCGGTGCGTCGCACCCGCGCCGGATCGGTCTGCATGGTGCGGATCTTCTTCGTGACCGCTTCCGGCTCCTCGCGCAGGTAGATCGTGTTGCCGTAGCTCTTGGACATCTTCTGGCCGTCCAGGCCCGGCATGCGCGAAGCCTCCGTCAGCAAGGCGTCCGGCTCGACCAGGATCATCTTGCCGGTACCCTCGAGGAAGCCGTAGAGCCGCTCGCGGTCGCCCAGGGTGAGGTTCTGGGTCTCCTCCAGGAGCGCCTTGGCGCGCTCCAGGGCGGCCTCGTCGCCCTCCTGCTGGAAGCGGGTGCGCAGCTCCATGTAGAGGCGCGCGCGCTTGGCGCCCAGCTTCTTCACCGCCTCCTTCGCCTTGTCCTCGAAGCCGGGCTCGCGGCCGTAGAGGTGATTGAAGCGGCGCGCCACCTCGCGGGTGATCTCCACGTGGGGCACCTGGTCCTCGCCCACCGGCACCTTGTCGGCGCGGTAGATCAGGATGTCGGCCGACTGGAGCAGCGGATAGCCGAGGAAGCCGTAGGTGGACAAGTCCTTGTTGGCGAGCTTCTCCTGCTGGTCCTTGTAGGTGGGCACGCGCTCGAGCCAGCCGAGCGGGCACATCATCGACAACAGCAGGTGGAGCTCCGCGTGCTCGGGCACGCGCGACTGGATGAACAGCGTCGCCTGGGTGGGATCGACGCCCGCCGCGAGCCAGTCGACGAGCATGTCCCACACGCTCTCCTCGATGATCTGCGGGCTGTCGTAGTTGGTGGTCAGGGCATGCCAGTCGGCCACGAAGAAAAGACAGGGGTACTCCTCCTGGAGCTTCACCCAGTTCTTGAGGACGCCGTGGTAATGGCCGAGATGCAGTCGCCCGGTGGGGCGCATGCCTGAAAGAACGCGCTCTGCGTACATGGTCACTGTGTCAGAACCCGAAAAGGGTCGCGAGTAGGATACGGAAGGCGGACATCAAGGGCCACAACACCTGCCCGAGGATGCCGGTGAAGAGCAGCAGCAGCAGGATCGGAAACCCGAAGGGCTCGAGCCGTGCGTACTGCCAGGCGAGCTGGTGCGGAAGCAGGCTCACCGCGATCCGCCCGCCGTCGAGGGGCGGAATCGGCAGAAGGTTCAGGAGCATCAACACCGCGTTTATCTGCATGCCGGCGTCGGCCATGCGCAGCAGGGCCACCGAATAGGCCGTCTCGGGGCCGGCGAGCGTGATCTTGAACAACGCGGCCCAGGCCAGCGCCATGACGAGGTTCATGAACGGTCCGGCGGCCGCCACCCACAGCATGTCGGCCTTGGGATTGCGCAGCCGCCCGAAGTCGACCGGCACCGGCTTGGCCCAGCCGAAGAGAATGCCGCCGGCGCCGAAGAGCGTGCTCAGCACGAGGATCGCACCGGGCACCAGCACCGTGCCGACCGGGTCGATGTGCTTGAAGGGGTTGAGCGTGATGCGCCCGGCCAGATGCGCCGTGGGATCGCCGAAATGACGCGCCACGTAGCCATGGGCCGCCTCGTGCAGGGTGATGGCGAGCAGCACCGGCAGCGACCATATGGCGAGGGTGGCGATCAGGGAATCCATGAAGTGACGGCGTGAAAACGCTGCATTCTAGCAGAGCACGGGCATCGCGCCGGCATCGGCGCCTCGGTCTCGTAGCCCGGATGCAGGCTGCAGGCCGGAATCCGGGAACGGCGCGCGCTTCCGACGGCCGGCCCCGGATTCCGCTGCGCTCCAAACGGGCTACGGGGCTTCCAGCCCGAACGGCCGCAGGTCGCCCCGGCCGGCACGCACCAGCACCGGGCTGCCGCCGGTGAGGTCGATCACCGTGGTCGCTTCCGGCCCGCAGTAGCCCGCCTCGATCACCAGCTCGACCTGCTTCTCCAGCCGCTCCCGGATCTCCTCCGGGTCGGTGAGCGGCAGGTCCTCGCCGGGCAGCAGCAGCGTCGAGGTCAGGATGGGCTCGCCCAGTTCCTCCAGCAGGGCGGCGACGACCGGATGATCCGGGATGCGCAGACCGATCGTCTTGCGCTTGGGATGCAGCATGCGTCGCGGCAGTTCCCGGGAACCTTCCAGGATGAAGGTGTAGGGCCCCGGCGTGGTGGCCTTGAGCAGCCGGAACTGGCTGTTGTCCACCCGGGCGTAGGTGGCGATCTGGGAGAGATCGCGGCACATCAGGGTGAAGTGGTGGCGCTCGTCCACCTGCCGGATGCGGCGGATGCGCTGGATGAGGTCGGCGTCGCCGGTGATGCCGCCCAGCGCGTAGGCGGAATCGGTCGGAAAGACGACCAGGCCGCCGCCGCGCATGATCTCCGCCGCCTGGCGGATCAGCCGCGGCTGGGGTTGCTCCGGATGGAGCGAAAAGTACTGGGCCATGGAGTTCTTCTTCTCGTTGGTCTTGTGTTGTCGTTTTATCCTGCCCCGCCGGCAGCGCCCCGGGCGATCACTCGAGCCGCGACCACACGGGCACGAGGTCGGGCGGCAGCGGGGCGCAGCGGCCGAGATCGACCGCACTTTCCTGCTCGCCGTGGAAGTCAGAGGCACGGGAGGCCAGCAGCCCCCGCTTGCGCGCCAGATGCGCGAAGCGTCCCGTCTCGGCCTCGTCGTGCGAGCCCGACACCACTTCCACCGCCTCCCCGCCGCATGCGGCGAACCGGTCGAAGAGCTCGTCCATCCGGGCGCTGGAGAGACGGTAGCGGCCCGGATGGGCGATCACCGCCACGCCGCCTGCTGCGCGGATCCAGCTCACGGCCTCCTCCAGCCGCGCCCACTGGTGCTCGACGAAGCCGGGCTTGCCGCGCGCGAGATAGTAGCGAAATACCGTGGCGACGTCGGGCATGAGCCCGGTCTCGACGATGAAGCGCGCGAAATGCGCCCGCCCCACCAGCTCCGGGTTGCGCGCGTAGCGGCGTGCTCCTTCCAGCGCCCCGTGGATTCCCACTCTGTCGAGGGCCAGCCCGATGCGCGCCGCCCGCTCGCTGCGCCCGCGCCGCACCTGGGCGAGACCGGCGACCAGCTCGGAATGGCGGTGGTCGATGCCCAGTCCGACCACGTGCACCGTCTCCTCGTGGAAGGACACCGAGATCTCCACCCCCGGCACCAGGGTGATGCCGCACTCGGCAGCCGTCGCGAGCGCCTCGTCGAGCCCGCCGACCTCGTCGTGGTCGGTGAGCGCGAGCATCGTCACCCCGTTGGCGGCGGCCCGCCGCACGAGCTCGGCAGGAGTCAGCCAGCCGTCGGAGACGATGGAGTGGCAGTGCAGATCGGCGTTCATGCGTCCTTCCCGGCGTTGTCGCTTGCCGTATCGGACAGCAGGAACTCCTCGATGATCCGGGCCAGCCGCTCGGGCTGGTCGTGGTGCATGTTGTGGCCGCTGTGGGCGATCACCGCCTCCCGGAAGTCCCGGAAACAGGCCTTGCCGGCCTCGTAGACGGCGTCCGTGATGCCCAGCGCACGCCGCCAGGCGGGATCGGACTGCACCACCCACAGGGTGGGGGCGCGCACCCGCCGCCAGCACGCCTCGGCCTCGGCGCGCCGGTAGAGGATGGGGTGCACGTTGCGGTGGGCGGCGTCGGCGGCGAGCCGTACCCCGCCCTCCCCGTCCGGCTCGGTGAGATGGGCGGCCAGGAACTCGGCGCGCGCCGCATCGAGCCGCGGGTTGTCGCGCAACATGCGTCGCGCGAAGGCGGTCGCATCGGGATAGCTGCGAAAGCCGGGCGGAGCCGCGAGCTCGTTCAGCCACTTCTCGTAGCGCCCGGGCGCCTCCTCGGGGGGGCGGTCGGGCAGGCCGAAGGCATCGAGCGAGACGAGCTTCGCCACCCGCGCCGGCCGCACGCCCGCATACATACAGGCGACGTTGCCGCCCATGCTGTGTCCGACGAGAAACGCCGGCTGATGAGGCGAGCAGCGGGCCAGGATCGCGTCGAGGTCCGCGAGGTAGTCGGCGAACCAGTAGGCATCCGCCCCCCGCGCCGACTGTCCGAAGCCGCGCCAGTCGGGCGCGACGATGTGCCACGCGTCCCCCAGCGCATCGGCGAGGAACTGGAAGCTCGCCGAGACGTCTCCCCATCCGTGCAGCAGGAAGATCTGGGGCGCACCCGGCTCGCCCCACTCGCGTAAGTGGTGGCGCATGCCGCGCAACTCGACGAAGGTACTTCGGGAGGCTCTCATGCGGACGATGATAGCAAACGCCCCCGGCATGCGCGGGGCCGGTTCCGGCCCGTTGCCAGGGCCCGGGCAGGAATGCTATCGTCCGCACCGTCGCGCGGGAGAGCACTCTCCCCGAGAGAGTCGCCGAAGGCGTAACCCCCCGGAATCGCTCAGGCAAAAAGGACCGCCGACGGAACGCAAGTCTGGAGAGCGATGCGGGCCGCCGGCGAGAGCCGTGGCCGGCGTATCCACCGAAGGGGCACCCGGCGCGATGTCGGAATCTCTCAGGTACAAGGGACAGATGGGGCGCGGCTCGCTGGCTCGGGCGGCGCCCTTTTTCGTCTACGTCGCCTGAAGCCCCCATCCAAGGAGCCGTTCCGTGTCCAAACACACCCCGCTTCATGCCGTTCATGCCGCCGCCGGCGCCCGCATGGTCGATTTCGCCGGCTGGGACATGCCGGTGAACTACGGTTCGCAGATCGAGGAGCACCACGCCGTACGCCGCGACGCCGGGATGTTCGACGTCTCCCACATGCTTGCCCTCGACCTGGAGGGGCATGACGCCACTGCCTTCCTGCGCGGCCTGCTCGCCAACGACGTACTCAAGCTCCAGACCCCGGGCAAGGCGCTCTACAGCTGCATGCTGAACGACGCGGGCGGGGTGATCGACGACCTCATCGTGTATCGCGGCGGCGAGGAGCGCTACCGCATCGTGGTGAACGCCGGCACCGCCGACAAGGACGTGGCCTGGATGCGCCGCCGCATCGCGGCGACCAGCGCCAACGTGAGCCTCGAGAGCCGGCGCGACCTCGCCATGATCGCGGTGCAAGGGCCGAACGCGCGCGAGAAGGCCTGGCAGGCGCTGCCCGAGCTGCGTCCGGCCACCGAATCCCTGAAGCCCTTCTCGGGCACCGCCGTCGGCGACGTCTTCGTCGGACGCACCGGTTACACGGGCGAGGACGGCTTCGAGATCGCCGTACCGGCCAGCCGCGCGGCCGAGGTGTGGAATGCGCTCGCCGCGGCCGGCGTGAAGCCCTGCGGACTGGGGGCGCGCGACACGCTGCGCCTGGAGGCCGGCATGAATCTCTACGGTCAGGACATGGACGAGCAGGTCTCGCCCCTCGACGCCGGGCTCGCCTGGACGGTGGACTTCAAGGACGAGGCACGCGATTTCGTCGGCAAATCGGCCCTGCTCGCCGCGCCCGCCAGCCGCACGATGCTCGGCCTCGTCCTCGAGGACAAGGGCGTGCTGCGCGCCCACATGACGGTCTTCACCGCCCACGGCGAAGGCGAGACCACCAGCGGCAGCTTCTCGCCCACCCTCGAGAGATCCATCGCCTTCGCCCGCCTGCCGCTCGCCACCGCGCCCGGCGAGACGGTCGAGGTCGACGTCCGCGGCCGCCGCCTCGAGGCGCGCACCGTGAAACTGCCTTTCGTGCGCAACGGAAAGGCGCTGGTTTCCTGAAGCGGGGCCCCGGCCCCTCGCCCCACCTACCAAGAGAAGACTCGGAGCCTCCCATGAGCAACGTCCCCGCCGAACTCAAGTACACCAAGTCCCACGAATGGGTCCGCGTCGAAGCGGACGGCACCCTCACCATCGGCGTCACCGACCACGCGCAGCAGGCCCTGGGCGACGTGGTGTACCTGGAGCTGCCGGAAGCGGGCCGCAAGGTCACCGCCGGCGACGCCTGCGCGGTGATCGAGTCGGTGAAGGCCGCCTCCGACATCTATGCGCCGGTCTCGGGCGAGATCCTAGAGTCCAACGAATCGGCCGTCGACGCGCCCGAGACGGTGAACGCCGACGCCTACGCTGCCTGGCTCTTCAAGCTGCGTCCGGACGACGCCGGTGCCGCGGGCGGCCTGCTCGACGCTGCCGCCTACCAGGCCGAGATCGCCGAATAAGTCGTTCCCTCCTTCCACCGCCGCCATCGCCATGCCGAATCAAGCCCTCTACGCGCCGCTCGCCGCGCTCGAACAGCGCGACGCCTTCCTCCACCGCCACATCGGCCCCAATCCGCGGGAGATCGCCGCGATGCTCGCGGCCGTGGGCGCGACGAGCCTCGAGGAGCTGATCGCGCAGACCGTGCCGGCGGACATCCGCCTCGATGCGCCGCTGCCGCTGGACGCTCCCGTGCCGGAGCACGAGGCGCTCGAGCGCCTGCGCGCCATCGCGCGGAAAAACACCGTCAAGAAGTCCTTCATCGGCATGGGCTACTACGGCACCTACACGCCGCCGGTGGTCCTGCGCAACGTGATGGAGAACCCCGGCTGGTACACCGCCTACACGCCCTACCAGGCGGAGATCGCCCAGGGGCGGCTGGAGGCGCTGCTCAACTTCCAGCAGATGGTGATCGACCTCACCGGGCTCGAGCTCGCCAATGCGTCCCTGCTCGACGAGGCGACCGCCGCGGCCGAGGCGATGACCATGGCCCGGCGGGTGAGCAAGGCCAAGTCGAACCGCTTCTACGTGGACGAGGCCTGCTTCCCGCAGACGATCGACGTGGTGAAGACGCGCGCGGCCTACTTCGGCTTCGAGCTGGTGTTCGGTCCGGCGACCGCAGCGGCCGACGAGGAGGTGTTCGGGGCCCTGCTGCAGTACCCCAACGCGCGCGGCGAGATCGTCGACCTCACCGACACCATCGCTGCGCTCAGGGCGAGGGGCGCGGTGAGCGCGGTCGCCACCGACCTCATGGCGCTGGTGCTGCTGAAGTCGCCCGGTGCCATGGGCGCCGACATCGCGCTCGGCTCGGCCCAGCGCTTCGGCGTTCCGATGGGCTTCGGCGGCCCCCACGCGGCCTTCTTCGCCACCCGCGAGGCCAACGTGCGCGCCATGCCGGGCCGCATCATCGGGGTCTCCAAGGACGTGCGCGGCAAGACTGCGCTGCGCATGGCGCTGCAGACGCGCGAGCAGCACATCCGCCGCGAGAAGGCCAACTCCAACATCTGCACCTCGCAGGTGCTC